>NZ_QTZF01000001.1:721280-726979 GCF_003462545.1 Coprococcus sp. OM06-34AC
AAGAAAGCTTACCACCGTAATCTATGCTGTAGTACGGGATGGTAAGCCCTATGAACCTAAGAAATTCTGTTAATATATGGTAGTGAGACTACGAATTAAGCCTGCCGGCGGGAGGCTTAGTTGTAGTGCATAGAAATAATCTCATCAACATATTCTTTCAAATCATCTTCCAAATCTTCCCTTATAGCAATAATTGATTCCCAATTTAAATCTTTTCCTATATCATAATAATTCACAGCATCACATATCATATTCAATATTGCCTCTCTTGTCTGATACTTCATACCTTGAAAATTAATTGTTACATAGTCTTCAATTAACAACAAAAGTTGTTCTTTGGAATAATCGTGCATTCTAATTCTATCATCCATATTGGAGACCAACTCCTCTAATTTTTTTTCATCCAATATCCTTAACACCTCCATTAATCACCCACTAATTCAATTTTGATATGGATCCAAGATTGGTATATGTGTATCATTAATAATAACCTCATCATAATCCGGACCATTGGGATTAAAATACTTTGCTTCACGAAAATCATTTATTGTAGGGTCAAAATATCTTCTACCACATTGAACTCTAACAACCCAACCATTATAAGCATTAGAGCCAACCGGGGCACTTGGGTCCACATTGTGTACTCTAACTCTATATGTCTGCCCATTCTGAACCCACTTAAACTCAAATCCTTCTGTAGCTCCTCCCTGTACTGGATATAACTCTCTCAAAACTGCTTCATCTGGAATTCTATCCAATATCTCGTCTACATTACTTCCTTCTAATTCTGTAAAATCACCAATTTTTCCACTTGACTTCCCATAGCTGGTCTCCGTCTTTGACGATGACTTTCCACCTACAACAGACTGCATAGCAAACGATGTTGCCGCACTTTTTACCCAAGTCTTAACTATATCTCCGCCAGAAAAGTCTTTATCATACTTATTTGAATGATACGCGTATACCACAGTATCTACAGTTGCATCAGATACCATATTCATAGCTTTTACAGCCATGACTCTTCCTACTGTGAGTTCTGCCCCTGACATAATTGCAGATGTTCCAGCTCCTAATCCTCCACTGATTGCACCCAATATTGCTCCAGATTCAAAGCCACTTGCAAATCCATCAAAAACGACTTTCCTGCTTTCACTGATGCTTCTTCTTAACTTTTACTATAAAGCAATGCGTTCTGCATCTTTGATAAATTTTTTAGTTTTAATTTCGGTTGTCATTATATGGATACATTATCAATTTATTTTCTTGCATATCTTTTCATTTTTCGCAAAAAAAACTCACACGCCTCTGATTCTGTTTCAAACAATTTCAATCCACTTTTGCTACCACGCTCGCTATAATATACTTGCCATTTATCTTCCTTTACAATGCATAATTTTTCATTTGGCAGGCCCCCCACCATTATTGAATATAATTCTTGTGGAATCTCCATCATTTCTAGTTCTTTTTCTAATTGTTCTACTGTCATGCTTATTGAATTCTCCTTAAAATACCAGCATCTAATAATTCATCTACTGTATCTGGCAACAAATATTGTATTCCTCCGCCCGGTTCATCAAACCAAGATGCTATACTACCCGATTTTACATTAATTGGTTCAACAACCTCAAATACACTATATGGTCTTTGGTCTGTTCCTGGTTGTAACACTTCATCCATTGGTATATCAGCAAATTCATTTTTTTCTGTCCAATTTATTGCCCCTGTTTCTTGATTATAATACTTTGGATTGTCAAATACATCCTTATACTTTAAATAAAGTTCATCGTCAGGTGTATAATCCCAATAGATAGAGGTGTGCGTCACCACTCTTGAAGCACTTGTGACTTCGTTCATTGAGACTGCTCCCTCTGCTTTGCAGGATTTTGCGTATTAGCTGGATGTTGGCAGCATATGTGCTGTACTTCGTATATCTAACCAGATTGTTACCCGCATTGAAGTGAGGATTCTATCTACTTATAATTCATAAAAGAAAGGATTTCAATTATGTACATCGTAGGCATTGATATTGGCAAAAATCATCATGAAGCATCCATTGTTTCACCTGAAGGCAAACAAATCGGTCCTTCTCTTCGCTTTGCAACTACACACAAAGGTGCAGATTCTCTTATGAGCTTTATCTTTAAAAACATCGGTAATTCCCCTTGTGTATTTGGCATGGAAGCTACAGGTCATTACTGGTATCCCATTTATTCATTTCTAAAAGCAAAAGGATATACTATCTATGTAATCAATCCTATCCAGTCTGATTCTTTGAGAAAAATGTATATACGACAAACCAAAAACGACTCAATTGACTCTTTTTTGATTGCAGAAGTGATACGTTTCGGTCAGTTTGGGACTACTTCCATGGGCATTCTGGAAAAGTATCTCACCCCTGAGAATATTGAGAATGCACCAATAGATGAGCTCTTTGAAATCACAAAAGATAAGAGCCACAACCGACTTACCAAAGCTAAAGCCATTTCCATCAAAGAAGCTGCAGCTGATACCTTTGGTATTAAGATAGCACAGGATGCTTTCTCTTTCCAGTTAAAACAGCTCATTGACAGAATGAATTTTCTTGATAAGCAGATTGAAGCTCTTGACTGCCAGATTCTTGAGTACTACGAGAAGTTTGATTGTTATCTTCATACCATTCCCGGAATAGGCATGATTGCTGCTGCAACCATTCTTGCTGAAATCGGTGATATAAACAGATTTAAGAGTTCATCTGCCTTAGTTGCCTTTGCAGGTATTGATCCAACTGTACGACAATCCGGTGAATTTAGCAGCACTCATAATCACATGTCCAAACGGGGTTCACCTTACTTACGGCATGCCATTTTTCTCGCTGCAACTACCCGTTCTTTCCATAACAGTCCGTTGAATGCATATTACAAAAAGAAACGTGACCAAGGTAAACATCACTTAACTGCCACAGGAGCTGTAGCAAGACTATGATTTAAGCCTGCCTGTGGGGAGGCTTAGTTGTGATGCTCATTTTTGCTTCCATATTATATTCACGTTTTCCTGCTAAACACTCTAAGAAATACATCCACTCATCTTTGCTAACCTCTTCTTCGCCACTGGCATAATGTTTTAATGTAAAAAAAGCATCTGTTATCAGTTCCTCATCTGAGTCATATATTTTTTCACAATCAAAATCGTCAATTAAATATTCCATTAATACATTTTTATCTATATCACCTTTTACTACTTTTTCTATTATTTTTTCCATTTCATTATGATACATATCAACCTCCTAACTAATGTCCCTTGTTTATCAATTGTCCCGATGAAATTCTTACAGCATCAAAGTCTCTGTGAATAATATATCCCCTGGCATCTGTAACTTCATGAATCAAATATTTTGTTCCTAATTCATCACTATATTTATATACAACAGAAGTTCCTCCTTCAGTAGATGCACGGGAACTCATTATCCTTTTATTCAACAGTGAAAAATCTTCTCCTCTAGCTTCAACCTGTCCAATTTTATCTATTGTGGCTTTATCTGTATAAAATTTTCCATTTCGATTTTCAATATTAGTCAGAAAATCTGCTGTAGTATCATATTTTCCACGACTTCCCATAGCTGGTCTCACAAGTAATACTACTTTCAGACTACCCCCGACCTTTGCTAGTAGACATAACCCTATTCTTTCCATCTGCTTTGGGTGATGACTTTCCACCCTCAAAAACTGACCGCAAAACAAATGATGTTATTGCACACTCTGCCCAGGTCTTGGCTACATCTCCGCCTGTTATTGCTTTATCATATTTGTTTCCATGATATATGTATGTAGCTGTACCTATTATTGCCCCCTCTTCAACGCCACTTGCAAATCCATCAAAAAACGACTTTCCTGCTTTCACTGATGCAGCGCCATTCATTATACCAGATATTGCTGATCCCACGAGGGCAGATGTCGCTATAAACTGTGTTACCGTGGCGGCCGCCGCCCCTAGTACAGCAGGGCAGACTATCACAACCGCTGCTGTAACCACAAGCACGCCTATGCCTATAGCCAGCTTTCCTTCACTGGTCTCATCCTCCAATTATTTTTTTCAACAATTTTAAGCTTACCTTATTCTATTTCTTATCTTTCACCTAACCCCCTCCTGCTATTATTCTTCCATTTGTAGCATATTCCTCAATCCATCCAATCCACGGTGCAGGAAATTCTATGCATCTTCCAGAAGTTGTGTCTTCAAGCCTGCCAATTAATGCCAAGTTACGACTTATCCGCTTTAAACACCTGCTTTGATGCGTCCCTGTTCTTGTATAGTCTCACAACTTCCTTTCCACCAGAAAGTAACTGGACGCAACACTCCATTGTCTCTAATAAATTTAAGCATGAAAGTGCCAGTAGCTTTTTATGTCTACTGGCTTTTCACATAACAAAATAAGCAACGTTCTTATTTCATCAGATATTCTTAATATTCTTTTCTATTTGAAGTAACATAATCTAATTTAGCCTTACTACCACTCTCTACACTCTTGACTATAAAATTTATCAACTGCTACCGCTGCATTATACAAGGAGTCTATGTTTGCGAGATTGTCATCTTCGAGTATTGCTCTTCTAAATCCTAATGTCCCTCCATCTGATTCATCCATTTTATTTGAATCCAACTTATTTTTATATTCTTCTATAATTTTTTCCATTTTACTAAGATACTCTCTTGTATAATCATCAACATCATCTTTAATTTTTCCTATTTCACATTGTAAATCACTTAACTTTTTTTTCATAATTTCTCTTTTCATAATTTCTCTTTTCATAATTAAACACCTATTCCTTTATATTTCTTACTTCCGTAATCCAATTTGAATCAAACTTACTAAATAAAATTTGTTTACCATTTCCAGGTCTAGGATCGCTAATTTTAGTTTGTGCTTTTGCTGTTCCAATAGCATGAGTAACTTCTGTTTTCTTCTTCACTCTAGCAACTTTTACAACATTTCGATTTCCCCATTCTTTTGATAATGCCATTTTATCCATATATTCTTCAATTGTAGAAATTCCATTAGCCTCATCAATTGTTGTCCAATACCTAAGTGATGCGTTTGGCGCATCAGAACTAAATTGAACTAAAATCATATCTTCTTTTACAACATCTCTAACTTCAACATCAGTATTAAAATCATCTACCAAACTATCCGCAAATCTATTTGAGTAATCCTTTATTGATGATTCTCTACCACTCTTACATTTAAAACTACCTTCAGGCTCCCCCCGTCCTTTGCATGTAGATATAACACCATTTCCACCATCCGTCTTTGACGATGGTTTTCCACCTCCAACAGACTGCATAGCAAACGATGTTGCCGCACTTTTTACCCAAGTCTTAACTATATCTCCGCCAGTAAAGTCTTTATCATACTTGTTTGAGTGATACGCATATACCACACTATCTACAGTTGCATCAGATACCATATTCATAGCTTTTACAGCCATGACTCTTCCTACTGTGAGTTCTGCCCCTGACATAATTGCAGATGTTCCAGCTCCTAATCCTCCACTGATTGCACCCAATATTGCTCCAGATTCAAAGCCACTTGCAAATCCATCATAAAATGAGTTGCCGGAATTCATGGAAGCTATTCCATTCATAACGCCTGACGTGGCTGCACCAATAATAGCAGATGTCGCTATAGACTGTGTTACCGTGGCGGCCGCCGCCCCTAGTACAGC
>NZ_QTZF01000010.1:0-40817 GCF_003462545.1 Coprococcus sp. OM06-34AC
AATATAGGGATCGGCGTGACTGGAACAATGGGCAATGTTGATCCGGCGAATCCTAACGTTTCAGTTCCGGGACAGGTATACTTTGCCATAGACATAGATGGCGATGTGGAAGCATATTATGTGGAGCTCCCGCCTCAGCCGACAAGACTTGCATATAAGCTGGCGGTGGCGGAGGAGATATATGAGGAGCTTATTAAGAGGCTGGACTGATAGAACGATTATCAAAGGAAGAATACATGTTATATCTCATATCCGACATCCACGGAGATGTCATGTCATTCAGAAAAATGTTGAAAAAGATAAGCTTTGATCCAGCCGTGGACCACATGATAGTCATGGGAGACATATTTGACTGGAACGATGAGGGAATTTCTCTTCTTGAGTTTATGTCGGACTATCTTGTGGATGGTTCGATGCAGCTCATAAAGGGTAATCATGAACTGTTTGCCCAGATGTACATAGAGGGAAGCATGTCAGAGAGACAGTGGATCATATTCGGCGGTGGTGGAACAGTCAGAGATATCAAGAAGCTCAATGTGGATGATCAGATGAAACTGCATGGGTTTCTGGCACATCTGCCACATTATACTGAGATTAGGTCACCGCAGTATGGAGATTGTGTAGTCACACATTCGGGTATACATTGCGGTTCATACATCAGAAATGCTGATAGAACGATCAATATCACTGAATCTATAACGAATGCCGTGAGAAGAGATGAATACAGATTTCTCATCTCACCTGATATCCACAATGTTCCTTTTTCAGATAAAAAAGCATTTGACAGGTATGTGTTCTGCGGACATGTGACGACGAACAGACTCAATGAAGATCATTCCTACAACGTTTACGTGACACCTTACTATATGGATCTCGACTGCGGAAATGGGGAGAGATACAGGGGCGGAAAGCTGGCGTGCTACTGTGTGGATGAGAACAGTGCAATATATGTTTGATAAATTTTTTAAAATTAGGGGTTGATTTTTGAAAGAATATGGAGTATTTTATATTCAACAATTAGATGATACGAAATGGACAAAGGTGTTCTCAAAAAGGAGGACACCTTTCTCTTTTTTTGAGGATACGTTAAGGATTCATTTTTAATCAAGAAAAGGAGTAGTAATTATGATGAACAAAATTTCAGCCGTATTTGGCTCACACGTATTCTCAGATCAGGTCATGAGAGAGAGACTTCCAAAAGCAGTTTACAAGTCACTCAAGGCGACTATTGACAAGGGCGAGCCTCTCGATACATCAATCGCAGATTCAGTTGCAGCAGCCATGAAGGAATGGGCAATGGAGCTTGGTGCAACACATTATACACATTGGTTCCAGCCACTTACAGAGACAACAGCAGAGAAGCACGACTCATTCGTAAGCACAGTCGGTGATGGCGGTGTTATCCTCCAGTTCACAGGCAAGGAGCTCATCAAGTCGGAGCCGGATGCTTCATCATTCCCTTCAGGCGGTCTTCGTGAGACATGTGCTGCAAGAGGATATACAGCATGGGATTGTACATCACCAGCATTTGTAAAGACAACAGATGAGGGAACATGTATCCTCTGTATCCCGGCAGCATTCACATCATATACAGGAGAGTCACTTGACTATAAGACACCTCTTCTCCGTTCAATGGATGCCATCAGCAAGGAAGCCCTTAAGGCTCTTACAATGTTCGGCAACACAACAGCCAAGAAGGTTACTTCATCAGTTGGTCCTGAGCAGGAGTACTTCCTGATAGATAAGAAGAAATTTGCAAAGAGAACAGATCTTAAGCTCTGTGGACGTACACTTTTCGGAGCAATGCCTCCAAAGGGACAGGAGCTTGATGATCAGTATTTCGCAGCAATCAAGGATAAGATTGCATCATACATGACAGAGCTGAACGAGGAGCTGTGGAAGTACGGCATCCTTGCAAAGACACAGCACAATGAGGTTGCTCCTGCACAGCATGAGCTTGCTCCAATCTTCTCAACAACCAACATCGCTACAGATCAGAACCATCTGGTTATGGCAACTATGAAGAAGATAGCTGCAAAGCATGACCTTGAGTGTGTACTCCATGAGAAGCCATTTGCCGGTGTAAATGGTTCAGGTAAGCACAACAACTGGTCGATCTCAACAGACGAGGGCGAGAACCTCATCGATCCAGGCAAGCATCCTGAGACAAATCTTCAGTTCCAGTTTTTCCTGGCAGCAGTTCTGGCAGCAGTAGATAACAACGCTGAGCTTCTGAGACTTTCCGCTTCATCAGCAGGAAATGATCACAGACTTGGAGCTAACGAGGCACCTCCAGCAATCATCTCAGCATTCCTTGGAGAGCAGCTCCAGTCGATCGTTGAGCAGATCATCGAGAAGGGTGAGGCTACAGAGTCACCAAAGGGCAAGACATATGTATCAGGTGCATCAACACTTCCTACATTTACAATGGATGCCACAGATAGAAACAGAACATCACCATTTGCATTCACAGGTAACAAGTTCGAGTTCAGAATGGTTGGTTCAACACAGTCCATCGCATTCCCAATGATGGTACTTAACACAATAGTTGCAGATCAGATCAAGAAGATGACAGATGAACTTGAGGGTGCTGACGATTTCGAGACAGCCTGCAAGGCACTCATCAGAAGAGAACTCACAGCACATCAGAGAATCATCTTCAATGGCAATGGTTACTCAGATGAGTGGGTTGAGGAGGCAGCAAAGCGTGGTCTTCCAAATATCAAGTGCATGGTTGATGCTGTTCCTTATCTTGCAGCAGATAAGAGCGTTAAGATCTTCGAGAACCTTGGAGTTATGGATAAGGCAGAGCTTGAGGCGAGAGCTGATGTAATGCTTGAGAACTACGCAAAGAAGATCAACATCGAGGCACTCACCATGATAGAGATGTCTAATGAGGAGATCATTCCTGCAGTTATGGAATATCAGGCAGAGCTTGCAAAGGGTGCAGCTGAGATCAAGGCTCTCGGAATTGATCCTACAGTTCAGGTATCACTTCTGAACACTATCTCAGAGAAGCTCACAGAGCTCAAGAGCGCTACAGTAGCCCTTGAGGAGCTGGTTGCAAAGGCAGCAGATTACGAGGGAGATACAGAGGCCTGGGCTAAGTACTTCCACAACACAGTATTTGCAGCATTTGACACAGTGAGAAAACCAGCTGATGAGCTTGAGAAGGAACTTCCAAAGACAGCTTGGCCATTCCCAACATACGAGCAGCTGTTATTCGAGCAGTAAAACATAGATTGAGTTTACTAATCCTACTAAATTCTATATAAAATAGCTTAGAGGCATCCTGTCTGCGCATGTCGCAGGCGGGGTGCTTTTGCGCGTTAAAATCCCGTCAAGCGCGCACATGCGAGAGCTTGCCCCTTACTTCAAATTCTGCTATTATATACAGATGTGTTGTGATGTATTTTTGCACCGGCCACGGTATAAACAGGATCATGTGTGTGGAGGATGCTGAAAGAATAGGAGCATAATTTGAAGAATTTATATATAGCAGAGAAGCCCAGCGTGGCGAGGCAGTTTGCCGACGTGCTGGGGGTGAAGGGCAATGCGGGAAATGGTTACTTGGAGTCGGATACAGCGGTTGTCACATGGTGTGTCGGACATCTGGTCACCATGAGCTACCCGGAGGTCTACGATCCGAATCTTAAGAAGTGGAGCCTTTCAACTATTCCATTTATTCCAACTGAATACAAATATGAAGTTCTTCCTGACACAAAGAAACAGTTCAATATCGTTGCGGGATTGCTTACCCGCGATGACATAGGCTGTATCTATGTGGCAACGGATTCAGGACGAGAGGGAGAATACATATACAGGCTTGTGGATTCCATGGCTCACGTAACCGGCAAGGAGAAACGCCGTGTGTGGATCGATTCACAGACCGAGGAGGAGATCCTCAGGGGAATCCGTGAGGCGAAGCCACTCTCAGAGTACGACAGTCTCAGCGACGCAGCGTACCTTAGGGCCCAGGAGGACTACCTTATGGGTATCAACTTTTCAAGGGCGCTGTCGCTGAAGTTTTCAAATGTAGTCCAGAGGTATCTCGGCATGGACAGATGTGTCATAGCCGTGGGCCGTGTCATGACCTGTGTCCTCGGTATAATAGTGAAGAGAGAGCGTGAGATCAGGGAGTTTGTAAAGACTCCGTTCTACAGACTCGTTGCAAATGTGGGCGAGGAAGGACAGACATTTGATGCAGAATGGAAGGCAGTGAAGGGCACAAAGTATTTCGAGTCGCCTCTTCTGTATAAGGAGAATGGATTTAAAGAGAGACCCGCAGCGGAGCAGCTTCTGGCAGAGCTGAAGGCAGGGGAGCCCGAGGCTGTGGTCCAGGCTGTGGAGCGCAAGAAAGAGAAGAAACAGCCTCCGATGCTGTACAATCTGGCGGAGCTTCAGAATGACTGTTCATCACTTTTCAAGATCAGTCCGTCCGATACCCTCAAGATAGTTCAGGAGCTCTACGAGAAGAAGCTGGTAACCTATCCGAGAACAGATGCCAGAGTGCTGTCAACGGCCGTGGCAAAGGAGATAGGACGGAACATATCGGGACTTAAGAATTTCCAGCCTGTGGCAGAATTTGCACAGGGGGCCATGGAGAGCGGCACATATAAGGGAATCGCAAAGACGAAATATGTGAACGATAAGCAGATCACCGACCACTACGCCATCATACCTACCGGACAGGGCTTTGGAGCACTTAGAAGTCTGGCACCTACAGCTCTCAAGGTATATGAGATCATATGCAGGAGATTCCTCAGCATATTTTACCCTGCTGCAGAGTACCAGAAGATTGCAATGACACTCTCCAAGAATGGAGAGAAGCTATTTGCCAACTTCAAATATTTGATAAACGATGGTTACCTCAAGGTGGCTGCCAACAGCTTTTCCAAGAAGAAGGATGATGTGAAGTACAGCCCTGAATTCATAGCAAGGCTTGCGAAAATAAAGAAAGGTGACAAGCTGAGCGTCCAGGGAATCGACATAAAGGAGGGCGAGACATCCCCGCCTAAGAGATACAACTCAGGATCACTGATCCTGACCATGGAGAATGCAGGACAGTTCATAGAGGATGAGGCACTCAGAGAGCAGATCAAGGGTGCCGGAATCGGAACAAGTGCCACAAGAGACGGGATCATCACCAAGCTGGAGAAGAACAAATATATATCACTGAACAAGAAGACTCAGATAGTGACTCCAACATTTCTTGGAGAGATAATATACGACATAGTGTATTATTCCATCAATGGTCTGTTGAGAGCAGACCTGACAGCGAGTTGGGAGAAGGGTCTTGAAGGTGTCGCTGAAGGTCAGATATCCAAGCAGGAATACACGGACAAGATGACCACATTTGTCACCAAATACACAAACCTTGTGAAGCAGATACAGAACCAGAATGGAATAACCGGTGTATTCGACAAAACGAAGGTGTTCTACGCCAAGGGCGGAGGTGCCCAGAAGAAGGATGCCAAGGCTCCCGCCAGAACAAGCTCAAGGTCTGAGAAGAATGCAGATACTCAGTGATTGAACATATGTATACAAAGGTGTATAACATAGTATGTATTATATGTGTATGTGATAGAAAAGGAGACTATTATTATGGAAGATATACAGTCAGTTGTAACAATAAAGGAGCTCTACAGCCTGGATCAGACCATGGCAAAGCCACTTCTTGAGAAGCTTACCTATCCATGGGAGGCACTTCCACTCATCAAGGATTTCGTGCTTGAGCTTGGAAAGAGCCTGGATAAAGATGAATACAAAGAGGTGGACGAGAATGTGTGGATCCATAAGAGCTGTAAGGTGTATGGAACAGCGACCATCCTTGGACCGACCATCATAGGTGCAGGCACAGAGGTCCGCCCGGGGGCATTCATCAGAGGAAGCGTACTGGTTGGAGAGAACTGTGTTATAGGTAATTCCACAGAGCTTAAGAATGTCATCATATTCAACAATGTTCAGGTCCCTCATTACAACTATGTTGGAGATTCAGTTCTCGGTTTCAAGTCACATATGGGGGCTGGAAGCATCACATCCAATGTGAAGTCGGACAAGACTCTGGTTCACGTTAAGGGAAAGGTGAATGGACAGAACTTTGACATAGCAACAGGACTTAAGAAGTTTGGCGCAATGCTCGGAGATAATGTTGAGGTTGGCTGCAATAGCGTCCTCAATCCTGGAACAGTTATAGGAAGATTCAGCAACATCTATCCTGTATCAAGAGTCAGGGGATATGTGCCTGGAGGCAGCATTTTCAAGGATAAGGACAACATAGTTGCAAAGCAGTAACGAACGGATAAAACGGTGAGATAAATAAAGGACATATGACAGTATATAATGCAAAATATATACGGTCATATGTCCTTTTGTTTTGGCGGAAAGCACCGTGACAGCTAGTTGATCACGGCATCCTTCAGGGCGTTTCGTATGGAATCTATGATAAGTCTGGTAGTGTATGTGCTGTCTCCGGAAGGTGTTATATCGTCCACGGAAGATATGTAGTGAAGCTGAGTATTGATATCCTCAAGGGCCGTTTCAAGAAGTGGGTACATGGTGGTCACAGTCTCATCCACCTGTTTGAATGACACATCTGTGATGTAGTCCTCATCCACAGTGACCATGACGGACAGAGTGTTTTCTCCCAGAACAAGGGAAGATGAGTATGTCCCCGGTGTGTAATGTATCTCGTCGAGCTTAGGAGACGGATCAGTCTGGGCTGAGGTTGCGATGCTCCTGGCTGAACCACTGGTGTCATCCGAATCTTTGCCGCGGAACATGGTGATAAGTATAATGACAAATACGATCACAAGTGCCAGCAGTATGGCGGTGTATATGAGTTCTTTTGATTTTAATACGATAAGTTTAGTTGATGACATTATTTGCTCTCCCTGTTTTTTATATATTTTATTCACAAGAGAGCGATTTTATGAGAAAATTATTAGCAGATGAAAAAACAGCATAGATAACAGTATATTGAGGTGTAAGGAGAATACAGATGGCAATACAGTTTGTACTGGGACCCGCCGGTTCAGGAAAAACAGAATATGTGATAAAGAAGCTGATAGAGGAGTCGATGGCTCACGGAGACCTGAATTATTTGTACGTGGTTCCAGAGCAGTTCTCCATGGAGGCGCAGAGGGATATAGTGACCATGCATCCGAGACATGGAACAATGAACATAGATGCCATAGGCTTCAACAGACTTGCGTACCGAGTATTCGATGAGCTGTCGGTTAATCCGGGAAGGGTTCTGGAGGACTTTGGCAAGAGCATGCTTATCAAGAAGATCCTTATGGAGTCACAGGACGAGCTCCTTGTGTATGGAAGCTATATCAACAAGATGGGCTTTATAGATGAGATGAAATCCATGATGTCTGAGCTGTTCCAGTATGCGGTTGACAGGGATTCGATAGATGCAGTCATGGACAAGCTGGATAAGGACAGTCTGGTATACAGAAAAATGCATGACATCAGGCTTATATACGAGAGATTTGAGGAGTACAACAGGGATGGCAGCTATATAGTTGCGGAGCAGCTCATAGAGCTGCTGGCTGAGTGCGTGGACAGGTCGGATATGCTGGCACACAGCCATCTGTATCTTGACGGATTCACAGGATTTACACCAGTACAGATGGATCTTATCAGGAAGCTCATGACACGCGTTGAGAGCATGATATTTGTATTTACGATAGATGCGTCGCAGATAGGCTTCACAAAGCCGAAGGAGTACGAGCTGTTCAGACTCACCAAGGAGACTGTGCAGGCGCTTGTGAGAATGGCGGGTGATGAGCAGGTGGACATACTGGATAATGTCGTTATGTGTCAGGATCGCAGACCGTACAGATTCGAGAAAAGCAAGGAGCTTGCCGGACTTGAGGCCAATCTGTTCAGATATCCCCATGGCAGAGTCACAGGCGATGACGGAGACATACATGTGGTCGCTGTGGACAGGGCGGCAGACGAGGCTGAGTATATAGCGGGAAGAATACGAGAGCTTGTCAGGGACAAGGGATACCGTTATAAGGATATAGCCGTGGTTGCGGGTGATCTGCAGGATGTGGCAAGGTATTACCGTCAGGCGATGGAGGAATACGATATCCCTGTGTTCATAGATGCAAATATATCTCTTAAGGGAGATCCGTGCTCAGACACCATAAGGGCTTTCCTAGGTGTGATGACGGACAACTTCTCATTTGACAGCGTGTTCAGACTGTTAAAGTCAGGAATGACCGGTGTGGATCAGGACGACATTGAGAGGATGGAGAACTATGTGCTTCTCAGGAATCTCAGGGGTTACAGGAGCTGGACGAAGGAGATAACCGATGACAGGAATCCTGACTATGCGGCAGACATGGAGTCTATAAGAGCCCAGATCATGGAGCTTTTCCCGGACAAATGTATCGATGTGTGGAAGCCGGCAAGCCCTGGCTCCAAGAACACAGTGAGAACATATACGGAATCTCTTTACAGCTTCCTTGCGCAGCTTGATGTGTGCGGTAAGCTTGAGGCTCATAAGAAAGTGCTGTATGAGCAGGAGAGATGGGATGAGGGAGATGCATACGGAAGGATATTTGACAAGGTTGTTGCCCTGTTTGAGAAGATGGAGGCTATAATCGGCGATGAGAAGCTTACCGTAAAAGAATATGCGGGAATCCTGGATGCAGGCATAGCGGATATGGAGATCGGTATAGTGCCTCCGACTATAGACCGCGTGGTGGTCGGCGATATGACGAGATCAAGGCTCAACCATATAAAGGTGCTGTTCATGGCGGGAGTGAACGAAGGCATAATTCCGAAACCGGCCAAGAAGGGCAGGATACTCTCCGGTGCAGACCGCCAGAGCCTTGAGGACTACGGTATAGAGCTGGCCCCATCAGATAAGACAAATGCGTATATAGAACAGTTCTATATATACACCACGCTCACCAAGGCGTCGGATATGATCTATGTGCTGTGCCGAAAGATCGGAGAGGATCTCAAGTCCATGAAGCCGTCATACCTGATAGACAGGATAAAGAATATATTCCCGGATATACGGACGGAGGAGTATGATGTGGACGGTCAGATGCCGGAGACTGCGGCGGGAGCGCTCAGATACATCATCAGACATTCTGATGACGCTGAAGCCGGGGAGACGCTGGACGCTGTCAGAAAACTGCTTTCGAAGATGGGATATGGCAGACAGCTCAGATCGATCAACTTCGGGCAGAATTATGTTAACTCGTCAAAAAATCTGTCTCCAGATACTGTACGCCTTATATATGGAGAGAATCTGGTGGAGAGTGTGTCCAAGCTTGAGCGGTATGCTGAGTGCCAGTTCAAGTATTTCCTGACATACGGACTTTCGCTCAGAGAGAGGGAGACATACAGGATAGGCGCTGCAAATGTTGGTAATATACTTCACAGCACCATGGAGAAGATATTCTCATTTGTCAGGATGTTCAGGGACAACGACTGGGTACATCTGGACGAGGCGGAGCTGGAACAGAAGGCGGTGGAATTTGCAAATGAATCTGCGGAGGATGAAGCCGGGCCGTACTTTGAGGATTCTTCAAGAGCGGCATACATGAAAAAGCTTCTGGCGGATGTTGCGTCGAGGACAGCCAGGACGCTCCGCACATTTATCAGATGTGGGGAGATGGACCCGGAGAATTTTGAGCGGCGGTTCAACACATCGGAAAATGCAGACAACATAGACAGATATATATTTAATCTTCCAAATGGACTCACGATGAGCCTCAAGGGAGTTATAGACAGAATAGATGAATTTACGGATGACAGGGATGCTTATTTCAAGATCATAGATTACAAGTCATCTGATAAGAAGCTGGATATAGACAAGGTGCTCGGAGGACTCCAGATGCAGCTCGTGACATACGGCGCCATAGCCTGCGAGCTTGAAAAGCGCAGGATGGCACAGCTTGGAAGACCTGGTGGTATACATGTGGGCGGACTTCTGTATTATACCTTTGACAATCCGGCATGTGACGTGACGGCAATGGGAGATAAGATCAGATACACCGATGACGGCATGGGATTTGCGGCCGATGACGAGGTGTTCGGGGGAGTGCTTGTGGACACCTTCGAGAAGAAGATACTTGAGGAGTCCAGATATTCAGGCCTGTACAATGGAGATAACAGGGCGCTGAAGGTCATGGACAACAGCTCAGCGACACTCAAGAACGGACAGAGCCTTGAGGAGACTCTTATAACAGATCTCATGGAGGCGAACCGCAGGAACATAGAGAGGCTTGCCGGCAGTATAGCTGAGGGAAGCATCGAGATAAATCCGGTCAATGAGGGCAAGGCAAATGCGTGCAAATACTGTGATTTTAAGGGCATATGTGCATTTGACAGCAAGTATTCAGGCAATTCATACTCCAGGATCTATAGGGGCGAGGCGGAAAATTACAACCGCAAAGCTGAGGATATAAAGAATATCAGGACTGACTACAGGAAGGTCAGGGGGGATATGGAGAAGGCTGTTAAGGCATGTGACAGCGCCAAGAAAAAGTACGATGATGCACAGAAGAAGGTCGATGACCGCGGCGATAAGGCAACACAGAAGATGAGGGAGACTCTCGAGAGCACCAGAAAGAAGCTGGCGGAGGAGAGGGCGCATCTTGAGGAGCTGCGAGAACAGGCTGAACAGATAGCGAAGAGAGCTGCAAAGTTTGATATAGAGATAAGTGAGGAATGATGGCATGGGAAAAGATATGAAGACTGACAATGGAATAAAGTGGACAGACCAGCAGGCACATGTCATCGACACAAGACAGGGCAATCTTCTTGTGTCTGCAGCGGCGGGCTCAGGTAAGACTGCGGTTCTCGTGGAGCGCATCATAGAGATGGTGGCCGGAAGGAATTCGCAAGGTGACAGAATAGAGGGTAGCGAGCCTGTGTCTGTGGATGAGCTCCTTGTGGTTACATTTACAAATGCGGCAGCGGCTCAGATGAAGGAGAAGATAGGACAGGCACTGCAGAAAAAGATAGATGAGATGATGGCGCAGGGAGACTATGACGAGCACCTTATAAAGCAGATGACGTTGATCAACCACGCTGACATCTGCACCATAGACAGCTTTTGCCTTAGGATAGTGAAGGAATACTTTGCGAGGGTGGAGCTCGACTGTGCATTTGGCATAGCGGACGACACGGAGATGAAGATCATAAAGCACGACGTGATGGATCAGGTCATGGAGATGTGCTATGAGGATGAATCGGTCGTGCCCGGTTTCGACAGGCTGATAAGGACATTTGCGAGAAATGAGAGCGACAGTGCCGTGCCGGATATAGTTGAGAGGATAATAAAGGTTATATCCAGCTATCCGGAGCCGAAGAAATGGCTTGCGCAGGCGGCGGATGCCATGAAATTTGCCGTGGACACATCATCCACTGAGGGGGAGAAAAGAAGAGCTGTCATGGAACTTCCGATGGTCAGAACATTTGCGGACAGGGTGTACATGATGCTCAGAACTGCGGATGATATGGTCAGGGAGTGCAAGAAATATGCAACTGAGGCATATGGCCTTGAGGCGTACGGCCTCCGTGTGGACAAGGATGCTGAGCTGATAACACACATGCTCAGAAGCTGTGGCGGGGAAGACGACCTGCACGTTGATCTGTTTGAACTCAGGGATATATACAGAACGTCGTTAAGACCGGAGGGACTCAAGATGGAGAAGGATGCCCAGGGCCGGAGTATATGCTATGCATTTGACAGATTTGTGAACCCGGGCGGTGGAGCTGACCCGGAGAAGAAGGAATTTGTCAAATCAAGGCGGGATGTGTATAAGTCGATCATAGACGACATAGTTTCGGTCGTCCTGGATGTGGATGACATTCTGAGGCAGGCAGCCATGACTGAGCCAGTGATATCATCACTTTTGAAGCTCACTGGGCTTTACATGGATGAACTCATGAAGGTCAAGATGGACAAGAATATGTTCGAGTTCCACGACATAGAGGAGTTTGCGTTCAGGATATTGTGCGATGGAATAGAGGATGGCAGGGCCGTTCCTTCAGAGATTGGAAAGGAAGTCTCAAGGCGGTACAGGGAGATACTTATAGATGAGTATCAGGACAGTAACTTTCTGCAGGAATACATTCTGGCAAGTGTGTCGGGACACGGTGAGGATATCCACAACACATTCATGGTCGGCGATGTTAAGCAGAGCATATACAGATTCAGAATGGCGAGACCGGATCTGTTCATAGAGAAGTATGACAGCTACCGCAGGCTGGGTGATGCTGACATAGCTGACCCGGACATAGATGGCAACAGCATACTGCTGACCAGAAACTTCCGAAGTGAGATAAATGTGTTAAAGACGGTGAACTCAATATTTGCCCAGCTCATGAGGCGAGAGATAGGAGACATAGAGTACGATGAGGGCGCAAAGCTCAATTCCAGATTTGCCATAAGTGACGGAGAAGGGATGACGGAGCCGGATGACGTGGATCATGGCCCTGTATCAGAGTTCATACTCATAGACAACAATATGAGAGAAGCGGATGTATCTGAGGAGTATGGCAATCCTGAGGTTGAGGCGAATTATATCGCCGGTAAGATACGTGATATTGTTGACGGAAGTGAACCTCTGTATGTTGGAAGTGGTGCTGACAGGAGACCTGTCAGATATAAGGATATCGTCATACTGCTTAGAAGTGTGTCCACAGCATCCACCATATTTGACAGGGTATTTCAGGAGAAGGGCATACCTCTGTATATTGAGAGTGAGAGTGGCTACTTTGATGCTGCTGAGATACGGACACTGGTCAGCATGCTCTCCATAGTTGATAACAGCTACGTGGATTACGACCTGGCTGCTGTCTTAAGGTCGCCACTGGTGGGCCTTGATGAGGAGGAGCTTGCGGTTATAGTGGGTGAATACCGCAGCAGATACGAGAAGAACGGCACGGACTGGAACGCCAGACTTTATGACAAGGTCATAGATTATATGGACACCCATGTGGGCGAGAAAAAACACGCTGTGGACAGACTGTGGGAATTCCTCCGCATGCTTGACTATCTCAAGAAGAATAAAAATTATATGTCCATAAGCGACATAATAAGATACGTGCTGGACACCACCGGATTTTACTGGTTTGTCGGTGCCAGACCGATGGGAAGAAGACGCCAGGCGAATATCGACATGCTCATCAAGAAGGCGGATGATTTCGAGGAGAACAGCAAGGGCGTGTTCAACTTCATCCGATATGTTGATGAGCTCAAGACAAATGATCTGGATTTTGCAGAGGCTGATGTGGTCAGTGAGAATGAGGACGTCGTCCGAGTCATGACCATGCACAAGAGCAAGGGACTGGAGTTCCCTGTTGTATTTGTGTCTGGGCTCGGCAAGGAGTTTAATCTGATGGACACCAGATCAAATGTGCTTGTCCACCAGGATCATTATCTGGCGTGCGACCAGGTCGACCTCAGAACAAGAGCCAGAAGAATGACATTTTTCAAGCGGATAATGAGTAAGAATATCGTTGCGGAGACCTATGCCGAGGAGATGAGAGTCCTGTATGTGGCGTTAACCAGGGCAAAGGAAAAGTTGTACATGACCGGGTGCGTGAAGGATGCAGATAAATTCAAGGCAGCCTGTGATATGTATATAATCGGAGACAGGATGAATTATGCATCTATCATGAAAGCAAATGGCTATGCCGCCTGGATATATACCGCGCTCAGATATGTGGGAGAGTGCGATCATGTGAAGAGCATCGAGGTGGAGGCCGACAGCTTTATGTCTCCTGAGACTGATCAGGATGAAGCAGAAAATATGACAGTGGAAGCCTCTGAAGCGAAGCTCGACAAAGAACTGTATGACCATGTGAAGAACGGACTGGAATTCAGGTATGGCTACAGACATTCGGGGCTTAAGAGTAAGATGTCCATAACCGAGATAAAAAGACTTCAGGCGCACGGTGAGGATGCCATTACACCGGATATCCTAACCAGCAGGGAGTACAGTGCCAGAAGTGAGGTCCCAATCCCAGCATTCATGAGTGAGGAGAGGATAGTCCATGGAAATGAGATAGGAAACATTTATCACAAGATCATGGAGCTTGCAGACTTCTCAGGGAAAACTGTTGCGGATGCGGAGAAGGATGTCGACAGAGTGTTTGAGCTTGGGTTATTTGATGAGGTGTACAGAGAGCGGATAAGACCAAAGAAGATATATAAGATGATACACAGTGAGATAGGACAGCGCATGGCGGCTGCGGGCAAGTCGGACAGACTGTACCGTGAGAGACAGTTCTACATGATGATGGAGCCCGGAGAAATAATGAGCTCACTTAAGGACTGCGGAGACGAGACGATAGTTGTACAGGGAATCATAGATGCCTACTTCGAGGAGGATGGCGGCATAGTTCTTCTGGATTACAAGACAGACAGCGTGAAGGATGCGTCGGAGCTGGTTAAGAGATACCATGTCCAGCTCGACAAATACGCCGATGTGCTTGAACAGCTCACCGGCATGAAGGTTAAGGAGAAGGTCATATATTCATTCTGTCTTGATACAACGGTAAACTTGTAAACCGTACGCTGAATTGATATAATAAGACCGGGTATGCAAAAACGATATAGTGATGAAAGGACATGCGCATGATAATAGCGGAGAATCTTAAGAAGGTGTATGGCGGAGACTTTGTATCAGTTGATGATCTCAGTTTCCATATACACAAGGGTGAGATAGTAGGATTTGTTGGACAGAATGGTGCGGGTAAGACAACTACCATCAAGATGCTGACAGGTATACTTATGCCGACGGAGGGCAGAGTAAAGATAAATGGTTTCGATATGAGAGAAAAGCCGATGGAGGCCAAGCAGTCCATGGGTTATATAGCCGACAATCCTGATATATTTCTCAGACTTACGGGACTTGAGTATGTCAATTTCATCGCTGATATATATGGAGTATCGACCACCGAGAGAAAGCAGAGGATAGAGCAGATGGCTGAACGCTTTGGTATGGAGGACAGCCTGAACAGACAGATGGTCAGCTATTCCCACGGTATGCGCCAGAAGATGATGGTCATAGCTGCGCTTGTGCACAATCCACCTGTATGGATACTCGACGAGCCTATGACGGGACTTGATCCGAATGCGGCATATGAGCTCAAGAAGATGATGCGTGAACATGCCGACGCAGGAAACTGTGTATTCTTTTCAACACATGTTCTCGAGGTTGCAGAGAAGCTCTGCGACAGGATAATCATGATAAGAAAGGGAAAGGATATATACCAGGGAACTCTGGATGAGCTTGAGACACAGCACAGGAACAAATCTCTTGAAGAGATATTTGTGGAGATGACGCATGAAGAATTTTAGGATATTGCTCAGTATGATAAGCAGGAATAATGATATGGAGATGCCGGAGCACGGGGACAAGGCAAAGGCATATAAGGTCATGGGAATCATCGCCATGTGCTGTATCATGATCCCGTGCTGTATCGTTGTGGGATTTATAGTTTACATAATGACTGCCGCACTCATGGAGGCGGGAGGCTGTACAGAGGGACTCAACCTCGTTATCCAGCTCATGTCGGTGTTCGGTGTTATATTCAGTATAATGGTCATATTCAATCTGCTTTATTTTTCATCTGATCTTGATCATTTACTGCCGCTGCCTGTGAAACCGGCAGAGCTTGTGGCCGCCAAGTTTACACACGCATATTTTGCCGAGAGCGTCATGGAGTTTATGGTTCTCTTCTGTGGATTTATCGGTTACTTTGTAGCCGCAGAGATAAAGCCGGTATCCGTGATAACCTCATTACTTGGCGTATTTTTACTTCCGGTTCTGCCGCTGGTGTACTGTGGTATATTTGCACTGATAGTCATGGCGTTTTTCAGCAGACTCAAACTGCTCAGAAATGTGGACTTCATGGTGGGACTTGCGGTTGTAGTGTTTGCAGGCCTTTTCATATGGTCATTTGCACAGATGGACTCTGTGAATATAAATAATTACATAGACAGCCTTAAAAATGGTGACAATATATTCATAAAGGTAATGAACAATATATTTTTCACGGTTCCGCTGTTCCTGAAGGCATTGGGCAGTAACAACATCGTGTATATGTTGCTCTTTGTGCTTGTGAACGCTGGCTGTGTGGCACTTCTGTTTTTCCTTGGAAATCTGCTGTACCTCAGGGGCGTATACCTTGTGTCATCCACCGGAAGGTCAGGACGCCGCCAGAAGGAAGTTGTCGGGCTGCAGGACTTTGCCATAAAGACACCGTTCAGATCATATATGGCAAAGGAGATAAAGACACTGGTGAGGACTCCGGCATACAGGAAGTATTGCGTTGTGGTCAACCTGATATGGCCGATACTCGTTGTGGCATTGTTCAATATACCTGCAACTGCGGATTCGATCAGGGCATTCAGAGACACATTTGGAAGAGGGCTTTTCCTGGCTGACATGGTCATGCTGGTTGCGGTCATCGCCCTGGCATTCTTTGCAACAGCGATGAACAGTATCGCATCCACGGCGTTCACCAGAGAGGGAAGCCATATATCATTTATAAAGCACATCCCGATGACATATGATCTCCAGATCCGCGCAAAGGTCTGGGTTAGCATGCTGTTCAGCGGAGTGACGATCGCGGTTACCACGGTTATCCTCTGTATATATATGGAGTGTAGTGTTATAGACAGTGTGTATTATGTTGTGCTGGGAATCCTCGGCTCGGGCATTTGCACATACACAGGTGTGCTTCTCGATTCAACACATCCGAAGCTTGACTGGGAGGATGAATACGGTGCGCTCAGAGGCAATCTGAATGCATTCTTTAATATGGCTATTGCAATTGTTATAGCAATTGTTTTGTGTGTGGCAGGATATCTTGTTTTCAAGTTTACAATGATCCCGTCATATGCAGTATATATTATTTTCTTTATAATAATGGGAGCTATACTCGTTATCCTGCGCAGTATTACTGTGCGCAGGAGTGCGTGGAATATAGACACTGATGTGTACAGTTATTAACAGGAGGCAATGAAAATGGCACAGAAAAATGCGTGGAACAAATACAAGAAGGATGAGATAAAGGAGCTGGAGAGCCTGTGTAAGGACTACAGGGAATTCCTTGACAATGGCAAGACAGAGAGAGAATGCGTTAAAGAGATCGTCAGACAGGCAGAGGATCACGGCTACAGAGATCTGAAGAAGATCATTAAGAACAAGGAGAGCCTTGCAGCTGGAGATAAAGTGTATGCCGTGTGGATGAACAAGACGGTCGCCATGTTCAATATAGGAAAGAAGAAGCTTGAGAAGGGCATGAACATACTCGGTGCACACATTGATTCCCCTCGAATGGATGTGAAGCAGAATCCGCTTTATGAGAAGGGCGGATTTGCATATCTCGACACTCACTATTACGGCGGAATCAAGAAGTATCAGTGGGTAACACTCCCACTTGCCATACACGGTGTTGTTGCAAAGACAAATGGTGACGTTATGACAGTGAACATAGGAGAGGACAAGAATGATCCGGTATTCTGTGTTACAGATCTTCTCATACATCTCTCTCAGGAGCAGCTCAAGAAGAGAGCGGATTCAGTGATAGAGGGAGAGCAGCTTGACATACTGTTTGCAAGCAGACCGCTTGAGGGCAAGGAGAAGGAGGCTGTAAAGGAAGCTGTACTTGCGCTACTTGAGAAGAAGTACGATATGAAGGAGGAGGATTTCCTCTCAGCAGAGCTCGAGATCGTTCCTGCAGGAAAGGCAAGGAACTGCGGTATAGACGAGAGTATGATCATGGCATATGGCCAGGACGACAGAGTGTGTGCATACACATCCCTTGTCGCCATGCTTGAGGCTGACGATCCGGAGAAGACGACCTGCTGTCTGCTCACTGACAAGGAGGAGATAGGAAGTGTTGGAGCAACAGGAATGCAGTCACACTTCTTCGAGAATACTGTAGCTGAGATCATGAACGCCATGGGTGGCTTCTCAGAGATCTCACTCAGAAGATGTCTTGCATCGTCAAGGATGCTGTCATCGGATGTATCTGCGGGCTTTGATCCTACATTTGAGTCAGCATTTGACAAGAAGAATGCGGCTATCTTCGGTGAGGGAATGGTATTTAACAAGTTCACAGGATCAAGAGGAAAGTCAGGATCAAATGACGCAAATGCAGAATACATGGCGGCTATAAGAAAGATCATGGATGATGCGGAGATCACATACCAGACAGCCGAGCTCGGCAAGGTAGATGTCGGTGGCGGCGGAACCATCGCATATATACTTTCACTGTATGGTATGGAGGTAATAGACTGTGGCGTGGCTGTACTCAACATGCATGCACCATGGGAAGTGACATCCAAGGCAGATATATATGAGACCAAGAAAGGATATGTTGCATTCCTCAAAGAGGCGTAGGAGCGGAGCATATCTTCGGAGGAAAAAATGAGAGATCATCAAAAGAAACTTATCATATACGTGATAATACTTGCCGTGGCGACAGTGATGTGGCCACGGCTTAGTGTGTTTGCAGATGAGGATTTTACATCAAATTATAACCAGAGGACATTCTCCGATACCGATGGGTTTGACAGTGGAGAGGCAAATTGTGTGTGCCAGTCTGTGAGTGGATACATATGGATAGGTACGGACAACGGACTTTACAGGTATGACGGAAGTGAATTTACACTGTTCTCACTGGACGGTGACGAGGATGCCACGAAATATTCGATCAACTGCATTTATCTCACAAGTGATGAGAAGCTGTATGTTGGAACGGACAACTATGGACTCTACATGTATGATAACGGAACCTTTCAGAGAGTTTCCGAGATGTACAATCTGGGTGTGTCAACCATCAACGCCATGTACGAGGACGATAACAAGAATCTGTGGATAGCGGCCTCGTCGGGAATATTTCGTCTGTCATCTGACGGTGCGGAAGCTCTGGCTGATGATGTCGTGTCAGGACTCAGCGTGGGAAATATATCAGGACATGGGGACTATGTGTATGCAATAGCCAATAATGATATTTTGATAACCGTTGATCCTGAAAGACATGTCACCATAACCAACAAGTCAGAGTACAGGGTCGACGATATAAACTCACTGTATGTTGACGAGAATGGCAACAGATATTATGGATCCGCCGGATACAGCATCCTTAAGATAGGAACAGACGGCAAGAATGAGATCATCAACACGGGCAGCCTTCACGGAATCAACAAGATATATTCGGATGGCGACAACATCTGGGCGCTTGCCGATGACGGTGTTGGATATATCTCATCAAAGGGTAATGTGACAGCAATCGGGGGACTGAGCTTTAACGAGTCGATGAGCGATATGATCATAGACTTTGAGGGCAATTACTGGTTTACGTCATACAGAAAAGGTATTCTTCAGTTGGAGAGGAGCAAGTTCCAGAATGTCACCATGAAGTACGGCATAGACAGCTCCATCGTGAACTGTGTGACGAGCTACAATGGCAACACGTTTATAGGAACTGATGAAGGTCTGTATATCGTAGATTCAAATGGCAAGCTTGTGATGAGTGCGGACAATGAGCTCGTATCAAAGCTCAGCGGTATAAGTATACGAGATCTGTATGTGGATTCGGACGATCATCTGTGGATAGCTACATATAAGATATATGGTGTAATAAAGGTGGGCCGAAACTGGCAGTACAAGAGCTACAGCCGTGGAGAGTCATCACTCATAAGCAATGCCGTGAACTGTATAACTGAGATAAAGCCGGGAACGGTGGCGGTTGGAACAGAGAACGGTATATCTGTGATAGAGGGCGATGATGTCGTAAAGAGCATATCGAGACTGGATGGACTTGATAACCCTGACATAATCAGCCTGTACGCAGACGAGACCGGCGAGCTGTATGCCGGTTCCAACGGCGCTGGCGTGTTTATAGTTGACACGGATTATACTGTCGGCAAGATGAAGCTGGATGATACCCAGAAGATGAGCGTTGTGTCAAGTATGGTCCGCGGAAGTAGCGGTTTGTGGATAGGAACGGACAACGGTCTGTATTATCAGGAGGGAACCATCAGACAGGTCACCACCGTGGATAACACCAACAGTATATACGATCTCATAATGGACGATCAGGGATACCTGTGGATGTTTGGTTCCAGAGGTTTATACAGATATTATGAGAAGGATATACTGAGCAATGCATCACCTGAATATATAAGCTTTACGAAGAACGACGGAATAATATCCAACATAACAGAGAAATCAACCAACTATGTGTCAAAGACAGGCGTTGTGTATGTGTGCTGCGATGAAGGGCTGTGCAGGATAAATCTCAATTCAGAGTATGTGAACGAGGTAGCTCCTAGGGTTCGTATTGCCTCCATAGAGGTGGATGGAACTGAGCCTCAGTTCTCAGATCTGGACGGACAGATAGATGTGCCGAAGAACACCAACAGAATAACTATCAAGTTCTCAGTCCTTAGTTATGTAAACCGTGCTGACATATCAGTGGAGTATTACCTTGAGGGCTTTGAGAGCGAGAAGAGAACGCTCACGGGAACTGACAAGATGGAGGTCGAGTACACCAATCTTGAGGGAGGTACTTACCGTTTTATGTTAACTGCAAAAAATGCGGACGGCGTGGAGTGTGAACAGCCGCTTACATTTGTCATAGACAAGGAACTTGGTTTTTTCGAGACGAATCTGGCAAAGATGCTCCTTGTGATATTTATAGTTCTTCTTATCTTAGTGGGAATAGCTGTTGCGAGAAGTATCTTCAAGCTTCTCAGAAGACAGAACGAGCAGGTGGAAGAGCTCAGCAAGAAGAGTGAGGAGGCGGAGAAGTCCAATCAGGCAAAGAATGATTATGTAAACTATCTTAATCATGAGATAAGGACTCCACTCAATAACATAATCGCCATCTCAGAGCTTGCCATGAGAAACTGTCAGGATACCCAGAGTGATGAGTATGCACAGTACGGTGCCATGTATGCTGCGGGAAGAGAGATACTCGATATGTCCGATGGAATATCGAAGCTTTCAAACCTCAAGGACGACATCATAGAGCCGGAGTACAAGCAGTATTTTGCCTCGGATCTCATAGATGAGCTCTCCGACGAATTCAAGTCCATGGTGAACAGTGATCTCATCGATCTCAAGGTCAGCATTGAGGACAAGATACCGAACGGACTCATAGGAGATATGACGGCGGTGAGAGAGATTCTTGAGAACATATTTGCATGGTCCGCAAATACTACAAAAGAGGGCTATATAAGCATAGACATTGACTGGCGTATAGCCAGAAGAGCTGACGAGGATGTAGATGAGGCGGAGGCCGAGGATTACACAGTCAGTGAATTCTCGGAGCTCATAGAGGAACCGGAGACTGAGATATCCCGAATATTTGACAGGGATCACGATGAGATATATCTGGACTTCAAGATATCGGATACAGGACTTGGAGTTAAGGAAGAGAGACTTGGAACATTGTTTGAGCTGGATGATTCCTATGAGAGATCAGATATAGGAATGTTCAGAGTCAGTCTTGGCCTTGCCATAGCCAAGGAGCTTGTGCGTATGCTGGATGGAAGCATCAGCGCAGAGAGCATATATGGCGCAGGAACGACCATACGCTTCAGCATCAAGCAGTCAGTGTTTGATTATAGTTATGTCAACTACAATGAGAGAAAGCGCAAGGAGATGGCGAGAAGAAATGCCAATTCACATCTGTGGCTGCCGGATGCCCGCATACTTATAGTGGACGACTCAGAGCTTGCATTACAGGTGGAGAAGACCATATTTGATACATATGGTCTGGCGTGCGACACAGCCACATCGGGATTTGATGCACTTGATAAGGTCATGGTGGAGAATTACGATATGGTATTTATCGACACCGTTATGCCTGTCATGGATGGACTGGATACCGTCAGGGAGATGAGAAATCTTGACGGTGAGGAGTACAAGAAGATGCCTATCATTGCGCTGTCCGCCAACACGGTCGAGACATCCAGAGAGGAGATACTCACATCGGGCTTCAACGATGTCATAGTTAAGCCGATAGAGCTCGATCAGGCAGAATCCATGCTGAGGACTTATATATCGGAGGACAAGATAAAGGAGAGAGACACAGAGCTTTCCCAGTCCGATGATGACATCAACTATATGGAGGATGCAGTCCTGCTTGGAAGATTTGTGTCCGTGGAAGATTCCGTCAAAGCCATGGGTGGAAGCTTCAGAACCTTTAACACATTTGTCAGAAATTACAGGGATGAGTACCGGGAAGAGGTACAGCAGCTCAGAAAATATATAGACGACGATGTGAGAAAGTACAAAAATATAATCCATGACATCAAGAGCAGCAGTGCAAATATCGGGGCTTACGGAATCGAGCGCAAGGCGGCCAACCTGGAGTCTGCGATAAATATCGGAAACCAGCAGTATGCCCGCGATAATACCCGCGATTTTATAGCTATGATGAACGACTTCTTCAAGCAGATAGACAAGTACATGTCAAAGATAAATCATGTGGAGGAGCCTGCTGAGAAGGAAGTCCGGGATGGAATAAACAAGAGCAAGCTCAAGGAGCTCAGGGCATTCTTGAGAGCGGGGGACCGCGAACCTGTGGAGGACCTTATACGTGATATTGACAGGTACTCCTACGGAGATATAGACACAGAGTTCTTCACTGCACTTAAGGAGTATGTGGGAACCGGAGATTACCAGACCTCCAGTGAGATGATAGACCAGTATCTCAACAGTATCTAACATTATATAAAGTGCGCAGGCAAAATAAGCCTGCGCTGCAATATAAATAAACAAGAAAAGAGGAAATGAAAAATGAGAGTAGCAATTATCATGGGATCGACAAGTGATCTGCCAAAGGTTGAGCCGGCAGTATCAATTCTTAAGAATTACGGTGTGGAGGTCGATGTGAGATGCCTTTCAGCACACAGAGCACACGCAGGACTTTCAGAATTCATCGAGGAAGCTAACAATAACGGAACAGAGGTCATAATCGCGGCTGCAGGAATGGCGGCAGCACTCCCTGGAGTTGTGGCATCACAGACAGTTCTCCCTGTTATTGGAGTACCTCTCTCAGGCGCAACTCTTGATGGAATGGATGCACTTCTTTCTATCGTTCAGATGCCTTCAGGAATCCCTGTTGCAACAGTTGCGATAAACGGAAGCAAGAATGCTGCATATCTTGCCCTTCAGATAATCGGTGTCAACAACGAGGCAGTCAGATTAAAGCTTCAGGATGAGCGTAGAGACATGGAAAAGGCTGCCATGAAAGCTAACGAAGAAGTAATAGAAAAGTTTAAGTACTAACTTTACAATTAAAAAGTGGAATGTTAGTATGTTGGATGGATGGTATTCGAAAGAAGCTGTACCTGAATCATGCTTCCACAGGAAGCGCATACACGGATACTGACAACAGATTTAAGCAGGTGATTGTATGAGGATTGGATTTATTGGAGCTGGAAAAGTCGGATTCACATTTGGCAGGTATATCGCAGAGAAGAGAGAGCTTGTCAGAGAGAAAACGGATGGAGCATTGTGCCTGGATGTTGGTGGATATTTTAGCGCCAGCAGACAGAGTGCGGAGCTTGCAGCAGAGTTTACCGAGACCTGTGTGTACGACAGCCTGGAGCAGCTGTGTGAGTATAGTGAAATTATTTTTCTCACTGTTCCTGACGGACAGATAGGAGAGGTGTGGAAGAGTATAAAGGATCTTGACATTCGTGGCAGGATCATTTGTCACGCCAGTGGGGCGATGACATCAGATATTTTCTCAGGTATAACAGAGGCGGGAGCCTTTGGTTATTCGATTCATCCTATGTATGCAATAAGTTCAAAGTACGAATCCTATAAAGAACTGGACAATTCATTTTTTACAGTTGAGGGAGATGACAGATATGTCGATAAGGTATGTTCTGTCATAAGAGCCCTCGGCAATAGCTGCGTGCGCATTGATGGTACCGACAAGGTGAAGTATCACGGCGCTGCGGTGTTTGCAAGCAATCTGGTAACAGGGCTGCTGGCGGTTTCACAGGAGCTTCTGACACAGTGCGGCTTCTCGGCGGAGGAGGCACAGAGGGCTATAGTGCCTTTGTTCCTCGGCAATGCGAAAGCTGCGGCTGACAGGGGAACGGTTGACAGCCTGACAGGGCCTGTTGAGAGATGCGATACAGAAACTGTGAGAAAGCATCTGAATGCATTGAGCGGAGATGAACGGAGCGCATATGCTGCGGTGTCCAGATGTCTTGTGCCGGTGGCAGAGAGAAAGCACCCGGACAGAGATTATAGCGGTTTGATACGTCTACTGAACGGAATAGGAGAATTTAATTATGAAGAACACGACGGCAACACTCAGGCAGATGAAGGGAACGGACAAGAAGATATCCATGATCACAGCGTATGATTACACCATGGCGAAGATCGTGGATGAGTCAGGAGTCAACACTATTCTTGTTGGAGATTCCCTGGGCAACACTATCCTCGGATATGAGGACACGATCTCTGTAACTGTTGATGATATGATACATCACAGTGCAGCGGTGGCAAGGGGCGCAAAGAATGCTCTTGTTATCACAGATATGCCATTTATGTCCTATCAGACCAGCGTGTATGATGCGGTTGTCAATGCCGGAAGGATCATGAAGGAAGGACGTGCCGGAGCGGTGAAGCTTGAGGGCGGTCAGGACATGTGTCCGCAGATAAGCGCCATAGTCAAGGCGAGCATACCTGTATGTGCACATCTTGGACTCACACCACAGTCCATCAACGCATTTGGCGGATTCAAGGTGCAGGGCAAGACAGAGGCTGCAGCCAAGAAGCTCATAGAGGATGCAAAGGCTGTTGAGGAGGCAGGCGCATTCATGCTCGTAATGGAGTGCGTACCGGAGAAGCTTGCGAAGATAGTCACAGAGACAGTAAGCATCCCTACCATAGGAATAGGCGCAGGCCGTTACTGCGATGGACAGGTGCTTGTAAATCAGGATATGTTTGGCATGTATTCAGACTTTGTTCCAAAGTTCGTAAAGCAGTTTGCAAATGTGGGCGATGTTATGAGAGGTGCGGTTAAGGCTTATATCGATGAGATAAATGCCGGAACATTCCCGGGCCCTGAGCACACATACAAGATAGACGATGAAGTAATAGAGAAGTTATACTAAAGGAGAAAATGATCATGGTAATTTTAAAGAAGATAGATGAGGTAAGAGCGCAGGTTAAAGAGTGGAAGAAGCAGGGACTTACAGTTGGTCTTGTTCCTACAATGGGTTATCTTCACGAGGGACATCAGAGTCTTATCAAGAAGTCAGTGGAGCAGAACGACAGAACAGTTGTAAGCGTATTTGTAAATCCTATACAGTTTGGACCAAACGAGGATCTTGAGAGCTATCCAAGAGATCTTGAGGCTGATGCAAAGCTCTGTGAGAGCACAGGTGCAGACATCATATTCAATCCGGAGCCTGAGGAGATGTACGCAGACGGCTTCGTGTCATTCATCAACATGACAGGACTTCCAAATGCACTCTGCGGACTTACACGTCCAATACATTTCAAGGGTGTATGTACAGTTGTAGGAAAGCTCTTCAATATAGTTACACCTGACAGAGCATACTTTGGACAGAAGGATGCCCAGCAGCTTGCCATCATCATGAGAATGGTCAAGGATCTGAACTTTGATATAGAGATAGTCGGCTGTCCGATCATAAGAGAGGCGGACGGACTGGCAAAGAGCTCAAGAAACATCTACCTCACACCAGAGGAGAGAAAGGCTGCAGTAGTTCTCAGCAAGGCCGTAAAGCTTGGTCAGGACATGATAGCTGACGGAGAGAGAGACGCAGCGAAGATCGTTGGTGAGATGAAGAAGCTCATCTCTGCTGAACCGCTTGCAACTATCGACTATGTAGAGATGGTCAACATGGATACCATGCAGTCCATAGAGAAGGCAGAAGGACATGTACTCTGTGCAATGGCAGTCAAGTTCGGCAAGGCGAGACTGATTGACAACTTTATAGCTGAGTTATAGAATACAGCCTTTGAAGAAAGGATAAAATACACAGTATGTTAAAAGGAAAGACAGTAGTTCTCGGAGTCACAGGAAGCATTGCGGCATATAAGATAGCCAATCTGGCAAGTATGCTGGTGAAAAAGCATGCGGATGTGCATGTCATCATGACGGAGAACGCAACAAACTTTATCAATCCGATCACATTTGAGACGCTCACAGGCAACAAATGCCTGGTCGATACATTTGACAGGAATTTCCAGTTCAACGTGGAGCACGTAGCACTGGCAAAGAGGGCGGATGTGTTCATGGTGGCACCTGCGTCGGCCAATATAATCGGCAAGATAGCGGGGGGAATAGCAGACGATATGCTCAGCACAACGATCATGCCGGCAAAATGTCCTAAGATCATAGCACCGGCCATGAATACCGGAATGATAGAGAATCCTATAGTACAGGACAATATAAAGAAGCTTGAGTCATATGGATATGAGATAGTGGAATCCGCAACTGGATACCTTGCATGTGGAGACACAGGCAAGGGCAAGCTCCCTGATGCGGAGGTTCTTCAGGATTATATCCTTAAGGCCATAGCGAAAGAAAAGGATATGGCCGGGGTGAGACTTCTGGTTACGGCAGGCCCTACCCGTGAGGCCATAGACCCGGTCAGATATATAACGAATCACTCCACAGGCAAGATGGGATATGCCATTGCCAGACAGGCCATGCTCAGAGGGGCGGACGTCACCCTGGTCACAGGCAAGGTGGAGATAGAACCGCCGAGATTTGTCAATGTGGTTGACATAACATCGGCTCAGGATATGTACGAGGCTGTCATGGACAGAAGTACAGAGCAGGACGTGATCATCAAGGCTGCTGCGGTGGCTGATTACAGGCCTGCAGAGGTGGCAGAACACAAGATCAAGAAGGCTGACGGAGACATGAGCATCAAGCTTTCGAGAACGAAGGATATTCTGCTTGCACTTGGAAATCAGAGAATTGAAAAGGGGATACAGGATCAGATCATCTGCGGATTCTCCATGGAGACGAGGGATCTCATAGAGAATTCAAGGAAGAAGATAGATTCAAAGCATATAGATCTTATTGCGGCAAATAATTTAAAGGTCGCAGGGGCGGGATTTGGTGTTGACACCAATGTTCTCACTCTCATTACAAGGGACAGTATCAGTGAACTTCCGATGATGTCAAAGGAAGAGTGTGCAGACATGCTTCTTGACAGAATAATGGAGATGCGTAAAGTTGCAGACCTGTCCTGACAGGAGTAATATTTTGAAGCAGATAGATAGAAAAAAACTCAGGGCTGTGTGCTCTGTGTTGTTTGTGCTTTATATAATCTGTATCGTTTACTTTCTTATTTTCAGCGATATGTTTGGCAGAGGGGGATATGATGAACGCAGATACAATCTTCACCCTCTGCAGGAAATACAGCGATTTATCACATACGGTGATCAGATGTCGCCAATGAGTGTATTTCTGAATCTCTATGGCAATATAATCGCATTTATACCGTTTGGTATGCTGCTCAGATGGGCGAGAAATAAGAACACGACATTTGTACAGGCTCTGCTGTACTCTCTGGGATTTACACTTGCCATAGAGACGGTGCAGTACATAACCAAACTGGGTGTGTTCGACATCGATGACATCATCATGAATACGCTTGGTGGAGTCATAGGATATTGTATATATTACGTTACAGCAAAACTTATCAGGAGATATCATGCAAAGAAGTAAGGAATTCAAAGTTTCGACACCGGGTCTGCCGACGGACACCATAATTGGATACTTTCTGGGCGGATTTGGCGGAGTGTTTGTGGTCATATCCATCATAAAATCCATACTTACCCAGGGAAAGGTACAGAGGGTGTACGGAGTCCTCATGGTCAGCGCGATGCTGATGGCATTTACAGGCCTGGTATTCTCGGCCATAGGCTACAGGGCGGACAACGGAGGTATAACAAACAAGAAGATGGCGATCATACTTAATGTTATAGTTCTTGGAGCGTCTGTTATATTTTTATTGATGGGATTATAGAAAGGGCATGCGATGAATTATTATAAGAATCTTACAGAAGAATATGATGATATAGAAGAGCGCTATGAGCTTATCATGGAACGTGTGAGACAGATAATCCATGAATCACTGGTAAAGGAGCCGTACAGAGATTATTTCAGTCATGTTGCCGGATTTATAGCTAGAATAGGAGATGTTCTGGAACTGGTAAAAAATGACGCACTGCCAGACAGGAGCCTTGATCAGCTTCAGGCGATGAACCATGGGCTGTACAATGACATACTGGGAGACAACTACAATAGAAGCTATGCAAATTACAGATATATCATGGGTGAGTTTTCAAAGGATTACACCCGTGACAAAGAGGAGATAAAGCGCATCGCCCAGCTTCTGGGATTTGTGTACAACGAGATAAGAGGAATGACAGTGTACGCATTTGAGGGCAGAGTGGTTGACATAACTTTGTTTGCGGAGCTGTTTGTCCAGATATATTTCATGTTTCAGGATGATTTTTCCGTGAAGGATCTGGAATCCGCTGTGTATTATTTTGAGAACGATTATGCCGAGTTCTGGATCACGTACAGGATAAGAGAGCAGCTTGACCCTGATCTCACATTTGCGACGGATATCATCATGAACAGCGATTTGGGCGATGTCACGTATCTGTACAGATATGGAGAGTATGTAGGGAAAAATGAGATCGACACGGCGATTTTCATGAGTACCCTGCCGGATTCAGAGATAGAGGCCATGGCAAGAACATTCACCGAGGGCTACAGACTGGGATTCGAGGCTGCCGGAATAGATCTCTCGAAGAAGAAAACTGTAAATATCCGATATTTCCTTGGACAGGAGAGGATGATAAGAGCCGCGATACTGCAGTTTGAGCAGATGGGTCTGAGGCCGATATGCTACCGATATGCGGCAAACAGGATCAACAGGAGACTTATACACAGGATAGGTTATTCGTCAAGCGTTCCTAACAGACAGCTCGAGTACGATCACAGGATGGATGAGGCACTCTTCATGGACAAGAAGCTCATGGAGAGAAAGCTGGAGGTGCTCAGACAGGCATACAAGAATATGGCCTATGAGGCTTCAGTATATGCGGGCCCTGCGGTGGTCGAGGTGTTCGGCGAGAACCCATTTGAGCCGGAGAACAGTGAACTGAATCCTGTGCTCGACAAGAAACAGCAGGAGGCTGTGATCTCATACCGCACAATGAGTTCACAGATCGTAAATGAATATATAGCCCAGGATCAGTGCAGCTTCACTATAATAGCATACCCTGTGCCGGAGATCGGAGATAGATACAGAGATATATTCAGGGATACTGTCAGGATCAACACACTGGACAATGATCTGTTCAGGGCGATCCATCAGAGTATGATAGATGAGCTTGATAAGGCTGAACACGTGAGGGTTGTCGGTCAGGGAGCAAATGTGACTGATATGACCGTTATGATGCACGAGATGACAGATCCATCGAAGGAGACCAACTTTGAGAACTGCGTAGCCGATGTGAATATACCTGTTGGAGAGGTGTTCACTTCACCGAAGCTCACCGGAACCCACGGAATATTAAACGTAAGTGAAGTATTCCTGGACGGCCTGAAATATGTGAATCTCAAGCTTACATTTGAGGATGGAAAAATAGCGGACTATACATGTGACAACTATCCGGATACGGAGAAGAACAAGGCGTATATAAAGGAGAATCTTCTGGGCGGAAGGGATACACTTCCTATAGGAGAGTTTGCAATAGGAACAAATACGACAGCATACGTCATGGCAAACAAATATGACATAGTGTATAAACTGCCTATCCTCATAGTTGAGAAGATGGGACCGCATTTTGCTGTGGGAGATACATGCTATAGCTGGAGTGAGGAAAATGTGCTCCACAATCCTGATGGCAAGGAGATCGTGGCAAAGGACAATGAGTGTTCTATTCTGAGAAAAACAGATGTGTCAAAGGCGTATTTCAACTGCCATACAGACATAACAATACCTTATGATGAGATAGGAGGAATATATTCCGTTCATCCGGATGGAACTGAAGTTCCGATCATCGAGAAGGGCAGATTTGTCCTGCCGGGAACAGAGAAGCTCAATGAAGCGCTGGATCAGGCAAAGTAGACCTATAGGACAAAAAGAGACAGATATCTATTTCAGTCGAAATAAATATCTGTCTCTCTTTATGTATATATCTTTGTTCTGATACTGAAGATTACTTCAGTATGGACATTCTCTTGTATCTCTTGTTTGAGTAAAGTGCCGTGTCTGCCTGTGAGAGTAGATCCTCGATGGTCTGTTCTCCATCGCAGACAAATTCAGTAACACCAACGCTCATCTCTATGAAGTATGGCTTGCCACAGGTTGCGTTCAGCTCGGCTGAGAAATCCTTGATCTTGCGTTGCACTTCGGTGACGTAATCGGAGTCGTCTATAAATGCAAAGCATACGAACTCATCGCCGCCTATTCTACCGATGACATCATGTGGACCAAAGCTCTGGGACAGGATGTTCGCGATGTTCTTGAGGGCGAAGTCACCGTCCTTGTGTCCAAATTTGTCATTTACAACTTTCAGTGAATCCATATCAGCGAAGAGAAGTATGGCCTTCATTCCACAGTTTGACGGAATGTTGATATAGTATTCAACCCGCTCCATAAATCCACGTCTGTTATATATACCCGTCAGCTCATCTGATGTCGACAGGTGGTTCAGAAGCTCGTTCTTCTCGTGAATCTCGTTCAGAGACATCCTGAGCTGTTCCTGCGTGATGTTCTGCTCACGGAGCAGCGACATATATTTCAGTGCTGCACCGAGCTGTAGGCTGGTGGAATATATGGAACTGAAGTGAGCCACATCTGTGTTGCATATGAACACTCCGTGGTGATCCTCGTTTGTAAATATAGGAACTATGACGGATGTAAAACGCTTGTCATAGTATGTATATTCGTTGTCAAAAATCTCTACAGAAGGAACCCTTCTGGACTCTCCGAAAAGCACCTGACAATTGTTCGGGTTGAAGAAAGCCTGAAGGAAGACTGACTTTGGAACGATCCAGCTTCCCGTGTCTGTGATGCGCACAGGATCGTCGTAGGTGTAGATGTAAGCTCCTTCGTAATTCAGCCCCTGAAGCTTGTGGAGGATGGATGTGTATGTCTTGCCAAGATCCTCGCCGTATGTCAGGGTGTCACGGGTTATGTATATTGATGACCAGCCCATCATCTTGTTCTCGTATATCGTGTTGTAAAGCTGATTCGAGATGAAGAGTGATATGGTGTTGGTTATGGTCGTGTTAAGTCTGTTGAACTGGAGACTCTTGGCTGCAGACAATTTACAGCTTGAGAAGATGGAAGCCAGTTCACGGAACATGTATGCTGTTTTCTGGACAGAATAAAAATCGGTCAGGTCAGATTCGAGAATACATTTGAGTTCATCGATGATCTTGTTCTGTGGGTACTCCGTATCAATGTCGCTCTTGATCACGGATACTATATCAATGAGTATCCTGTTGTATGCGGACATGACCTTGGAGGCAAAGAAAGAATCTGCGATCTCTCCGAAGAGTCGTCCGTCGAGAATATCGATGATGTCCGGTATGTCAAGATCCAGTAAATGTCTGCCGGCATCTATCAGGTCACTCTCTGTGCACAGGTGACAGCAACAGGACAGTCTGTTTATAAGTCTGGAATCCAGAGTCTCGGATTTCATGTTGCCGGTCTGGGCAAGTCTCACCGCCGCATATACTGCACGGAAACCGAGTTCACAGGAATTGATATTGACTGTGGTGAGGGGGGGATCCATGTTGACGGAAGATGGTGAATCGTCAAAACCGATGACCGACATGGTTTCTCCTATGCGTATTCCTCTGGACTTGAGTTCTGCATAACCGCCTATTGCCATGCGATCATTTGCAAATACGATGGCATCGGCATCCGGGTTGACATCCAGAAGCTGTGCAGTCTCCTCCTGACAGTATTCTGCGAAGTCGCCGTGTATTATCATGCGGTCCTCAACGCTGAGTCCGTTCTCAGAGAGAACCTCTCTGTATATCTTGAGCCTGAGATTGCTGTCGGTGTTGTCATCCTTGCCGGCAACAAAGCATATATGCTTTCTCTTGTGTTCTTTTATGAGATGTTCTATGGCATCCCTCATTCCTCTTGAATTGTCTGTTCTGATGCATGGATATCCCGGAAGCTTCTCCTCCAGTGTGAGGATAGGTATTCCATCAAAATGGGAAAGGAAAGAATTCATGTCCTTCTCCGATAACAGAGATGATATAGCTCCGACGGAGATGATAAGTGCGTCCAGACACTCAGGATGTGCATAGTAGAAAATCGAATTATACTGGTAATCATACAGTTGATTGGCAGGATCATAAAAGGAGGCATTCAGAAACATGCCCGGAAATACGATGAGATTGCAGTCAAGTTCCTTTGCTGCGTATTCAGCTCCTTTGCAAACCTCTGTTGCGTAATCGTTATCAATATGACACGTAAAAATACCGATGTTCAATCTGTTGTTGGTCATGCGGGTGCTCCTTTAGTAACTGCTTTTGCTGTAGTATAATCGACTGTTATATATTGCGGATAGCTATAATCACAATATATTGTGATTATACCACACGTTCACCACATTATCAATTTGTAATCATCTCAATCTTTACAAAGTATTCGATATAATCTATAATTTATTGGAATATTTGAAAAGGTGCCGGTGCGCCTTGTACAAAACAGATAACAGGAGGATAAGAAATTGGATTACAAGAATGCCGGAGTAGATATTGAAGCTGGATACAAGTCTGTGGAGCTTATGAAGAAGCATATCAAGACAACCATGAGACCCGAGGTACTTGGCGGAATTGGTGGATTCGCAGGAGCTTTCAGTCTCGCTAAGATCAAGGATATGGAAGAGCCTATACTTCTGTCAGGAACAGATGGATGTGGAACAAAGGTTCAGCTCGCTTATATTATGGATAAGCATGACACCATCGGAATCGACGCAGTGGCAATGTGTGTGAATGATATCGCATGCTCTGGTGGAGAGCCACTTTTCTTCCTTGACTATATAGCATGTGGCAAGAACTATCCTGAGAAGATTGCAACTATAGTAAGCGGCGTTGCAGAGGGATGCAACCAGTCAGGAGCTGCCCTCGTAGGTGGTGAGACAGCAGAACATCCGGGACTTATGCCTGAGGATGAGTACGACCTTGCAGGATTTGCAGTAGGTGTTGTTGAGAAGAAGGATCTTATTACAGGAGAGAGCATTAAGCCTGGAGATACACTTATAGGTATCGCTTCAAGTGGAGTGCATAGCAACGGTTTCTCACTTGTAAGAAAGGTTTTCGAGATGACAAAGGAATCTCTTGATACATATTACGACGAGCTTGGCAAGACACTCGGTGAGGCACTTATTGAGCCTACAAGAATCTATGTAAAGGCTCTCAAGTCAGTGAAGGATGCAGGCATTACGATCAAGGGATGCAGTCACATCACAGGTGGTGGATTCTATGAGAATATCCCAAGAATGCTTCCAGACGGAGTTCGTGCTCAGGTTAAGAAGGATTCATATGAGGTACCGGCTATATTCAAGCTTCTCGCAAAGAAAGGCGATATAGATGAGCATATGATGTACAACACATACAACATGGGAGTTGGTATGTGTCTTGCTATAGACCCTGCAGACGCAGATAAGACTATTGCAGCTATAGAAGCTGCCGGCGACAAGGCATTTGTTCTCGGTACAGTTGTAGCTGGTGAAAAGGGAGTAGACTTATGCTAAAGGTTGCAGTTCTGGTATCAGGCGGCGGAACCAATCTTCAGGCCATCATAGATGCCATAGATAATAAAGTCATAACAGATACGGAGATAGTTGCGGTCATAAGCAACAATAAGAATGCATTTGCTCTTGAGAGGGCGAAGAAGGTGGGAATAGCAGCGGAGGTCGTAAGCCCTAAGGATTACGCGGACAGAGCTCGATTCAACGAGGCACTCCTCGCAAAGCTTCAGGAGACCGGAGCGGATCTTATAGTTCTCGCAGGATATCTTGTGGTCATACCTGAGATAGTGATAGATGCATATCCGAATAAGATAGTCAACATACACCCATCACTCATACCGGCATTCTGCGGAACAGGCTACTATGGACTTAAAGTTCATGAGGCAGCCCTTGCAAGAGGTGTCAAGGTAGTGGGAGCTACGGTCCATTTTGTAGATAAAGGCACTGACACAGGTCCGATCATCATGCAGAAGGCAGTTGCAGTACAGAATGGTGATACACCGAAAGCTCTGCAGCAGCGTGTGATGGAACAGGCTGAGTGGAAGCTTCTGCCTGCGGTTATAGACAAGATCGCCCATGGCAAAGTACATGTTGAAGATGGAATTGCAGTTGTAGAAGATTAGGAGGAATATCCATGAAAGTATTGGTAGTAGGAAGCGGCGGAAGAGAGCATGCTATAGTTACAAGTATTTCAAAGAGTGATAAAGTATCCAAGATATATTGTGCACCTGGCAACGCAGGTATCGCAGCACTTGCAGAGTGCGTTGATATAGGTGTGATGGATTTTGACAAGCTGGTTGCATTTGCAAAGGATAAGGCAGTCGATCTGGTTGTTGTTGCGCCGGATGATCCGCTTGTTGCAGGTGCGGTCGATGCATTTGAGGCAGCCGGTATCAGAGCATTCGGACCTCGTGCAAATGCAGCGATCATAGAGGGCTCAAAGGCGTTCTCCAAGGATCTCATGAAGAAGTATGGCATACCTACAGCGGCTTATGAGAACTTTACAGATGCCGATTCAGCGCTCAAGTACCTTGAGACAGCCACATTCCCTATAGTTTTAAAGGCTGACGGACTTGCACTCGGCAAGGGTGTTCTCATATGTAATGACCTTGAGGAGGCAAAGGCAGGCGTCAAGGAGATCATGCTTGACAAGCACTTTGGTTCAGCCGGAAATACCATGGTAATAGAGGAGTTCATGACAGGACGTGAGGTATCAGTCCTTTGCTTCTGTGATGGAACAACGATCAAGCCTATGACTTCAGCACAGGATCACAAGAGAGCAAAGGATGGAGATCAGGGACTCAACACAGGCGGAATGGGAACATTCTCCCCAAGTCCTTTCTATACAAAAGAGATAGACGAGTATTGCATGGAGAACATCTACAAGCCAACCATGGCTGCCATGAAGGCAGAGGGCAGAGAGTTCAAGGGAGTTCTGTTCTGCGGACTCATGATGACACCAAATGGTGTTAAGGTTCTCGAGTACAATGCAAGATTTGGCGATCCTGAGGCTCAGGTAGTTCTTCCTCGTATGAAGAATGATATTATCGATGTCATGGAGGCATGTATCGACGGAACACTTGATAAAGTTGATCTTCAGTTTGAGGACAATGCGGCAGTGTGCGTAGTTCTTGCATCAGACGGATACCCTGTATCATATGAGAAGGGCTATCCTATACATGGACTTGAGAAGTTTGACGGTAAGGATGACTACTTTGTATTCCATGCCGGCACAAAGTTTGACGGTGATCAGATCGTGACAAATGGCGGCCGTGTACTCGGTGTTACAGCAAAGGGCAAGGATCTTTTCGAGGCTCGTGCGAATGCATATGCTGCGACAGAGTGGATCACATTTGACAACAAGTACATGAGACATGATATAGGTAAGGCTATAGACGAGCAGTAATCTATAGATATATATTTACGGAAGAGGTTTTGAGAGAATTTGTCTCAAAACCTCTTTTGTATTCCTGTAATATATATGTTATAATGAAGCACGCTGATGCGTGCGTAGGTCATCGCGCTTACGCACGACGACATATGCTATAATGAAGCGCATAAAATCCTAGATTATTTAGATTTGAGGTGGACTGAATGAAATTACCGTACAGCAAAGAATCTGACATAGTTATAAAAGAGGCAAACAGGGTGGCGAGGAAGCTTGGACAGAATTTTGTCGGAAGCGAGCATTTTATCGTTGCACTGGCATCTGTAGCAGATACAACAGCGTACAGTATTCTGAACGAGAATGGTCTGGATATAGTTAAGATCATAGATGCGTTGAAGTATACATTGGAACCTGGTGGAGTAGTCACAGGGGAGAGAGACAAATATACGATGAGCGCAAGAAGGATTCTCGATGACTCACAGTATGAGGCGAGAAGACTCAATTCCCAGGAGGTGGGAACAGAGCATATCCTTCTGGCACTTATAAAGGAGACAGACTGTGTAGCTGTAAAGCTTATGGCATCAGAGAATGTAAATATCCAGAAGGTGTACACAGACATACTTCTGGCCTGTGGAAGCGATGCGAATACGGCAAAGAGAGAATATGCAGCACTGAAAAAGTCGAGAAATAAGAGCAAGACATCCACACCTACACTGGATCAGTATTCCAGAGATCTGACACAGGAAGCACGGATGGGCAATATGGATCCGGTCATCGGACGTACAAAAGAGATAGAGAGAGTCATGCAGATACTCAGCAGACGAATGAAGAACAATCCATGTATGGTCGGAGAGCCGGGTGTTGGAAAGACTGCTGTTGTGGAGGGCATAGCATATCTCATAGCCCACGATGAAGTGCCGGATACTGTAAAGGGTAAAAGGCTTCTTTCGCTTGACCTTTCAAGCATGGTTGCCGGTTCCAAGTACAGAGGAGAGTTTGAGGACAGGATAAAGAAGGTCATCGGAGAGGTCATATCGGATGGCAATATCATATTGTTTGTGGATGAACTTCACACACTCATAGGGGCAGGCGGTGCCGAGGGTGCAATAGATGCGTCCAATATACTGAAGCCGTCCCTGTCACGCGGCGAGATCCAGATGATAGGTGCTACGACTCTGAACGAATATCGGAAGTATATAGAGAAGGATGCGGCCCTTGAGAGAAGATTCCAGCCGGTGTACGTGGATGAGCCTACAAGGGATGAGGCAGTGGAGATACTCAAGGGACTCAGACCATGCTATGAGCAGCATCACAATGTCGATATAAGCGATGATGCGGTTGAAGCTGCGGTGGATCTGTCCATCAGATATATAACAGACAGATTCCTGCCGGACAAAGCCATAGATCTTATGGATGAGGCATGCTCCAGAAAGAGGCTCGGATTCTCATCGGACAGACATAATTATGAGAAGAAAAAGGCTGTGGAGGCTGAGCTTACAACGCTCAACGACGATCTGGAGAAGGCACTCATGGCTGGCAATATAGAGGCGGCGGCAGAGTTGAGCGCGAGACAGAAGGAGCTTGCAAAGAAGAATGCAAGAAAGCAGTCTTCCAGCCAGAGAAATATCATAGTTCAGGAGAACGATATTGCGGATGTTGTGTCCGTGTGGACCAAGATCCCTGTGAGCAAGCTCACGGAGAAGGAGTCAAAGAAGCTTGAACGCCTTGAGAGTGAACTTCACAAGAGGGTAGTTGGCCAGGAGGAGGCTGTTACAGCCGTATCACGTGCTATCAAGAGAAGCAGAGTCGGACTTAAGGATCCGAAGAGGCCGATGGGATCATTTCTGTTCCTCGGACCTACAGGTGTCGGTAAGACAGAGCTTTCCAAGGCTCTTGCAGATATAGTATTTGGAAGTGAGGATGCCCTGATAAGAGTTGACATGTCGGAGTACATGGAGAAGCACAGCGTGTCCAAGATGATAGGTTCACCTCCGGGTTATGTAGGCTTTGAGGAGGGCGGACAGCTCAGTGAGAAGGTCAGGACCAATCCGTATTCTGTTGTGCTGTTTGACGAGATAGAGAAGGCTCACAGCGATGTGTTCAACATTCTCCTTCAGGTACTTGATGACGGACACATAACGGATTCCCAGGGAAGAAAGGTGGATTTCAAGAACACAATCATAATCATGACCTCCAATACAGGGGCACAGGGTATAGTTGACCCTAAGCAGCTTGGATTTGTCACGGTAAGCGATGAGACAAAGGAACATGAGAAGATGAAGAGCAATGTAATGGATGAGCTCAAGAGAACCTTCAAGCCGGAGTTCCTGAACAGAATAGACGACATAATCGTGTTCCATGCCCTGAGCGAGGCAAATGTAAAGGATATAACCGGACTTATGTTAAAGGAACTTAAGAACCGTGTCCAGACACAGATGGATATTGAGCTTAAGTTCACCGACCATGCAAAGAAATATATCTTTGGAAAAGGCTATGACAAGAAGTACGGAGCAAGACCACTCAAAAGGGCTATCCAGACATATGTGGAGGATGTGCTTGCGGAGGCGATGCTTAGAGGTGATGTCAAAAAAGGTGATACAGTCACAGTGTCAACGAAGAAAAAGAAGGAAGCCGACGGAAAAACCACTGAGAAAATATCACTTACAGCGAAACAAAAGACAGAGAAATGATGTCGGATTAGATATTTGTGATGTGAGCATGATATACAGTAGTGCCAAGTGCGGAAAATTAAGCAGTAGAAATTAATATGAAATATTGGTGAAAATGCATAATTTTGTAGAAAAAAAGGATGCATTACTGTATAATGAAAATCACTAACGGATAGTATACAGAGATTATTGATATATATCAGGATATTATTGCGATAGAGTTCAGATCATACAAAAACAACAGGAGGATAAGATCAATGTCAGTAGTAAATGAATTGATAAATGCACAGGGGGAGTCATTGGAATTCGGTAATTATGAGCTTGGAGCAAAGACCAAGAAGGACGGTTTTGAGTTCCAGGGAGATATCTACAAGATAAAGACTTTCAACGAGATCACAAAGCTTGAGAAGAACGGAATGTTCGTATATGAGTCAGTACCGGGAACAGCAGTACATGGTTTCAAGGCTGATGAGAACGATGTTACATTTGTAGTTGAGGGACCAGAGAATGCGTCCATCACACTTGAGCTTGAGCCTGAGACGGAGTACAAGGTTCACGTAGACGATGTATATGTCGGCAAGAACAAGACCAACCTCGGTGGCAAGATGAGCATAAGCGTAGATCTTGAAGAGGGCAGACCAGTCAAGGTTGATGTTAAGAGAGCATTTGACTAATATAGCATACACAGGAGATATTTATGGCAAAAGGAAAACAGGTGTTTTTTTGCCAGGAATGTGGATTCGAATCGACAAAATGGATGGGGCAGTGCCCCGGCTGTAAAGCGTGGAATTCATTTTGCGAGGAGAAAGTGACAGTAGGCGCCAAGAGCCAGTCCGGTAGAAGGGCTGTCGTGGCGCCTACAAGCATTTTGGAGGTGGAGACCACCGACGAGACGCGTTTTACCACAGGAATAGGCGAATTAAACAGAGTATTAGGCGGCGGGATAGTGAGCGGATCCCTTGTGCTGGTGGGAGGAGATCCGGGTATAGGTAAATCCACCATATTGCTGCAGATGTGCAGGAATATGTCAGAGATGGGACAGAAGATACTTTATGTGTCAGGTGAGGAGTCCCTTTCACAGATAAAGATGAGGGCAGAGCGTATCGGAAATTTTACAAAGGATATGCTGCTTCTCTGTGTCAACAATCTCGAGAATGTGGAGGAGTATGTCAAGAAGGACACTCCAAAGGTCATTGTTATAGATTCCATACAGACCATAGTTACGGATGACGTGGAGTCTGCACCGGGAAGTGTATCCCAGGTAAAGGAAGTTACAGCTAGACTCATGAGGATGGCGAAGCAGACAGGGATCGCCATATTCATAGTAGGACATGTTACCAAAGAGGGAACCGTGGCAGGCCCAAGAACCCTTGAACATATGGTAGATACAGTTCTCTATTTCGAGGGCGAGCGTAATGCCGGGTTTAGAGTCCTTCGTGCAGTAAAGAACAGATTTGGCTCGACAAATGAGATCGGTGTATTTGAGATGAAGGGAACCGGACTTGCAGAGGTGAAGAATCCGTCACAGCTTATGCTGGATGGAAGACCTGATGACACATCCGGGTCTGTAGTAGTATGTACAATGGAAGGAACAAGACCGATATTGCTTGAGATCCAGGCTCTGGTGTGCCAGTCAAGCTTCAATCTGCCAAGAAGAACAAGTGTGGGACTCGACTACAACAGGGTAAATCTCTTGCTTGCTGTTCTTGAGAAGAGAGGCGGCATAGTTATGGCGGGCTGTGATGCATATGTGAATATAGCCGGAGGTATGCGCCTTGATGATCCGTCGGCAGATCTGGGAATAGTATTTGCTCTTGTATCAAGCTTCAAGAACCGTGCCATACCTTCTGATATGGTCATGTTCGGAGAGATGGGACTTTCAGGCGAAGTGCGTGGAGTGTCAGGTGCTGAGCAGAGAGTACGCGAGGCCGCAAAGATGGGATTTAAGACCTGCATCATACCGAGATCCAATCTGGACAATGTGAAGAAGATGAAAGACCTTGGAGACATGAAGGTGGTAGGTGTCGCAAATATACAGCAGGCACTGGAGTATATATAGAAGAAAATATTCAATCATATAAAGCACGATAATAGCGGTGAGCATGGCCACAGTATCATTTGGTATTGTGGCCAAAATTATTTCGTGTAAAATTCAATAAAAGTGCTTGACTTTGCCAAATGATGGTGGTATCTTATAAAAGCTGTCGCGTGAGACGGTGTCAGAAACATCTATAAAGCATCAGATTTTGAGATTTATTCGTTATATAATCACCCGGTTATGATACGAAATCAGTTCATAAGAGCTGACGAAATGACTTGAAAAAAGATGAAAAAAGTTGTTGACATTGAGAGATGAATGTGATAGTATTTAGAAGTTGTCGCTGAGAGGCGAAAACATAAAGAACCTTGAAAAATTAACAACATGACAACCCTGAAATTCCAAACAAGAAT
>NZ_QTZF01000011.1:0-344 GCF_003462545.1 Coprococcus sp. OM06-34AC
TGTCACGGCGGAGGTCGTGGGTTCGAACCCCATCCGGGTCGCTGTATTCACAATAGAATACTTTTTATGAATGGGATCTTAGCTCAGCTGGGAGAGCATCTGCCTTACAAGCAGAGGGTCATAGGTTCGAGCCCTATAGGTCCCACTTAAATGAGGACGTTTAGCTCAGTTGGTTAGAGCAATCGGCTCATAACCGATCGGTCCTGGGTTCGAGTCCCCGAACGTCCACTCTTACTAATAATAAGAAACAATGAATATGGCCTGGTGGCTCAGCTGGTTAGAGCGCCGCCCTGTCACGGCGGAGGTCGTGGGTTCGAACCCCATCCGGGTCGCTGTATTCACAA
>NZ_QTZF01000011.1:486-36471 GCF_003462545.1 Coprococcus sp. OM06-34AC
TGAATATGGCCTGGTGGCTCAGCTGGTTAGAGCGCCGCCCTGTCACGGCGGAGGTCGTGGGTTCGAACCCCATCCGGGTCGCTGTATTCACAACAGAATACTTTTTAACAAATGGGATCTTAGCTCAGCTGGGAGAGCATCTGCCTTACAAGCAGAGGGTCATAGGTTCGAGCCCTATAGGTCCCATTTTCTAAACCTTTTAATAAGGTGCAGAATGCCGGCGTGGCGGAACTGGCAGACGCACAGGACTTAAAATCCTGCGGGACTAATCTCCCGTACCGGTTCGATTCCGGTCGCCGGCATTAAATTAAAAGCCTGAAACCTAAGGAAAATCAAGGGTTTCAGGCTTTTTTCTTTACCTTAAAATATTAAGCAAAAATGGCATAAACATAAGATATTAAGGTAAAGTCCTTTAAAAAAATAAAAATATAACAACAGAGGTTATGAGTATTGACCATTTGACGGGATAGTGCTAAGATACGAGCCATCAGGAACCAAAAGTTTTATCTGTTTTCCTTAACACCAAAACAGATAGCTGTATGGTTCTTTTTTTGTTTATACCGCGGAAAATGAAAATGTAATACAGAAGATTAGGAACAGGACAAAGGAGTCTTTTCGAAAGCAGTTTGTGTGGAATGTTTTAACACACACTGCCGGGGAAGGACTCCTTTTTTAGTGGATATTCAAAGTCAGGAGGAAAGAGCTATGAAGAGTTATGATCTGATAATCAAAAATGCGCAGATACACACAATGGATGAGGACAGAAAAGTGTATGCGAAGGGAATCATAGGAATAGAGGGGGAGAAGATAACTCTGATAAAGGAAATGAATGAGCTGACACCGGAGGAGCTTCAGGAATGTGAGGGCGCCGGACGTGTGATAGATGCCGAGGGTAAGGTGGTATTTCCGGGATTTATAGATACACATATACATATATTCCAGTCTTTCCTGAAAGGTCTTGGAGCTGATCACAGATTGATAGAGTGGTTGAATCTTTCAGCACTCCCATATGGACAGTATATGACACCACATCAGCATGAGCTGGCAGCACAGCTTGCATGTATGGAGGCAATAAAGAGTGGATGTACGACCATGAGTGAGTTCTTCTACACCAATCAGGATCCTGAACTGGCTCATTCCTGTATAGAGGGAATGGTATCAACGGGTATCCGTAGTGTATTTATCAGAACATTTCAGGATACCGGAGAGGAATACGGAATGCCGAAGTGCTTCCTTGAGCCTGCTGGCAAGGCCATGAAGGAAGTCGATGCACTGAAGAAAGCATATAAAGAAAATGACATGCTTTCGATCTGGACAGGTCCGGATGTTACATGGTCGACCACGAAGGAAGGCTATCAGGAGATGCTTGAGTATTGTCTTAGCGAGAATGTTAGGTATTCAATGCACATCAAGGAGACCGAGGTCGACAATGAGATGTGCGGAAGATATTACGGCAAGGATATAGTGGATATGCTTGAGGAGATAGGATTCCTGACAGACAAATTCCTGGCAGTCCACTGTGTAAACCTCACACCTCATGACATAGAGAGATTTGCAAAATATGGAGTGTCAATAAGTCACAATCCTGCACCTAACCTTTATCTTGGTTCAGGAATACCACCTATTCCTGAAAGCCTTGCTACAGGGGTAAATGTATCTATAGGAACGGATGGTGCGGCATCCAACAACAGCACGGACATGCTGGAGAGCATGAAGCTGGCAGCTCTCATACAGAAGGGAATACACAGAGATGCGGCAGTTATCAGCGCAGATGATATCATACACATGGCGACGGCAGGGGGAGCAAAGGCAATAGGAATGGCTGACAAGCTGGGAACATTGGAGTCTGGCAAGAATGCGGACTTAATAATATTTGACCCTAATCATCTGAAGTCGGCACCTATGCATGATGCAAAGGCGACGATCGTATATGCGTCATCCGAGGAAAATATCGATACAACGATAGTAAATGGAAAGGTTGTATATCAGGGCGGAAAGTTCACCTGTGGCATAGATGAGCGAAGCCTGATAGATGAAATAAATAGCGAGCTTGTAATTCTCAGAAAGCAGCTTGCAGATAAATTGTAGGATGAAAATGCGGATTATGTGACAGCAGATAAGGAGGCGCGTTTATATGGAAGATAAGAAGATAATAGAAAATGACAGCCAGCTCATAGTTGGCGTAAATGAAAAGATAAGCTGTGGCAAAGCGGCATTTCTCGGAATGCAGCACGTGTTGTCAATGGATCTGTATATCATGCCGCTGATACTTGGAGCGGCGATAGGACTGGCAGGAGGAGAGTTATCATTTTTCCTTCAGATGAGTTTCTTTGCATGTGGAATTGCAACTATATTGCAGGCGGGATTCTTCATGAAGTACCCTATCATACAGGGACCATCGTATGTACCGCTTGGAGCTATGTGTACGATAGGCGCGACCATGGGAGTCAGTGCTATGATAGGAAGTCTGATACCCGGAGCGATCATGATCGTATTGCTGGGTATATTTAAGGGCTTTTCGAAATTTGTGAGAAAGGCAATACCTCCATTTATCGGTGGTATCATCATACTTATAGTTGGAATATCGCTGACACCTACAGCGGCCAAGGGAATAGCAAGCTCAGATGGAAACTTAAGTGCAAATGTAGCATCAGGGCTTACTGCTGCAGGAGTGCTCATCGTATGTATGATACTCCAGTACAAGCTTAAGCACAACAGAATACTTCACATGGTATCAGTAATACTCGCGCTGGTTGCCGGAACAGTGGTTGCAGCAGCAATGGGGGCAGCGGATTTCAGTTCAGTACACGATGCGGCATGGTTCAAGCTGCCAGAGTTCTTCCACTTTGGACTTCCAAAGTTTGAGATCAAATCATGCATACTAATGGTGTTCATTTATCTTATCGTACTTCTCGATACAACAGGAACATGGGTGACGATCAGTGCCATCACAGGCGAGGATCTGAGTGATAAGAGGATAGACCGCGCGACCATAGGCGAGGGCGTTGGATGTCTTGTCGGTTCACTGTTTGGTGGAACACCGATGACAGGATATTCGTCAAATGCCGGAGTACTTGCGATAACAAAGGTTGGAAGCCGTATGGCGATCATTGCGGGTGGTATGATACTCATGCTGCTCGGCGTATGTCCAAAGCTTATGACCGTCATATCATGTATACCGACACCTGTCGTAAATGGTGTATTTGCGGTTGTATGTATCCTGCTCATATCAAATGGAATCAAGATCATACAGAGTGAGCCTCTTGATGAGAGATCATCACTTATCGTTGGAATCTCAGTCGTGGCTGCTGTGGCAACTATAGTCATTCCTACAGATGTGATGAACGCAATGCCTCAGTTCCTGAACTACTTCATGTCATCAGGTACTGCAGTTGGTGCAACCATAGCGGTGGTGCTCCAGCTCTGCCTTCCCAGAAAGAAAAAGGTTGTGAAGGTCGCGCTTGAGGGATAGCCCACTGCGTGACTTCTAAACTAGCGGTTCATTGATTTGACGATCATGGTTTGATATATTGGGTTCATAAGTTATTGAGGCCCTGAATACAGGATCATAAGAGGCTATGGTGGTGGTTCCTTCTTAATTGGGATGATAAATGTAAAAGCTTACCGCCACCGGTTTCCTCATTAATAAGGAGAAAAGTTATGAACGAGATATTGCTCAGGCGTAAAAACAAAGTGATACTTGGCACTGGTACTGCAAGGGTGGCAAATGATCGCTACATAACGGCCATTATGAAGAACATCGAAGAACTTGGATATACATTTTCCAGGGAGGTATTTGACGTTCTCAGAACATACAGTGTCAACGAACTGTCAGATTTTTACTTTGAACTCAAAGCTACGCTTATGAAGCTGAAAGGTGCAAATGTTGTATATATGCCTATGTATGCCGATTTCCCTAAGGGCGTTATGGATGCACATTTTTCTGAGTTGTATATAAATGCGATGGTGCATTACTGGTCAGATGGTATCCTGTATCCAAAGAATCACAGAAAGCGTGTAAATGACAGACTGCCACTTTTTGACGAGACGAAGGTCAAAGTTCTGCAGCTTGGAAGCGAGGATGATGTGAGACAGATATTTGACAATATCTGTACGTCGAGAACATCCATATCAAGAACTGACAGGGAGGATATAGCATATTTATTCGAGACTGAGAATATGAAGCTGCCTGATAACATACCACACAAGGAGAATGCTGCATACATCGCCGCGCTCTATCTGCAGAAGAAGCCTCTGGCAAATGTCAGTGAGCTCAGGAAGTATGTAAAGACTGCAACGGATGTGCTGAGACTTGTGACTGCCATGAGTGATGGTGATGTGAGTCTTGCGGAGAATACTAGATACAGAAGCTTTTCACGCAGACAGAGAAGGATGATCATGGAGCTTCTGTCTGGCTGTCCGAATATAGAGGAGGATATGCTCAGATATAAGGAGAGATGGATCAGAATTGGGGAGAGGATCCATCCTTCTGAGTTTGACTGCAGCAGATACACTCTGGAGTATGACAGGGCGATAAATGCATTTGACAAGCTGAGAAATAACAGAAAAATAGAGACATTTGCAGGAAAGATTGAGTTTGACCTTGCCTATGGTGAGTATGAAAGTGCGCTTGCCGAGCTGGTGAAGAGACCGGGTGAACTGGCAAGGAGACTGGATCAGCTGCTCAGAGAGACATATAAAGAGCCTGTTATAAGAAGCTTTGCGTCTGTGGCGGAGAAGGTGTCAACACCAGTACTGCTTCAGGTGAGAGAGCACTTTCTGCACAGATCTGAGCATGCAGATGTGAGAGTGTTCTTCCCAAAGGGGAGCCTTGCAAAGTGCCACAGCGAGCGAAACGATCTGCCAGATATAGATGAGAGGTACTGTCAGGAAGTTGTTCGGATCTGCGAAAATGCCCTTGTGAAGATCTATGGACAGAGGGAGCCTATGGGCAAGGTGTATCTGTCTGACGATTACAGGAATTATGTGGTTCCATTCAGCCAGAGAAGTGCCAGCAAGGCGTTTAAGACTATAGTCAGAGGCTCGAGACTCCCTATGGCTTCGCAGACAAATGCTGTGAGGGCATTTATATGGTGGACGAATATGGACAAATGTGATTTGGAGTCGTATGACGATGGAAGAGTCGACATAGACCTGTCGGCGGCTATATTTGACGAGAACTGGAACTACATGGAGCATGTGTCATATACCAATCTGAAATCTGAGAAGTATAAGGCATGTCATTCGGGGGACATTGTAAATGGCGGTCCTGTGGATGGTGATGGTGTCAGTGAGTTTCTTGATGTGGACGTAGATTCCGTTGTGAGATATGGTGCAAGATATGTGGTGTACCAGGTGTACAGTTATACAGGCCAGACTTATGCGGACATGCCTCACGCAATGTTTGGATGGATGGAGAGAGCTGATGTGAATTCGGGCGAGATATATGAGCCAAAGATGGTGGAGCAGAAGCTGGATCTAACGGCGGGCAGCATGGTGTGCATCCCTGTAATATTTGACTGTGTTAAGCGGGAGTTTATCTGGTGTGATATGAATATGTCGCTCAGTGGAGTACACATGAATACCGGTGGTAATAATCTGGAGAGCAATCTTTCAGGAGTCACAGCGGTATGCTATTCCATGGTTAATGTGAAGAAGCCGCATCTCTATGATCTTATCGCACTCAATGTCATGGGCAGAGGAGTGCTGGTGGACAACAGGGAGGACGCTGACATTGTGTTTGACACTGCGTTGTATCTGAATAATGACACAGTGGAGAATGAGCGTGATAAAATGGTGATAACCCCATACGACACGGAGCTGTTCATGAGTGAGTATCTGTAATTACATTTTTAGAGAACAGAATGAGCTGCGGCAAAATGGTTATTTTATCATGAGCTGCAGCTCAATTATGTACTCACTGTCATCGTTGGTCTCATAATCATCTATATGACACATTTCAACAGGGTCACTGGCAATCTCAAGCTGATGATCCTGTGCGTATGTATAGAGTTGTGGCAGCAGTTCCTTTGTCTTGGTCAGGGCGCCCTTGTATGTCATGGAGAGATATCTTCCTGCTTGAAGTACATAATTGCAATCGGCGTTCTCAAGGTATGGTGCGAAGAAGAATACGTTCTTGGTACGGTAATACTTGGACTTCGGATTGCTCCCGGGGATGTCAAGGGTATAGCAGTCGCAGGCACCTATTGTGTCAATCCTGGTGTTGTGGCTCTGCATGTATTTGACCACATAATAGGAGACATAATCATCAGGAAGATTGTCGTCAGTGACCATGACGCACTTCCGGTCTGGAAGCTCCTTTATCACAATAGTCTCAAATTCATCCTGTATATCCGGGCTGCAAAGGGATGTGATGGTGTCCAGCCGGTTCTGGATACTGTCCCTGGTGGCTTTGAGCTTGGCAATCTCAGCGTCAACCATGTCAAGCTCGGCTCTGAGCAGGGATGTCGTACTATCGACATTTCTGTCCTCGTCATATTCACGGATCTGGTCAGTGGAAAAGCTGAGCCTCAGCAGCTCACGGATAAGCGCAAGGCGGCGGACGTCATCAATGGTGTACATCCTGTAATTGTTCTCGTCATTTCTCACAGGGTGCAGTATCCCAACCTTCTCATAATATCTGATAGAATCCACGCCGATATCAAAAAGCTTAGACAATTCCCCAATCTTGAAAGTATCCTTTTTCTTCATAATATAATCTCCAATTCCTGATCTCATATAACTGTATCGTAACACACCACCTAATCAAATTCTATTTTCTTTGATATTACTTAATAAAATTAAGCCATATGACCGCTAAATCTTCCTATCTAACGAATTTCGCAAAAACAAATCAAGTACATTGACTCTAGCATGATACAAGGGTTTACCATTTCACCAAGTTAATTAACCACACAAAAAGGAGGAATGGCTATGGATAGGATATTAACTCACCCGATACTGGGGGACACCCCGGAGGGCAGGCTGGTGAATTTTACATATGATGGACAGACGCTTCAGGGAATAGAGGGCGAGCCGATAGCGGCGGCGCTCAGAGTTGCGGGTGTCATGACACACAGATATACCAAGAAGAGACATGAGCCGCGAGGTGTATTCTGTGCCATAGGAAGATGCACGGACTGTGTCATGGTCGTAAATGGCAAGCCAAATATAAGAACGTGCATCACTCCTCTGGAAGAGGGAATGGATGTGAGGACGCAGTACGGTGCGTCGGCAGAGAAGGATTTTTAGGAGGTGACTGCTATGATAGAGAGATACGATCTGATAGTGATAGGCGCAGGTCCGGCAGGACTTTCCGCAGCGATAGAGGCTGCGAAGAACGGAATGAAGCCGATAGTATTTGACGAGAATGCAAAGCCTGGCGGTCAGCTTTTCAAACAGATACATAAGTTTTTCGGATCAAAGGAACACAAGGCGAAGATAAGAGGATTCAACATAGGTTACGAACTTCTTGAGGAGGCAAATAAACTGGGTGTGGATGTAAGGCTTAATGCAACAGTTGTGGGTCTCTATGACGAGAAAGAAGTGACAGTCAGGATTGGTGATGAGATAAAGCATTTCAAGGGCGACAGTGTGCTTGTGGCAACAGGAGCCAGTGAGAACATGGTTACCTTCAAAGGCTGGACACTTCCGGGAGTCATCGGCGCAGGTGCTGCCCAGACTATGATGAATCTTCATCACATAAAGCCGGGTAACAGGATATTGATGCTCGGTTCAGGAAATGTAGGACTTGTCGTCAGCTATCAGCTCATGCAGGCAGGGTGTGAGGTTGTGGCTTTAGTTGATGCGGCACCGAGGATTGGAGGATACGGAGTACACGCTGCAAAGATATCGAGGTGTGGAGTTCCATTTTACCTGTCACATACGATCGTTGAGGCGAGTGGAACGGACAGGGTGACAGGAGTGACGATCGCACAGGTAGACAGCCATTTTAATTTCATAGAGGGAACCGAAAAGACATTTGACGTTGATACAATATGCGTTGCCGTTGGACTTTCACCTATGTCACAGCTTTTAAAGCAGGCGGGCGTAAAGATGAAGGATACTCCGGGGGGATACGTTCCTGAGTGTGACGAATGGGGCAGAACCTCAGTGCCGGGAATATTTGCAGCCGGCGATGTGTCCGGAATCGAGGAGGCAAGCTCAGCCATGATCGAGGGCAGGATAGCGGGATCTGTCATATCGCAGGATCTCGGGTTTATAGATAAATCAGAGATGGAAGCACGTGCATCGGAGCTTGAGGATGCACTTGGAAGCCTCCGTGAGGGAATGTTTGCACCGAAGAACAGGGGCAAGCTGATCGAGAAAACAGAGGAAGGCATAGATGTATCGATGAATCTGCTGGAGCACGGCTTTGTGGCAGATGACGAGATAGAGAGATATCCGGGAGTGACTCACAGGAAGGGAATACATCCGGTTATAGAGTGCACCCAGAACATCCCGTGCAATCCGTGCCAGGATGCGTGTCCGAAGGGGTGCATAAGCATAGGGGCAAATATAACCTCTCTTCCGACAGTGACGGAAAATCCATGTATAGGCTGTGGCATGTGCGTTGCAAGCTGTTCAGGACAGGCCATATTCCTAGTGGACGAGGACACCGGGGATGGCTATGGAACGGTGACACTTCCATATGAGTTTCTTCCGATACCAGAGAAAGGAACAAAGGGCGTGGCACTTGGCCGTGATGGCCATGAGGTGTGCGAGGCGGAGGTCGTAAGTGTCAGAAGTGCAAAAGCATTTGACCATACCAATCTGCTGACCATGAAGGTGCCGAAGAACATGGTGATGAAGGCAAGATTTTTCAAGGAGGTGCGGTTATGATAGATATCAGAGAAAAACTTGATGCCATAGGACCTTATGTTCCGGCACCTGATGACGACATGCTGGTGTGCAGGTGTGAGGAGGTCACAAAGGGCGAGATAAGGCAGGCAGTTCATGCGGGAATGCTGACGATAGAAGAGATAAGAAGATTCCTCCGGTGTGGGATGGGATTGTGTCAGGGACAGACTTGTGGCAAGCTGGTGAAGGGCATTGTGGCAAGGGAACTTCACGTGTCACCTCTTGACATAGAGCCTGCCACGTCAAGGGCACCTATGAGACCTACAGAGATGCGGATACTTGCGAGAGATGGAGGTGAGGCTCATGAGTAAACATACAGCAGAGGTTATAATCATCGGCGGCGGTGTAAATGGATGTGCTGCGGCATACTATCTGGCAAAAGCAGGAATGAAGGATGTAATAGTGCTAGAGGGTAGTCCGAGCATAGGACATGGAGGCTCCTCACGAAACGGAGGCGGAGTCAGACAGTCGGGAAGAGATGTCAGGGAGCTGCCATATGCAATGTATGCGGTGCAGAATATGTGGCCGACACTTTCCGAGGAGCTTGGAGTTGACGTGGAATACTATCAGAAGGGCAACCTTAGACTTGGCAAGACTGATGCCCATATGGAAAAGCTCAGAAACCTTGCGGCAAATGCTAACTCTCTCGGACTTGACATGAAGATCATAGATGGCAAAGAGGTGAAGGAGATCTGCCCATACCTCTCTGACGAGATAATCGGCGCAAGCTGGTGTCCTACAGATGGACATGCAAATCCTATGCTGACGACTCTGGCGTACTACAAGAGGGCAACGGAGCTCGGGGTAAATTTCTTCACAGATGCAAAGGTGGCTGCACTTGAGAAGGTGAAAGGAAAACTCAGAAAGGTCATAGTGGAATCAGGTGAGGAGTTCGAGGCGGACAAGGTCATACTGGCTGCCGGATATGAGAGCAGATTCATCGCAAGGACAGTTGGAATAGATGTGCCGATGACAAAGTATTTTGAGGAGGCGCTGGTTACGGAGGTGCAGCCGCACATGTTCGACATCATGCTTGGTGTTGCATCCGCTGACTTTTACGGACATCAGTCACAGCACGGATCATTTGTATTTGGCTCAGATTCGGGACTTGAGGAGACAACGGACATGGGACTTGATGAGCTCAGGACCTCACCGCTCACCGTATCTGCCGGATGCAGGGCGATCATGGGATACATACCGATGCTGGCTGATGCCAAGATCGTAAGGACCTGGGGCGGATGGCTTGATCTCTGCTATGATGGTGTTCCAGTCATAAGCGAGGTCGACGAGGTTCCGGGACTTATACTGGCATGTGGATTTACAGGGCATGGATTTGGAACGGCACCGGCTGTTGGACTGATGCTCTCACAGATGGTGCTCGGCGAGAAGACGGTGGTGGATATATCATCTCTACGGTATGACAGATTCAAGGCTGTCAGGTAGACAGCATATGAATCATGGTTGTATATTATTGGCGGAGAAATTCTGTGGAGTAAGATAAGAAAACTTCAGAGAGTAAAAAGTTTCAACGATGACAGTTAGAAAAAGGAGAGGTATGTCATGGAAAATTTCTTTTATAATATTCCGACAAAGGTATCATTTGGCAAGGGCGCCATTGATGATCTGCCAGGGTACATCAGCGAATACGGAGACAGTGTTCTGCTGGTGTACGGAGGCGGAAGTATAAAGAGAACAGGGCTGTACGACAGGATAATCAAGATACTTGACTGTAGTCACATTTCCCATATTGAGCTTTCGGGCGTAGAACCCAACCCGAGACTCACAACGGTGAAGAAGGGTGTGCAGATGTGTCTGGAGCATGATGTGAAGGTGATACTGCCTGTGGGAGGCGGAAGTACAATAGACTGTTCCAAAGCTATAGCAGCCGGAGCGTGCTATGACGGTGATCCATGGGATCTGGTCGGACACCCGGAGAAGATAGAGAATGCTATGCCGATCATAGCTGTCGCGACTATGGCTGCGACGGGTTCTGAGATGGATCCATTTGCAGTTATCACAAATGAGGAGACAAAGCAGAAGAAGGATATCGCATCCGATCTGCTCTATCCTGCTTATGCGATACTTGACCCTGAGTATACATTTTCCGTTCCTGCATACCAGACGGCAGCAGGTGTGGCGGATATCATGAACCATATATTTGAGGTTTATTTTGCAGATAATGGAGACACATACATGCAGGACCGCATGATGGAGGCTCTTCTTAAAACCCTTATAAAGTACGGCCCGGTGGCAGTTTCAGAGCCAGACAACTATGACGCCAGAGCAAATATCCTCTGGGCATCTGAGTGGGCGATAAACGGATTCATAGCGTGTGGCAAGGATGGCCCATGGCCGGCGCACTCCATAGAGCATCAGCTGAGTGCTTACTATGATATAACACATGGACACGGACTTGCGATCATCACGCCGGTTCTGATGGATTACATTCTTAACGAGAAGAGCCTTCCGGTTCTGGTAAATTACGGCGTGAATGTATGGGATATAGAAAAGACAAAGGACCCTTATGATATAGCCCGAGAAGCAATATCAAAGACACAGAAGTTATATGAGGATATGGGTCTGACCTCGGATCTCGGCGAGCTGGGCGTGCCTTATGAGAAGGACTTTGACGAGATGGCTGAGAAGGCGGCATCAGAGGACCTTGAGCATTGCAGGGTGCCTCTGACGAAGTCTGATGTAGTGGAGATTTATAGAAGATGTTTTAAAAACGTAAAGTAACAACATCGCAAAATGCATGATTTGATATATATACAGTTGGACTGTGGTAATGGCTAACAAAGATCAGATATTTTGTGGATGACAGGAATTACAGCAGGAGGTGGCAGTATGGACAGCAAGGTTGAATTCTTATTTCTGAATGAAGAGGACATGATAAAGGCGGGTGTACTCGATGCGGACAGAGCTGTGGACACCATAGGGGAGGTCATAACACTCCTCAGCGAGGGAGACTATCTCATGGGCGGCAGAGCACATAACGACCACGGTGTACAGCTCATATTTCCGGAGAAGTCGGACATTCCGAATTTCCCGCTTGCGGACTCGGCGGACAGGAGATTCATGGCGATGCCGGCATATCTCGGAGGAAGATTCCATATGTGCGGTGAGAAGTGGTATGGCTCAAATGGCAGAAATTCGCACAAGGGTCTGCCGAGATCCATACTCATGGCGACACTGAATGACGTGGAGACAGGCCAGCCGCTTGCGTACATGTCAGCCAATCTCCTAAGTGCCATGAGAACCGGAGCGATGCCAGGGCTTACTGCCATGTATCTTGCAAGAAAGGATAGCAGGGTACTGACTATCCTTGGCGCAGGAGTCATAGGAAGGACAAGCCTCATGGCTATCATGGCAAAGTTCCCGGACCTGGAGGTGCTGAAGATCAAGGGCAGCTCAAAGACTTCGCACACAGCCCATGAACTGGCGGATTATGCCAGGGAGAACTATAAGAGTCTCAAGGAGATAATCATCTGCGATACTCTGGAGGAGGCCGTGAGGGATGCAGATATCATAGCAGAGGCGGTATCTGTTGAACCGAGAAAATGGCCTGTCATAGATCCGGCATGGGTGAAGCCTGGATGCACGATCATATCATCTGGAACCATGGATATGGATCTGGAATTTGTCAGGGATCACGTGACGAAGGTTGTAGACAATATACAGATGTATGAGGAATATGTAAATGTGTATCAGGAGTGGGACGAGGATGGCAACAGGATATCACTTGGAACGCCAGGCATACACTTTGTAAATATGGTGACGGATGGCTGGATAGAGAAGAGTGAGATCAGACATCTGGGAAACATAATGCGTGGCCTCGAGCCGGGACGAACGAGTGATGACGAGATCTTTCTTGTGAGCCTTGGCGGCATGCCGATCCTTGATGTCGGCTGGGGCTATGAGTGTTACCAGAAGGCACTCAGAGAAAGCATCGGAACAAAGCTCAAGCTGTGGGATGCGCCATATATGAGGTAGTTTTGACTGTCTGGATCTCAATGTCGGCCCCATGGTTCGCAGTCTTTTGCAGGTATGACGGCAGCAATTGTATGGCTCAAGTAAATGATGGACTTAACAATGTTAAGTAAATTTAGACATTGGCTGCCAAAATAAACCATGTCTGCCGAATAAAATAAACAATTAAAGAAATGACAAAAAACATTGACCTTGGTATTATACCAGACTCTACAATGAGTGAAAATTAAAAGCAAGAACACATGGAAGAGAGCAAAGGAGCTCATAGGAATATGACTCCGCTGCTCTCTTTTTTATTTGTAAGGAGGAATGGATATGAAGAAGATAGAACTCATCATCAGACCAGAGAAGCTTGAGCCACTCAAGAAGATACTCAGCAAGAATGAATACAGTGGACTCACCGTCATGTCGGCCATGGGCTGCGGACACCAGAAGGGCTACAGCGAAGAATTCAAGAAGCTTGGGATGGAGATCAATCTCCTGCCAAAGCTCTACGTCATGACCGTGATACTTGACGAGGATCTGGATGACATACTCACAGAGATATGTGAGAAACTCTCCACCGGTCAGGTTGGAGATGGAAAGATATTTATAACAAATGTTGACGATGTCATGAGGATAAGGACAGGAGAACACGGAGAATCAATACTTTGATTACTACTTTAGAAAAGAGTGAGGTGAGTTGCTGATGGAAGAGAGAAAAGCAATAGTACAGCTTAAAAACATAACAAAGTCATTTGGCGACAATCAGGTGCTGAAGCCCATCAGCCTTGACATATACGAGGGAGAGTTCCTGACATTGCTTGGTTCATCAGGCTGTGGCAAGACGACCACACTTCGTATCATTGCAGGTTTTGAAACACCCACGGAGGGAAATGTATACATAGAAGATAAGGATGTCACAGAGCTGGCACCGTACAACAGGGATGTTAACACGGTGTTTCAGAGTTACGCTCTTTTCCCTCACATGACAGTCTTTGACAACATAGCATTTGGCCTTGTTGAGAAGAAGATGGACAAGAAGGAGATAAAGAAAAAGGTTCTGGAAATGCTGGATCTGGTGCAGCTCCATGGATTTGAGAAGAGAAAGCCATCGCAGATGTCAGGTGGACAGAAACAGAGAGTTGCAATTGCCAGGGCACTGGTAAACTCACCGAAGGTACTGCTTCTTGATGAGCCACTCGGAGCACTTGATCTGAAACTCAGAAAGCAGATGCAGGTGGAGCTCAAGAGGCTGCAGAAGAAGCTGGAAATCACATTTGTGTATGTAACCCATGATCAGGAAGAGGCGCTTACCATGAGCGACAGGATAGCTGTCATGCATCAGGGACACTTCGAGCAGATCGGTACGGCAAAAGAGATATACGAGAACCCACAGACCAAATTTGTTGCAAGCTTCATAGGAGAGTCCAACATATTCGAGGCAAATGTGGACACCATAGAAGGCACTGATCTTGGGCTTACGATGGAGAATGGAAAGGTCAGAGCGAAGGGCGAGGGATTTGTTAAGGAAGAGATCGTGTACATATCGGTACGTCCCGAAAATACGCATCTGTCAGACAAGCCGGTGGATGGATTTACACTGAAAGGAATCGTCAAGGATCAGATCTATGTTGGTTCGGTTCTTAAGACTATAGTGGAACTGCCAAATGGCAAGGAAGTCAAGGTCAACAATCATCCTGATGCCACGGTATATCCTGATGGCACGGCAGTGTCAGTGTACTGGGAGCCGGACAAGGCGGTTGTCATACACACCAAGGAGGATAAGATGTACGACGCCATAGAGGATGCAGTTCTTAAATAAGAAATATCTGCGTGTAATGATAACCGGATTTAGTTTCGGCTATGCAAGGAGGCTTTGCTATGAAAGAAAAAAAGAAAAAGGAGAAAAAGAACACTCTGCCGATATTATGTATGGTTGGTCCAACATCCCTGTGGCTGTTGTTTTTCCTTCTCATCCCACTTATATATGTTGTGGTCATAAGTTTTATGACGAAGGGTGCATATGGCGGAGTTGTCGGCAAGTTCTCAATTGACAGTTATAAGAAGATATTTGATCCGCTGTATCTGACGGTCATGTGGAAGTCGGTTGTCATGGCATTTGAGACAAGCGTGATATGCCTCATCATATCTTATCCATTTGCTTACATGCTGTGCAAGGTGCCGGACAAGATACGCGGAATGCTCACACTTCTCATCATGCTGCCATTCTGGGTAAATGGTCTCATCAGACTGAATGGATGGTCAAATATACTGAGAGACAGCGGCTTTGTAAATACATTGTTGATGAAGATAGGAATCATAGACCAGCCGATACAGATGATGTACTCGGAGGGGGCAGTCCTCTTCGGCATGGTGTATACCTTCTTCCCATTTATGGTACTGCCGCTTACAAGCAGCATATCAAAGCTTGATCATTCGCTGGTTGAGGCATCATACGATCTGGGGGCAAGAAAGATAAAAACATTTATCAGAGTCATACTCCCGATGACGCTCCCGGGAATATTTGCAGGAACGATACAGGTATTCATACCGAGCCTTGGAGCATTCTTCATATCGGATGTTATGGGTGGCGGCAGCGCCGCATATCTTGGCAATCTGATACAGAACCAGTTCCTTGTGGCACGTAACTGGCCGCTGGGCGCAGCGTTCTCGGTACTTTTGATCATCTTCACTCTGGTTGTGCTGAAGGCGTACAGCAAGGTTGGAGATCTGGATGATCTGGCATAAGGAGGGATGGATATGAAGCGAAAAGAAAAGAAGAAGATGGGCGCGGGATCGATCATATTCATGGCACTTGTATATCTGTTCCTGTACATGCCGGTATTTGTCATCATCCTGTTCTCGTTCAACAAGAACAATACAAATATGGTGTTTGACGGATTCACACTCAAGTGGTATCTGGAGGTGTTCCAGGGGGACTCACTTCTGAAGAACTTCTGGCTGTCCATAGAGCTGGCGTTAGTGTCCATGGTCATATCGGTGGTTCTAGGAACTCTGGCGACCATAGGACTTTACAGGTACGAGTTCAAGCTCAAGAAGTTTATCAACGGACTTCTGTACGTGCCGATAGTCATCCCGGAGCTGGTTATAGGTCTTGCCTCACTGGCATCGTTTTCCAAGATGGGCATGACCATGGGATTTGCGACCATGGTGTTCGCACACGTTACATTCTGTCTGCCATTTGTCATCATCACACTGAGATCACGAATTGCGAATTTTGACAGCTCTATAGAGGAGGCTGCCATGGATCTCGGGGCAAATCAGTGGCATACGTTAAAGCGTGTCACCATCCCGATGCTGACACCTGGAATCATATCCGGAGCGCTGCTATCCATAACTCTCTCGATAGATGATGTAATAATCAGCTACTTCGTATCCGGAGCCGGGGATATCACGTTCCCTATCAAGGTATACGGAATGGTCAGAGGTAAGATCACTACAAATGTATATGTCATATCAACTTTGATGATAGTCGGAATAGTTGTGATCTACCTCCTTGCGGGGGCACTTGGAAGGTTTATATCAAAGCGCAGGGAGATAAGAGACATCCGCAAGATAGATGCACAGTAATTCCGTAAGATAGATGCGCAGTAATTCGGGAATACAGAATATGTTCCGAAGACATATATGGCAAGGAGGCGTAACAAATGGATGAAACGACAAAGATGACAGCAGACCTTATAGTGTATGGAAAAATCTATACGGCGGACAGCAAACGCAGTCTGGCGCAGGCTATGGCGGTCGCCGATGGAAAAATCATATACGTGGGTGACAGAGCCGGTGCAGAACGCTATGCAGGCGAAAATACACAGGTTATAGAACATGACAAAGGACTTGTGATACCGGGAATGACAGAGGGACATGCGCACATATCAAGCACCACTGAGATAGTGTACGGTGTCAGCCTTGCAAATAAGGAGAGCATAGACGATTATGTGACGGCGATAAAAGATTATATGGCGAGCCACCCTGACGAGAAGGTTGTGAGCGGTTCCGGTTTTGAAAATGGAGTATTTGGATCCTTGGGACCGACCGCTGACATACTGGATGACATATCGACGGATGTGCCGATGGTCATGATAAGCGAGGATCACCACTCATATTGGGTGAACAGCAAAGCTATGGAACTTGTCGGGATTGATGAAACTACCGCTGAGGTTCCCAATGGTGTGATAGTGAGGTATCCGGGAACAAGCAGACCAACGGGATGGTTCAAGGAGATGGCGGGCAATCTGTTCAGTGCGGTGCTGCCTGAGATGACTGCTGACAACTTTGCACATGCCATAGAATGTTATCAGGATATAGCCTTGTCAAATGGCGTCACAATAGCATTTGAGCCAATGTTTGACAAGAAACAGAACTATGACAGAAGATTTGCCGGATATGCAAAGCTTAACAGCGAGGGAAAACTAAAGGTGACATTCAGGGTAGGTTACACGCTAGAGCCTGTTGATGATGAGGACTATGTGTTTGCTGAACTTGCAAAGTATCATGAGAAGTTCCGGTATGTTCCTAAGATACAGGTGAACACGTTAAAGATATTTGCAGATGGAGTAGTGGAAGGTCATACAGCTTTTCTCAGAGATGATTACGCGGATGCCCCAGGAGATAAGGGTGAGCCGATGCTCAGCCAGGAGAGGACAAATGCGGCGGTGAAACGTGCTCTTGATGCGGGATACGATGTACATGCACACGCGATCGGCGATGCTGCGATAGACGAGGTGCTGAATGCATATGAGTACGGACAGACAGAAACAGACAGGGATTACAGAAATGCCATAACACATCTTCAGGTCATGGTGCCGGAGCATGTGGACAGGATGAAGAGCCTTGGTGTGGTGGCAGTCACCAATCCATACTGGCACTTCAGGAACAGAGTGTATTATGACACTTTGGAGAAGCCATTTCTCGGAGAAGAAAGAGTCTCCAAGGAATACTATATGAGATCCATCACAGATGCTGGAATCGTCACAAGCTGTGCCAGCGACTTCCCTGTAACGGTTCCACCGAGAACTATGGATGCACTTCATCTCATGGTGAACAGAAAACAGCCCGGACATCCGGAGATGGAAGAGATGGGTGCCGGCGAGACGATAAGTGTTGAGGATGGTCTTCAGGTCCTCACATATGGCGGAGCATACCAGAACAGGCTTGAGAAGAAAAAGGGATCCCTTGAAGCAGGCAAGGATGCCGACTTCGTATTGCTGGATTCGGATGTCCTTACTATCCCGAAGGAAGACATCTACAAGACACAGGTTATAGCCACTTATATATGTGGTGAGAAAGTCTGGGCGTAAGAATAAACAACCAGACTGGTGTTCAATAAAAGGAGGAAATGACTATGGTAAGAGGAAAAATCAAAAAAATGATGGCTGCAGCACTTGCAGCGACAATGGTATTTACGATGACAGCGTGTGGCAGCGATTCAGAAGAGAAAACTGCAGATGGATACGCAAAGGAGATATATCTGTACAACTGGTCAGAGTATATGAGTGAAGATGTTCTCAATAAATTTGAGGAGGAATATGGCATAAAGGTAGTGGAGACTACATTTGAGTCGAATGACGAGATGCTGGCAAAGCTCATGGCGGGAGGCGGATCAGAATATGACATTGCAGTACCTTCAAACTTCTACATAGAATCTATGAAGGCAAATGATCTGCTTGAGCCTCTGGACAAGGATGTGATCACCAATTATGACAATATCGATGAGACTTACAGGACAATGCAGTGTGATCCGGATGGAGAGTACTGTGTTCCATATATGGGAACATCCTGTGTATGGATAGCAAATAAAAAGATGCTGGACGACTATGGTATAGAGATCCATAAGATGGACGACTTGAAGAATGATAATCTGAAGAATAATATTTTGCTTGTGGATGATTCTCAGGCTATTATGAGTGTAGGTCTGCTGGGATGCGACCTTGATCCTACATCGGGCAACCTCGATGATATTGCAAAGGCAAAGGATTATATAAGTGGACTGAATCCATATATCAAGGCATTTGCAGCGTCAACAGACACGAGAGACAGTATGGCAAAGGGAGAGGTAGCAGTTGCTCTCATGTACAGCGGCGAGGCACTCCAGGCGATGAAGGAGAATCCGGATCTTGAGGTAGTCATGGATGGTGAGCAGTGTTCACTCTCAATGGATACAATGGTCCTGCTCAAAGGCTCAAAGCACAAAGAGGAGGCAGAGCTGTTCCTTAACTTTATATTGAGACCTGACATATCCGCAGAACTCACAAATGAATTCCAGTTCATCTGTGCCAATAAGGCAGCAGTAGAATATCTGGATGATGACCTGAAAAACAGTCCACTGTGTGTGCTCACAGATGATATGAAGAAGAGGATATTTATGATAAATACATTTGATGCAGATGCGATATCAGCTGAGACAGATGCGGTCATGGAGATCAAATCATCCAGATAGGAACAGCCTATGGGATTGCAGAAAAAGATACGCGTAGACACATCTATAAAAAATAAAAACGCGAAGCTCAATATAAAATATGCAATATTACAGATGATGTTCTGGACCTGTGCGGCATCTGCGTACGCATACCTCACGCAGATGTTACAGTACAAAGGTTTTACGGACGGACAGATAGGAGTAATAAATGCGGTAAAATTATTTTCAACTGTAGTGTTTCAGATAATCATAGGTGTATTTTCCGACCGGCATGCAGAACGTATCCAGTTAAAATATATCATCTCAGTGCTGACTGCTGTGGCGCTGCTGTTGACATCTGTTTTTTATGAGTATAAATTATCGTTTGTACAGACAGTGATGCTGTTCATCGGATTTGGTGCAACATTTACATGCATATCACCGCTTATAGATTCCCTGTCCATAAAGTATATGAACGGCGGTAGAAATATCAACTACCCTATATGCAGGGCAGCAGGTTCCTGCGCGTGGGCTGTGGCATGTGTGCTGTTTGGGGTGTTTTGTGACAGGTATGATGCGAACAGGCTTCTGATACTACAGATGCTGTTCACCGCCATGATGCTGGCGGTGCTGCTGGTCATGGATGATACATCATCCTGCAGCGATTGCAGGGCTTTGGGCGCAAGAGAGAGAATAGCTGCAGCAAACATTACGGAGACCCGGAAAACAGAGGTACACACCGCAGGATATCTGCTCACAACATACCCGAAGTACAGGTGGTTTCTCATAGGTTCAGCGGTTATGTTCATGGGATATAATGTTGGAACGACATTCCTGATAAATGTGTTTGAACGCCTGGGTGGCAATAATTTTCATTATGGACTGGCTGAGTTCGTGATGGCGGTCAGTGAAGTCCCGTCGGCATTCCTGCTCATAAAATTCAGAAAGCGGATATCTCTTGACAAGATAATGCTGTGCTGTGCGGTGTTCATGACATTCAAGAACATGTTCGCGGCATTCTCGGACAATGTGTGGGTGATCGTCATATCCCAGGGATGCGAGATGCTGGGCTTTGGGTTATTCTATTCCGGAAGTGTGTATTTTATAGAAGAGATGCTGTCACCCGCTGATGTTGTGAAGGGAATGTCATTGATAAACGCATTTACGGTGGGAGCCGGAGAGGGGATAGGAGCTCTGCTGTGTGGATGGATAAATTCCAGATACGGACTTACAGTGCTCATGGATTCCAGCGTAGTGATAAGTGCAGTGTCCATTGTATGTATAGTGATCATGTGTCGTGCGTCAAATGAGATTCACGGCAAAATAATAAAAAACAGCTGATATATGACGAGAGAAAGGTTTGGTAAGGATTATGAAGAACCGAGATGTAGAATCAGAAGCGGCAGGAAGAAAGAGCAATATAGAAACAGACAAGCAGAATATAAGTTTCCTCTACCTCAGCGAGGAGGATATGATAGATGCGGGTGTTCTCAACCCGGGAAGATGTGTGGATGTTATGGAGGAGACCATGGGACTCATGGAGGACGGAGATTTCCTCATGGGTGGTCCGTACAATGACGCACATGGCCTTATGTTGTACTTCCCAAAGAAGTCACCGATAGAGAATTTCCCGGTCAACAATGCCAGAGACAGGAGATTCATCGCCATGCCGGCATATCTTGGCGGCAGATTCCATGTGGCAGGAGAGAAGTGGTACGGTTCAAATGGCAACAACAGAGCCATAGGGCTCCCTCGTTCCATACTGATGATGATGCTCAACGATGTGGAGACAGGAAAACCTCTGGCATATATGTCCGGAAATCTTCTTAGTTCTATGAGAACAGGTGCCATGCCGGGACTTGCGGCAAAGCTTCTGGCAAGGAATGACTCAAAGGTGCTCACACTGGTCGGCCCTGGAGTCATATGCAGATCAAGTCTCAGAGCCATCATGTCACAGAGATTTGACATAGACACCATCAAGATAAAGGGCAGCTCACCGACATCGGCAAATGCGATCAAGATGAAAGAGTACATAGAGGAAAATTATCCTCAGGTAAAAAATATAGTTCTGTGCAAGGATATGGAGGAGGCACTTAAGGATGCCGACATCATAACTGAGGCAGTCTCATGTAAGGAGGGCGAGTGGCCAGAGTACAAGCGAGAGTGGCTCAAGCCCGGAGCGCTGGTCATCTCTACAAGTACCTTCAATATGGTGCATAAGAGTATTGTTGACTTGAAAAAAGTTATAGACAACTACGGAATGTACGAGAATTATGCAGAGGAAGATAATGTTGGATATGATGCGGAGGGCAACAGACTCCACACAGGCTGCATGGGAGAGGACTTCGTATACATGGTGCAGGATGGATTGATAGAGAGGGATTCCCTTACTACATTCGGGGAGATAATCCGTGGCAAGAAGCCCGGCCGTGAATCTGACGACGAGATCATCCTCGTGTCCATAGAGGGAATGCCGACAGAGGACGTCGCCTGGGCATATGAGTGTTACACCTACGCCCTTGTACATGATATCGGCACGAAACTCAAAGTCTGGGATCGCCCATATGCATTTTGACGGACGGTTACAGTCATATTTACCCAAATAAAGTCCATGTAGGTACATGTTCAATCACGTTCTACATCTGTCACTTCAACAGTTTCTATATGCATGCGGCTCTGCACGCGATAAGAGCGTTTGCGTGCGACGCCTTAGCACAGAAACTGCCGAAGTTCGGATGTATTCACTACCGATTGCCCATGTACCTACATGGACTTATATTTTTAGGTAAATATGCCTGTAACCTGTTATGCATTTTGAGTGATTGTGGCATAGATATATATTTTCACGCTTCAAACAATTGGTGACAAAGTTTAATGGTTTCAGGGTTTGTGCTGCTGCTGTAGAACTCCACAGTGCCCTTCTCTATGGAAGGCGTGAGAAGCTCAGCGATGCGCAGTCTCCTCTGAAGCTCCAGGGCGGTGCCGTGGGCTCCATTGAAGATCTTCACGTCAGGTCCGGCAATACGCTGTATAACCTTCTCCACAAATGGATAATGAGTGCAACCGAGAACGATGGCATCCACATGCTTCTCCAGAGATGGGGCGAGCAGTCCCTTCAGGAATTCTGTGATCTCCTCACCATCAAAAATTCCCTTTTCCACATAATCCGCAAGTCCCGGGCATGGAACTGGGTAAATATCGGACTCCTTTGAATAATGTTTCATGAGTTCATGAAATTTAGGTAGAGCCAGTGTGGCAGGGGTGGCCATGACAGCTACCTTGTCGTGCTCCTTCCACAGAACCGCAGGCTTCAGAGCCGGTTCAATACCGATGATCGGTATGGAAGGATACTGCTGTCTCAGTGTCGAGGCTGCAACACTTGTGGCGGTGTTGCAGGCGATGACGATCGCCTTCACATCCTTTGCGAGAAGAAAATTGGTACACTGCTCCGATCTCTCAAGAATAGCCTCTCTGGTCTTTGTTCCGTAAGGTGCGTGTGCCGAATCGCCAAAATATATATAATTTTCACAGGGCATGAGCTCCACGATGTCGCGGAGAACGCTTATTCCGCCTAGCCCTGAGTCGAATACTCCAATTGAACGTGTGTCCATAATAAAATCTCCAATGTTTTGTATCACTTGTATTGATGGTTTATCTCTAACCCAAAATTATACTATTATAGTCAATAAAAAACAACTTACGGAAGTATATATTATAGAAGTAACAGAAAATCCGGGCGTAAGGAAGATTAAATGTTTATAAACTGTATAGACTATTCACAAATAGTGGTGTTAGAATGATACGAGTCACAAAGAAAGGCGGATGATGACATGGCACGAGATTTGGTTTCTATAGTAAAAGAGAAAATGATTGAATACTATGCCGGGGATTCCAGACGGGTACATCACTTCCTGAAGGTTCATTCATTTGCGAAGCTGATAGCTGAGATGGAGGGCATGGAGCCCGACGAGATGCAGGTCCTGGAGATCGCAGCACTTGCCCACGATATAGGCATAAAGAACGCAGAACTGAAATATGGATATAATAATGGCAAGCTGCAGGAACAGGAGGGACCTCCTGAGGCAAGACGGCTGCTCAGAGAGGCAGGTGCAGAAGATGCCGCAGTGGAGAGGGCATGTTATCTGGTGGCACATCACCACACCTACAGGAATATAGACGGTCTGGATTATCAGATACTGGTGGAGGCCGATTTCCTCGTCAACATGTATGAGGATAAGGCGGACGCAGATACTATAAGGACGGCATACGATAATATATTTGCCACGGAATCCGGCAAAATGCTGTGCAGACAGCTCTTTTCGCTGGAATATTGAAAAAAAGATGAATTATGTTATACTTAACAGGTCAGAGATGGTGACAGTGTAGATGCCACTGTCAGATTTGGAGGAGAAAGATGAAGCTTTATATATCAAAGTTACTGTCTACAGCTTTGCCAATAGTAGGAGTGCTGTGTATATTTGGATTTGCATTTGCAGGAAATATAAGCATGGGCTGGATTCTGTTCGTAGTGCTTGCGCTTATATCAGGCATTATAAACACCATATTCTTCAGATGTCCGCACTGCGGCAAATCAATACCGGCAAACTGTACGGTCAACCAGAAGTATTGTCCTCTGTGTGGAGAGGATCTCGGTATGAAGCCTTCAAGAATAAGCTACTACGGAAAATGCCGCAAGAATAAGAACGGAGTTATGAGAGGTTATTCCACAGTTGGACCTATGGTATTCATAGTAAGCCTGCTCATACTGTTCCTCATTGTGGTGGCTGTATTTGGAGTGGACAGTCTCAATAAAGGTATGGGAAGGATTGCAGTCATACTTGCATTCTGTGTGAGCGCTATACTTGCGATATTCTGCAGGATAGCGGTATCATCGGCGGTGAAGATGGATGACAAGGCGATATATTTCAGTAAGATACCATTTATGTGGAGAAAATACGAGATAGATGATATAGTAGAGAATGAGCGCGTTGTAGAGCCGTTCTATCACGTGAACAGAGGATACATATTTGCAACCTCAAAGGGAATGGTGGCTATACCGATGGCATCATATGCAGGTGGCCAGGAGTTCTTTACGGAATTTACCTCAAGGATAGGCCAGAGCATGCCGGATGTGAGACCGGATCTTGTGTTGTCCAAGAGATCAGATCAGGCAAAGGCTGATGAAGAGCACTATGAGGAAGCGGTGAAGCTTTACAACGAGCATTACGGTGAGAAGAGATAATACACAATTAATTAATGAAAGGATAACGAGATGGACGTAAAAGACATTGGAAAAAAGATTGAGAACGTGGAGCTTGTTGAGGCTATGCACGCAGTTAGAGAAAATGAGAACAAGGATACACTTAAGCAGCTCTTTGAGTCAGTGGTCCATGCAGTATTTATAGTTCCTGCAAAGTTCGACCAGGAGCCAAAGCCTGATGAGAATGGAAAGGTTACATTCCAGGACGGAGTGAAGATCAACTTCTCACTTCTGACAAATGAGCAGGGAGACAAGGTACTTCCATGCTTCACAGATTATGAGTCGATGGCTTCATCGCAGTTTAACGATGGCTTCCAGAGAATAATACTTCCATATAAGCAGCTTGAGGATCTTGTGTTCAATTCAAATGGAAACATAAGCGGAATAGCTATGAATCCTTTCACTGAGAACTGCTTTATATCAGGAGAGTTTATCCGTCAGTACAGAGAGCGCTCACGTACAGGACTTGTACAGAGCAAGATCAAGCCAGGCGCAACAGTCAAGCTCAGAACACCAAAGTATCAGCCGATACAGATGCTTGATGCTGCAAGAGAGTATCTGGCAGACAAAGAGAATGTTGACAGAGCGTATATACAGATGATGGAGGAGCAGGGACAGGAGGATAAGTATCTTGTTGCTCTTGAGGTAAACGGAGACGAGAAGCCTGTATTTGCCGGACTCATACCTCTTATGAAGCCTCATTCATTTGGCATCGAGGTGGCACTGGTCAGAGCGGACAACATGCTTGGTAAGAAAGTGACAGAGGTGACAGAGCCGTTCTATGTTAGAGCCGGACTTGAAAATTAAATGAGAGGATCGTTATGTTAAAAAAATATCTGACTATATTTCTTATATCCATGGTACCAATACTTGAGCTTCGAGGCGCCATACCGTATTCGGTGGGCTTCGGACTTCCGAGTATACCGTCATTTATAGTGTGCGTCATAGGCAATATGATACCGGTTCCATTTATATACTGGTTTGCAAGACGTGTGCTTGAGTGGGGAAAAGACAAGAGATTCATAGGCAAATTCTTCACATGGTGTCTTGTGAAGGGAGAGCACGGCGGACAGAAGCTCATGGCAAAGTCCGGCACTGGAGTGTATATCGCACTTCTGCTGTTCGTGGGAATACCACTTCCGGGAACCGGGGCGTGGACAGGAACACTGGCAGCCAGCTTCCTTGAGCTTGACTGGAAGAAAAGCGTTATCATGGTCATGCTGGGAGTGATCATGGCAGGAGTGATCATGTACCTTGGAAGTATAGGATTGTTCGGAGCGATAGGTCTTTTGAAATAATACTGATATAAGTAAGATTTACAGAGAGGTTGATAAATATGGCATTTAATCCGGGAATGATGTTTAAGATCAAAGGAGCCTGGGAGCGGTTTGTCCAGAATCATCCAAAGTTCCCTATGTTCCTCAGAGCAGCCGCAGCCACAGGAATAAAGGAAGGCTATATAATAGAAGTGAAGATCACAGATACAGAGGGCAAGACCATTTGTACCAATGTGAAGCTCACAGATTCCGACATGGATCTCATAGATGTCATAAAAGACATGAGTACAAACGGAAGATAGACGGACAGGATCAAATATACTAGAAATTATATAAAAGACTTCTTGACTTGCATAGGTCGATTGTGTTATTGTAGACTTTGCGATGAAAGAGGTCTTTTTTTTGTGCCTTAAAATAACAATGGAGGTAAGTGGAAATGCGCGTTAAAATAACATTGGCATGTCAGGATTGTAAACAGCGTAATTACAATATGACAAAGGATAAGAAAACGCATCCAGACAGAATGGAAACAAAGAAGTACTGTAGATTCTGCAAGGCTCATACAGTACACAAGGAGACAAAATAGTCTGAACCAGTAAGGAGGAATAGAGTTATGTCTAAATCTAGTAAAGAAGAAAAGTCAAATACTCTCAAGAGAAGCTGGTTTCAGGAATTAAAGGGAGAGTTCAGAAAGATTACATGGCTTGACAAGAGCTCCCTTGCAAGACAGTCATTTGCGGTAGTTGTTTCCTCAGTCGTACTCGGCTGTATCATAGCTATCGTAGATTGGTTGATCCAGATTGGTTTGAATTTCATAGTTGGGTAAAGGATGGTGGAGAATATGTCAGAGGCAGAGAATGCAAGATGGTATGTTGTTCATACCTACTCAGGATATGAAAACAAAGTAAAGGCTGATATTGAGAAAACAAAAGAAAACAGAAATTTACAAGACCAGATTTTAGAGGTAGTCGTTCCGGTTGAAGATGCCACAGAGATTAAGAATGGTAAGCCAAAGTCGATCGAGAGAAAGATACTTCCTGGTTACGTTCTCATCAACATGATCATGAACGATGTTACATGGTATGTTGTGCGTAATACCAGAGGAGTTACAGGATTTGTCGGATCAGATCCAAGAAAGCCTGTACCACTCACTGATGAGGAGCTGAGCAATCTGTATCAGACCTCAGAGGAGGTTGTCATCGATGTTGAAGTGGGAGACTCAATAACGGTTACTTCAGGTGCCTGGGAAGGCACAGTAGCAACAATTAAGGCAATTAATACTGCAAAACAGACCGTAGCCATCGAAGTAGAAATGTTTGGTCGTGTGAATACTGTTGATATTGCGTTTGCTGATATCAAGAAGTTGTAATTATCAAGTGGATTGTACCACAGTATTTTGGAGGAATGCTAAAATGGCAAAGAAAGTAGAAGGATACATCAAATTACAGATACCTGCAGGAAAGGCAACTCCTGCACCACCTGTTGGACCAGCTCTTGGTCAGCACGGTGTAAATATCGTTGCTTTCACAAAGGAATTCAATGCAAGAACAGCTAATGAGGGTGACATGATCATTCCTGTTGTTATCACAGTATACCAGGATAAGAGCTTCAGCTTCATTACAAAGACTCCACCTGCATCACTTCTTATCAAGAAGGCATGTAACATCAAGTCAGGTTCTGCAAACTCAAAGAAGACTAAGGTTGCAACAATTTCTAAGGCTAAGGTTCAGGAGATCGCTGAACTTAAGATGAAGGATCTGAACGCTGCAAGCCTTGAGTCAGCTATGAGCATGATCGCTGGAACAGCTCGTTCAATGGGCGTTACAGTTGAAGAGTAATACAGATATTTAGTGGGAGGGTCGCTCCCGATATGACCACAGGAGGTTTATAATAATGATAAAGAGTAAGAAATATGTAGATGCAAGCAAGCTCTATGATAAGACAGCTGCTTACGAGGCAACTGAGGCAGTTGCTTTAGTTAAGAAGATGGCTTCAGCTAAGTTTGATGAGACAGTAGAGGCACACCTCAGACTCGGTGTTGATGGACGTCACGCTGATCAGCAGGTTCGTGGTGCTGTAGTTCTTCCACACGGAACAGGTAAGACTGTTAAGGTTCTCGTATTTGCAAAGGGTGCAAAGGTTGACGAGGCTCTTGCAGCAGGCGCTGATTACGCTGGTGGAGACGAGCTCGTACCAAAGATCCAGAACGAGGGATGGTTAGACTTCGACGTTGTTGTTGCAACACCTGACATGATGGGCGTTGTAGGACGTCTTGGTCGTGTACTTGGACCAAAGGGTCTCATGCCAAACCCTAAGGCTGGAACAGTTACTATGGATGTAGCTAAGGCTATCTCAGATATCAAAGCTGGTAAGATAGAGTACAGACTTGACAAAGCCAACATTATCCATGTGCCAGTGGGAAAAGTTTCTTTCACAGAGGAACAGTTAAACGAGAATTTCCAGACTTTAATAAATGCTATTGTTAAGGCAAAGCCAGCTGCTGCTAAGGGTCAGTACCTTAAGAGCGTTGTAATTGCTTCAACAATGGGCCCTGGTGTAAAGATTAACACAACAAGCTACGTATAAAAGCCGGTTGACCTGAGCATCAGTCACACAAAAGCCCCACACCACTATGAGATATCTTCAGGATATCGCGTAGGGTGTGGGGCTTTTTGTATGCAAAAAACGATGACAATAAATACTGATCAACATAAAATAGATTATCTAAATACATATTGACAACTATATCCAAAAGTAAGATACTGTATATAACATAAATGGAGAGGATGAGTATGGCAACAAAAATAAATATTAATACAAAACAGTTACATGCGGATATAAAGGCGTTGAAGGACGATATTGATGCGAGTATGCGCGAAAGACTTGTTATTCAGTGTGGATATGAAGAACTTGCGTCACAGTGGCGTGGACCTGCCGCAAAAACTTATGATGAAGGATTTCGAAATGCTATGACCAATATGAAGGCTTTATATAGTGATCTTAAGGATAAGATAGATGGCGTTTATGACATGTGTAAATTGTTTGAGAAGTGTGAAGCTTCTGTATTGGATAGGATTCAGGAACTCTGATCGAGCAAAATTCAGGAAGGAATGGTTATGTGAAAAGCGATACAGAAATAATAGTGGTGCCATTAAGGCAAATGTTGCTATTTGAAAAACTATATGCGCAGAACTTTGCGGATATGCTTGTGCGATTTGGAAGTATTATAGAAACATGCAACAAAATAAATGGTTATTGGGAAAGTGATGGCTGGACAGATATTTATGAAGATATGGCAGATAAATCAGATCGTATGAATGAGATCGTAGACGATATGTCTAAGTACTATGTGGATATTGTAAATATTACAGAAAGCTATGATGTTGTGGAAGCAATTAATGTGGATATTGGAGAATCTTTGTCGGGAGACGTAATTAACTAAAAGAAATATTGGGTTAAAAAGTAATATTAAGGGGTAAATGATGGACGGCACTGGTATAGAACTATATGTACATCTTGAGAAGCTGGAGGACGAAGTAGAACAATTTAATAACGTCAGTAAAAACTTTGGGGATTACATAGATATGTATAAAAGGCAGATGGATGTTATACGATACAGCAAAATGGCAGATGGGTTATATGACATGCCAGCACTTATAAGAACTTATGATGAGTTTGTGGAAGAAGCTGATCGGTTGAACAAGTTTTCAAAAGCTTTGCAAGATATATACAAAGAGTATAAGATGTGTAATGATACATATACTCAAATGGGTATAGACCTTGGAAATCAATATGCAATTACCCCGTGGGCAAAGACAAATGAAGGAAAGATAGTCATTGGAACGAGCATAATAGTGGGATTGCTGGTGATTGCTATTGTAGCACCAGAGGTTACTGCTGCAGCGATGTCTACTGGCACAATGACAAGTACAACAGCAGCAACTATGATAGAGACAGTAACGGCAGACATGGCGTGGGGTTCTCTAACAACATCTATGATGAATGCAGAGTATTCATGTTATATGGCATGCAAAAATGGAGAAAATCCTGCGGATGCCTTTGCTGATGCATATATGTGGGGTGCTTTGGAAGGTGGAGCCACTGGATTACTGGAAGGTTTTGGGGAGACGTTGGCTATAGTGAAAAGTGCAAAGACGATGACTAATACTGCAGCTTTTTTACAGCAATATAAAATAACCGGTTATGTAAATGGCGTTAACTTCGCAGTAATGGCGGGGAATTCGGCTTTGTCGACATCCATATATTGCGCCCAAGAGAAATCACATTGTAGAAACGTTTCGTTGGAGGATGCCGCAATTCAATATAAAGAGAATTTTACATATAATTTAGCGATAGATACTGCTGTTGGAATTGGCGAGAAATTTGTTGACGTAAAAAGAACAAAAAGTATAGAAAAAAATAAGGCAATGGAAGGAGAAAAGCGCAAGGTTGGAAAGCTTTCGACAAAAGAGAAAACTGTCCGGAAAATTACAAGTAAAAATGAAGGTTACAGTCAAAATCAGGCTTTTTTAAATGGAGAAAAATCAACGCGTAATGCTCAAGGAAGTATAAGTCCGACATTGTATAAGGATGGAAGTTGTATTGATGTCAGAAGTTATAATATTCAAAATGAAAGTGGAAGGGCAATGCTTATCAAAGATGTCACGACAAGAAGCCAGAAAATGAAAGCAAATTTGCCCACAGGAACAAAGCAGACAATAGTTATTGATGCAAGAGGACGGAGTATATCAAATAGAGATTTAAAAGATCTATACATGAAAGCAAAGTGTGCATTAGATAGCGATGTTGAAATTAAATTTATTAGGTAAGAAATGATTAGAGAAGATACAAATAAAAATATTATTGAAAGATTTCCAAGCATGGAGAGTGATCTCAAATTGCATGCGATTCCCCAACTTAATAAAAATAAAGAAGATATATGGACAGCTATAAAAATATTAGCATTTTATGCGGTTTTGGGCGTGTATGCGTATTATAAATATATGGAGATGACAGGTGAACCGCATCCAAGCCCTTCCGTTACAAGATATACGCTTATGCTTCTGGGGGCTGTACCAGTAGGAATAGTGATTGTTCTTGTGGTCTTATATGATAGTATTCGTGATTATTTACGAAATAGACCCTCAAGAAAGAAAATAAAAAAAATAAGAGAGAACTATTTGGAGGATGTTAGCAAGCAGATAATTTCTTATAGAGAAGCCGCTTTAGAATGGATGAACAAACGGTTTGTGCCGGCAGAGGATCTGATAAGAAGAATTATGAGGGGAGAGAAAAAGATTCGCAATCAGGGAGATGTAATGCTTACATATAGACTAGGAACAGGTGATCTGGATATATCAGAGCATATCATACTTCCCAATATGGTAAATACACCACAGAATATTAAGTTAAAGAGAACTTGTAAAAAACTCAAAGAGGAATACGGAATAATACATGATATCCCTAAAGCGATAAGTCTGGACGAGGTGGGATTACTTGGCGTAGTAGGACACGGTGACAAGAGGAAGGCATACGATATAGTTAGGGCATTGTCTACGCAGATTTTGGTAAGTGAAGTGCCAGAGAATCTTAAGGTTGCATTTGTGTATGATAGTGTTCATAGTAAGGGGTGGAATAAATATGAGTCGTTTACGAGAACTCAGATGGAGACGGGCATTAGTCTTGTAGCAGGCACTCCTGAAAAAAGAGGAAAAGTATTAGACATGCTGGCACAGGCAATCGAGGAAAGAAAGGCTTTGAATGGAGTCGGCGTAGAAAATATGAAACCGCGGTACATAGTGTTTGTAGATGATATGGCTTTATTGGAAAATCATAGAATTGTGGAAGCACTGCGTGATGATCTGTGTGTCTGTGCATTTACATTTATTTTGGTGGAGGATTGTATAGAGAAGCTTCCGGGAAATGTTGAATATGCACTTGTTGATTCATCGGAATTTTCAGGAGTCTATTCTATGTCAGATGGTTCATGTATGCCGGTGGTATTTGATAAATTATCAGAGCAAAAATTTGATAAATATATAAAGTACATGAAGAGTGAAAATAAAAACATTGCGGGGAGGTGATTTGTGTTGGAAAAAATAACAGATTATGAGTATGCTCAAATAGAATCCGCTATAAATGGTATATTGGGAATCCGAAATAATATAAGTCAATATATTCTAGATAGTTTATTTCAATCGGCAGAAAGCTTTAACAAGAATTGGAAGGGCGAAGCGGAGACCTTATTCGTAGGTAAACTTGAGCTGCTATACAATGCAATTAGTGACACAAATACCGCAGCATATAATATGGCAATGAGTATGAGTGAGCAGGCATCCGAAATTTATAAAAAACAAAATGAGAAATAATTTAATGGAAAAGGGAGAGCTAAAACAATGGCAGATACAAAGAAATATGGCTGGAATGTACAGATAGATGGTGTTCAATATCTGGTGGAGTACATGAAAGGAAGTATATTTATTAATGGTGGGGAGGCTTTCAAGCTCAGATCACTGGAGAGAACAGGCACCTTAAGAAAAGATAAACAGTTGAGCTATACAGTTCCGTTAGCAGGAAAAGAACTGAATCTGGTTATAAGCGCAGTGAGTGGTATCAGTCTCATTATGGATGGAATGGATCTGGGAACATATCCAGATGGTGCAGGAGCTAATCAAAAAGCTCCTGCCTGGATAGTAGTATTTTATGTATTATATTTTATAGACTATTGGGGAATAATGGGTGGTGCTGTTGGCGGTGCCATAGGAGGCTTGCTGCTCGGAACTGCGGCAGTCGTGACGTTTATGGTTGCTAAAAGTGAGAAGCTTTCTATGGGCGTGAAGTTGGTAATATGCATAGCATTGTACGTTGTTGCTACTGCGTTGGAGCTGGTTATAAGATCTGCATTAGCAGGGGTGTCTGGCCGGTACAGATAAAATAAAGCCACATACCATATGAAAAATCTGTAAGATATTTCGTGTGGTATGTGGCCTTGTTCTTTATCTTGTATAACTAACTAGGAAATGGTTCCGTTAGCTGAACATGATATAGTAACTGATTTAGTAACTGTCTGAAGCAGTACGCCTTTTGAGGAGTACTTTTTCCCAACTGTACTAGCAGTTGCTTTGTTGCCAGATCTTGAACAAGAAGGTGTGGCTACCTTCCAGTATGAGCTATTAGAAGTTGCTACAGCTTTAGCGGATGTGCATGTGCTGGAAGAACCTGTATAACGGAATGTTGCTGCAATCTGAAGACTCCAGAGAACGTTTCCGTTAGAATCATTGCAGTATATAGTTTTGGAAGCACTTTTGGTTTTTGTGGCTCTACTCAGAGATGGCTGAGATGGCATTTCCTCGATAACTTCCACAAATGTAAGAGAGTCATCGCTCGTATCTTCTTCTGCGGCCTTAACAGTTGGAACGTTTATTGTAGACAAACAGATGAAGATCATACAACATATAGCTAATAATCTACGTAATTTTTTATTCATATTTATTCCTCCGTATCAGTATTATTGTTATTATCATTATTCTGAGTTTCCGAGCTATTATTTAATTGTGCGTCTTCAGCAGAATCTATCCGTGATTTATCAGATAAATCATCTGGCGTTACACCCTCTTGAATGACAATAGTAGTTGATGCAATATCACTACGTCTGGATATCTGCCATTCCTTATACAACATAATTGATATACATATTGCAAAAACCAGTATAACAGAAAGCGCGGTAATGAAAATATATTTTCCATATTTCTTTCCGTTCATGTTGTGGCATATAGTATCTGTGCCTAAATATTCAATATATGTATTGGCACAATCTTTAGGACTTCCAAACTTTTCAGACAGATGTGATACTGTGATCAACTCGCCATCAAAACTTACTGCGTAATCATACATAGAACTACGCAACATCTTTAAATATCTCTTTTCCCCCTTTCTGTATATTGGAAACTCTTTTTTAATAGCTTTAATATACTTATCTACAGTTTTTTCGTTTTTTTCATATGCTGAGTTGGTGTTCACTTTCATTCTCCTTTTAATACAATTTCAATATGAACTAATATTATTTTATACTAAAATATCAGAAAATCAATAATGCTTTTGACATTAATAAACAAATTTTGTCAAAATGTGGCTGTTAGTTACAAAAATATAAACAAATAAATTTAGAAAAACAAAACCATTGTTGACAAAACGGTTTAAAAGATGTAATACTAAAAATGCAAAATAATTGAATGGAGAAAGATTATGTCGGATAAGATAAATGTCGATACAAGGAAGCTGCACACAGATCTTGTGACTATACAGGACTGTCTGGATCAAAGCACAATTGACAGACGAAACATCCAGAATGATTATCAAGATCTTATTAAAGAATGGAAAGGCCCTGCAGCAGACTCATTTAATACAAAATTTGAGAACAGCGATAGTAAAGTTAAATCCATGTATGAGGATCTTCAAAAGAAAGTGGACTCATTGCTTGATGTATGCAATACGTTTGAGACTTGTGAAAAAAATGTAATTGCTCTGATTGGCTAGGGTGCTTAATAACGGAGGGAAAGTATGTATGTTGAGACGGTGAAAGTACCGATAAATAAACTGGAAACATTTCATGATACCTTGAGCAAGGGGGCAACAGATCTGGGAAATCAGTATGATACGATCATATCAACCTGTGGCAAGATACAGGAATATTGGGAGAGTGAAGGCTGGGCAGATATTTATTCTGATCTTGTATCGAAGATGGATACTATGCAGGCATTTATGAAGGATATGTATTCGTATGGTGATACCTTGGGTGAGGTTATAGGAAACTACATCACTGCTGAAGTTGTGAATGGTGATATGACCTCATCGTTACCAGATAACATAATTCGCTGAAGGGATGTAAGCACATGGAAAAAAAGATTAGTGATTTGGAATATTCAGAAATAGCAGCGGCTATAAATGGCTACTTGAATTCAGAAGCAAGTATAAAGCAGTATGTTTTATCTGATTTGGGAAGTGAAGTCGAGACTATAAGAAAAAACTGGAAAGGGGATGCAAGTGACAAATATATTGGAAAACTCGAGAGTGTATACAATGACATATCCAATACATGTACAGCACTTGAAAATTTAGGCGTGGGTATGAGCCGGGAGGCTTCAAATATATACCAAAATCAATAATAGAAGGAAGGATCAAGTATGGGAGCATTTTCAGTAACATCGTCAGAGATGACGAAAAGAACAACAGAGCTTCGCTCGAAAAATCAGTCTCTTAAGAAGCAGATAACCAAGCTCAGAGACAGTAAGGAGGCTCTGAACAGTACATGGGATGGTAGCGCGAAAAAAGCTTTCAGCTCTGCAGTTGAGAGTGATGTTTCACAGATGACAAATTTTAGTAATCTGATAGAACAGTATTGTTCAGCGCTGGACAATATAATAGCTAATTATGAAACTACAGAAGCCACAAATGCAAATACAGTGGCTCAGAGAAAGTATTAAAGGGAGGAAAATACAGATATGTCAGATATGAATTTGAAAGTCACCCCGGCGGAATTGGAGGCTAAGGCTGCTGATTTTAAATCAGTTATGACTCAGACGAAATCGTTGACAGATGATATGATGAATGATGTCACTGGACTTTCATCATCATGGACAGGAGATGCGTCTGCATCGTATATAAACAAATTTAGAAAACTGCAGACGGATATGGATACCATGGGCCGAATGATTAATGAACATGTAAATAATCTTGCAGAACTTGCTAAAGAATATACGACAACAGAGAAAAAGAATGCAGCGGCAACGGAATCGCTTGCAGCAAATATTATTTCGTAGGAAAGAAGTGCCATCTCTGATAGCCATCAGAGATGGCATTTTGAGATTGAGGAGGTTATTATGATTGAATTTAAGAAATATCTGCCGATCGGTTCGGTTGTGTTATTAGAGAACGCAAATAAAAGGTTGATGATATATGGAAGATTGCAGAAGGCAGAGGATTCAGATAGCGTAAGGGATTATATAGGATGCCTGTATCCAGAGGGAAATATATCTACAAAACAGACGTATATGTTTGACCATGACCAGATAGAACGGGTATATTTTGTTGGATTTCAGGACCCGGAAGAGTTTGAATTTGTTGACAAATACCTGAATGAGGAAAATAATGGAAAATAGAGGAGTTCTTTTGTATGTAGACTTGGGCAAGCTTGAAGATGAACC
>NZ_QTZF01000012.1:0-18502 GCF_003462545.1 Coprococcus sp. OM06-34AC
TATGATAGGAGTCTCCAAAACTTTTGGTGGGAGTTCGATTCTCTCATCCCCTGTTTGATTGGCGTCAGAAACCTTGAATTTACAAGGTTTCTGGCGTTTTTATTTATATAAGAAAAGTTGACTTAGCCGTACGGCTTATTGTATAATCAGCACTATACAAAATTAGCCGTACGGCTTATTTGCAAAGCGTATATATATAATTTAGCCGTACGGCCATATGATGCGTATGAAGTTATGTGTTGATAATTTGATATAGAAAGACGAGGAATATGTATGAAAATAATAGATTCAAAATCTTTGGGTGAGGCAATCAGAATAAGAAGAAAAGAACTGAAATATACTCAGGCTTATATAGCAGAATTTACAGGATTTAGTGTAAGTTTTATTTCGGATTTGGAAAGAGGTAAGGCTACAGCAGAAATCGGAAAGGCAATTACAATTATCAATTTACTGGGAATGGATATTCTCGTAGAAAAGAGAGGTTAGAATATGAGAAATTTGGGGGTTTGGATAGAGATTGGTGGCTTGCAGACATATGTAGGTCGTATAATTGGAGAAAAAGAAGAAGATGCTAGATTCTCATATGCAGAAGAGTATTTATCTGGTAACATAGCCAGACCGATATCAATTCATTTGCCATTATCTGAAAATGCATTTTCCGTTGATGATACAAGGAATTTTTTTGAAGGTTTGTTACCTGAAGGATTTACCAGAAGATGTGTGGCTGGGTTATTGCATACAGACGCAAATAATTATCTGTCATTATTAGCCGGGTTAGGTAATGAGTGTCTGGGAGCAATAAAAATTACAGATGAGAATAACGAAGTAGTAAATGCAGATTATCAGAAATTGACAATTGATGAGGTTAGTCAGTTGGCAAGAGAAGGAGCAATGGAGACTGCGGAGTTAGTCACAAAGTCACATTTGTCACTTACAGGAGCATCTGGAAAGGTTGGGTTATATTATGATGAAAATAATAAAGATTGGTATTTACCCAAAGGGTCAGCGCCAAGTACACATATAGTAAAGCAGAGTCATGTAAGGCTTGACGGAATAGTTACAAATGAGCAGTTGTGTATGATGACGGCAGGAAATATGGGAATAGAGATTCCTGAAAGTTTTATAGTCAATGTCGGAGATGGCAGAGATGAGGAAGTTTTGCTAGCAACTAAAAGATATGATCGTGCAATAAAGGACGGATTAAAAAAAATCAATGGGTTAAGTGTTCCGTACAGGTTACATCAGGAAGATTTCTCTCAAGCGATGGGAATTTCGGCGCATAACAAATATGAGAGTGATAATGCCGGATATTTAAAAATGATGTTTGAGATCATAAGACAGAAATCGTTCAACCCGATAGCAGATCAATTGAAAATGTGGGATATATGTATATTCAATTACCTAATAGGCAATACAGATAATCATATCAAAAATGTTTCATTGCTTTATGATGAAGAGTTGAAAACAGTACGCTTGGCACCGGCATATGACATATTGAGTACGGTAATATATACAAGCAGTACCAGAGATATGGCATTTAGTATTGGGAATGAGTATGATATTAAAAAGATCACCAGAGATTCATTTAGAAGAGAAGCGGCTAACATTGGACTAGGAGAGCAAATGGCTATGAAGCGGTTTGATTATTTGGCAAATGCTTTTCCGGATGCGCTGAATAAAGCATGTGATGAATTACTGGGCAAGGGATTTAACAAGGCGATTGATATTTATGAGAGAATTAGGGACAAGAGGAGAGAGTTTATTTCATGAGAAATATAAGGTCGATGTCTAATTTAAGGGGTTGATAGATATGAAAATAGACAGTATCTATGATGGAAAGGCATTTGACTGGGGGCGTATTTCTAAGTATTGTGCGAAGTACAGGGATATATATCCAGAAGAATTCTATCAGTATATATTAATGCTTGGAATATACAAGAAGGGACAGAACGTTTTAGTAAAATACGACAAAAACATAATAAGGATTTTGTTATGGGTTATGCGTTTAACCTTTGTAAAAAGCAGATTTTGATTGTACCATGTAATTACAAATTCAGGTAAAGAGGGTATGGATATGATACATAACAGGGTTAGGATTGTGGATGTCGCAGATGCACTAGGACTTAGTACCGCAACTGTCTCAAAAGTGATTCATGGAAATACAGAAAAGATTTCAGATGAAACAGTAAAACGTGTTCAGCAGGAGCTTGAAAGGACAGGATATATCCCGAATATGGCAGGCATTCTGCTTGCGAGAAACAACTCAAGAATTATCGGAGTGGTGGTGAATGACCATGTGAAGTATGAGGGGAGGGTTTTAGAAGATGGATTCGTGATGGCATCACTGAATGTCTGCTCGCGGCATATGTATTCGAATGGGGAATTATAGGCGTATACACATTGCTCACTACGGAAGAGATATTTCAGATTAGTCGTATCGCTGGCTATTTTTAAAAAGCGCAAATGGATGATCAGTTTGTCATAGCGTTATGCTATGATAAATAAATGTAGTGTTGCTCCGCGGTAAATTCTTATTTTCTGTGCGAAGGAGAATATATATTGAGAGTTATATCTAAAGATGAAGCAATCATTTTATGGGAAAAATTAAATAATGAATTTAAGTTTAAGCCGGGAACAGACATCACTGGCGAATGGATTATAATACCAGGCGATACAAAAAAGTATCATAAAGCGACCCCCTGGAGTGAAAAACAAGAGAAAATAATCAATTCTATTTTGAAGGAACTAGGACTGGAAAAAATGTATGCCTTAGACTGGAATCATGATTGTTTTGAATTCTCACCAATGGAAGATATTTCAATGAATTATAACTATTATGATCCTGATAGACAATGTCAAGTGTATTTTCCAATATATTATCCAGATGGAGATTATTATTTTTTCATTGATAGTACATGGAATTGTGGAATCTTCGGACATCCCTGGCGAAATGAAATTATAGTAATGGGAAAAGAACTGATTAAAAGGTTTGAAAAAAACAAGGAAATACTAGGACTTTAAAGATATGGAATTAAGACTATTACGCTATTTTCTGACAGTAGCAAAAGAACAGAGCTTTACAAAAGCAGCAGAACAATTGCATATTACCCAGCCAACGCTTTCAAGACAAATGGCGGCATTTGAAGAGGAGCTTGGAGTAACATTATTTATTCGTATGGGGAAGAGAAGTTCACTCACTGATGAGGGAATTCTATTAAAAAGGCGAGCCCTGGAGATTCTTAATCTTGAGGAAATAACACTAGAGGAACTTAAAGGGAAAGAAACGGTAGTAGAGGGCACTATAACAATTGGATGCGGTGAATTTGCGGCAATGGAGACATTGGCGAAGATATGTAAAACGTACAAAGAAAAATATCCGCTGGTTCAGATTGCATTGCATACTGCAACAGCAGATGCAGTGTATGAGATGATGAGCAAAGGACTTGTAGACATTGCATTGTTCTTGGAGCCAGTGGACACCGAAGGTTTGGATTATATCCGGATTACGGATTGTGATCACTGGTGTGTTGGAATGCGGCCAGATGATCCGCTGGCCAAAAAAGAGTTTATAAAAAAGGAAGATCTCATAGGAAAACCATTGATCCTGCCCGAAAGAGGAAATGTTCAAAGTGAACTCGCCAATTGGTTTGGAAAAGACTTTTCGAAACTGCAGATTGCTTTTACGAGTAATCTTGGAACAAATGCCGGAGTCATGGCAGCAAATGGATTGGGGTATCCGATATCAATCGAAGGTGCTGCAAAGTATTGGAGAGATGACATTCTTGTACAACGAAAAATTTTTCCTGAAATTACGACAAGTACTGTGATTGCCTGGAGACGAAACATTCCATATTCCCTGGCGGTCAGTAAGATGATAGAAGAAATAAATGCTTTTCAGGCATAGGAGAGAATTTAATTGACAAGACTCTTGAATTTGTATCCAGGTGGTAGGGGATGAAATACCAGTTATTGACAAAAAGTTATAAATGATATAGTATAGCAACAATTAAAAAGAGCTTGTCTCGGCACGTAAGAAGACTATAGATTTTGCTGTTTCTGAACATAACAGTTTTATCTATAGTCTTTTTATTTGGCAACAGGAGGTTGTATGAGTAAAAGAGAGTGGATAAAGAAGATAACTGTTATAATAATTGGTTCAGTCATTGCCGCATATGGTATAACCTTGGCATTGTATGCCGGATTTGGCGGTGCAACGCTTGCGGTATTATGGCAGGGAATATCCGGTACGTTTCATGTGAGTATCGGAGCAGCATCGTTCATCGTGGCGGTGATAATGATACTTTTTGTGCTCATATATGACAGATCGCAGATACATATAGGAACGATACTTTACCAGATCGTTTACAGCTTGTGTGTTGATCTGTTTGCGCAAATGCATGTCTACAGCAAATACATGTGGCTCAATATGTTGATCATGCTCGTCGGAATTGTGCTGTTTGCGGTGGGAACAGGACTGTATGCGGCAGCAGACCTTGGGCGTGGTTCATATGAGGCCGTGACATTTGCGCTTGCAGAGAAGAATCACTGGCAGGTGAAGAAAGTCAGAATGATACTTGATGCTGCCATGGTTGTGATAGGTGTGATCCTTGGGGGAAAGTTTGGTGTGTGTACGGTTGTTACTGTGATTGTATCGGGGCCGATAATTCAGGGGACTGTTGCGAGGGCGAAGAAAATCATAAAACTATAAATTCTCTTTCCTATATTCATTCGGCGTAATCCATAGTGCCTGTGAAACAACTCACAGAAATAGCTCGTACCGGAAAATCCATAGGCGTATGACACATCGGTCACGGACATAGAAGAGTTTCTAAGCATAGCATATCCTTTTTCAAGGCGATAGTTGTTCAGGTATTGCATGGGTGATACCGACAGGTATCTCTGGAAAAGAGATGTGCATTTTGTTTTGCAGTAGCTTCCCCGGTCTGCATGTCATGCTCTATCCATTTATATCATATGTCATCTGCCCATCCATCATTATAATAAACTCAATATCGTCATGCCTGTGGCTGACATCCCTGTAGTCGGGATAGAGGGATAGCTGTTCCATCCTTATGTAGGCTGGAAATTGCAGAAGCTGAACTTCATGGATCGTTCGGATTTCGATGGCATATCAGAGGTCGTAAAGGAGCTGTTTGGCAAGTCTGATGGAGCTTGTGTCAACCCACCATTTTACTGCGATTACGGTTCACATATAGAAGTGGGCAAGAACTTCTTTGCAAATTACAACTGTACGATCCTTGACGTTGCAAAGGTGACCATAGGTGACAATTGTTTCATGGCGCCAAATGTAGCGATATACACAGCAGGTCATCCGATATATCCTGATGTGCGCAGTGCTATGTGGGAGTATGGCAAGGAAGTGACCTTTGGGGACAACGTGTGGATAGGCGGCAACACTGTGATCTGCCCTAGCGTGCATATTGGAAGTAACGTTATAATCGATGCGGGCAGTGTTGTTACAAAGGATATCCCTGATTGGGCAGTTGCAGCGGGAAATCCATGTAAGGTGCTTCGCATGATCACAGAGGATGACAAGAGAAGACTTTTCCGCGATGAGGAGATAGACGATGAAGCCTGGGCTGAGATCTGCCAGAAGCTGGGCTGGTAATGTTACACCACAGGTTCATTGAATTTCGCTGGGTGTCAGTGCATAATGAGAACAACGTGGGCTGACACGATTCAATCCGAGGTTACATTACTTGTGACCTATCCTGTTGCGAAAGATACAGGACGCTGGCAGGCAGCGAAAAACTTTGCTCCAATGCCGAACGTAAGGGTCGGTCTCGTTGTTCGGACAACAGAAAAATCAGTCACTAGAGGGTGGGAGTATTACTGAGGCAATACACCATCCTCTTAAATTTGTGCTGTTCATCATACTTAATATAACTTATGAATTTGTCTGATTGAATTTAAAATAATTAGTGCTAAAATGAAGTTGGTTAGAAAAAACTAACTAGATGAGTATACAGACGAAAGGTGGTTATATTTGTGATGAGCATTTTAATGAGTATAGGTCTTGTTGTTTACATAATATTACTTATAATAAGCTGTAAGAATAAGGGTAATAAGAAGATACAGATTGCAACGCAGTTGGTTCAGGGCGCACTATGGACTCTGCTTGCGGTGGACAACTGGCAGAATGGACACTTGATTACACTGATAGTATATGTGGTGATCATTGTATTTTCATTTGCAGGGGTCGTGCATTTGGTTGTTAAGAAGTAGGAGAGACTCAGATTAATATTGATTTGAGGTTGTGTCAGAGGAGATGATGTGGTTATGTCATATGAAGAGTATAAAAACATGAATGTTCGTATAGAACTGCTAGAAATTCTGGCTGAGGCAGAAGATGATGTGAGAAATGTCAGGGTTGCCCCTGCATCCGAGACATTTGGCGATTTGAGAAAAATGCTTCAAGAGGGGTGATCTGTTTTAAAAGTCTGCTCAGGCGGTTGGCGGTGCTGTTGGTCACAATCCAATATCAATCGTCATCCCGTGTCACAGAGTAGTCGGTACAAATGGAAGTCTGACCGGTTATGCAGGTGGAATAGACAAGAAGATCAAGCTGCTGGAGATAGAGAAAACAGATATGAAAGATTTATTCAGACCTAAGAAAGGAGCAGATCAGTTTATGCCGCACACCCTGCAGACCTCATGAACCCAGCGGTCGGCGTCAAGCAGCAGTTCTTCGTGCTGCAGATCAAATTCACAGATATCCGGATCGGCGAAACACTTCCTGTAACGCTCAAGATATTTCTCACCCATTTTCTTGGCGTAGAATACGTGGATAGTCGTTCCGGGTACGTTTATGTGTTCTCCAACGCTTGTGTACAGGTCGGTGCAGAACTGATTCTTCATGGACTCCTTGGATATGAATGAAAAGTCTATTCCACTTCCTTTGCCCATGATCTCCATGAATTTCTTCATATATTCAGAACTGTCATTTCCTTCGTTCATTTTCTTCTCAAATACTTTTTTCAGAATACCGCTTTCCTTGCCGGTGATAAAAGGATAGAACATAGGCATCATGATGGCTGTCTCAAGCTTTGCCAGCCACTTTGGCGCCTGATCCATGTCGCTTGAACCTATGATTCCATGATCTATATGTATATTCTGACGCCCGATCAGGAGAGAGACAAATGAACCTCCGAGGGAACAGCCGTATGCTGCAAACAGCTTTCCGTCAAGTTTATCTTTGATGTAGTTCTCAACCTTCAGAACTTCGTCAAGCTCTGAAATAAATGTAGAATTCTCCGTATCGTCAAATCCACTGTAGCTGACAACCAGAGTATGAAAGTGCTCCTGAAGCCCATCAAGAACGTGTCCAAAGTTGGTTTTCCAATAGCAGCAGGTGCCAGGAAAGAGCATGATGCTCGGTTTATTTTTATCCCCGAATTCGTAAACTTTCATAAAAATATTCTCCTAATTGTTTGATAATATGCTAAAATTAAAAAAAGTTAGATACGTCTAACCAATACAGATACTAGCACTGGCGAAAGCGACTGTCAATGTAAGTTCCTAATTGTCCCATATCTCCGGAATCAATGCCCTTGTCTTGACTTCAATTAAAACATAACGGTGTTTTTGTATGTTGTAGAACAGCATATTAATAAATTTTTTAGCATCTCCGACAAAAAAGGGGATTCTTTGCTGACAAAAGCAAATTCACGATCTAATTCAAGAAGATTTTTGGCATCATGGTGCATGCCGTGCCGAATGGTTCGACCTGTATTAGAGGAAATATCAAAAGAACGTCAGGATATTAAAGTCGTGAAAATCAATGTAGATGAAGAACCGGAATTAGCAAGTCGGTTTCAGATAATGAGTATCCCCACATTGTTTGTTATCAAGGATGGAAAAATCAAAAATCATTCAGTAGGAACAAAATCAAAAGACGAAATACTTGCTATGATATGAATAATAAGGAGAAGCACATGAGTACACGAGTGAAAGAAGCAGAAGAGAGAAAAAAGAATGGTTATAACTGTATACAGGCTGTTGCGTGCGCCTATTGTGACCTGACTGGAATAGATGAGGAAAAGGCTGGAATTATTACTATTTTCTTGACAATAAAATAAAAACAGAATATAATCTTTATTGAGAACTAATCCCAATAATGAGCGGCGACAAGCAGGAAAAATGCCATTCAAAAAAATCTTGATATATTGGTAGAGGAAGGTGCATAAAGTGCAGTGAGGTTTTTTATGCGGATATGGATGAAATTACCGAATTTGCTGGAAAAAATTCGTAACATTCATGGAATTGAATTTTTGGATTATGATATTTCATTTAAAGGAATTTGCCCGAAATGCAGGGAGAAAAATAGTAAAGAAAACGGAGGTAAAAGAGATGGCAGTAAACAAATATGCAGGAACACAGACAGAGAAGAATTTACAGGAGGCATTTGCAGGAGAGTCTCAGGCGAGAAATAAGTATACCTATTTTGCTTCTGTAGCGAAAAAGGAAGGCTATGAGCAGATGTCTGCATTATTTTTAAAGACCGCAGATAATGAGAAAGAACATGCAAAGATGTGGTTCAAGGAATTAGCAGGAATTGGTGATACAAAGAAAAATCTGGCGGCAGCTGCAGAAGGCGAGAATTATGAGTGGACAGATATGTATGAAGGCTTTGCGAAAACAGCCGAAGAAGAAGGTTTCCCTGAGCTTGCAGCAAAATTCAGAGCAGTAGGAGAAATTGAGAAGCATCATGAGGAGAGATATCGTGCACTTCTTAAGAATATTGAAACTGCACAGGTATTTGAAAAGAGTGAAGTTAAGGTATGGGAATGCCGTAACTGCGGACATATCGTGGTAGGAACAAAGGCTCCTGAGGTATGTCCGGTATGTAATCATCCACAGAGCTATTTTGAAGTACATGAAGAGAATTATTAAGGAGATGAGATTATTACGAAAAAGCAAGTGATTAATTCAAAAAAAGCAGTAATGATAGGCTGTGGTTTTGTCGGTTCTGCGTCAGTCTTTGCTTTAATGCAGAGTGGCTTGTTTACAGAGATTGTCCTTATCGATGCAGATAAGAACAAGGCAGAAGGAGAAGCGATGGATATCAGTCATGGTATTCCATTTGCGAGTCCGATGAAAATATATGCCGGAGATTATGATGATGTGGCTGATGCTGCAATTGTTGTCATATCTGCCGGAGCGGGACAGAAACCGGGAGAGACAAGGCTTGATCTCGTAAATAAAAATGTAGCAATATTTAAGTCAATCATTCCTGAAATAGCAAGGAGAAATTTTGCAGGTATCATGCTTGTAGTTGCGAATCCGGTAGATATCCTGACTCAGGTAGCCATAAAGTTATCAGGACTTCCAGAAAACAGGGTTATTGGATCGGGTACTGTGTTAGATAGTGCCAGATTAAGATATAAGCTTGGTGAGCATTTATCTGTGGACAGCAGGAGTGTTCATGCATTTATAGTAGGTGAGCATGGAGACAGCGAAGTTGTAGCATGGTCATCAGCCAATGTATCTGGTGTTCCATTAAGTGAAATGTGTGAAATGCGTGGACATTACAAGCACAAGGAAAATACGGTAGAAATAGCTGCAGCAGTCAAGAACAGTGCTTATGATATTATAAACAAAAAGCACGCTACATATTATGGAATTGCAATGTCTGTAAAAAGAATCTGCGAAGTGATTATGAGAGATGAAAAATCAATACTTCCTGTATCACACATGATTCATGGAGTATATGATATTGACGGAGTATCGTTAAGTATGCCAGCTATTGTAGGTGCAGATGGTATTGAGTCTGATATACCTATTAATTTAAGTGGTGAGGAAGCGTTAAAGCTTAAGGAATCTGCAGATTCATTGAAAAAGATTATGGAGACAATTGAATTATAAATTTTACACATGGAAGGAGAAAAAGGCATGGAAGTAAAGTATTATATATGTAAGCATTGTGGAAACATTGTTGAAAAGGTAAAGGATAAGGGTGTACCTGTAATTTGTTGCGGAGAACCTATGCAGGAATTAAAAGCCGGAGTGACAGATGCTGCTGTCGAGAAGCATGTACCTGTATATACTATAGAAGGCAGTCATGTTCATGTCGTGGTCGGAGAGACAAAACATCCAATGCTTGAAGAGCATTTCATTGAGTGGATCACATTAAATACAAACCAGGGAATATACAGAAAACAGTTAAATCCAGGGCAGGAGCCGGTAGCAGATTTTTGTCTTTGCGATGGTGAACAGGTAGAAGAAGTATATGCATATTGTAACCTGCATGGATTATGGAAATGCTAAAATATCAGTAAGCTATCAAAATCATTAGTAACTCATAAATTTGCTGATATCTTACCAGATGGGAGCAGATATAATATCATAGGTGCATCAAAAACAAAGGAGCAACCGCAAAGGGAGCCATCATTATCACTCCAGAGAAGGTGATTGTGACAACTCCAGGAGCCGACAATAAAAAAGAGCTTTAAGATCAATAAAAACAAAAGTTACTAAAATGAATGCAGAGATGTATATAGATTTGGGATATACATCTCTGCAGTTTTTATACGGAAAAACACTAATAAAAGAGTGTTGGATGATTCAGAGCTGGTGGCATTTGTACACTATGTTCTTGTGCATCCTGAATATCAGGGGCAGAAAATAGCCGGAAATATGGTAGAATATATTAGAGATAAATATAAGAATTATCTGTACATAGAGGGAATGCCGGAGGACAGCAAGAATGTCGCTTTCTATTAGAGACACGGTTTCCACGTTATGGAAGGTGGCACACCGATACAGATATGCAATTTTTCGGATAAGAGGTAAAACGGATGCACGATTATTTGGCAGAGACAAAGATGCTTGACTATTCAAATGAGAATATCAAGCGGCTCATCAGAGAGAGAAAGTGGAATGACATGGCAGAGTTTGAACGCCTGAAGGCCATTTATACATTTGTCAGGGATGAGATATTGTTTGGATATAATGTGGATGACAGTGTCTCGGCGTCCAGGGTGCTGCGTGATGGCTATGGACAGTGCAACACCAAGGGAACACTGTTCATGGCGCTGCTTAGAGCCTGCGGTATCCCGTGCAGAGTGCATGGATTTACCATTGATAAAAAGCTGCAGAAGGGCGCTATGACAGGAATCGTATACAGAAATGCACCACAGAATGTATTTCATAGCTGGGTAGAAGTGTATTTTGAAAACAGGTGGTATGAGCTTGAGGCGTTTATTCTGGATATGGGATATCTGAAAAAGTTGCAGGCGAAATACAGTGAGTGTACGGGTGCATTTTGCGGATTTGGAGTGGCAGTTAAGGACTTTAAGAATCCTGTTATAGATTTTGACAGGAATAATACATATATCCAGAGCGAAGGTATCAATCAGGATTTCGGAGTGTATGATTCGCCGGATGAACTGTTAAAAGAACACCATCAGGAGATGTCAAGGGTGAAGGCGTTCCTGTACAGAAACTGGGGAAGGCATATGATGAATAGGAATGTCAGGAAGATCAGGGGTAAGTAGAATAGAATATTGGAGGTACACACATGGCAAAGAGAAAAACACTGCCAAAGGATTTTGAGCAGCTTGTGCAGACGGCAAGTGATGAGGACATCAAGAAGGTATTGGGCAAATGCGACATCAATGCATATGGCGGATACAACAAGGGAAATGCACTGGAATTTCCACTTTCAGAGAAGATGATGCGGTGGCTGATAGAGCAGGGGATCGACATCAACTATGTTGACCAGTATGGCTACACACCGCTGCTTTATCATGCTGGAAGAATGTCATCAGAGAAACAGGCAATAGCGCTGGTGAAGCTGGGCGCAGACATAACAGCCACCCAGGGCCTTGACAGAGAGACCGTAATGCATGTGGCTGTGAAGACTGGCAATCTTGAGCTTGTCAAATGTCTGATACAGGCGGGAGCAGATGCAGAAGTGACATCCAGATCAGGGGAGACTCCGCTTGAGAGAGCGTTTCACTGGGCAAGGACATTTGATCTGATAAAGCTTGCGCCGGTAGCAGAGTATCTGATCGGGATAGGAGTTCCGGTCACAGATAAAATAAGAACATATATGAGAAGCGCGGCTGAGGATATAGAGTTTCGCAGGAAAGATATGAGTCCAGATATTATGCCGGAGCTCGACAGGACGATGGAGAGTCTGTACGGACTGCTCGGAGTTGCCTCTGTTCCAAGGCGGGTAGAATATGACGGCACATCGCCGATCGTCATTCATGAGAAGCGCTGGCAGAAGCAGCATGGAGAATTGTGGAATCTTCTTGTGCCTGGTTCGGGACATGCGGGCACAGTTCAGGGCGAGGTCATCCGTATATCGGGAAAACTTGCCTATGAGATACTAGATAACGGATGCTGCAACTGGGATTCAGATTTCAAGAGCATGGCAAATGCCCTGTATCGATACATATGTATGGGCACACCACTTGACGCGGACGAGCAGAGAGAATTTGCCGGACTCATAAACGGCATCAAGGATGCCGATGAGACGGATATAAACAGACTCACAGAGCTTTCGGTCAAATGGGTGACACTGAATCTGAATCCTATGGCAGTGGGAGAACTTGATTATAAAAGATAGATCAATTACTGTGACTTCCGTCCATAGCGGAAGTCGCAGTAAGCTCCATTTTCGGCAAGGGTCTGTGTCCTTGTGAGCTTCATGCCCATCATGTCAGCGAGCACGTAGTCCATACGGCACAGATACTTTGCCAGTTCAAAGCACCCCTCGTCGCGGCAGAGATTACATATCCCGCAGTTGTGATAATCATATCCGAGTACGAAGTCATCGTTTGGTCCGCCCACGATGATGTCAAGAACCCAGTCATTCTTATAGCGCTTCAGATGAGATTCCTCAGACCATTTCTTCCTTCCCGGAAGCTTTTTTTCATCGAGATAGCTGTCTGCATTTCCAATAACCATATGAAAAAGTTTATTGTTGTACAGCCCGTCTTTGTACAGGCTGAAACATTCCTCCGGTGAAAGAGAAGTCTTTCTGTTTAGTGCGATGAAATATGCGCCCATGCAGTATGAGCTCATGAGGTGCGACTTTCCTATGTCATCGGCACGCTCAAGGACTGCTTTGTATTCGTTCTTTATAGCCTTGCTGTCAAGGCTTAGATGCTGTGCTTTTGCCTGTTTCATGCATGAATTGTGATAGAAATAGCCAAATAATTTCTGCGTAAATCCGTAATCCATAGTTACATTTCCTTTCTATTTGACACCAGTCAAATTATCAATACAGGTCAATCATGGACCTGACTGTCTATTTAAATTCGATCTGGATCATCAGGTGCTCTGTCTATCTGAAGTTCTGCTTCTATTCCGTGCAACAGAACATCCATAGCCTCCATAAATGCAGTTTTCATCTCTGCTGTGACTCCACTTTGGCATGAGTCATCTGCGATTATTTCACAGACCATTGAGAATTCGGTCAGAGAGAGCATATACACGGTCCTTTCAGATAATTTTCTTGTTGCGATTCCACGTTTGTATAATTCGTCATAATACTTAATCGCAAAACTGGCGCTTCTTTCTATATAGATACTGCGGAATTTCTCCAGGCATTTGCCTGAGTCATTTTTCAGCAGCATATGAAAGAGCTGCATGTCGCCCTCAAGCATATCGAAGATCTGCACCGATACCCTGGAATACAACACCTTGAGCAGCTCGTCATCTGACATGGCAGTGAAGTCTATTCCGATCATGGATTCAGTGACTTCCATGAGCTTTCTGCCGCTTTCCTCAAATATCTCGTCAAACATTTCCTCTTTGCCTGAGAAATGCTTGTATATTGCGCCTGCGGTTATACCGGCCCTTGCGGCGATCTTACGCATGGACGCCTCCTGATATCCAACCTCAAGAAAGACTTCCATGGCACTTTTCAGTATTGCTGCCCTTGTTTCCTTTGTACTTTCCCGAATGATAGTCACCTCCATTTATTATTTGGTAAACAATGTTTACTTTATATCACATGGGATTTGCATAATCAAGCGGCCAGAAGATTAAATGAGTTAATTGAAAATTTCTATCATTAAGCGACCGATTGACGAAGACTTGACATGCAGTATCATTCCACGTCAAAGGTGAGTAGAATGGGATGACGTTTAGTTGAAGGAGGTTTACATAATGTCAAAAAAGCTTATAGCATATTTCAGCGCAAGTGGAACCACGAAAAAGGTTGCAGAGATGATATCGGAGGCAGCAGGCGCAGATTTGTACGAGATCAAACCAAAGGAGCTGTACACCAAGGCTGACCTTGACTGGATGAACAAGAAATCCAGAAGTAGCGTCGAGATGAGCGACAAGAAGCTTAGGCCGGAGCTTGATGATTCAAATGCACATATTGAGAATTATGATGAGATTGTACTTGGATTCCCTATCTGGTGGTATGTGGCTCCGACGATCATCAATACATTCCTTGAGAAGTACGACTTCACAGGCAAGAATATCACATTGTTCGCAACATCAGGTGGAAGCGGATTTGGCAACACGATCAAGGAACTCCAGCCGTCGGCACCGGGAGCTGAGTTTGTAGAAGGCGGACTGCTCAACATGGCAAACAGACAGGAGATTGAGAAGTGGGTAGATAAAACCCTCGCGTAAAGAATAGATGTATGACAAATTAGTGAAGGATGATAATAACTTTCATACATTCAACGAATAAATGAAAAAGAGTTACATTTGGAAGGAGAAAAACAATGGCAAAGATAGTACAGACAGCGGGAAGAAATGCACTCGGAGAGTTCGCTCCTGAGTTTGCACATTTTAATGACGATGTTCTCTTTGGGGAGAACTGGAACAACAATGACATCGATGTAAAGACCAGAAGTATCATAACTGTTGTGGCACTTATGGCACAGGGAATCACTGACTCATCGCTGAAGTTCCATCTTCAGAATGCTATTCCATCACGCAAAGAGCGGTGGCGGACAGATCCTTGTATGTGTCGGTGGACGCGGATACTATCAGGAGGAGGGCAAGCCTGCAGTTGAGATGAATCCAGGCGACTGCATCAACATTCCTGCTGAGGTAAAGCACTGGCACGGCGCAGCTCCTGACAGCTGGTTCAGCCATCTTGCAATCGAGGTTCCAGGTGAGGAGACATCAAATGAATGGTGCGAGCCTGTGACGGATGAGGAGTACGGAAAGCTTCAGTAGGGCTGTAGTAGATAACGCAAGTGACAATATCATATGAATATATAGAGACCATCCGGGTATAAATATGATTCGCGGTTGAATGCGAATGGATATTTATATCCGGGTGGCTTTTTATTTGGACAAGAGCCTTGACGGATATATGATAACCACTGTACCTTAAGGGCGGCGGTGTGGTAAGATGTGAGATAGAAAATATCGGAGTGCTTGAAAACACTGTGGAATAATGTAGTATAGAAGGTGAGATGGATGAACAACGGAAAAAAGACATACAATTTCTGGGGCTGGAAGAATGCAGATGCACCGGCCATCACAGATGAATATCCGGGGATAAATACCCCAACAGATCTATACGATGCGCTGAGTCATATCTGGTGTGCAGACACCTGTGCGCCGAGGATGAGGGACAGATGGACAAAGGATAGCATGACGCTGGGGCAGTGTTCCATCACTGCTTTTCTGGCACAGGATATATTTGGTGGAAAGGTGTACGGTATAAAGAGACCAGGCGGAAACTATCATTGTTACAATGTGATAGGTGATTGCGCTTTTGATCTCACAAGCGAGCAGTTCGGCGATGAAGTCTTGAATTACGAGGATAATCCGGAGCAGCAGCGGGAGGTACATTTTGCAAAGGAAGAGAAAAGACTGAGGTATGAGTATCTGAAGGCGGCGCTCGGGGAATATACAAAATGATGTAGATAACAAATATGACATTCTGAAAAAGAGCATCAGATAATTAAGCTCGTTGTGATAGTAACGTGTTATCGTACTCGCACATTATGATATATAGTATATAGAGTGCGATATAAATCCATAGACCGGAGAATACATACAGAATGTATAGAAACAACAGGATGGAGAAAATGGCGGAAATAGAGAAGGTAATATTTATGAATATGTGCATGGTATATGATCACGCTGGGCGTGTACTTGCACTCGATAAAGTAGGAAAAAGCTATTCCGGAACGACATTCCCTGGTGGACATGTGGAACCCGGAGAGACATTCACAGAATCGGTGATACGAGAGATATATGAGGAGACCGGGCTGACCATAAGCAATCCAAAGCTCACCGGAATATATCACTGGATGACCGGAGCTGTGAGAAATGTCGGATTTCTGTACAAGACGGATGAGTATCAGGGGGAACTTATATCTTCAGAAGAGGGCAAAGTGTACTGGATATCGGGAGAAGAGTTCCTGCGAAAACCGCTTGCACCAGGAATGGAACAGGTGTGGCAGATGATGCACGATGACAGTGCGTCGGAATGTCTGCAGACACTTACGGAAAATGGCATAGTATCAAAGATACAATAACAACATATATTTAATGGGATTTTGTGGGAGAAAAAGATGTCAATACTTTCAGATATATCAAATTTTTCAAATAAAAAACGTAAATTGGAGGTGCCAGCGCCAGATACAAAATTGCTCGTGAGGGGTATAGTGTTGTTTGCATTGGGACTCCTTGGTGCCTCAGTCTATACAATTGAAGATATAGACAAGACACCGGCTCTTATTTTTCTATGTATTGGAGCGGCTTTGATCATAGCTGGTATAATTTCTTTGATCTGTTATGGAAAACAGGTGACAGCATTTAAGAAATATACTCCGACATGGGAGAAACACAGAAGTATATTTGATGATTTCGCCATAGAATTAAATCACTGGTATGATTCTGACATGCGTCCACGCAGCTGTGATGGAGACACATCATATATTCTTCGCCTTCAGAAGGATAGAATGGCACGGAAGGGCATTCGTATGATACAGCATACATCACCTGTGAAGAGAGAAACGATGGGAACTACAAGAGTGCCTCGAAAGACATCCTGGTACACAGTTGATCTCATGTATGAGGGTGTTGACAGACATCTGCAATTCCAGAATTCAACCGGCATAATATATGAGCGTGTAACCGAAGATACGATGTACGAGACAGTTGTCCATACTCCAAATGAGCAGGAGCTTACACGTATGTCCATGACTTGCCCAAACTGCGGTGCAGTTAGCCCTGTAGCAGCCCTCACGGAAGGCTGTCCATATTGTCGTACAGTTTTTCGCATCAATGATCTGTTTCCGCGCGTCACAAATACTTTTTTTATCCGGGAGAATGCGTCAGCAAAGAACCAGAGGAAGATGGGAAAAACCACGGGGATAACCATGCTGGTTTTCTTCCTTGCATGTTTTATACTTTCTTTATTTGACAGGGAAACACCCATACCGCAGGCTTTGTTCATGTCATTTTTTGTAGCACTTATTATGGGCGGAATATTTGGATATATAATTTCTATTATCATATTTATGACAAAACAGTTCAACAGGGATGGACGAAAGAGGATACCGTTCTGGTCCTATGTGACAACAAAAGGAAAGGTCAAAAGTGCATTTGCACCATATGATCCGTATTTTTCATTTGAGAAGTTTGAGGGACAGATCATATCTCTTATCCGTATGGCGATTATGTCAGACCACCCGGAGAATCTGGCCTCATATTGTGGTGGAACATTAAATCCATACTTTCGGGATATTATAGAAATGACATATATGCAGGCTATGACAGTGCAGGATATACATATGGAGGGAAGGCATCTGTGTATGACACTCAGGACATGGTGGATAAATTACAGCGAGAAGGATGGCAGTATCAACAGGCGCGGAGACTGTATAGACGTTACACTTCGGAGAAATACTGCTTACATGGAACCACCTGGATTCTCCATTACATCTGTGTATTGCAGGAATTGTGGAGCAAGCTTTGATTCTGTCCGTCAGAGAAACTGCCCATATTGCGGAACCGTATATCACATGGAGAATGAAGGTTTTATAATTGAAAGACTTGAGCTGGTATAGGCAAAGTGTATAGATACAATATAAGCTGAGTATAAAGGAAACGGAGAAACTAACAGGTATAGTATCTTAAAATCTGATTATAACGAGGAATATAAAAGAAAGAAATAAAAAGAAAATAAGAAGAAAATAAGAAGAGAATAAGAAAATACATAATAGGAAAAACATAAAAATAGAAAAAAGAAAAAATATGCTTGACATTGTAAAATGATGGTGGTATCTTATAAAAGCTGTCGCGTGAGACGGTGTCAGAAACATCTGTAAAACATCGGATTTTGAGATTTATTCGTTATATAATCTCCCGATTATGATACGAAATCAGTTCATAAGAGCTGACGAAATGACTTGAAAAAAGATGAAAAAAGTTGTTGACATTGAGAAATGAATGTGATAGTATTTAGAAGTTGTCGCTGAGAGGCGATAACGCAAAGAACCTTGAAAAATTAACAACATGACAACCCTGAAATTCCAAACAAGAA
>NZ_QTZF01000013.1:0-10296 GCF_003462545.1 Coprococcus sp. OM06-34AC
AGGACGGGTGGAGTCTGAAAGAAGTATTACTTGTGAGGGTGGAAGTAAGACAATTAATCCTAAAGAAATAAGATATAGTCAATCGTCTGTAAATGGTTCAAGTGAGATTATAGATAGCATGAAGAAGAATGGGTGGAAGGGTGACCCGATTGATGTGGTAGAAATGCCTGATGGAATATATACAACAATAGATAATACACGTGTTGTATCTGCAAGAGAAGCTGGTATTAATGTTAAAGCTAATGTGCATGGATATAATGATATTTTACCTGAGGAATATATCGAGAGATTTACAACTAAGAAAGGTGTTCCTGTTACATGGGGCGATGCAATTAGTCTAAGAGTTGGAAAACAAAAGGCATCTTTTAGAAATAGTAATCCATTTGGAGCGTTTGATATGGATACAATAAAGTAGGAGGCAAACATGGAAATATATGATGTAAGTAAAGTATATCAAGAATTTAATTATCCCAAAGAGTTTTTAAAAATTGTTGAACTAAATCTGGTGGACTTTGATTTTTGGTACTTAATGAGCAAAGAACAGGTTGAAAAAAGAATTAAAGGATTAAAGGAACGTTATCCAGATAGAGAACTTGTTCCTTTTGCTAGAAGAGATGATAGTGATGATATAGCTTGTTTTGATATTAAAAAAAATAGTAAAGTCCAAATTATTCATGATTTTGCAAGTGCTGGATATGAACAGAGAAAAGAGTATAATACTTTCTGGGAATGGTTTAAGGAAGCAATACAGGAAATGATAGATGAGGAAGAAGCAGATGATTAATTATGAAGAATTAAGCAAAGAAGTATCGTATGCACTTCGTCATGCACCTTGGGAATATGAGTTGGAGATGGATGAAGAAGGTTGGGTGTCAGTAGAACAATTAGTGGATGCTCTGAATAAGGATATGAAATGGATAGGTACATCAGAAGACGATTTATTAGTTATGATAGATAAATCAGAGAAGAAGAGACATGAAATAAGCGGTGGAAAAATCAGAGCATTTTATGGTCATTCAATTCCGATGCACATAAAGAAAGAAAAAATGATACCTCCAGATATTTTATATCATGGTACGGCTAGAAGATTTTTATCAAGTATAAAAATTAATGGCCTATTACCTCAAGGAAGACAATATGTTCATTTGTCACAAGATATTAGTACAGCACAGAGTGTTGGATTAAGACGTGATAATAAACCATGTGTTTTGCAAATTGATGCAAAAAGAGCTTGGGAAGATGGAATACTTTTTTATTTTGGAAATGAAAAGGTATGGTTAGCTGATGTAATACCAAGTAAATATATAACAGAAATATAGTTGATAGAAGCCAGTAGATTTAAGGGTGGAAGTCTATCTGTACAACATGCAGTTGGAAGTGCAAATCAAGCGCAAAGTGTTTTAAATGGTATTGATCCACAATTTTTTAATAAAGGAAGTAGATTCGGAGGCGGATTTTATGTAGGTGCAGATAGCAATACAATAGTTGCAGAATTAGCGGAACATGGAAATACGGCTAAATATGCAATTAGTTACGATATAAATTTATCTGGTCAAAAGGTATTGGATTTGACAGATGCAACAATTGCTTCGAAATGGGGATATGTGCAAAATCTTACTTCTACAGAGGCATGCCAAGATATAGGAACATTGGCAAGAAATCAAGGATATAAGTCAGAAAATGCAATTTTAATATTAAGAGATGATATTGAGGAGTGTGTTCTAAATGCATATAGGATTAATGATTTAAATAATTTATTGTTTTTAGACGATTATTTCGTTGGGATAGAATTTAAAAATTTGAATCAAGAAGAAATGAAAGAAATTAAGAATTCGAAATGTTTATTATAAAATATTGTTTTTAAATTATTAGATTAAAGGAGCAGTTTTAAAGATATTTCAACAAATAGGATGGTATATTTATAATCCACAAGAGAAGCCCCAATATCTGCCAATTGGTGAAGACGAAGAGTATGATTGGCAACGTGACGAGATAGAAGACATGATTTTAGTCAATAGATAATAAAATTTATGGTTTGTAAAAATACATTGTTTACTTAACAACATTTGTTATGAAAACAATGTATTTTTTTATAATTAAATAGAGAAAAACTAAATGATTGTTGACAAAAATAATTGATGATGCAATACTATTGTTTGACAATAATGTAAAGGAGATGGTGTTGTGTCGCGGGAAGATGATGTTGGAGCTGCGGGCGTTGGAGAAGCTGCGAAGGATAGCAGAGATGAGCTTGAAGACATTTTAAAAGCACTTGAAGCTGGTGATTCTGACAAGCATGGACCCAATATGAAGATCATCATAGGTGTAATAGCCGGGATCGTATTGGTTTCAGTTGTGTTAATTATCATGATGGTTAATAGGAAATCTGTTGTGCCTGATTTTGTTGGTCACACAACGGCGGAGGCAAAACAAATTGCCAGAGAGTCTGGTGTAACGCTTGAGGAGAAAAAAGAATACAGTTCTGAGGTAGAAGAAGGATGCGTTATCTCACAGGATATAGCCAAGGGAATGAAGGTGAAACGTAAGGCTTCAGTTGGAATAACGGTCAGTAAAGGCAAGGAGATGACAGTTGTGCCGGAATTTGTTGGTGAAATTCTGGATGATGCCAGAGCTATGGCTACAGAGGCTGGTATAGAGCTTGAAGAAACTGAAGAATATAGTAAGGATGTTGCGGCTGGCTTGATAATTGAACAGCAGGATACACAGGGAACCAGCATAGAAAAGGGGAGTTCTGTAAAGGTCACAGTAAGCCTGGGAGAGCAGACAGTAAAACTTCCTGACTTTGTAGGTATGACCTTGAATGATGCAACTATACAGTGTTCAACCCTTGGAATCACCTTTAGTACCCTCCAGGAGAATTCTGATACCGTTGATGAGAATGTGATCATCAGACAAAGCGTAAAGGCGGGAACTGAGATGACTGAAGATACTCAGTTGTATCTGATAGTGAGTAAGGGCAAGAAGACAAGCTCGTCTGTGGCTGCAAGCTCCGGTTCAGCAGGTGGTGGATCGGGATCATCTGGTGGTTCGGGAACAAATGAACAGGCGGACAGCGGAACATCAAGCGTAAATGAAGATGAGTTTATAACAGAAGAAGAAGAGTGGGGTGATTGATCATGAAAAAGGAGTTAAAGAGAAGGATAATTACAGTAATTGTAGGAGCAGTGATTATGTGTATGGTCAGCCTTGTTCCAGAAATGGTACAGGCATATGCTTCGACGAATGCAGTGTCGGAGGATGCTGGAATCAGGGCTGAATATAATGGTGACAGTGGGGTGCTGACATTGGATGTTTCCACAAATAAGGCGATGATTGACTTTGGACTGGAGGACAAGAAGCCGTGGACTAATTTCAATGTTATAAAGGTTGTAGTAAAGCCTGGAGTTACACATATAGGTAACAATGCATTTTCAGGATGTACAAATCTGGAGTCTGTGGTTATAGAGGGAGACGAACCTCTCACTATAGGACGAAGGGCTTTTTATGGATGTACTTCTTTAAAGTCTGTGGAATTTTCGAAAGGAACTTTGTCGGTGGGGGCGTATGCATTTGCCAGATGTTCAAGTTTGAAGAATGTAGACATGTCTGGATCTCAGATATACGAACTTGGTCAGTTTGCATTTGGAGAGTGCTATAGCATAACCGATTTGAAATTATCAGAGTATACCAAGAATCTGGGAGACTATTGTTTTCAGGGCTGTAACAGAATAAAGAACATAGATATTCCTGATAATTTATCAAGTGTTGGAAATTGTGCCTTTGCGGGATGCGAATTGTTAGAGCATCTGGATTTTTCGGAAAGACTGACAAAACTGGGCGATTTCTGTTTTATAGGGTGCAAAAATCTTCAATATGTTAGATTGTTAAGAAGACCGGCGGATGCGGATTTTGGAACCGGCTTGTTCAAGGAGGGAAATCCAACCGGAACATATCTGTATACATATGAGGCTGGTAACAACATATATACTCCGGATTCTGATGAGAATGTGATTATCAGGAGGGCTTATAGGTTTGATGAAAACAGTATGAATGTAAGTATTCCGGCTAAGAGTTATTCTTATACGGGAAAGCCTATAAAACCGGTAATTAAAGTTACGGATAATGATGGCTCTGTAGTAAATGCAGATGCATATGATGTTACATACTCGAATAATAAAAATGTCGGAACCGCTGTTATAAAGATTACAGGAAAAAATGAGAATATCGGCACACTCACAATGAAATTCTCAATAGTTCAGGCAGCATGCAAGCTTTCTGTTAAGAAGGATGGTAAGCAGGCCGCAGGTACATATACGCTTCTTCTGAACAGTCGTGGAACAGCATCTATGACCCTGGCAGCTACGACTTCAGGAAATGAGAAGATAAGGTACACAAGTTCAAACGAGAATGTACTCAAGGTCAATGACAGAGGAGTCATAACAGTCACAAAAACGGGTACAGCCAAAATAACAATATGCGCTAATAATAAGACAAAGTCAAATTATAAGCCATGCTCAAAAACAATCACTGTGAAGGTAAGAAAACCTCAGAGCATACAGGTTAAGAGTAAAAAGACACAGTATAATTATAAGAAGGGCGTGAAGAGAAGCATAGGAGCCTCAGCAAAGGGTGGAGTCAGACTTACATATAGTTCATCCAATCCTAAGGTTATTTCTGTAGCGAATAATGGAAAGATAACAATAAAGGGTGTTGGTAAAGCTATAGTTACGATAAAAGCAGGTGATAATGGTGTATATGAGCAGAAGGTAAGAAAGATTACATATTATGTAAGACCGGTGATGTCATCTGTGTCAATTGCCCATAACAGCAAAACACTAAAAGTAACAGTAAATAATCCTACTCCGAATTCAAAGGTTATCGTAAAAGTGTATGAATCGTCAAAGATGAAAAAACTATATGGTAAGCCACATATAAAAACTGTAAAGAAAGGCAAGAAAGTAGTTATTACTGTGAATGTATCAAAGTATAGCAGATACTATCCTGTAATTTATGTGAAGAAAAATGGCGTTGAATCACAGAAGGTTACAAATAGCAGAGGAGATATAAGGAAGTAAAGGGGGCATTTCAGATGACGAGAGTAAAAAAACTTATAGCGGCAGTGATGATTGTCTTGGCTATATGTTCATTTGGTATGGTGCAGGCACACGCTGATGAGTCGGATTCGACTGATGCGGTAAAAACCTATTATTGCATAGCAAATTATCCAGTTGGAGTAAGATTAAGTACATCACCAAACGGAAGAGCGCTTGCATGGATAACCATGACCGAGTCTGAAGCAGCGGATGCGTATGTGTATGGAAAAATAGATTACAGTGAGGATAAAGACGAGCTGAAGATACGTGGACTTACCGCACAGTCCATGAGACTCTACTGCGAAAAACTGGCCATAGGCAGTGAGCCATGCAAAATAGACAAGATAATCTCATGTGGAGGCAGTATCATGACTCTTGAGGTTAAGTCTGGTTCATATCTAAAGTGCAATGAAGTCGTGGGGGCTCACCGTTTTGATATTGCTCCAAGCGGACAGGATAATAATGTGTACAAGCCTTCAGCCTTGAATTTATCAGAGGACAGTGCTGAGGTGATCATTTCAGATGATAAACCATATGTATATACAGGCAAGGTGATAGCTCCGACAGTACAGGTCAAGTATGAGGGAAGAGTTATTGAACAGGGTACAGACTATAAGGTCACCTATAAAGACAATATTAATGCAGGAACACAAGCAAAGATTGTGGTGACTGGATGTGGAGATTATGGCGGAGAGATCCAGAAGGAATTTACAATTAAGCCTGCAAATGTGCAGTCTGCATCGATAGATGTGGCATCTTGTGTATATGACGGAACAGCAAAGTTACCAAAGGTTACAGTGAAGCTGAATGGTGCGGTAATGGGTACTGATAACTATAAGATTACTTTAAAGAATAATGTATCGGCCGGAAATAAAGCGGAGGCAGCCATAGAGGGTTGTAAGAATTTAACTGGAAAAGTAAGTAAGACATTTACAATTTCTCAGGCGGATATAACAAAAGCGACAGTGACATTAGCTGCTAATTCTTATACATATAGCGGAAGTTATTTCAAGCCTGCAGTTACAGTTGCGTATGGAAGTGCAAAGCTGAAGGCATCAGATTATACAGTACAATACGCAAATAATAAAGAGCCTGGTACAGCGACAGTTACTGTTACGGCAAATGGTTCCAACTGTGTATCAGGAAAGAGAGTTGTAAAGAATTTTAGAATTGAAAAAAAGGTACCGGTGATCTCGTTCAAGAGTCCTATATCAACAACATGGCACAATGCAAATGGAACACATGGCTTTGAGTGTGTTGCACCTAGTGATTGTCAGGGTACATTTAGCTTCAAATCAAGTAATCCTAAATTGCTTGCGATCAATGCGGCAGGTGGAAGAGTTCAGGTTATGAATAACAAAGCATTTGGCAGTGTAGTGATTACAGCTACCTTTACACCAAAGGGAGCGGATGCTGCGCACTATAGTACAAAGTCTATCACCAGAACTATAAAAGTGGTGCCAAACATAGTTAAGATAGCGAATACAGAATCTAAAAAATCAGGACAGTTATATATACAGTGGTCTAATAGTAAGAAGGAGTATAATGCCAGCGAATATAGGATATATTATTATGGCTACAAGAAGGACAGTGAAGATTGTGGACAGATGTCACTATATAATTCAAAGAGTAAGATAACGGGTACCAGTACAACCATAACCGGACTGAAAGCTGGAAAATATTATATTAAGGTTGTTCCTTGCTATAAGTCAGGCGGAAACGTGCAGAATGGTGCCAGCACAAGTGCTGTAAAGTGTGTTATTAAATAGTCGAAAGAGGAAATCTTATGGAATTTATGACTCCTGTGGATAAATATATGATATCGGGTGTCCATCGTATAAGAATAGGAAGTCTTGACGAGAATGAGATTGTGGTGAGAAGCCCGGAAATGATTGGTGTTCAGACCGAATTTGTGGAAAATGGAAATGGATGGATTATATGTGATACTGGCAGTCGTAGCTTGACCGTGGATGGCAATCTGGTACAGTCAGGATACAAGCTCAAATGTGGAGATATTATAGAACTCGGTGCTTTAAGGATAATATATTGTGTGCAGATTATCGGTGTGATTATACAGAACGACTTAAAAGACAGTATTATTGTCAATCTGCCATACTTGGATTCAGAGGCGCTTAAGTATGAGGATGTTCAGGGAAAAGACAGATTTTTTCACAGATCCCCCAGAAATACGAAGGAGCCGGTTATAGAGTCTGTGACAATTGAGAATCCACCGGCAAAACAGCAGATAGAAAAGAAACCGCTCTTGATGGTTATAGGACCAACATTTACGATGATGATCCCTATGATGCTTGGAGGAGTTCTTGCTATGTACAGCTACAGATCATCAGGGAGCAATTCTGGAATGCTTATGTATACAGGTCTTATCACTGCTGCTGCATCTGCGGTTATAGGAGTGTTATGGGCCTTCATCAATATGCATTATGATAAGAAGAGAAATGCACAGGGGGAGCTTGACAGGAGATCTGGGTATGCCAGATATCTGAGGCGGCAGATAAAACAGATAGCTTCTAATCAGAATACTATAAAAAATATGCTCGGAGATATGTACAAATCTCCTGATGTTATAACGCAATATACAGATCAGTCAACTGAATTGTGGAATAGAAACAGGAATCATAAGGATTATCTGGTGGAGCGAGTTGGCCTGGGAACATTGGATGTGTCAGAGTATATAACTGTTCCTAAGATACGAATGGAACAGTCTGATGATGAATTGATACAGATTCCGGGCAAAGTAAAGGCTATATATTCACGAATAAAGGATGTTCCGCAGGGCGTGGATCTCGGAGCTACAGGTATAATAGGTATAGTTGGAGTGGGAGATAAGAGCAAAGCATTTGATGTGGCAAGAACCATGATTGCACAGATAGCAGCGAATAATTCTTATCGTGATGTAAAACTTGCATTTGCATTCGATTCTGAAACTGATAGCAGTGAATGGATGAACTATAGGTTTATGCCGCATGTGTGGCTCGATGATTATAGTGAGAGACTGATGGCGTCAGATAGAAGCTCAGTGGACGACCTGTTTTTCAGAATTATTGATATTCTGAGAGACCGGGAACAGAAAGATTATACTATAGAGAAGCGACAGTTTACTCACATTGTGTTGTTTGTTGCTGATACTTCTCTGCTGGAAGGGCATGCGATAAATAAGTACATAACAACAGATGCACAGAAATATTCTTTCACAGTGGTAACCTTGGCTGATAAGGAATCGCAGTTGTTGAATGACACTACTTATGAGCTTATAATCGACAAACAGTTTTCGGGAATCCATAGGATGAAGACGGATGAGTATAGCCATGTAGATTTTGATAAGGTGACAGAAAGTCAACTGGCAGCTTTTGCCGACAGAATAGCAGTTATAAAGGTGAACGAAGATGTGGAGGCTGGCGGTATACCCGACAGCCTTACATTTTTTGATATGCTGGGAATACAAAGGCTGGAAGAATTGCGGGTTCTCGACAGATGGAAGACAAACAAAAATTACAACAGTATGCGGGCTGTCATAGGTCAGTCGGCTGGTGGCAAGGACTGTATTCTTGATGTACATGAGAAATATCATGGTCCCCATGGGCTTGTTGCGGGAACTACAGGATCGGGAAAGTCGGAGACGCTGCAGACATATATTCTCTCAATGGCGATAAACTACAGCCCTGATGATATAGGCTTTTTCATTATTGATTATAAGGGCGGAGGAATGGCAAACCTGTTTGATGGTCTTCCACACATGATAGGAGCAATATCGAATCTGTCAGGAAGTGCGATAAAGAGAGCTATGGTGTCCATAAAGAGCGAGAATATGCGAAGACAGAGAGTCTTCAATGAGGCCGGAGTGAACAATATTAATAATTATACCAAGCTTGTAAAAGCCGGTGAGGTAGAACTTCCGGTACCACATCTGTTTATAATAGTGGACGAGTTTGCCGAGCTGAAGCGAGAACAGCCGGAATTTATGAAGGAGCTTATAAGTGTTGCACAGGTTGGACGAAGCCTTGGTGTTCATCTGATCCTTTCTACGCAGAAACCAGCAGGAACAGTCGACGAAAATATCTGGTCGAATTCCAAGTTTAAGCTGTGTCTTAGAGTGCAGGATAAGCAGGACAGTAAAGAGATGCTGCACAAGGAGGATGCTGCTTTTATAACTCAGGCAGGAAGGGGATATCTGCAGGTTGGAAATGATGAAGTGTATGAGCTATTCCAGTCTGGCTGGAGTGGAGCTGAGTATCGGGGAGATGCGGTTTCTGGTGAAGATACACGAACTGCGATACTTTCAGCTTCTGGTTCGGAGATTATAAGAAAGAAGAAAATTGCCAAAGTGTCAAATCCGGCAAACAGCGTAACGCAGTTGGATGCGGTTAAAGAGTATTTGGCCAAGGTAGCAAGAGAAAATGGATATAACAGAGATTATAGTTTGTGGATACCACCAATAGCTAATCCTATATTTATAGACGATATAGATGATGAATATCCGATAAATAAATCAGATGATGCATATTCATTGGTGGCAACTATAGGAATGTACGATGATCCATCAAGGCAAAGTCAGAAACCATATAGGATCGATATTGCGGATGCTGGAAATATTGCAGTATGTGGAACGAATGTAAGTGGTAAAAGTACCTTTGTTCAGACACTTATTGCATCATTGATAACCAGATATAAAGCTTCAGAAGTAAATATATACATAGCAGACTTTAGCAATAAATCTTTGCGGTGTTTTGAACAGGCTCCACAGGTTGGCGGTTTTGTTAGCGAGGATGATGATGACAGAATTAGGAAACTGATATTCTTAATAAACAGGATTATATCTACAAGAAAAAATATTCTTGGTGGAATAAGCTTCAACTCCTATAAAAAAGTTAACAAAAACGATATGCCTGCAGTAGTGTTCATAATAGATAACTATGCTGGATTTCGTGAAAAAACAGCAGAAATATATGATGATAATATGCAGAAGATTGTTCATGATGGTACTGCATATGGAATATATACGATTGTAACTGCAAATGGATTTGGTAATACGGGAATACCTGGAAGGATAGAAGACAATATATCTGAAACAGTGGCATTGAGCCTGAATGAAAAGTATATGTACTCATCGGTTCTGAGAACAGGAAGAGTGGAGCTTGAACCGGAAAATCTAAAGGGAAGAGGACTCATAAAGGTCGATGGAGAA
>NZ_QTZF01000014.1:0-6049 GCF_003462545.1 Coprococcus sp. OM06-34AC
GCCTGTTCGCAGATACTGCGATACAACATCCAAAGTATCCGTTATCACATCACGAACCTGTGCATTCTCATTTTAACCATTATGCTTATTTACACAACTGAAGCCAATACGATCCCAGCTATTACACCTATAATGATCTTCACATTGGGTCCATGCTTGTCAGAATCACCAGCTTCAAGCGCTTTTAAAATGTCTTCAAGCTCATCTCTGCTATCTTTCGCAGCTTCTCCAACGCCCGCAGCTCCAACATCATCTTCCTGCGACACAACACCATCTCCTTTATGCCATTATCAAACAATAGTATTGCATCATCCATTATTTTTTTGTCAACAATCATTTAGTTTTTCTCAATTTAACTCTAAAAAAATACATTGTTTTCATAACAAATGTTGTTAAGTAAACAATGTATTTACTATCTGCATCGGCTTCTTACACTACTCATTTACTTCTTACCGAGTGCCCAGAATATGTCCTATACTTTAAATTTCTTTCCTGTACTGTTATCCAAGAAATATTTCTTTCCATTCTCATCCACCAATTCTAAATCAGTTCCAACTTTACAGTTGTATATTGTGAGAATTGCCGGTTCAATATTTGCAATTGTATTAAAATCACAGATGCTCATATTATCTGCATCACTCAAATACTCTTCCGTATCAATATATTTTTTGAAACAACGCTTCCACCAGCATCTGAAATAAAACTTACTACATCACTCATATAATTTTAACCTTTCTACTAATTTTTTTCTGTACGGCATTTGAGCAGCAATTTCCAATGGCGTTTTTCCCCATGCATTCTTGTAATTAACCAGAATATTTTTTTGTGCAAACCAGATTTTATATAAAGGTTCAAGTTCCTCATCTGTAAATTTTAAATTAATCAAATACTGTAGTGGGACTCTTCCTTTTTCGTCTATTTGGTTTATATCCACACCTCCATCTATCAACTTTTTGCACAACTCCACCGTCTGATTTATATTGTGATTCACTCTTGAAAGCAATATATGCAAAAGATTTTCACCACACTCATTTACTACATTAACATCAGCACCCTTATTGATCAAAAAAATTGTTATTAAATAACGGCTTTCTGCATCATTATTTGATAATGAATAAAATAGCAGTGATTTACCTTTGTACATTTTTTTCTCATCTCCTTCATTATAACAGGAAATAAAATCATCATATTTCTTTAATTTTGCTACTAAATATATATCCATTAGATTCTTCCTTATTAATATTTGTGACTACGGTTATTACTAGGCAGTTCTGGTCTATAGTTGTCAATATCATTGTACCAATCAACAAACTCTTTTACTGTTAATTCTCCATTGATGTTCCTCGCAGAATGTAATATAAGAATTTATTTTTTCTTGTAGTCTTAGTAAATGATCATACTCATTTTTCCAATCAAGATGATCTGATATCAGTAATATTAAAGCCTTCCCATTTTCATCCGTAGCCATTCCATCTATTGTTCCACTATCTAAAACCGACATACTTCTAACCATTGTTTTGGTAACAGCATCAAAATAATATCTGCGATTCTTTAAATACGTATTTTTCTCCTCATGTGTTACACCTGTTTCTCCAGCAATTTGTTTTGCCTCTGACGTAGTGTGTCCAACATAGTCAATCAGCATGTTTTTTTCTCATGTTACTATAAAAAATACATTGTTTCCACTATACTAATTGTTATGGAAACAATGTATTTTTGCAAATCGCAAATTCTATGATAATTACCTTAGCTTATATAGTATTTTTTATTTCTTCTAAACCTTTCATTAAAGCATCCTGAACTATACTTACGTTATCGCTGTATTCTTTTTTTTCATGCTTAATAATATCAAATAAATCTTTTATAACTCCATCAATCATTATAGTTATACCCTCTACGCTTTCGCCTGTTTTTTCATTTACAAACTCCTCTGTCATTATCGAAATCGTTTTTTTCATTAAACCAATCCTCCAATTATTTTTTTCAACAATTTTAAGCTTACCTTATTCTATTTCTTATCTTTCACCTACCCCCCTCCTGCTATTATTCTTCCATTTGTAGCATATTCCTCAATCCATTCAATCCACGGTGCAGGAAATTCTATGCATCTTCCAGGAGTTGTGGGATCATTTAGCTTTGGCGCACATCTCCCCTGATTTAAAGGATTTGTTCTATAATTCTTTTCCGGCACGATATACTCGTTTACCATATCATCTAACCATTTAGGAACTTCAAATTCATAAATATCAGCACCAGGTCGTTTATTTTCTATATAATACTGCGAATGCTCTCCGTTATCCACACTAACATTCAAATTTACATTTTTCTTATTTATATATACATTTCCTTCACTATCAATTAATATTCTCTGTTGACTTGCTTTGTCTCCAGTTCCTCCTTGAACACGTCTATATGTGACTGTATTTGTGGGCTTATTACTATTAGCTTTACTTTGATTATCCAACGAATTCTTAAAATTAATTGAATTACTGTTCTTATCTGGTGATTGAGTCCTATCATTACATTCATCCATAATCGACTGCATAACAAGCGATGTTACAGCACTCGCTGCCCAAGTCTTGACTATGTCTACACCAGTAATACTCTTATCGTACTTGTCTGAATGATATGCATATACCACAGTATCTACAGTCGCATCAGATATCATATTCACAGCTTTTACTGCCACTATTCTTCCTACTGTCAGTTCTGCCCCGGTTGCAACTGCCGATATCCCGGCTCCTAATCCACCACTGATTGCACCCAATATTGCTCCAGATTCAAAACCACTTGCAAATCCATCGTAAAATGATTTGCCGGAATTCATGGAAGCTATTCCATTCATGACACCTGACGTAGCTGCACCAATAATAGCCGATGTCGCTACAGACTGTGTCACTGCAGCTGCCGTAGCTCCCAGTACAGCAGGGCAGACTATCGCCACTGCAGCAGTAACCACAAGCACACCTATACCTATAGCCAGCTTTCCCTCACTGGTCTCATACCATGGAGTTTCAGCATATAGATTGCATAGAGTCTGTCCAGATGCCTCGAATTTTTCATTACATTCTTTATACAGATCGTATGCCTCATCCAGAATCTTCTTCAGAGTTCCAAGCCGTTCATATTCATCTGTCAACTGAGCACGATATCTGTCCAGGGATGATATATCCAGAGATTCCGCCATCTTACTTATGTATATTATGTCTCTCTGACGTCTGATATCATCAATATACTGTCCAAGTGTATCATATATCTTTGACAATCTGTAAGGTTCATCTTCAAGCCTGCCAAGGTCTACATACAAAAGCACGCCTCTATTCCCCATTATTTTCATCCCCCCTGTACTTGTCAAGTATCTTTACGATACTAACATCACACATCCTTCATCTACATGAGTATCAGTTTATCGCCATTTTCAACATGATAACTTTTCAAGGTTCTATCTGGATCCATAACCATGCCTTCTCTCGGTAACACTAATGCCCAGTGCTCACGATTCACATAGCCTGTTCGCAGATACTGCGATACAACATCCAAAGTATCCGTTATCACATCACAAACCTGTGCATTCTCATTATATTGAACATCAAATTCTTGATTTATTTCCGGCATAATCAACCTGGACTTAATCATGAACTCCTCCTTTACGGATGGAGCATCTTCAATAGAAAAACTGCATCTGAATCAAGATTTCTGATTTGATGTTTTCTTGAGCCAGATGAGCACTTTCTCTTTGTGAGATGACCAAAAGGCAGACTCTGGGCACGATATTCGAAAGAAGTAGACTGATATCAGCAGTCTGGAAAAGAATTTGAAAATTAACATAGAAAAAACGCATTATCTCCATAGCACCAAGTGCCATGAAAACAATGCGTCCTAAATTTTAAAGAAAAAATATTCAGTTGTGATTTCGGATGTTCTTATACGAAGTCATTATTAAATATAGTCTTTCATAATGTTCCAAACCCTTTTTACTTCGTCATTATATTTCTCATTCAACTGATTTCTTAATTGAACATCTGCATCATAAATAATGAAATCGCTTAACCCGCCTCTCGAAGCAAACAGTTTACTATAGCTTTCTATCAAGTATTTCATTTTTTCACCATTGCTCTCATCCGAGTCAATACAATTAACTTGTCCCATAAGAATTCTTAATATCCCGTTATATTGTCCATATCCATATTTTTGTACCATTTTGCCAATCTCTATATACGCCTCTCGCAACTGCAAAAACTCTTCATTTCTTATCATTCTTCTATCTCCAATCTATTGTAACGGTGTTTTTCCTACAACTTCAAAAGTCCATGGTGCATCTATATAGGTTTGCATAACATTATATCCTCCCACGTATACTCCACCTTGCGGTCCGACTGATCCTGTATAAATAGTAGTACCCTTTGGTACTTTAATCGCATATACATTATCTATATAAGAGCTTGCCTCATACGCACCAGTTTTCGGGTCTATCCAATGAGTCTTTACCGCTGCGTCAATTCTTACATTAGTAACAGAAGCAGGTGGCTCACTCGTAAACCATCTTCCATACGGATTTTGAGCATTACCTGCTCGATACATTATTCTATCTTCCTGTAATACTTCCATATTGTATCTGCCACCATAGAAATTCTTTGCAGGTTGATTAGGCATTTCTGCTAACGGTCCTGGATTTTCAATCATATTATATTGATAATTAGCTATATCACCTGACCAATATATAACAGTTGTACTACCACTCTCTACAACTTCTGCAACATCATCTAGCTTATTCACTTCTACATTACTTAAAGCTTTTTCACCTAAGGCAATGTCATCTGAGTTCTTGAATATCGTTGTATGGCTTAGTTCTTCAATATCCGTCTTTCTCGCTACATCTCCGATTTCTGATACGGAACTGTTCGCTGGGTTTCCTGATATAACTTCTTCTACCATATTGCTTCCCAACATTGCCAATATATGGCTGTCTGTACTTTGATAGATTGCATCACAAGGTTTATCTTCTGCTACATTCCCAATCAATATCCTTCCAGCATCTACGGCGATAGTTTATAAATCCGTGAACTTCACGGATTCAGGTAAATGACAAAAAGCTATTATTAATCTCTGTATGTCATTCACTTCGTGAACAGACAGAGATTAAAATAGCTTTTTGAGTTAAGGGTTTTGGAGTCCTAAAGTATAACCATAATTAAATATCATTATACGGATTTTTTTCAAGTATTTCATTAATCTCTTCATCTTTCCTTTTTAAAAAATCCTCACCAAATAAAGCAAATATTTTTTTTTCTTTCTCAAAGAGTGGTCTTCGGAAATCTTTTCCTTTCTCTTGATTATTCATGGCATACTTCATAGTAATATTTGTTGATAATATATTTAAAGCATACCACAATACTTCTCGTTCGTCATTTACAACTATATCACTTCTTATCTTCCCCTTTTCTGCATAAAGAATATGATAATTTGAATTTGTACTAAAAATGTATGTTCCCTCAGCACTATTATCATCCCCTTTTTCGAAAAAAACATTACTGTATGAAATCTCATCTAGTTTATCATTAATTTCACTCATAATATATTTTTGCAGTTCATTTGTTGTTAACATAGTTTTTCACCTCTCTCTATTTATTTTGGCACTATATAGCCTTCTCTAATTAATTGTAAAATCGGCATTGGCAATTCATATTGTAATCCTCCACCTGCAGAACCTCCCCATGCTGCAATCTCTGCTTGGATAGTGTTTGGTATTTCCTTTATAACCCTAAATTCCTGATAAATATTAGGGTCAGTAGTTGGTGGCAATGCTAATTTATCTGCATTTGCACCTGTTTGTGTTACAAAGTTACTCTTATTCCCAATATTTCCATACCGCCCAAATGTATCTCCTGGTTTTAACGACATATTTACTTCTGTTCCTGGTACAGCTCCGTTATTTGGTGGATAATTTATTGTACCATCTGCTTTATACCAACTTGTTTCACTTCCACCCTCACAAATAATACTTCTTTCAGACTCCACCCGTCCTTTGCTAGTAGACATACCCCTATTC
>NZ_QTZF01000015.1:0-3220 GCF_003462545.1 Coprococcus sp. OM06-34AC
CTAGCAAAGGACGGGTGGAGTCTGAAAGAAGTATTACTTGTGAGGGTGGAAGTGGTTCTGTAATTTACACTTCAGTAGAATATGAAGGCACAGTTAAAGTTAATGGAGAAGTTAGAGATGTAAGTAGAAAGGTATATCAAAGGAATGATATAGATTTTGAGTATTTTGATGAGACAACAGGACTAACAAACTTAGAACGTATGCAGGCTGGCAAGCCTCCTATAGGGACAGATGGTAATGCTATTCAACTACATCATATTTTGCAAAAAGAAGCAGGACCAATGGTTGAGATTCGAGAGATTACACATCAAGAATATTATTCACAGTTGCATGGTCTTATCGAAGATGGAGCAAGTTTTAGAAATAATCCAATATTGAATAAGCAATATAATAATTTTAGACGTTCATATTGGAAATGGAGAGCAGAGCAAATCGTAGGAGGAAAATAAAATATGTATGATAAAATTGTTAAGATTATAAGTCAATATGAAGAAAAAGGTGATTTTACACATCCTAATGTAGATGATAAAGATTTATATGATGCAGAAAAAATATTAAATTTAAAAATTCCAGAGCAGTATGTTTGGTTTTTGAAAAATTATGGGCATGGTGGACTGGATGGCATTGAAACATTGGGTGTAGGTAAAAATGGCAAAATGATATTTGTGGAAAAGACACTAGAATTCAGGTCATATGGGTTGAATGACGATAAGATTGTAATAGAAAATTGTGACGAATGGATTTATTGTATTGATGTAAAAACTGGAGCCGTTATGATGTGGTCACAAGGAGATAAAAAGTACAAGATTAATTATAAAAATTTTATTGAATATCTAAATGATAGAATCAGTGATGCTATAGAAAATATGTAATATTTATAAAATTAAATTTAATTATGTCTATACTTTAGGACTTCAAAGTCCCTAACTCAAAAAGCTATTATGTCATTTGAGGATGGAAAGCAATATTCATCGTGGAGTAAACTTAGAGAAGAGGGATTGTCACTTGAACAAGTAGAAAAAATAAAAGGCACACCAAAGGGACAGAAACCATTACCAGAAACTTATTTGAGTGAGGAATATATTAATAATCATCTAAATTCATTCAAGAAAAGTGGTGCGGTAAAAATAATGCCAAGTGAGCCATCAGGAACAATTGGTGGTAAAGGTGGTACATTTGTAATGTCTGGGGATGAACTAAGTGAAATAATTCGAAACGCAGATGGGGATGTGGCTAAAATAGAAAGTGTTTTGGGATTAGACAAAGGATATTTAGGAAGTAATCCTGTTATAGTGACAATTCAGGACACATCTAGTTTAAGACTTCCATCTGGCAATGAATTAGGTGCATGGCCGGAATACTGGGAACCAGGCGGCTATACAAGTGGTGGAATAAAAGAAGCAGTTATTAATCCGGCGAAAGAAGGAACATATACATATAAACATTTATTTGAATAGAGGTGCTTTAAAATGAAGTTAATTATAGAAGATGAGGGTATTAGTCTACTGGAAAACAAAGGGCAATATTATCTTCAGTATGATGCAGGAGCGCATATGATAAAGAAAAAAAGAATTGAAATTACAAATGAAGAGGCGGAGTTATGCCAATTAGATGTTGAAGAAATGTATAATCTTATTTTGCAATATCAAAATGATGGTGTATATGGTGAAGATGTAGTTGAATAAAATATATAAAATTAATTATGGTTATACTTTAGGACTCCAAAACCCCTAACTCAAAAAGCTATTTTAATTTCTGCCTGTTCACGAAGTGAATGAAATGCAGAAATTAATAATAGCTTTTTGTCATTTACCTAAAGGGGAAAGGACACCTTATGGCGAAATTTGCCCCCAGGTATACAAAAGGATTTGTCCGACAATTTATTTCTAAGGTACGGTAAATCATTGATTTTACTGACTTTATTGCAAGCAGACAGATTTCATTCTTTCACAGAACTATTGTTTGCTAAAATACTCATAAATACTGTGAAATAGCCATTTTCAGCAATTGATATAAAATTATAACAAAAGATTTCGTTACAAGTTTGGCTGGTATCTACAACAGTATATTTTTATGAAAGTATATGCCAAAATCAAGACAATCCGACTAATTGTTAAGAAAATGCCTTATTCTGATATCTTGAATAATTTTAAGACCTAGGATAAGAAATTTAATCAGTATTGGTGTATTCATAAAACGCATATAAGTTGTTATCCTTGGAAACAGAGACAGGATTAGTAAGATTGGCATCTTTGCATATGCTGTTGCTACCCAGCCATATGGCACAGCACAGGGGGATGTCTGTTGCGGGTATTGATGGTATGTCAAAAACAGTCAGATAAATTTCAGCCTTTGAAGATTCACAGGTGCATACGTATAATTGCTGTTTTGCCCGTATTTTTGCCGATATCGACAGATTAAGGGATTTCTTAGCTGTGAAAGTGTCTGTCTTTGTTCGTAAAGAAATTTGGCTGAGACAGATGCTTAGAAATATTACCATCTTGCGAGATGAAAAGTTTGCTAATACCTATTTGTATCGCATGTTAGGATGCTTGTACAGATGGGTATTTTTGTTGTGGTCATATATTTTGATATTCACAGGTATCGTTTCAATGTAGGCTGACAGCGAGAGACCTTGCTATCTGTATGTATCCAGTGCCAATGGGGTATCATCTCACAGTTGATTTCATATCAACTGCAATCGTTTTAATCTGAATTTCTTTGAAATGACCTAATCTTAATTCGTTATGATTTTATCTGAAATAAATTCCACTTGAGATTCTACAAAATATTATAAGGAACTTTTAATGGAACTGCCGATTTCAAGAGTGACAGAAAATCAGTGACAAAAAGTCACGAAATAATTATACGTATCCATTTTATTTTGAAATTTCCTGTTATCACTGACTTTTAAAGCTTTTTTTTAAAATAAGTTGTCGACTGATAAAATTCATACTCCATTTTTGTCACAACTGATATTGCAACTGTTTTCTCTGGCATGGATTAATTTATGGAACTTCCATTCTGTAAGATTCAGATATTTTTATATTTTTTGTAACAAGAAATCATCTGTTACAGATTGGTGGTGAGAGTGATGGTATATGGAATTATTTCAGCAAAAGATAATCAGACGAGCCTCGCTTATTTTAAGAGTAAAAAAGTTTCACAGCTTGAACCGGAAAATCTAAAGGGAAGAGGACTCATAAAGGTCGATGGAGAA
>NZ_QTZF01000016.1:0-3108 GCF_003462545.1 Coprococcus sp. OM06-34AC
AACAGCCACATTTTGACAAAATTTGTTTATTAATGTCAAAAGCATTATTGATTATTATTTCCAGCCATAAACTGGACTTCTCGGGTATTTCCAGCAGTTTTCAATTTTACCATATTGGTCTCGTATAGTTTAATGGCATCTGAGTTAACTTTCTTTATTTTCATAAAAAACACGCACCTTTCACAACAAATTTTTTTGTTATGAAAAGTGCGTTTATATCGGTCAATTGGAACTTAATATGAAGTTTTGTTCTTTCGTATACCTAGGGGCAAATTTCGCTTTAACCTATGAATTCCTCTACGGAATTCTGACTCGATTCATAATAATCGGTCACCGAAAAGTTTTGCCTTCGGCAATGGTTATGGAGGTAGTTGGATTTATTAGACAATATGTAATGACCTCCACATTGTAGGTTCGTGGATTTACCTGTATACTAAAGATTGTCAAAGTCAATGGTAACAGGGATTACCGCATACAAAGGGAGGTCATCAAATGAATTATAACACAGTTTACGTAGGAATGGATGTACACAAAGAAAGTTTTACATTTTGTGCGTACACAATCGATGCAGAGAAAGGTTCCCACTTCCAGAGAACAGAAGCTGATTACAAAAATGTTCTGAAATATCTGGAGTTTCTTCGTACCGTCTACGGAAACGATGCTAACTTTATATGCGGTTATGAGGCGGGTTGCCTCGGTTATACTTTATATCATCAATTAATAGAGCATCATGTTAACTGTGTGATACTTGCGCCAACAACGATGCTTGAGCAGTGCAGCAGAAGAAGAATTAAGACTGATCGGCGTGATGCTGAAATCATTGCCAAATGTCTGGCACAGCATAATTACAGTCCTGTTCATATCCCTACAGCAACGGACGAGGAAACAAAAGAATTCCTCCGTATGAGGGCTGATCATAAACTGGCACTGAAAAAGGTCAAGCAGCAGATTCTTGCATTTTGTCTTCGCCACAACTATCGCTATGATGGAAACAGTCATTGGACAGCAGCGCACATCAAATGGCTTAAGTCATTAAAGCCTGAGGCACTTTATAAGGAAATCCTCGACGAATATCTGCTGACCTATACTACCCTTAGCGATAAGCTTGAACGGTTGGATAAACGCATTGAGGAGCTTGCCTCCAAGGATGAATACAGAGAATCGGTTAAGAAACTCTGTTGTTTCATCGGTATCAAGACTCACACCGCATTATCTGTTCTGATTGAGGTTGGCGATTTTCAGCGTTTTGCTTCTGCACAGAAATTTGCTTCCTACCTGGGACTTGTACCGGGTGAGGATTCCAGCGGTGATGAACAGACAAGGCTTGGCATTACCAAAGCCGGAAATCGTCATGTGCGTATGCTCCTTACAGAAGCTTCCCAGTGCTATGCCCGTGGTCAGATAGGATTCAAATCAAAGGAACTGAAATCACGTCAAGCCGGTAATTCACCACAGGTTATTGCTTATGCAGATAAAGCCAATGAACGCTTAAGACGCCGATACTACAAAATGGTTCTTGGAAAAAGTAAGAAACACAATGTAGCTAAAACAGCGATTGCGCGTGAGCTTGCCTGTTTCATGTGGGGCATGATGACTGATCATATCACCTGATACAGGTATAACATCGTGCTGCCGATATCAAGACCAGGCCGCTGCCAGCGGTGCTTCGCAGCCTTGACATCATCATCCCGCTGTTATAGCAGGTAATCAAGCAGATGTAAGATGGCTTGCGCCACATACATCTGGCCAGTAACTAAAGTAACAACTGAAGACATCCTGAAAGGGCTTCGGCCATTTCAAGGTTCGAGCTATCTGCGATAAATCTATGTTGGCACAGAGAAATCTGTGATCCACGCAATTAGACGGTAGAGCTCACGGCGGACCATTGACCTGTCGGTAACCAATCCACGTATATCAGAGTGGCCAATGCCGGGAACTGATACTCCGAGGCTCTTTCCGGGTGCCTTCAGACAACTAAATAAAGTTTTGTGGTGATTTCTGTTAACTTGTACTTGACAAGAGGTCATTACATATCAGATTTTACTTCTAAGGAAGTCTTAAAGTATAACCATAATTAAATATAAACAATCACAATGCCTGTCTCCGATGATTTATTATCATAATATGAAAATATTTTTCCCCATGCATAATCATATTCTATTCCTGTAATACTTTCATTACTTGGAATTCCTAATTCATTTTTCAAAAAATCATTATTATGTTTTCTTAATTCTTTCAGAATATTATCATTCATTGTTTGATAATTCATTTTGTACTTCTCTTCAGCATTACTTAATTCAACTTTTGATATTATCTTATTATCACAAAAAATAGTAGTCCAGAACTTTTCTTTATTTAATTCCATTGGCTCCTTGGATATATATACTTTTCCAGTATTAAATTTTATTACATTGAATTCATCTGCATTTAATATATCAATACTCGTCTTTGGTTCAATAATATATCTTCCCAATTTAATTTTCCCATTTTTCATAGCATTTCTCCTACTTAATTTCATTCATCATACCGAAATATTCCTCTAGTGATATTTTAGTATTTGTTAAACTAATCGTTTGATTATCTAATTTTTCCAGTACTCCATTAGCACAATTAAAATCAAAATTAGGGTCAAATCTTTGCGTTAATCCTCCTTGACCAAATTGCGGATTATTCAAAGCGACTCCATCTGCCACATTTAGTTCTCCATGAACTTTGTAAGGAGTTAACTTACTTCTGTATTCTGCATAAGCCATTCCTTTTTCATAATATGGTTTTACTTGCAATCCTCCAAAGACCTTTTGAGCATCATTGCCTATAGTCTGCGCTACTTCTGATGTTGTAGAATACCCCGTTGGGAATGGTTCGCCCATATAGATTATATCACCATCATGTAATGTTATATTCGTATAGGCATCCACACCAGTATAGGGATAACTACCTTGCCAAGCGGACGCTACTTCTGATGGATTACAACTTTCCCAACACACATTTTCTTTCCCATATGTATCCCTATAATAATTATACCAATCCATTCCTGTAACATCGTCTATTGTTGTACTTCCACCCTCACAAGTAATACTTCTTTCAGACTCCACCCGTCCTTTGCTA
>NZ_QTZF01000018.1:0-1952 GCF_003462545.1 Coprococcus sp. OM06-34AC
CATCTTCAAGCTTGCCCAAGTCTACATATAAAAGCACGCCTCTATTCCCCATTATTTTCATCCCCCCTGTACTTGTCAAGTATAGATGTTGCTGGAACAAATGCAACACACGTACCAGCAACACCTGTAAATTCTTTATAGTTCCTAAATTCCAGCCTCTAAAGTTCCATAATCAAGCCATTGCCTGTGCAGAACCCAGCAGTAGCAACCTAGTTCCAAATACAGTACGAATAGGAACTAAAACCACAAGCCGTAATTCGCCCTGTTTTGCCTTTTCATGCCACAGTGGAAGTAGTTAGCACCAAAAGACGTAAAGACAAACGTAGGACAACGTGTGCATTCGTAAGGGCAGAACCAGCAAAAGCACCAGCTAAGACTGGCACAGGAATACCCCTAGAACTGCTGGAACTACTAAGTTTTCTACCGTTTATCTCATGAAGGGAGAAAGTTATCGTGGACGAAACTTAAAAACTTATTCGATAGAAATCAATGATCCTGTTGAATAAGGGACAATAAGCAATTAGATAAGTTGGTGCATTGGCTATTTCTAATGAGCTTAAATTGGTCAATTCTGTTGGACTCTGAGTGGTTAATTCCCCCAGGCTCTAACATCGGCACTTTCCTTATATGCAGGATTTTGAACGGACACACTGTCACCAGATGTTCAAAAGAAAGTAACTTGATATGGGATTTTTTAAAAAAATAAGAGATTTTTCAAAAGTAATTGTGGAGAATTGAGGGCATAGAAAAAGCCAGTAGATTTTTACGTTTCTCTGCTGGCTCAATAAATTTAATATGCAATTACATATCGTGAATATTTATCCTATTATTTATAATATATTTGCATCACCAGAAGGAATATCCACATAAAAATTACCGCCTTTTGACCATTTTTATATCTGCTTTACCGTTTTTAGGACTCCTTTTTTAACTAATTCTACTCATAAAACAATGCATTTGTTCAATCTGTTACATTTCATCTGAAATTCTTGTTCATTTATCTGAATGGATTATGTTTCATATCTACAGTTGCCTTCCGTATGACGATGCAATGTTGTTTTGTATTTCTTCTAGAGCTGGTAAATTTGAAACGACAAGAAAAAACGGAGACACCCTAACATATCTTTAGGTTGTCTCCGTTTTTAGTTTGAAATAACTTTCTAAATAATATTTTTACCAATAAAGCAACTCACTTATTTCATCTGATTTTCTTAATATATTTTTCCACTTTTCAGATGTTTTTACAGTTTCAACATTAAGCATATCAGGAATACGTTCTAGTTCCAAATAAGCATTCCTTAACTCTATACTTTTCTCTAATATATCATTATCAATCATACCTTCATCTAAAAAAAGATTTAGTGTATCTTCGTGCAAGAAACTAATTATATCTATTGAAAATTCTTCAAATAGATTATGTTTAATTGTATCATCATCTTCTAGAAGCAGATAACTTCCACATTCCTCAATTGTACTTTTAAAATTCTCATATCTTTTTTCTAACGAAATCATTTTGTCACCCCTAATCATAAATTACAGTTGCTTTATCACCCTTCAGTGGAATATAAGTCTCTGGATTTACTACTTTAATTTTTCCAGTAGCTCCAGATGATATTCCATAATATGAACCTCCATGCTTACCTCCGCCTGGATGATAAAAAATAGAAATATCACCGTTCATTAATTTCCATCCACCACCATTACTTCCGTATACACCTCTAGTCCAGTCGTTCCCTAGTATAGTTTGCAACTCATCTACAGTATACCCCTTTAGTCTAGTCGGGTCACTGAAAATGTCATCAACAGAATTGATATTCCAACGAACATTGTCTGCACCATATTTTCCCTTTAAATATTCATTCCACTCTGCTCCACTTCTAGGTATTTCGTTATTGAAATTTGTCTTACTTCCACCCTCACAAGTAATACTTCTTTCAGACTCCACCCGTCCT
>NZ_QTZF01000019.1:0-1563 GCF_003462545.1 Coprococcus sp. OM06-34AC
CTTGTATGATTATTTAGAAGCTAATAATCATTCATTCCTTTCATTTTAATATCGTGGTTCAATACATTCAGATACTGTGGACTTTTGATTTTTTCCTGTAGCTCTGACTACTCGTAGGAGTGTATTGCCGCTACCTTTATCTGAATTGTTTATAGCTGGATGTTGCCGGAGTAATCTGAGTACTTATTTCCATCAAGTCTACGATGATAATCGATGGTGGATATCACGGTATCAGACTTTAGAAAGGGAGGTACAACCTCATGATTTATGTAGGCATTGACATTGCCAAACTCAATCACTTTGCCTCAGCCATATCTTCTGATGGTGAAGAACTAATCAAGCCGTTCAAATTTACAAATGACAATGATGGCTTCCAACTGCTGCTTTCCAAGCTAGATCCTCTAGACAAGGACAGCCTCATCATTGGTCTTGAATCGACGGCACACTACGGCGACAACCTTGTTCGATATCTTGTTGCTAAGAATTACAAAGTGTGTGTGTTGAACCCCATCAAGACTTCTACTATGCGTAAGAACAACATTCGCAAAACGAAGACTGACAAAGTCGACACATACATCATTTGTAAAACTCTCATGATGCAGGAATCTCTCAGATTTGTGACCTTCTATGATCTTGATCTGATGGACTTAAAAGCCCTTGGACGCTTCCGTCAGAAAACCATTAAGCAGCGAACCCGCCTAAAGATTCAGCTGACTTCTTACGTAGATGAGATATTCCCTGAATTGCAGTATTTCTTCAAATCAGGTCTGCATCAAAAATCTGTCTATGCGCTTCTCAAGGAAGCACCAACACCGGAAGCTATTGCTTCTATGCATATGACTCATCTGGCTCATCTTCTCAAAGTGAACTCGCATGGACGCTTTGATAAAGAGATGGCTCAGCAGTTAAGAGTTCTCGCACAGAAGTCTGTCGGTGCCAGCGACAGTTCTCTATCTATCCAGGTAACTCACACCATACAACAAATAGAGTTACTCGATAGCCAATTAGAAAGAGTTGAAGCTGAAATGACAGAAATAATGAAATTCAATGATTCTGTCATTATGACCATTCCTGGTATCGGATATATCAATGGAGGAATGATACTTGGTGAAATCGGTGATATACATCGTTTCTCCAGCCCCAACAAGCTGCTTGCATATGCCGGTTTAGATCCTTCTGTCTATCAGTCTGGAAACTTTCAGGCTAAGAAGACCAGAATGTCCAAACGTGGATCCAAAGTTCTCAGATATGCACTTGTTAATGCAGCTCACAATGTTGTTAAAAATAATGCCACCTTCAAGGCTTACTACGAAACCAAGATGGCTGAAGGCCGGACTCACTATAATGCCCTCGGACACTGTGCCGGCAAGCTTGTCAGAGTCATCTGGAAGATGCTCACTGACGAAGTAGAATTTAACCTCAATTAAGAGGTCTGGATACCTACATCATAGATTTGTTTAAAAGCACCCATCAGGGAGCCTTATTAAGGTTACCCATTTTTACCACGAAAATGATTTAATAATTTCCAGCTAATCTATGGTTGACTTTTCATAGCTGGTCTCC
>NZ_QTZF01000002.1:0-666338 GCF_003462545.1 Coprococcus sp. OM06-34AC
TGATTTAATAATTTCCAGCTAATCTATGGTTGACTTTTCATAGCTGGTCTCCTAATAACCCATGTGAAACTTCCGATTTTCACGTTAGGTTTCATCCAAATATATTTCTATTTTGCTGAATACCTTATCTTTACAGAAATCAAACTCAGGAGTCTTTTTGATATAGCTGAATATATCTTCTTCAATATCCTCATTCCATATAGTTCGTTGAAAATCTTTATTTTCTTCCGTTGGAATATATAACACATCCACATGAATTTGATAATACTCTTCCTCATCATTAGGAAATTGTCTAACCAAAGAAAAGTTAAACATAGGTTTTCCTGTAAAAGAATAGGTTCCTGTTTCAAATAAAATCATATCTTCTTTAAGTGGCATATTACACATCTCTTCGAACACGCTTACTATGTGTTCCAGGCTAGAATTATCTGAAATGCTATTTTGCAAATATCCTAATAAACTTTCCTTTGATATCTTCTTAAATCTATCAAATAATCCCATTTGAACCCTCCTGTAATTTGTACTTATAGGCTCAGCATAAGCTCCCAATATCATGTGTGATATATTATTACAACCAAACTCTAACCCATGTTGTAATATCGTTCTGATTCCATAAAAGACTAAATAACCGCCTTGCCTATTTCCTCAGCATCTGCATCAGCAAATAATATAAATTCTTTGATGATTTCATCATATGTATATTGTCTTTTATGTGATTTTTTCATCGAATGTATTATATACTGATTATCTTCAGTGATTTTAACACGAACATAATGATTATTTTTCCAAAAAGATACTCGGCTTCTATATTTCGTATTTTTCTTCCATGCAGCATTTTCTTTTCGCTCATTAGGCGTCAGCGAAGATAAAGGACTGTTGACCAATATCATTTTGCGTTCTTATACGAAAGCAAAATATGGCTTGGCGCAAACAATATTGCTGCGATAAGCAACAGAATTGATCTGCTCATAATTCCACTAAACAAGAACAAAACTGAGGGAATAACAGATAGCGCCAGTGCTCTGAATATGCTGCTCTTCTTAAAGCAAATTATCCAAATTGCACAATACAACACTACTAATATCGCGTCCACAATAAGGTATATGGCAAATGCTTCGTCAGACCACCACCCGAACCATGTTCCAGGAATGTTAATTATCATAAAACCAAAGCAGCCAAACCTTCCTATCTGTTCTGCAACCTCAACAAATTTATTGCTCCATTTGTTTTGAAATCCCTCTTTGCATCTAACTGCAAAAATAATATTGGGTATCATAATAACTGCAATCATTATCAGTCCGAATATATTTAACCAGTCCATAACTTTCTCCATAAATTCACATCACCACATGCCCTTGTCTGGACGCACCACTGAATTTTATCTGATATTATCATAAAATCTCTGCAACACGATCGCCAACTCTTCCGGAGCTTCTATGTTTGCTTCATGACCTGTTTTCGCAAGTTCATGGAAACAGGCGTTGTTAAAATATTGGCAAAGTTCTTTTGAAGTTTTTTTGTTTGCAGCGTCCTTTTCCCCACAAATGAGCAATACCGGACAAGACACCTTATGCAGGGAGTCACTGAAATCCAATTCAGCCATCGTCCCGCACAGGCTGATAACATCCGCTTTTTTGAAACCCATTTTACTGAATGCCGAATTCGGCATAAGATGAAACAACATATTCTGAACTTTCAATAATTTTTGAGGCATTTTATACTGTGCTGCAATTAATACGAGCGACTTTACTTTATCTGGGTGGTCTATCGCATAATTAAGTGCCAAAACAGCGCCTAGAGAAAGCCCACATAAGACAATTTCATCGTTCACCTTGTCACATTCTGATGAGAATGCCGAATATAATTCCTTATATGTAGCAGATTTTCCTTCTAACATCTCTGCCAAACTTAATTTGACACTACTTTCCGATACCTTCGTTTCTTTTATTACTCTATTCCAACTGTCTGGCTTTTGTCCTAGTCCATGCAAATATAAATACTTCATATATTGTTGCTCCTCCTCATGTGGGGACGTTCCTTCTCAATAGAATTCCAGCCTGTGCTCCACCAGCTCACTTCCCTCATATACGAGCTTGAGTGAGAAAAATCTCTCCTCCCCTTCAAGCAACAGCTTCAGAAATATCGCATCCCCGCTCCACGTCGGAAGTGTTGGCACGATCTCTTTATCTATCCATTGAAGATCACCCTCATCGCATATCTGGACATCCCCCTCAAATCCATCTGCGGTGAACAGGCACATAAGCTCATTCTCGCACTCATTGCTTATAAATGTCACCAGACCTCTGAATCGATATGATGTAAGCGTAAGTCCCGTCTCCTCCTTTATCTCCCTCAGAAGGCAGTCTTCAGGACTCTCACCCTCCTCGGCATGTCCACCCACACCGATCCATTTGCCCTTATTGATGTCCTTCTCCTTCTTTGTCCTGTGGAGCATCAGGTATCTTCCATCTTTCTCTATGTAACAAAGTGTTGTCATCTTCATATTAACCTCCCAGGAACGTCCCTACTTATTCACTATGTATATTCCTGCGCACACCAAAACCAGCGACACCAGGCTTATCGGACCAAGCGCCTGCGCGCCCTCGCGGAGCAGCCATGCCGACAGTATCACGCCGAACACCGGATTCATAAATCCAAATACTGCAACCCTTGATATAGGATTATACTTGAGCAGCATTCCCCACAGAGAATATGCCACCGCCGATACAAGAGCCAGATATATGAGCATCAAAACTCCACCTGTGGATACGGTGCTGAGTCTGCCTCCCATGGCAAAACCGGCAGCCGACAGAATAATTCCGCCAACTATAAACTGGTAGCCACTGAGCATAACCGGATTGTGTTTTACCGAATATCGCTTCAGGAACACCGATGAAAATGCATAAGCCACTGTCGACAGAAATATCGCACCCTCACCTGACAAGCTCATATGGAAATTCATTCCATTCATGTTTATAAGTACAACTCCCGCAAATCCAACCAGACAGCCAAGCATCTTCTTTGCAGTGACATTTTCCTGATGGAATATGAATCCTGACACTATGATGGCAACGAATACATTTACTGCCTCTATGATGGACGCCTTGACTCCGCTTGTATGTGCGAGACCTATATAAAAGAACAGGTATTGTATGACTGTCTGCAACATCGCCAGCCACGCTATCTTGCCGGCGCAGCCCTTCTCCGGCCTGATGAATCTTCCTTCCAGCAGACTTCCAAATATCACGGCAAGAATACCCGCCAGCACGAATCGCATACCTGCGAACAGTATCTGTGACGATGTATCCGCACTCTCTATATTCCACAGTCCATAACCTATCTTTATACACGGAAATGCACTTCCCCACAGCAGGCAGCACAGCATGGCACCGAGCCACACAACACTGGTCTTCTGCATCCATTTGTCGTTTATCTCTATCTTTTTCATATTTACTTCTCTCTCGTGTCTTTTATATCATAGACTAACAACATTATATACGATTATAACTGCCAGTCTATATTCTTTGCATTCTCAGCAAGCAGCAACCTGGTCGCAAGCTCTTCATCATCCAGTTCTACATAGTCACCATTTGCATAATATCTCCACTCGGCTGTCATCTTTTTCCCTGTAAAGTTCGTCTCCCTTATGACCCAGAACTGTTTTGGAGACAATCTCTCCTGATTATTTTTCATCAACGTATAGCACTCTGTGTACTTGCAATTCTTTACTAGTTCCTTGACATCCATAAATGTCTCACGATTCTGAACCTGACATATAAGCAGACTGCAATTCATCTTTGGTTTTCTCTGTACCCTCTCAATGGATATATCAAACCATGAACACAGTATCATATATATCAATATGTATACAAACAAATATGCTATGGAAAATACGACATCACCTTTATCGCCAATAATCTTGTATAGGAACCATTTATTAAAATAGAACAGGATCACGCCAGTCAGAAATGAACATAAGATCAGATCTGTGAACCACTGGCCGGCTATGATCAGCCCATGTGTGTTACGTGAATCTGATAAAAAGCGCAGTATCCATAGAATCAACAGTGTGCCAACCGCCAACACAAGAGCCGCTATGCCAAGATGCACACCTGAGTCAAATATCCAATGCCAGTTAAGCGGCAATTTTATATGTTTTATATCTTGCAAGAGGTACTGCACATCAGGATTCCACACCGTATTGCCCCAATATATGAATCCCCATACTGCACCTATCACAAATAACAAAATCTCCTTTTTCCATCTTCCCCTCATAATGTACCTCCATTCTTAAGCATCTTTTATTGTATATATATGGAAAGTATATTTTTATACACGAAAAAAGTCAATTTTCTTTCCCCATTGGCGCGACTTGTTTTTGGCAAATATTTCTTCAATTATCTCCTCGTATATGATATGCTCTAGTTAGTTTATGCTAACCATATAGATTATTTACAAGGGGGATTACATGGAACAGAAAGAAAAAATTAAATACCAAAGGAACTGCCTGCTGGGCGCGCTCGGCGCAGCGCTCCTGATCGTGGGGGATCTGTGTATCAGCATAGTACCCGCATCACCCGCGGACAAAGGACTTTATGTGAGGGGGGCATATCTGAACGGGGATTTCCAGCTGTGGAGAGTGGCTCTGCTGCTTGTGACAGGTCTTGTCGGTATGTTCTTCTATGCATTTGGCATAGACGCCATATCGGAGCAGATACTTCCCAAGTACCGCAAGACGAGGGCACTCGTCAAATACGCAGGGCTCATGTATGTCGCGTCCGCCGCGACACTGCATTTTCTCGTGGGAACACTCGCTTACTGGGTAACCTATCTGTCTGAACACATTGGAAGAGAACAGGCCATCGCATATGTTGACGACTACTACAATCTGCTCTTTCCAGCCGTCAGCATAGTGTACATACCTACGGCACTGCTCATGCTCACAAGTCTTATATCGCTGCTGGCAGGCAGAACTGTCATGAAGAGGAGCATGATCGTATTTCACATCATCACATGGCAGCTTATATTTGTGCTCATTCCTGACATCAGACAGGCCATGGGCGCCGACATATCCACACTGGATTATGTATTCAGTCAGGCATCAGGAAACACCGCCTGCCTCATCTGGCTAGTTGCCAGCTTTGTATATTCTAAAAGAAACAGCAATTAACAACCGTCTCCAAACTAATTCAAACATATAAAAAGTTCCATGCATCTGCACCGTGCAGACACATGGAATTTTCTTATTACTCTATATTAACTTCAACCTACAGCATCCCCTCTTTGATGATGTCGTGGTCTCTCAGTACCTTTTCGATCACCGTGCCCTGAATCTTCCTAAGTATAGGTCTCTTGAGCTTGTTCAGTGGTCCGAGATTTATCTCAAGCGGAGATTTGCCATCCATGAGCTTCACGCTGCTGTCCAGCAGTTCACGGATATCGTACACACTTCCCCACACCTCTGGAACACCTCTGTCCACACCGAGGAGTCCATACACAGCCTCCATAGCAGTTCTCACTGAATACTCTGTGGTGAACACTGTGTCGCGAGGAGTGTCGGCGAACTGTCCGAGGAATGCAAAGTTGGTGCATCCGTCCGGAATTACGTCTGGTCTGTCGCCCTTTGCTCTAGGCATGAAGAACGCGGTGATATATGGCATCATAGTTGGCACACAGACTGCGCTGTTTGTGGCCAGCTCCTCGATCTCCTCTTCTGGCACACCCAGATGGTAGAGCCACTCCTCTGTGATCTCCTTACCGGTACAATCCTTCATAGGTTTCTTGATATAATCGCCCGGAACATCTGTGAACAGGCCATATACCCATACACACACCTTATCCTTGTCCTGGCTCTTGAACTGTCCCTGTCTGTTGATGGTCCAGCTCATCAGCCAGCTTGAATCCTGACAGCTCACGATACCACCAGTGACAACCTTTCCTGTTCTCGGATCACGCTTGCAGATATCTACGATGTATGGGATGATCTTGTCGTCAAGCGTTGTTACTGTGGCTGACTCCCAGTTTGTCTTAGATATATCAGAGCAGAACTTCTCAGGATGTCCAAATGAAGGATCCTGTGCAGCTATGTTCTTCCACAGACTCCAGCAGCCGCTTGTTCTCACCTCTGCGTCACCATTTGGCGCATGATTCTGATCACCGTAGATAGTTCCCTCCGTGCAGCTTCCATTTGTGACAAATACAAGATCGTTCTCAGTGAGCGGGATCCCCTTCTCAGTTCCGTTTACCCTGCACTCGATGGTCTTTGCTATCTTCTTGCCATCTCTCATGTCAAATATGACATTTGTGACCTCTGTGTTGTACTGGAATGTCACGCCCGCCGCCTCAAGATACTTCACCATCGGAAGGATCAGCGACTCATACTGGTTGTACTTTGTGAACTTGAGGGCCGAGAAATCTGGAAGTCCTGAGATGTGATGTATGAATCTCTGGAAGTAAAGTTTCATCTCCAGCGCGCTGTGCCAGTTCTCAAATGCGAACATCGTCCTCCAGTACAGCCAGAATGTTGAATCAAATACCTCATCGTCAAATACATCCTCTATCGTCTTGTCATACAGATCCTCATCCTTTGTCATGAAGAGCTTCATGATTTCCATACAGCCCTTCTGGCTCAGATTGAATTTGCCATCTGTGTGGGCATCCTTGCCTCTGTTCACTGTTGCTCTGCACAGTGAGTAATTTGGATCCTCCTTGTTCAGCCAGTAATACTCGTCAAGAACCGATGCCCCTGGTGTCTCTATGGAAGGTATACTTCTGAACAGATCCCACAGGCACTCGAAATGGTTCTCCATCTCACGTCCACCTCTCATGACGTAGCCTCTGGCAGGATCAAATATTCCATCGCACGCACCGCCCGCTATATCCATGGCCTCAAGAATATGGATATGTGAGCCCGGCATCTGTCCGTCACGTACAAGGAAGCAAGCTGCTGCCAGTGATGCAAGACCACTTCCCACTATATATGCGTTCTTGTCATCCACACCCTCTGGCTTTCTCGGTCTGGCAAATGCCTCGTAGTTACCATTTGTATAATAGATTCCCTTCCTGTTCTTCTCATGCTTTCCGCGCTCCGTATTGCGGTACTCAGCATGTTCAGCCGCAGCCTTATCCTTCTGAACTTTTGCCTTATTATGATTTTTAACTGTGAGAGCTGCTGCTCCTGCGCCGGCTGCTGCCACCGCTGCTATCCCGATTCCCAATTTCTTCTTTGACATAAGCAATTCTCCTTTCTTGTATCGCCCCCTCCCTTGCGGTCGGTGGCAGTTCGTCGGTGCATTCCAATATGTGCCCGCAGGGCACATAGCACCTCCTCTTTCACATCAAAATATAAACTTGACAGCTACGAATTTGATCTGTCGCATATAATATATTTGTCTATTTCTATCTCATGCCCCTATAATAGCTTACCCAATTTTTATTTCATATTTACAAAAAAAGTGGAATGATAAAAATTTTATCATTCCACTCATTTTGTATAAATCTATATTGCATATGTACTCTAGCGATACCTTCTATCGACGCCCTCCTGCCTGTAATATGCCGCCTTGTTCTCGTACATTCTCTCATCTGCAGCCTTGACCATCTCGTCAAATGACTCCCAGTCCTTCTCATCACTTGACACATAGCCACATGATATCGATACGGATTTCACCAGCTGTCCAGACCATCCACGCACAACGTCATCAAACTCCTGCTGCACTCTCTTCAGCCTTCTGGTATTTACAAAGATGATGGCTGCAAATTCATCACCGCCCATCCTGTACACCTTACCATAGTTTCCAAAACACTGCTCCATACACTCGGCAGCACCCTGAAGCAGTTCATCTCCAGCCGCATGTCCCAGGGTATCATTCACTGGCTTAAGCCCATTTACATCCATGGACACATACACATATACAGAATCTCCCGGCAGCTCCCTGACATCATCTATATATGCACTCCTGTTATAACATTTTGTGAGCTCATCTGTATAAGACCTTCTTATCAGCTTCTGCTCCCGTTTCTTATCTTCATCTATGTTTCTGGTGGTAAATATGACTTTTAAAGGACGTCCGTCCTCGTCAACATCTATCGATATAAATGACAGTCTGAACCATCCAAGATCCTTCACCATGAACTCACCTGATACAATCTTTTTCTTGATCAGCCTGTCCCCAAGACTATCAAGATCCATGAATTTCTGGGCACTTGCCTGATGTTCATCCACAACCACCTTATGAACGATCTTCCTCATAAGTTCCTTCGCCCCTGCTGCCCGCTCACCAGCCCTCAATATCAGGTCTCCTGCGGTATAGAGTGCAAATGTATCATGTTGAAGATCAAGCATATGCATGCTGTAATACATCCCCGACATGGATGTCAATATTGACAGCTGTTCATTTCTCTCCCGGTTCGCACGGATCACCTTCATCACCATGTTTACCACCAGGCCGGCGGCAAAACACAGATACAGTGCCATGATAACCATGATTGCCATATTACTCCGGCTATTCACATCCATTCTATATATGACCCCGATCACATACTCTCCGGATCTTCGGAATACACATCTGTTTCTAAATCCATTAATCCTTCTTATGCCTGTAAAACTGTCTTCATCGTCCGGCAGCATATCATCAGTCACCGAAATGCCGATCTCATCAAGAGTAAGCCCTACTACCGGTTCATATGAACATCCATATATTTCTCCCGATTCGCCATCTGCCACTACAACACTCAGTCCATCATACATAGGCATATTGGCAACCACCGTGGATATCTCATTCTGTTTTACTTCATTCAGAAGTCTTCTCGGCTCGATTCCAACCTGTATCATCTTGGTTCCATCGTCGTTCCATGTTATTGCATACATCATCTTCTTACCATTTGATGTGTTCGGAGTGACATCCTGACACATGGTAAGATTCTTGTCATCAAGCATCGGCTTGAAATACGCCATCTGCTCCCCGGAATCAAAGCTATATCCAAAATATTCGGGATTGGTACCAGCATATATCACGCCATCCGTATTAAACAAATGCACCTCATCAACAGATATAAGTGCAGCAATCTTGCGGAGCTCATCCACATCATTTGCCACCTCAGGCTTTGCATCAACTATATACGCCACAGCCTTAGCCCTGACCATATAATCTTCCTTGAGGGAGTCTATCAGATCTTCCTCACTTGCCTTATTCTTCTCAATTACATTGCTGACCTGATCCAGCAGCACCTGCGAGGTCCTGTCAAAACTCCTGTTATTGATAAAGCTCAGTATGACCGCCTGGATGACCATCGCAACCAGCACGATCCCCCCTGTTATCAATATTATCCCTGGCAATCTCTTTTTCATATCTGATGTTTGACTCATAAGCGCTCTCCCCGCATATCTCACAGTAATAGATTCCTTTATCCTGATCCGTCCTCTGCTTTTACATCTCGCTTTCAAAGTTATGAATGGAATTTGCTATATTTCCACGAAGCGTGGTGCTAAGCTGCTCCACTATTTTATGATAGTCGTCCTTCATCCCCTTGTCTACCCAGTCAAGCATAATCCCCACAAATCCATACTTGTAAAAGTCTGCTATGAACTGCTTATCAGCCTCCGAGAGGTTATCCCCTTCGCATTTCTCTTCTACTACATCCGCTATGAGCTGATACGACAGCTTATACAGATAGTTTTCTATCTTAGCCTTATCCACCGACCTGTATATATTTGCGATAAATGGCTTGTTCTCCAGCACAGCCTCAAACACCTGTATCATGCCCTCCTGCCAGGTATCGTAGGTCTTCTTATCCTTCAGTGCCTGCTTGCCATCCTCTATGCACACCCACTCGGCAAGCTCATATATATCCTGAAAATGATAATAGAATGTCATCCTGCTTATCCCGCAGTCTCCGGTGAGATCCGCTATCGTTATCTTGTCAAATGGCTTGTCCTTAAGAAGCTTTTTCAGAGATACCTCAAGTGCTTTTTTAGTTGAATTTGCCATGCTTACCTCCTGTTATCCAAGTTGTACATATCATCCTTATAAACAAACATACTCATAAAAAACAATATTGCTTCTTATGAGTATATCTTTATGTTTATTATATTCTTTTTTCGACAATTCTCTACTTAAAAATGTTATATTTCCTTATCTTTCTTCTGATCTTACGTCTGTTCTTCTCGTCTCCAAAGAAGCTGCTGAGCTTTTCAACAAACAATGTCAAATACCTGAACATAGATTCCGCCGCAAATGCAAATACAACCATGAGCAGGAAACATATGTTGGATATCGACTCTATGGCAAACAGCCTGCCGAGGAAAAGGCCACAGAACAGCAGTCCGATTATGTTGATAAGAAGTACACCATACTTCATCTTGTTGAACGGATGGCTGATCTTGATTATTATCATGAATCCGACAACCGCAAGAAGCATTGTGCCGGCTGTGGCTATGTCCTCACTCGGGAGGTTGAAGACCTGTCCGCAGATTACAAGTGCTCCGACCGACAACACATCCGTGAGTCCTGCAGGCAATGCTTTTAACATGACATTTACCATAAAGTTTCCCTCTATACGATTCCTGTTCGGCTCAAGTGCCAGCAGGAATCCCGGCAATCCTATGGTGAACATGCTTATGAGCGATATCTGTGATGGCTCCAGCGGATATGTGATTGCAAATATCGCTGAGAATATGGCCATCAGCAGTGAGAATATATTCTTAACAAGGAAGAGGCTTGCTGATCTCTGTATATTGTTGACCACCTGTCTTCCCTCAAACACCACATATGGCATACGTCCGAAATCCGAATCCAGAAGCACCGTCTGTGCCGCCTGCGCAGCCGCTTCACTTCCAGATGCCATTGCAATACTGCAATCAGCATCCTTCATTGCGAGTATATCATTTACACCATCACCAGTCATGGCAACCGTGTGTTTCTGTTTCTGGAGCGCCCTGACTATGAGCTGCTTCTGTTTAGGCGTAACTCTTCCAAATACTGTATATTTATCCACAGCCTCAGTTATATCCTTCTCAGACGCCAAAGTGGAAGCATCCACATAGTTCTCCGCTCCATCTATGCCTGCCCGCTTTGCCACCTCTGATACTGTGGCAGGGTTATCTCCGGATATGACTTTTATGGCAACGCCCTGCTCTTTGAAATATGTAAATGTGCTCTCTGCATTTTCCCTTATTGGATTTGAAAGCACTATATAACCAATAGGAGATATGCCTCCTAATGGTCTTACCGAACCAATAGAATCCTCTCCTGACTCCGCCATAAGAAGGACTCTGTATCCCTTGCTCTGGTACTCCTCTATCTCTTCGGATATCTCCTCATACCTATCCTTCATTATAAACTCCGGAGCACCAAGCATATAGTCTCCCTCGACAAATGACACCTTACTGTATTTGTTCGCCGATGTGAAAGGCTGTGTCTTGAGCAGTGTCCTGCTGCCCTTCTCTATCTCATTCTTAGCCACATAGGCTCTGATTGCCTCCATTGTGGCATTGTTGTCCTCAATGACCGCCGAGTAATCCGCCAACAAGTGCGCAAATGCTCTCTTGTCCATCTCGGCATCGCCGCATCTGCCGCTTATCACCAGCTCTGTAACCTGCATACCCGGCTCAGTGATGGTTCCGGTCTTATCCACACAGAGTACATCGACTCTCGCGAGTGTCTCTATACTCTTCATGTCATGCAGTAACACTTGTTTCTTCGCAAGTCTTATTGTGCTGAGCGCAAGCGCAACAGTTGTGAGCAGATAAAGTCCTTCAGGGATCATTCCGAGAACCGCCGCAACCATCGATACAACACTCTTCTTGAATGTCTCTCCATTCATGATATACGCCTGGCAGAACAATATGATTCCCACTGGTATGATGATGATTCCAACCCATTTTACAAGCTTGTTGATGTACCTGATCATCTCTGACTGTTCGCCGTCACCCATGGCCTTCGCCTGGGCTGTGAGCTGTGATATGTATGACTCATTGCCCACCTTGTCAAGCTTGGCATAGCACTGTCCGGACACCACAAAGCTTCCGGACATGAGTCGATCACCTGATTTCTTCTTGATCTCATCCGACTCACCGGTGAGCAGGGCTTCATTTACCGATATACTGCCGCTGAGCACCGTAGCGTCAGCACATATCTGATTGCCTGCCGACAGAATGATGATATCGTCCTTAACCAGTTCCTCTGATTGTATCTGCTGCTGTTCTCCGTCTCTCACAACTATCGAATGCGGCGCATTTAACATACTCATCTTGTCAAGAGTCTTTTTGGCACGCAGCTCCTGAAATATTCCTATAACCGTGTTGCCTATGATGACCGGCAGGAAAGTCAGATTCCTGAATGAGCCAACGATACATAGCAGCACCGTAAGTATGAGGAATATAAGATTGAAGTATGTGAGCAGATTGGACTTGACTATCTGCCCCACTGTCTTCTGCGTACTTATATCCGTGTGATTGGTAAGTCCCTTGTCGATCCGTTCCCTTACTTCCTCCGATGTAAGGCCAATGATCGGGACTCCCCGTGTATCCAGATTGTTTTCTGAGTTTGTATCCAAATAAAACACCTCTTCCTGTGTATATGGTCGGCAAATGTTATGCATCGAGCAGTATTTTGCACCGACTGCCCATGACATCTCATGATTTCTTTAACAAAGTTCTATTATAAGTACTCCAAGTAAGGTTATTCAAGGATGATGGCAGATATTTCATATTTTTTTAAGAAACCTTGTGTCTTATTAACGACAAGCGGACAACCATCTGTTTTGAGATATAGTTGATGACTGAGTCAGCTAAACAAAATGAGCATAACACATTTCCCATCTGGGTATTATTGTGTTACGCTCATTTTTTATGCAAGCCGCGAACCAGGCTTCGCATCTGCATCATATTCTATTATCATAGCATAAGCCATATTTGATATATTGACTGCTCTATGGTCTCTGTCCCATCGCTCCCTCAAGTGTGATCGTCTCACCACTCATGTACTTGAAATCCGGTGATGCGAGTGCCACGCACGCACGTCCAATCTCCTTCTCTACGTCTCCGAAGTGTCCCATTGGCGGCATCTTTACATTTGCCTTGAACGCGTCCGGATATGCCTTCTCGAAGTTCTCAAGCTGAGATGTCCATGCGAGAGGACATACTATATTGACATTTATTCCATCAGCTGCCCACTCTGTAGCTGCAACTCTTGTAAGGCCCCTGATGCCTTCCTTCGCTGCCGCATATGCGCACTGTCCGTAATTTCCAAAGAGGCCTGCACCTGATGCAAAGTTGATGACTGAACCCTTTGTCTCCTTCAGATATGGATAGCATGCCTGCATATAGTAAAATGCAGCGTAAAGACCTGAATATATGGCAAGGTCAAACTGTGCTGTTGTGTGATCTGCGATGGTAACGCCTGATGCAGATGCCTGCGCATTGTTGATGAGCACATCTATTCTTCCAAATTCCTTAACTGCCTGCTCCACAACGTTCTTGACGACGCTCTCGTTGTCCGCACCTGCGTTTACATCAGCCTGGACTGCAAGAACCTTGATCCCATATTTGCTCTCAAGCTCTGCCTTTGCATCCTCAAGCTTCTGGACATTACGACCTGTAAGCACCAGATTGGCACCTTCCTTGGCATATGCTGTCGCTATTCCGTATCCGATGGATCCACAGCTTCCATCGCTGAGAACTGCACGTCCGCCTCCTGTTATTATCGCTGTCTTACCTGTTAAAAACCCCATAAGTATATACTCCTTTCCTGGCCATGACTACTTTCTTCACACCGCATAGATTTCTGTCAACCATAACATATATCTATAATTTCATAGCCCATGTCTATTATTATAGCCACACGGCCGCCCCAAAACAACTCCTTCACATACCTTTAAACGAAAATATTTATGCATATCGTTCCTCAGAACACTGGTGATACAGCTTGCAGCAGTTTTATTGCTTCCTATGGTGTTTGGCATCAATGGAATCTGGTGTGCAGTGGCTGTGGCGGAGGCTGTGACCCTTGTCATAACTATCACCTTCCTTGTATGGAATTAAAAGAAATACGGATATTAAACAAAATAAGCCGGAGTATGTGATTGTTAATTATCACGCACTCCGGCATTTTTATATCGCCCTATTCACTATGTTCTTAAGTTCCGGATAGCTGGACACAGCCAGTACATCCTCGTCCGTCTTGTTCTGCAGTGACAAATACCACACTGGTGTCATTCCGGCATTTTTCGCTCCCATGACATCCTTCTTGTAGCTATCACCCACATAGATGACCTCATCGTTCTTTACGCCCAGCTTTGTAGCTATCATATCAAACATCCTGCGGTTCGGCTTTTCTATACCAGCCTCCTCGCTTGTTATCATTGCGTCAAGTCTGCCCGTAAGTCCAAGTCTGTCTATCTTCCTAAACTGGATATGCGCAGTCATATCTGTACAGATACCAATCTTTATTCCTCTGGCTTTCATATCATCTATAAACTCCAATGCCCCGGGGAATATGGATATCTTGTTCAGGAAATTGTTCCAGAAATAGTTGTACACCTGCAGGTCATATCTAAATGGTGATACCCCCAGGATCTCCAGCATCTTCTGGAAGTACAGCACCCTGTTGTGCTGCGCCGCCATATCCCAGGCAGAGAGCTGATCCTTTACCATGTCTCTGCCTTCTTCAAAGGCTTTCATCACTGTCACTTCATCTATATGAAGAAGTTCATTTGCCACATATCTCACAGTGTCTTCCACTGCCTTATCATTCTCGTGAAGGCAGTCGTATAATGTATCATCTAAATCAAATACTATTGCTCTTATCATATCTACTGACACTCCCTTCGAACTTCCTTGGTGATCGTTGTTCCACCGGTCTTGTACCAATTGTCCACAAAACTGTCAAATTCATCCAGATCAGCTTCACCTGTAACTATCTTCAGGTAAGTGTCGCTCTCCAGATTCTCAAGGTACCACCAGTCTGACACCATGGTCTCGGTCTCCCCGAAGTACAGAGATTCGACTTTATTTGTACGCGCATCATTGAGGATCTTGCACGCAGTTATACGGGATGTATATGCCGCCCAGTCCTCCGATGACGCATTGTCTTCATTCTTAAGATATGAATCACATGCTTCATAATAAGACTGTTCCAGCAGATTCAGATCATCTGGCTGCCTTACGCCAGAGAACACATGGTTCAGCTCGCCATAACATATCTGAAGTGCATTGTTGTAATCCACGTTCATCGCAAGTGGTCTTGCGGTAGGATCCACATTGAGTTTGTAGTAATCCTTTATAGCCTGATTGTCTTTATCCTCATATCTTACATAGTCAAACAGCACACTTATTATCTTGCACACTATCTCCGGGTGCTCATATCCCTTTTTGACAACCACGAAGTTGCCATACGGAACCTGAGTGTGATAACTCGTTGAGCCGTTTTCCTCTGTGGCAAGCAGATATGGTTCCCACTTTGCTGTTGGATCGGCCGCTACAGCGTCCATGAGAGGATTATTTGGAGCCCACCATGGTCCGAAGAACGAACCACACTGTCCATTCACTATGAGTTCTATTATGTTGCTGCTTGTCCGCATGAGGAAATTCTGATCCAGAATCCCTTCCTCGTACATCTCATGTATATGCTCCAGAGCCTTCTTCGCCTCCGGCTGTACAGAACCATACACAACATTTCCGTCCTCATCCTTTATCCACTGTTTTGGAAATGCCCCATATGCGGCAAATACAATGTCGAGCGTGTACTCGCTGCTATAACCACAACCGCCGCAGAGACTTGTGTCTGCCACCAGCCCTACGGTATTTCCTTCACCATTATTTCCCGGATCCTTCTCAATAAACTGCCTGATGATCTCCTCCGCATCCGAAAGTGTTCTCGGAGCCTCAAGTCCCAGCTTATCCATCCAGTCTTTTCTAAGCCATATCAGATTTGGTCCATCTGATATATTTGTCTCAGGTATGGCCATGATACGGTCATCAAATGTGACCACATCCATGATACTGCTGCCATAACTCTTATATATGTTCTTTACCGTTTCACTCATGCAGTTGTTATAACTGTCTGTGAGATCCTCGATCATGTCATTTTCCACCAGATACTGCAGCTCATCCATATCTTGGACGATCATCACATCCGGAAGATCCTTCTGTGCTATCACCATGGATACATTGTCATCATACTGATCATCAGCAGCCTCAAATATATCCTGGTTCTGCACATTTAAGATTTCATTTAATATCTGTGTGTATGCGTTATTTTCATACGTTTCTCCCTGTGGGAGATTTGAATTATTTGCACCGGACAGCTTGCCCAGGGTATAGGTGAGCTGTTCCGGATACCTTCCAAGCGGCGTTGTCTCCGCAATATGCATGGCAGACTCATATTCTGCATCTGTGGTCGCCTTAGACGGGTTGGAGGGGGTATTATTGTCCTGGCAGCCACATATTATTATAAGGGTAATTGTTAGCACACATGTTATTATTTTTTTCAGATACTTGAATTTATATCTCTCTGCTGGCATATGCTTTCCTCATTCCACTTAGGTTTTGCAAATAATTTCATATATTATCCTTAACCCTTTACGCCTCCGGACATGCTGTCCTTGTAGCACTTCTGCATTAACATAAAGAGAATGATAATCGGTACGGATATCAGCACTGCGCCAGCCGCAAATGAGTTGAACCAGTTGTACACATACTCTTTCTCGAGCATGTTCCAAAGTCCGATGGATACTGTGTAATAGTCCTTGTTGGCTCTGCATATAACCTTGGCAAACACGAAATCAATCCATGGTGCAAGGAACGAATTCAGAACCGTATAAACTATGATCGGACGGCTGAGTGGTATGATTATCCTTGTAAATGACTGCCATCTTGTAGCACCATCAAGGTATGCTGCTTCTTCCAGCGACTTTGGTATAGTATCAAAGAATCCTTTGGCGATATAGAATCCAAGTCCTGAACCGCCTGAATATACGAGTACCAGAGCAACCCTGATGAGTGAGCCTTCTGAAAGTCCCAGAACCTTAAGGATGTAATACACTGCTATCATAGCCATGAATCCCGGGAACATTCCAAGTATAAGTGCCACATTCATAAATGGCTTTCTCAGTCTGAAACGCATTCTTGACATACAGTATGAAACTGCAAGCACGAACGCTGTTGATATTATACATGAGAAAATTGCTATTATCAAAGTATTCTTGAACATCTGCATAAAGTTCAGGATACCTGTGTCTGTAAAAAGCTTTGTGTAGTTCGCCAGAGTCAAAGACTTTGGCAACAGAGTTGAAACATACTGTCCTTTCTCTCCTCTGAAGCTTATCATGATTATCCATGCGATCGGCAGTACCCAGATAACCGAAAGGATTACCAGTATGATATGAACCACGATGTCTCCCAGTGTCCATTTGCTTCTTGCTTTAATCTCATTATTATTTGATTTAGCCATTACTGAAATCCCTCCTCATCTTTATATGATGCGGTGTTGTGGTAAGTTACCAGTGACACAACAGCGAGAACTATGAATGTCATGATACCTATAACAGCACCTAAGTTATAGTACTGGTTATCAACCGTCAGCTTATAGAGCCATGTGACAAGAAGGTCTGTCTTTCCGGCAGTCTTTCCAACCGGAGTAGGCGCTCCATTTGACAGAAGGTAGATAACGTTGAAGTTATTGATATTTCCTGCAAATGTTGTTATCAGATATGGTGCTGTGACAAACAACATATAAGGAAGAGTGATCTTGAAGAAGATCTTTACCGGGCCTGCGCCGTCAACTCTCGCAGCCTCGTATATCTCCTCCGGTATGCTCTGGAGAATTCCTGTGACCTGCATGACGGTAAATGGAATTCCTATCCAGATATTGATGACAATTACCATGACTCTGGCAAGTGTTGCATTGCTCCAGAATGGAATAGCATTGTCGATTATTCCGTTATTTATAAGTAATGTATTGACGATACCATTCTGACTGAAGATAGTCCTCATCAGAAGAAGTGATACAAACTGCGGAACCGCTGCTGAGAGCATGAAAATCGCTCTCCACATACCTTTTGCCCTGGTTCCCTTTCTGTTGATCACCATTGCGAGTATCATTCCAAGGAAGTAGTTACTGAATGTGGCTGCCACAGCCCAAACAAGCGTCCAGCCAAGCACTGACCAGAATGTACTTCCTATTGCATCACTAAAGTTCAATATCTTTGCAAAATTCTTCAGTCCAACCCAGTTGAATATAACTGTATGTGAATCAAGCTTGCTGTAATTCGTAAATGCCATAAAGATCATGAAAACCAATGGCAATATCGTAAATACAACAACTCCAAGTACAGGAAGAGGAAGAAGAAAAGCATGAAGATTGCTGTCAAACAGACTCTTCACATCGTCCTTGAACTTTGGAACCTTTTTGCCTTTATCCCACAGGCAATACGCTTTGTATGCGCTCTCTATACTTACTACCCAAAGGCAGATGAATGCGAAAATTATAAACAGTGTTGCCACACCGTACAGGAGCATGAGCAGAGAGTTGTCACCCTGTGTATATTCAAATACACCCTTTGCATCATTCCAGACCTTCTGCTGTTCCTGACCACCCAGATGGAAGAGATCCACCAGGAGTGATGCTCCGTGCTTTATCATAAACCATATAAACAGTACCTCAAGTACCAGGTACGAAAATCCCTTTACAAACTGTTTTCTGACTATGCTTCCAAACCCCAAGATCAGAAATGAAATTCTGGTAGCTATGTCTCCATTTGCCGCTGCCTGTGCAACGGTATATGGGTAATCAGATCTTCGTATTTTCTTCATTTTACTTTTTTTATTTGTTATAGCCTGAGCCATCCTAACACCTCCGTCTCAAAGTAAATTATTATCTCTTCTTATTACAAGTGCCCCATCACCTGTAGATGAATGGAGCACCTGTTTTTGAAATATATAACTAGTATTTTTACTGTGCTACATCAGTGTTAAGTGATGTGTTGAATGACTCTGTCATATCTGCTGCGTTGTCGTGTGTAACCTCACCATTTACGAGAGACTTACCAAAGTTTTCTGCTGGTGTCCAGTAGTTGCTCATCTTAGGAACAAATGGCTGGATGAATGCTGTTGTATCGAATGTTGCATTCTGAGCTGTTACAAGTGCATCGCCCTTAACTGCATCGCTCTCAAGAAGGCTTGTGTTACATGGAACGATGTTTCTTGCTGTGTAGTGTGACTCCTGTGATGCCTCATTTCCAAGGTAGAGTGCAAGTGCAACTGCAACCTGTGGATACTCACAGTTAGGATTTACAGCGATTGCCTTTGATCCTGCAAATGAGAGGAGCTGCTTGTCCGCACCGCCGATCTTGGCTGTTGGCATAACTGCGATTCCGAGATCATCTCCAAGTGCATCGTGTAATGCTGCGTAGTCCCATGAGCCTGAGAACATTGCTGATATTGAACCATCTGTCATACCTGAGATACCAACACCTGACTCATCGTTTACAAAGTTCTTGTTGTTTACAAGATCTACCAGGTAGTCTGTAACAGCCTTGCCGTTGTCACCACCGAAGTTGATTCCTGCATCATTGTCTGTACCATCACCGAATAATGTTCCGCCATTTGCAAGGTAGAATGCTGCGATGTACCATGAGTTTGAGAGTGGGAATGAAACCTTACCCTTCTCAAGCATTGTGTCAAGGCTCTTTACATCATCCTCTGTAAATGTCTTCTTGTTGTAGTACATAAACCATGTATTTGTTGTAAATGGCACACCATAGATACCTCCATCAACTGTGATAGAATCTACGATCGCCTGTGAATTTGTTGACTTAACATAATCTGCTGTGCTTCCGCCGAGCTCTGAGATAGCACCTGCATCGATCAGAGTCTGTAACTGGTCATTTGCGAACATGTATACATCTGCTGACGCTGAAACATCCTGTGTAACAGTCTTTCCAGCATCACCCTCACTACATGTACCATACTCAAATGTGATATCCCAGTTTGGATGCTCTTTCTTGAATGCCTCACATGTTGTCTGTAACCACTCGCCGTAATCAGGTGACTGATCCTCAGCTGGTCCCCAAACTGTAAGTGTTGTCTTGATCGCCTCTTCCTCTGAAGCTGCCTCTGTTGCATCTGTAGCCTCTGATGCATCACTCTTTGCTGCTGCTGTTGTTGACTCGTCCTTTCCTGAATCTCCACATCCTGCCAGCATTGACATTCCCATTACACCCGCAAGTGCAACTGCTGCAAATCTCTTAACTCTCATAACCGTTCCTCCTTAAAAATATAGTTTTGATTGAATGTTTTTAACACCTTTGCAGTACCTTTACCTTATGTCATTATTATAAGAAAACGTTTCCAATCCGTATATATCAATGATTTTAGAAACATGTTGGATTTTTTAGATATGTTGTTTTTTTGATGGGCGGGCGTGTGCCGCGGAGATCCGCCACTGTATATGCCGCCGTAGCACGCTTGTCTGCCCGCCCTTCGACTGGCTTCTATCTGCACTGCGCTCTGCCCGCGATAAGGGCGCTGCGGGCGCCGCTCCGGCAAGAAACGTCGAAGAGCAGGCGACTGTGCTACCGCTCCGACCGCATATACAGTGGCGGATCTCCTATATCACACGGACGGCTATATAAGATATACCCTGATTTAGCCAAAAGAATGTTAGCAATGTTATTATGTCTCTCATATATAGATTTTATTACATATATAGATTTTGTTTTATTTTTCGCCGATAACTGGTTTTGTTATTATAAAGTATAAAAAAATGTACCTTTTGAGCTTTAATAAGCTTCAAAAGGTACATCCTCTCTTCGTATTCTCGCCTTTTCGTAGAATTTCTATGAAAAGGTATAATTTTTGTATAATTTTCTAGTTTTCTACTCTCTTTGGGAAGTGGAGCATTACCTTCGTGCCGGCTCCTGGGGTGCTTTCGATCTTCACCGCGTACTTCTCTCCATAATATAGCTTGATCCTCTCGTTTACATTTGACACACCGTAGCCATTGGACGACTTCGACAGGATCAGGGCGGCCTGGGTCTTTGTCATTCCGATACCGTTGTCAGATACGGTAAAGTCAATGAAATCTCCATTCTCCTTTCCCTCTATGCGTATCTCTCCTCTGCCGTCAGTCTTGACGTCAATTCCATGCCCTATCGCATTTTCAAGCAGCGGCTGGAGTATCAGATTCAATGTTTCGTATTTTAAGATACTGTCATCTATGTCGTACACCACATCAAAGCTGTTGTCATGCATGGCAAGCTGGATATCAAGATACGACTTGATATTTGCTATCTCATCTTTGACAAGCAGGATGTTTTTTCCTTTGTTCAGGGCTGTCCTGTAGAATGTGGACAGAGACAAGGTGATCCGGCTTATGTCATCCTGCTCTGCCTCAAGAGCTTTCCAATTGATCATAGACAGAGAATTGTACAGGAAATGCGGATTGATCTGGGCCTGAAGTGCCCTCATCTCGTATTCTTTTTCCTTGATCTTGCTCTGATATACCTCATTGACAGTCTCATCAAGGCGCTTACTCATGCTGTTGTAGCCATTTATAAGATCACCAATCTCATCTGTACTGTCATTTTCTATAACCATGCCCAGATTTCCTGTCTCGGTGGCCTTCATAGTCTTCTGAAGATTTTTGATTCGCTTCGTTATAAATTCTGATACCATATTTATACATAATATACCTGCGAGCATACTTACCAGAAGTGCCGCCACCGCTATTATAAGTATCGGACGAACCGATGAGATTATAAGTTTGTTCGGTTTGTATACACATATGTTCCAGCCGGTCGCCTTGGACGTCTTATCTATGAACTGATACCCTGAATTTTCCATCTCTCTCAGAACATCGAATTTATCCACATCCAATTCATATGCTGACTGCTCATCGGCAAATGTATTCTTGTTGAATATCATATGTCCATACTCATCCTCTATGATAAGCCCATAATTATCAAACATTGTCTCTGTATAAAACGGTTGAAATACACTGTCATAATCCACGCCTACATACAAAACGCCCTTGGCACCTTTCTGCTCCAGCATAGCCATCCGGCTGACTGAAAATGCAGTTCGGCTTTCCAGATCAATATGCCAGTGTATATTGTTATCCAGATCATCATATGCATGCGTTCCATCCGCCAGATCTTTTAACGGTGCAACTGTTGACCCATGTTTCACATCACTGGCATCAGTATATATCGTGACCTGGTTTACATCCTCATGGAAATACATGATTGATGCCAGCAGAGGATCGATCACCGTACTGAACTGCTCATAATTCTGATATGCCGATTGATCTGCGCTCAGTATCTTTGCAATCGACTGGTTATACGATATATATTTAGAGAGGTTGTTATATATCTCCAATTCATTGTCCATGGAATCCGTGGTCTGGCTGACATAAGATTCCAAGATCGTTGTCTCCCGGGCCCACAGGATCTTTTTCATCTCCATATATGTTATACCCAGTATTATCATAACAGGCACAAGTCCGGCCAGCAGATAAATAACAACCATTTTGCCAGTCAGCTTCATATCACGAAATCTCTTCTTGACTCCACCTTTGTTCATCTACGATCCCCCTGCTTAACGAGTTCTGCAATCGTCCTTTTCCAAGTCTGCTGTATGTCTACTCACCGCCTGCAACACCGCTCTCCCTGAATTTCTGAGGGCTCACTCCATAAAACTCCCTGAAACTCGAGCAAAAATAGGATACATTCTGATAACCACACATCGCACCTATATCTACAATCTTCGCCATACTATTCTCAAGCATATCCCTTGCCCGCTCCATTCTGTATGACTTGATAAATTTGCTCAGGTTCTGTCCCGTCTCTTTCTTAAACACTGTGCTGAGATAACTTGGGGCAAGATATACCATATCCGCAAGCATATCTATGCCAAGCTCGCTCCCGTAATTTCTGTAAATATACTGCTTTACTATCTCCACTTCCTTATGTCCGGTCTGACTCTTGTCCTCAAAGCAGGCCGCCAGTCTGTCTATCGCAACCTCAACGAGACCTGTAAGGCTCTGAAAATCCGTCGTCATATACATCTTTTCAACATCTTTGTTAAGATCCGCCTCACTGGTCCCATCTATACTGCCATATATGTCCTTCAAAAGATTTGAGTAGAGAAACTTTATATATATCTGTGAACACTCATTCTTGTGCCTGTACTTTTCACAGAATTTGTCAAAATGTTCCCTGAGTGCCTCCACATCCTTCATCTTGATGTCCTGTTTCATCTGTTTCATGAGAGTGTCATCATCAAACTGGATCATTCCTGACGAATCGCTCTCCATATTTGGGTAGAACACCTTTATCTCCGGATGATAAAACTTATTGTCCATAAGCTCATCAAGCTCATCAACCTTCTGTTTCATGTCCTCAGGGTTCTCTATATCCGATGAAACCGCTATAAAGCATTCCTCATCGTAATCACTTTTAATTATCCTGGCAAGCTCCTGGGCCGTGTAAACCGCATCTGTTTCATCGCCCAGAAAAATAAGTTCCTGCTGTTGATTCAGATTGAGATATCTCTGTATTCCAAGTGCCAATATCTTCTCATTTTTCTTGAAATCTACATCTCGTCTTCCAAAGAAATCGTGATTAAATTCAACCAGCAGAATTCTCTTAAATCTGGCGAAATTCAGGTTCAGACCGTTGTACTCTCTGCGTATACTCTCTATATCTTCGCCATTTACAAGCATATATAGCGCATGCTCATAAAGGAATTCCATGCTCTTGCTCTTGAGCTCATCCGAGGCTTTAGCCGCCTCTAGCTCATCCACAACCTTCTCCAACGTCTCCTTAAACTCCTTCGGGTCGACCGGTTTCAATATATAATCCACAACTCCCAGCCTTATTGCTCTCTTTGCATAGTCAAATTCATTGCAGCCGCTGAATATCACACATCTCATTTTCTTCTTCTCATTTACCACATTGTCAATGAGTTCTATACCGTCCATGAAAGGCATCTTCACATCGGTGAGGAGGATATCATAATTCTCCTGACGCATCTTCTCCAATGCATCAAGACCGTTTACCGCCTCGTCGATATCAAATTCCATATTCAGCTTTTTCAGGAGGAATCTTATCCCGTTTCTCTCTATTCTCTCGTCATCAACGATCAGTATTCTATACATCTCTCCACCGCCTTCCTTTTTCTTGATGTGAACTGTTTTCGCATCACATTACAACTTTAGTATATTTAATTATAACCGACTTACTTCCTGTTCGCCACCAAAACCTAAATCAAAAGGGGACGGAGGTGCCTGACCCCTCCGTCCCCTGCTGTGAAATAAACTAAGTTTTATATTATAATCTCCAAATGTCCTTGTTGTACTCAGCGATGGTTCTGTCTGATGAGAAGAATCCAGCCTTGCTGATGTTGACAAGTGCCTTCTTTGCCCAAGTCTTACGGTCCTCGTAGTCTACAAGTACGCCTTCCTTGGTCTTGATATAATCCTCAACATCGAGGAGTGTCATGAACCAATCCTTTACGATAAGCTCGTTGTGAAGTCTCTCAAGGCTTTCCTTCTGTCCGATCTCAAGGAGTTCATCGCTCACGATAAAATCAACAAGCTGCTTGATCTCAGGCTGCTCGTAGTAATCCTTTGACACATAATCAGCCTTTGCATAGTGGTCGATGACTGCCTCGCTTGACTCGCCGAAGAAGTAAATGTTATCCTCGCCGACAAGCTCACCAATCTCAACATTTGCACCATCTCTTGTTCCGAGTGTAAGCGCGCCATTCAGCATGAACTTCATGTTTCCGGTACCTGATGCCTCCTTTGATGCAAGTGAGATCTGCTCTGAAATGTCACATGCAGGTATGATCTTTGCTGCCTTTGACACATTGTAGTTCTCGATCATGACAACCTTGAGGTATGGACTTACCTCTGGGTCATTATCGATGAGCTGCTGCAGGCAGAGGATGAGATGAATGATATCCTTTGCGATGGTGTATGCAGGAGCTGCCTTTGCGCCAAATATTACAGTCACAGGAGTCTTTGGAAGATTTCCTGCCTTGATATCGAAGTACTTGTGGATAACCCAGAGTGCGTTCATCTGCTGACGCTTGTACTCATGAAGTCTCTTAACCTGTATGTCAAAGATAGAATTCTCATCTATGTCAATGTTCTGTGTCTCCTTAAGGTAATCCTTGAGAACGACCTTGTTCTGCTTCTTGATATCCATGATCCTGCCAAGGACTGCATCATCATCATAGAACTTAGCGAGGTCACTCAGTTTCTCTGCATCCTTCTTGTAGCCGTCACCGATGAGCTCTGTGATATAAGCTGCAAGCTGCTCGTTGCAGTGGAGAAGCCATCTTCTGAATGTGATACCATTTGTCTTGTTGTTGAACTTCTCAGGATAGATCTTGTAGAAGTTGTTCAGCTCAGAATCCTTGAGGATCTCTGTGTGAAGGTATGCAACACCGTTTACACTGTGGCTATAATGTATATCGATGTGTGCCATGTGCACTCTCTGATCCTTGTCAATGATATATACGCTCTCATCCTTGTATCTGTTACGAACCTTCTCGTCCAGCTTCTTGATGATAGGAACAAGCTGTGGAACAACCTTCTCAAGGTAAGCAAGCGGCCACTTCTCAAGAGCCTCTGCAAGGATAGTGTGGTTGGTGTATGCGCACACCTCTGTCACGATCTCTGTAGCCTCGTCAAATGAGATGCCCTCGGCGGTAAGAAGTCTGATGAACTCAGGAATCACCATTGAAGGATGTGTATCATTGATCTGAACTGCTGCATAATCAGCCAGGTCGTGAAGATTTGAACCCTTTGCCTTAGCCTCATCAAGAATGAGCTTTGCACCATTTGCCACCATGAAATACTGCTGGTAGATACGGAGAAGATTTCCAGCCTCATCGCTGTCGTCCGGGTACAGGCAGAGTGTCAGGTTCTTTGCAATGTCTGTCTTGTCGAAGTTAATTCCACCCGGCTCCATGATGGACTCGTCAACGCTCTCGATATCGAAGAGGTGGAGCTTATTTGTTCTGTTCTCGTATCCGGTTACATCTATATCGTACATTCTTGACTGGACTTTCAGATTGCCAAATGTGATCGTGTTGGTAACGTCTGTCTTCTCGAGCCAGCTGTCTGCCTCAATCCAAGGATTTGCAGTCTCCTTCTGGTAGTTGTTCTCAAATACCTGCTTGAACAGACCCATGTGGTAATTAAGTCCAATTCCATCTCCGTGAAGTCCGAGGGTTGCCATGGAGTCGAGGAAACATGCTGCAAGTCTTCCAAGACCGCCATTTCCAAGTGATGGCTCCGGTTCAACCTCCTCTATGTCATAGATGCTCTTGCCATTCTCAGCAAGCACCTGTTTAACCTCGTCAAATACACCAAGGTTGATGAGATTGTTCGAGAGAAGCTTTCCTATGAGGAACTCTGCTGAGATGTAATAAACCTTCTTCTGTCCCTCCTCTGAAACCTTTCCGTCTGCGAGCTTCTTTGTCATATCAAGGAGTGCGAAGTATATCTCCTCATTTGTACAATCCTTGATCTCCTTGTTGTATTTCTTCATGCAAATGTCCTTTAACATAATATCCTCCTTACAAATATACGTCTTCACCCTGTTTGCTTGAACATCAGCTCATTCTGAGTCGCCTTCGGCGAGAGCTGATGCTACATGTCAAGTTTTCACAGAAAACTTGACACATTATCTTCCATACAGTCTGGTGAGATCCCTTAATTTATCTATATGTTCCTGTGTAAATTCCCATGTTGCGCCCTTGGTAAGCCTCCACTTCCAGTTGCCGCCAAGCGTTGATGGATAGTTCATTCTGGCACTGTTGTCCTTGCCCAGAATATCCTGCATCTGAAGTATGACCGTGTCCGCTGAGCTCATGTAAAGTGCATGTATCATCTTCTCTGCCACATCATCCAGGCTGTTCGCCATGAGGTACTTCATCATATATTCCTGAAGCTCCTCACTCTGTCCGCTGATATAACTTTTCAGCATATCATTATCGTGGGTTCCGATATACGCTACGTAGTTCTTTGCGTGATTGTGCGGCAGATATTCATTTGCCGTATTGCCGTCAAATGCAAATTCCAACACCTTCATGCCCGGATAACCGGATTCCTTCACCAGCTTCTGAACCTCTGGCACGACCACGCCGAGGTCCTCAGCTATAACCTTGGATGAGCCTATGGCACTGTCTATAGCATCGATGAGTTTCTTTCCCGGTCCCTGTCTGTAGTAGCCATCCTTCGGCTCGCCATTTGCCGGGATGCTGTAGTATCTGACTATTCCGATAAAATGATCTATACGGATCACGTCGTAGAGCTTTGCAGATGCAGCAATTCTCTTCTTCCACCACGCAAAATCATCCTTCTCCATGACATCCCAGTCATAAATCGGGTTACCCCACTTCTGTCCGTAGCTTGAGAACATGTCTGGTGGGCATCCTGCCACAACCGCCGGTGCAAGGCTTCCGGACAGCTGGAACTGGTCTGTGTTAGCCCACACATCAGCACTGTCCAGTGCCACATAGATTGGAATATCTCCAATGATGCTTATGCCGTTTCTGTTGGCATACTCTTTTAATGGCATCCACTGCTCGTAGAACTTGAACTGAAGGAATTTGTAGAATTCCACGTCTTCACCAAGCTTTTCTCTGTAAGCTGCCATAGCCTCCGGCTTTCTCTTCTTGATCGCCGGTTCCCACGCAAGCCATTCTCTATTGTTATGATCAGCCTTGATCGCCATATACAGCGCATAGTCATCTATCCACTGTTCATTTTCCTCTATGAAATCTACGTAATCCCTGCTGTCTTTGTGCTCTGATCTGCCAAATGCTTTTCTGAGAACTTCAAATCTCTGTCTGTATATTCTGGCGTAGTCGATCTCGTCATCACTGTCAGCCCATTTGTAGGATTCTACCTCCTCTTTCTTGAGAAGCCCTTCAGCTATCAATGTATCCAGATCGATAAAATACGGATTGCCCGCAAATGCTGAAAACGACTGATAAGGACTGTCACCGAAGCTTGTTGGTCCTATCGGAAGCACCTGCCAGTACTTCTGCCCTGCTCTTTTCAACATATCAACAAAATCATAAGCATCTCTTCCCATGGTTCCAATTCCATATGGTGATGGGAGGCTGCTTATCGGCAGGAGTATTCCTGCGCCACGCTCCAACGCTTTACTCATATATGATACCTCCTGAACAGTTCCTGTTATGGCTTGTATTTTATTAGCATTTCCCCTTTTATGCTTGCATTATATAAGCAATTAATTGTACAATTCTATCATCTTGATGATGTACAATATGTAAAAACTGTAAAAAATCGTCGAATTAACAAAAAGGAGGCACATGGTTATATGAACAGTCTTGAATACGAAAATCTTCTGGAGAATAAGACCCATGCGGACCCAATGTTTCCGTACAATACTTACCTGTGCTCCATACCACTTGACTTCAATTCTGTGTCTCTGCACTGGCATGAATTTATGGAGATTATCTATATCAAAAAAGGCAAGGGAAATGTGACTGTGGACTTCACAACTCACTATGTTGAGGAGGGTGACATAGTCATTATCCTGCCAGGACACATTCACGGAATCTCCCAGCACGAAGGCTATTCAATGGAATATGAGAATATTCTTTTCTCCGTCGACATGTTCAGATCCAGAAATCACGACTCACTGGACAGCGAGTTTTTCCTGCCTCTGCTGGCGGGCGACGTGGATATCAAGAGTATTTATGACAGGGACGATCCATTATATCCGTCTCTTTCCGCGTGTCTTAACAGGGTAGACAAGCTCTGCTCAGAGACGCCAAAGGGATACCACCTTGCACTTAAGGGATGCTATTTTGAATTCTTCTACATTCTCTATGCCAACTCCACCGCAAGGGATGAGGCAGACAGGAAGAACCGAGCCAGGGATCTGGAGAGAACAAAACTCATCCTCTCCTACATAGACGAAAATTACAAAGAGGCCATATCCATAACGGATATAGCCTCCTACTGTGGATTCTCTGAATCCCATTTTATGCGATTTTTCAAGAACACCATGGGGGTGTCATTTGTATCATATCTGAACGACTTCAGGCTGAATGTTGCCGCAAGACTTCTCTCCTCCAATGACGAGAGCATACTCTCCGTCGCGGAGAACTGCGGCTTCTTCAACCTGTCCTACTTCAACAGGATGTTTAAGAAGAAATACGGCATGACTCCGGGTAAATACAGGGATAATCATAACCTGTAAGCGGCCACTCATTGCCTACTACGCATCAGATCTTGAATACGAGTTCTTCATCTGATTGCTGAGTTCATAGAGAACCCTGCCAAGGGTTGCATTTGCCTCACGTCTCACCATGTCTGTGGTCTCCTGGTTGGCCTGCTGGCGGAGTTTCTCGCCCAATGGCTGTTCATTCATAATATCATCATATCTGTATATTATCTCATGTGCCTTGGACATGACTTTCTCCTCGTACCTTTCGATATGGAACACCGACTTCGCATAAGATGCATCCGCCATCGCCGCGATCATACGGCTGGTCCAGTAGAAGTTGTCCGTGGAAATATCCGCCCCTGTATTTGCTAGATACTCAGGAGTCGTGTCTACATTTGCATAGAAAGGAACCATGACATTGAATGCATTCGATGCAAATGCTATCCACTGTACAGCGCAGATCTCCTCTCCAACATATGGTCTCATCTGGATCGCCGACATGAAATCCGTCCTGTTCACACCTATCGATCTATATGCCCCGCGCATCTTATTGTCGCCGTAATTGCCGTACGGATCATACTGAGTTCCCTGATAATGCGAAGAAAGCACATACTTCACATCCTCCATGGTTATCTTCTTCTCTGGTATCATGCACCATGGAATGTCATCCGAAACCGGCGTAAAGTCCGCATCCGGTCCGTCCCAGACTGCCGAATTCGGGTTGAGCGTCCGCTCCATGAACCATGCCCTCGGGGTGTTGTACATGTGATCCGCATCGTCGTGACTGCCGAATATATCCCGTGGACAGATCGTGTCCTCCATATTCTCCACGTTCAGATGATACTTCTCTATAAATGCTGGAAGATCTGCCGAGCACATGAACTCGCTCTGCGCTCCCATTGCATCTGCCATATCAAATTCGTCCATACCAAACTGGTTTGGCATGACAACATACACATCATCAGGAACTTTTCTCGCAATCCAATGATGTCCTCCGATGGTCTCAAGCCACCAGATCTCGTCTACATCCTGAAATGCAATTCCGTTCATCTCATAGGTTCCATATCGTTCAAGCAGGCTGCCAAGCCTCTTCACGCCCTCTCTTGCGCTCTTTATATATGGAAGTGTAATGCTGACTATATCCTCCTCGCCGATACCTCCAGTCTTCTCAGGCTTATCTCCCTCCGCAGGCTCATAGCACACCAGTGGATCCGCGCCGAGCACTCTTGGATTTGAGGTTATGGTCTCCGTCGCCGTCATAGCCACATTTGCAGAATTCACTCCGCTTGCCGCCCAGATTCCTTCGCCCGCCAGCGCATTTGGAACACAGGTGTAACGCATCGGATCATCCGGAAGTTCAATCTCCACATGGGATATCTCCGACTTGTATATTCTTGGCTGCTCCTCCGGCTTCACAACCACATATTTCTTCGGCGTGTACGAACCGGCACCCGAATCGTCATTTCTCGCTATTATTGTTGAACCGTCATAAGACGCATTTTTTCCTACCAATATTGTTGTACATGGCATGATCTATTCCTCCATTTTTTTTATATTTTTCATCTTTTTTATAATTAAAAATATAATATATCCCGCAAGGCTTCCGAGGGTATTCATAACTACATCATCGAGCTGGCAGTAACCGCGCTCCGTTATAAGCTGAACCGTCTCTATGCAGACACTGCACAGAAATCCAAACAGTACAGTGCATTTGGACAACCTGTCTACCGCCCTGCCATCGCCATTCTTACTTCCAGCCACCGCAAGCGGGAAAAGCACGCCGAACGGCACAAAGAGCAATATATTCTCTATGACAAATGCGTGCTCCTGGGGCGTCACTCCCCACGTCTGAAACAGCGTCATGTCAATGCCTTGCCTTGAGCCCGGCTCTCTGGACAGGAACACAGTAACTGCCATCACCGCCAGATACACCACCAGCAGGAACCACACTATTGACTTCTTCACACGTCCGCCGGCACTGACCTTTTTTCCTGCAGGACTCACTGTATACACGAGATAAGTAACGACTGCTATGCACCCGCACAAAATACCTATCGGAAGGTAGCCCGCGACCTCCATTATATCTTTTATAATAAGTTCAAACATAAATTCCCCTCAAAAATTTATACTATACTATGTCTCGTTGCTCATTATATCATGATTCGCACCTACGGTGCTTTCCGTTGCTGTCGCAACTATCATGATCCAATTCGCCGCTCGCCAATCATGCAAGCATGTTGGCTCACTTGTGCTCATTATATCATACGTCTCACATATGCGCGATGACCTACGCCTCATCAGCATGCTACATTATATCATATGTCGTCATGTGTCATCACGATGACCTGCGCACGCATCAGCGTGCTACATTATACCACGATTCCCAACATGTGTCATTTTACACATTGTTTACACCCACCGCGTCTGATATACTTTACATGTCAGTCCAACTAACCATTTGGACGGGCTGAACAAATATAGAACAGGAAATATCCAACATGATAATAGCAAAAAAGATTCTAAAAATAACTTGTATCGTCCTCGGCGTAATCCTTGCGGCCGCCATAATATTTGTAGGAGTTCTCACTATAACAGAATACAAGCCAGACGATTCCGAATCCCTTGAGGTCACATCCGGAAGCACATTTGGCAAAAATGCAACCGACTCAGCCAAGCTTTCACCATCTGTCGGCGACTCCATATCCATCGTGACATGGAATCTCGGCTACGGATCCCTCGGTGCAAATGCTGACTTTTTCATGGACGGAGGAGACAGTGTGTACACTTCCACCGCAAAGCAGGTAAATGACAATATGGAGGCCATCACATCAGAGCTGAATTCACTTGCCGCTGACATCTTTCTTCTCCAGGAGGTCGATGAACGATCATCCAGAAGCCACAAGATAAACGAAGCCGATATTTTGAGGGAAAAGCTGCCGTCATACACAAGCTCATACGCCTACAACTACAAAACACTCATGGTTCCATATCCACTTCCACCGATCGGCAGAGTGACATCGGGGATAATGACTCTCAGCACATTTGAAGTATCGGATGCAGAAAGAATACAACTTCCATGTCCATTTACCTATCCGATCAGACTGTGCAACCTGAAAAGATGCCTGATCGTGTCCAGAATACCGATCGCCGGAAGTGAACACGAACTCGTCATAGTAAATCTACACCTGGAGGCTTATGACTCAGGCGAGGGCAAAGCCGCCCAGACCAGGATGCTCGCCGACATTCTCCAAAATGAGGCGGCAGCAGGGAACTACGTTATCGCAGGAGGCGACTTCAACCAGACATTTTCAAATGTGAATCTGTCCGCATACCCTCAGCAATCCGCTGACCTGTGGGCACCAGGGAGTATAGATGTATCTGAATTTGGAGATTCCTTCACCTGCATCACCGATTCCTCAGCTCCGACATGCCGATCCCTGGACAAACCATACGAAGGAAGCGACCACGAGAGTTTCCAATATTATGTCATCGACGGATTCATAGTATCGAGCAATTTGCAGATCAACTCCACAGAGACCATAGATCTGGATTTTAAAAACAGCGATCACAATCCGATAAGACTCGATGTTGCGTTGAAATAAACTATATTTTCAGTTGTTTTATGCATGTTATTTTAATTAACATTAATTGTGTATGGCTTTATGTTTAAAATACATTTTTCTCTTGATTTATGCCGTTTTTACATGTATTATGGCATTGTAAATGTTATAAATATTAACATTTGTTGCTAGTTTTGAATAATACTTCTAAGAATAATAGAGAATACTCATCAGAGAAAGGAATTTTGATCATGAAGAAATTATCACAGTCACGTCTCGCTGACACTGTCATGAACGGAAGAAAAGAAAAGGGTATGACCCAGGCTCAGCTCGCCGATGCAACCGGTATCAACAGAGCACTCATTTCCAGAATAGAGCAGAAGGATTTTGTTCCTTCTATAGAGCAGCTCGAAAGTTTGTCAGAGGTTTTGAACTTCGACCTCACAGAAATGTTCATCAATGCTGGCGCACACAAGCTCGAGTCTCCATCCCCACTGAACATTGCAGTGGCAGGAACCGGTTACGTTGGTCTGTCCATTGCGACCCTGCTGGCACAGCACAACCATGTAACGGCAGTTGACATCATCCCTGAAAAGGTTGATCTCATCAACAACAAGAAATCCCCTATACAGGACGACTATATTGAGAAATATCTCGCCGAGAAGGAGCTTGATCTCACAGCAACTCTCGATGGCAAATCAGCATACAAGGATGCAGATTTCGTAATCATAGCTGCTCCGACAAACTACGACAGCAACAAGAACTATTTCGACACATCAGCCGTTGAGGCCGTTATCGAGCTCGTCCTCAAGGTCAACCCGGATGCCATCATGGTCATCAAATCAACTATACCAGTTGGATATACCGAGTCCGTAAGGAAGAAATACAACACGTCAAATATCATTTTCAGCCCAGAGTTTCTTCGTGAATCAAAGGCACTGTACGACAACCTCTATCCATCAAGGATAATTGTCAGCACAGACAAGAATGACGAGAAGATAGTTAAGGCATCCCATACATTTGCCGCACTGCTTCAGGAGGGTGCCCTCAAGGAAGATATAGACACTCTGTTCATGGGCTTCACCGAAGCTGAGGCTGTAAAGTTATTTGCAAATACCTATCTCGCACTCCGCGTGTCCTACTTCAACGAGCTTGACACATACGCAGAGATGAAGGGACTTAACACACAGGACATCATAAACGGCGTATGTCTCGACCCAAGAATCGGAACACACTACAACAACCCATCATTTGGATACGGCGGATACTGTCTGCCAAAGGATACAAAGCAGCTCCTTGCCAACTACAACGACGTGCCCCAGAATATGATGAGCGCCATCGTTGAGAGCAACAGAACGAGAAAGGACTTCATCGCAGACCGCGTTCTCTCCATCGCAGGCTACTACGACTACAACAATAACGGGGATTACTCAGCAGCCCAGGAGAAGGAATGTGTCATAGGTGTATACAGACTGACGATGAAGAGCAACTCCGACAACTTCCGCCAGAGCAGTATACAGGGTGTCATGAAGCGTATCAAAGCCAAGGGCGCAACCGTCGTTGTATACGAGCCAACCCTTGAAGACGGAACCACATTCTTCGGAAGCAAAGTTGTAAATGACCTAGACAAATTCAAATCCATGTCCGACGCTGTCATCGCCAACAGGTACAATTCATGCCTCGACGACATCAAAGACAAGGTATACACAAGAGATCTGTTCCAGAGAGACTAATCTTTAAGAAGACCTTTAAGAACATTTTTATAACATAAAAAATAACCGAATGATACGAATTAAAACTTGTATCATTCGGTTATTTTTTGTCAATATTTCTTATGAATTAGCCTGAGCCTTGAGCTCCTCAAGCATCTGAGGAAGTCTTGTATCCATCTCGTCATCCTTGAACTGACACGTACCAACCTTCCTGTGTCCACCGCCACCATACTTGAGCATAAGGCTTCCAACATCCATGGTCGCTGTGCGGTTCAGGATACTGTATCCAACTGCTGCCGAACATCCCTGTCCACCACGTCCGCTTACTATCCACGCTGACACATTCTGTTCAGGATACATACTGTATATCATGAAACGATTGCCGGTGTATATCGGATCCACTCCGCGAAGATCGCTTATGATAAGATTACCGTCCACTATGGTATGTGCCTTGACCATCTCCTTGAACTTCTCTGTCTGCTCATTATACAGAACTATTCTCTCCTGTATATCCGGCATGGCAAGTATCTCATCAGTGGTCATGGTACGACATGCATCTATAAGCTTCTCCATAAGCTGGTAGTTTGATATGGTGAAATTCCTGAATCTTCCAAGTCCGGTTCTAGGATCCATCAGGAATCCAATAAGTATCCATCCCTTTGGATTCTGTACCTCATCGATGGTAAGATTACCTGAATCAACCTTATCAACAGCCTCCATCATATCGTCAAACTGCGGAAATCTCTCTCTGCCTCCATAATACTCATAGATTATTCTAGCGCACGATGGAGTTATACGACTCTCCCCCTTGTATTTACCCTCAAGCGCCAGTCTCTCATGCTCACTTGAATGATGATCGAACCAAAGTCCACAGCCCTCAACAAATGGCACATTTGCAAGGCAGTCATCCTCCGTAACCTCGATCAATCCGTCCTGAAGATCCTTCGGATGCGCAAACTTCCAATGATCAATAATTCCCGCTTCCTTCAGCAGTGCGCCACACGCAAGTCCATCAAAATCCGATCTTGTAACCAACCTCATAGTAAATCCTCCCTGGTATTGAACTTCAGCCCTGTAAAACCGGGCTAAATAGTTCATTTTCCGTAACAAATATATCTTAATTATATAGAAGCGGGTGGGGTATTTCAAGGAGCATTTTTGACTTAGTTTTGCTGGTTATATCCCCCCGAAATTATTGTGAACAAATAAAAATTTGATTTAACTCTTAGTATTGTACAACATAGAATTTTACTATAATTTTTTTATCATGTTCTCAATTATAGATATATAATCTTTATAAAAATTTATTCTATCTTCATAATCTCCTATATTTTTTATAAGAAACACCAGTACTCCTACTATAAATACTTCAATAACAAACACTCCTATAATTATAACCATTATTATTCCCACTGATTTCTTTTGAATTTTTCCCAAAACATCCAACATATTCATCGCTCTATCGAGGATTATAGTCATACAAACCGGCACCGATAGTGACCAATACTCCTTACTCGGATTAATATTTCTTTGTCTTTGTATGAGATATGCTCTAAATTCCTCTAGTTCATCTTTTGAATAGACTTTATTTGAACATACTACATAGTGTATCCATTCATTATGGGTATCGAATTTAACTAGATCGTTCAAACTTTTTCTCTCATTAAATTTTATACGTCTACGACATACATATTTGTAAATAGTAAATTCTTTTTTTAAATCAACATAACATTTTTTTCTTTCTTTACCCTTATTCATAATCTTTTCCCTTATCTTAATTAGTAAACATGTATATATTTTTTCTGTCCATGTTAGCAATGATATTAACTCATTGCTTAGTATGCCTAAAGTCATCACTCCGCAAATATAAAATCCAACTCATCCATCCCATCCAAATGCCCCGAATAAGAACTATCACCATCATAAAAATCGCCATAATCTCTGTCACCAGGATCAGCCAGCACATCGCACACATAACTCTCAATCTCACCAGCATTCGCCCAGATATCATATCTGGATAAGTCAATGTCATCTGTTATCGCACAAGGGAATACTGCCAATTTACCTGTCACATCGTCATATATATCATCCCGCACGCAATCCGCTAAAATATTTACAACCTTATCTACATCAACCTCATGATACACTCCGTTGTATATCGTATTCTCCTTAAAAAGTTCATATGTATCCTGATTTGTATAACTTTCGGATCTGTCATATCCATCTATGTAATCCCGCATGGCCTTGTCCAGCTTTTCCAGAACAACATCACTGTCCACCAGTTCACACAGTTCCAGTCCATTATTCTTCAGATTTTCTTCAAATACACAAAAATCGTCAAAATCCATCGAATCCAGCAGGTCATCCAACGCCTCTGACGACAAATGTTCACGTGTACCATAATATGATGCCAGCGGCTCTGAAAGCAAAGAAGGCACTACAGTAAATGTACTTGCTTTGTTATAAAACGCATATGGCAAAGACTCCACAAATGTCCTGACAATATCTCTGTATTGCTCCATGCATATACCCAGCTCACATATATTCGACAATATGACAAGCTGCCTTTCAACATCGCTTTTGAAATTGTATTTACTTGCATCTCCAGATCTAACAATATCCACTATGTCCGGGCCGAATCCTCTGACAATCTGAATATATTCCGTGGCGTTTCTCCCGATTTCTTCAACCTCAGGTTCATTCTCGTCCAGATAATTCTTCAAAAAATCATTTACAGATGGGTTGATAGCTCCAATTTGCCGCACGCCTTTGTTCTCTATGATCTTGACAAATGTTCCCTCCATCCGCTTCAATACTGTTTCCCACACATTTCGGGTTGTGTCTATATCAGTTCTTTTCGTAATACGAGCATTGAATACTCTGCGCAGTACCTTGTCCTCCACACCAACTTCCGTCAACGAAAACAGTGAGGTAAGGAAAATCCTGTCTTCTGCCTTGAGCCTGTTGTTAAACTCATCTCTCCAGATTTCAGTAGGATTATCCAGGCATCTCCTTATAAATTCACAATATTCGCCAGCAGCAATCTTGTTGGATACATTTTGCCGCGTAACATACTCTATGATACGCGGTGTATAATTCCTGTGTTTGACTATCCAACGATAATTATTATTTTTCAGGATCTGAACATAATGATCCGATGGTATATTTCTGAAATACAAATGATTCTTGAATATCCTTCCCTTGTCTTCAATGGTCATAGAATCCATATCAATATACTGGAGCCGCACCTTCTCCGTGTCTATAAAACTGTTCAGCTCTATGTAAGCTTCCTTCGCATGCTGAAATATCGTCACCCTGGAGTTCATGATGAGTTTCTTGTTCTTATGCATCAACACATATTTGATCAAAGACATCAGTTCATTTTCCTGGGTGTCCTTCATTCTGAAGTAATACTGTCCAAGGCAGTCATCCAACAGAATAATCTCTTTAGATTCCTTATCAACTGACAAAGCTTTCTTTATGCTCTGCAGATCCCCATTTGTCGTATAAATAATCCGGTAACCCAGTGCTGCGTAATACAAAGCAAGCATCTTGGTCGTCATGGTCTTTCCAGTTCCCGGCATTCCAAGAATCATCAACAAACGATTACGCTCAAGGACATCTATACACTGTCTGTAGCTCAATGTTTCAACAAATTCTCTCTGTTCCTCTTTTATGTTGTAGAGAAGCGTTTCGCAATCTATAAAAATATCTCTGCTATCAATCTCTTCCAATATATTTGCGGATTCAAGCCACAATTTGTAATGCTTGCGCACTATATCCATATTTGCCGGATCCTGCAGATACTCATCTATATCATTCAACGACAATATATTACATGAACCTTCCATGTATCCCGCAAACAAATTGAAAATCTCCGTCTTATTTGCAGGGGTAAGCTCCAATGCGCTGCACACATAATATTTCTCCGGTTTCAGCTCAGCAACCTTCGAAACCTCCTTCTTCAGGCTTGATATAAGATCACTGTATTTGCTATTGATATAATGCTTGACCTGTATAACAACATTTTTGCTCACAGTATCATCAGTTATATCAATGCCTCCATCACGGCCCCTCGCAAATATCTGAAGTGGAACACCCAGCTTCTTCTGCATTATATCTTTGCACAATATTTCAAATTCGTAGTCACACAGGTTTTTGTAATTAAACATCTTTTATCTCCAATAAAATCCATTACACATTTTGACAACATACAATATTTGTTTTATTTTAACTACTCATAACACTTGTCTTAGATGTAAAAAATTTTTGATATGAATGATTATATGCACAGAGGCTATGGCGTTTTTTACAGAATAAGCCCCTGACCACTAACCAAATTTGCATGTATACACCAATTGCCAGCCATTTCGGCTGGCAATCACTATTTTTGATATTAAGCTATGTAACGTCTAATTTTTACCACATCATAATACAAACAATTATCATCTTCCTTTTTCCATATTATCACCAATTTATGAGCCCATGTATCTACTAGATCTAATTTTACAATATGATGTAATTGGCGAATTTTCACACTCCTATCTTTTGGGGTTTTTATTGTAATTCTTCCGATTCTTCTCCCAATTCGAAAATTAAATGAATATCCAAAACGAACTATTCCTGTTTTTTGAATTGGAACTACCTTAACCACATTGTAACCTGTTTTAGAACAAATCTGTATATGCCCCCACTTAAGTCTATCAAGTTCCTCTTCTGAATATATTTCTCCTCTTGTGTCATTGAATGTAACAGCTTCATAACAAGACAACTTTTTTACCTGACTCGCAATTCTGTCGTACGGTTGATCCACAATTAATCTCATAACTACATCTTTTATTTTTCGAATCCACTTTAATCCACTTAATTTTATTATAAATACTTTACCTTTAGATGCATTGTCAATCGATCTTATTATCCTACGCGATTTTTTTGTAACTAATTGTAGTTGTCTTTCAGAACATCTATATAATCTCCAATTATCATGCCTTGAAAGATCCTCAATTTCATCAACATACATCTCTATAAGTTTATACAAATATGGCATCGTATATCGAAAATAATTTGCTCCATCTAACATTTTTGAAAATTCACCTAACAATTCTTCAAAGCATTGATTCCACTGCTCAATTCCCGCATTCTCAAGTTGCTTTATTTTTTGAGGTATAATCTTATAAGCCGGCTCAAACACTTTATTAAAATTTTCCTTTTCTAAAGTGTAAAAATTGTTAGCAACTTCTCTACGAAAAATAATAATTGTTACCGCAATTCCTAACATTGCCAAAATGCCATCATGTTCATCCGCATATTCAAGTAGTTCTAAAAAACCCTTAAGGAAATCGCCCATTCAAGTCTCCTTACTCGTTATCAGCTATATATTTATTAAAGGCTTGCATTGCACTTTCATAACACTGCATTGATTCCTCAAACGCAAAATGTTCTTTTATTTCTCCTGGCGTCATATTTTTTCTCAATTCTTCAAAGAATCCAGTAAAAAAAGAACCTATTATCCTGTTTACATGTGCAGGGAAGCTTATAATATTCATACAGTCAATGTCTATTACATGTTTATTCCTTTTGTATGCGTCTCTCCCTGGACCAGGACCTGCAACAATACTCACATTATCAGGCACGTCTATTCTAATCTCTATATTCACCATCATTAACCTCCTCAAAATAAAAAATCATATTATATGCAACTCCTGGCATGTAAAATTTCGTTTTTAAAACTCCATCTTTATCAGGTATTTTGTATACAAACTGCCGTTCTGAATTAAATGCAATAAAACCGTCACTATCCGGAACAGTTAATTCTCTCTGTAAATGCATCGCACCATTTCCTGATAAAGCATAGCACTCATCTTTTTCACTATAATTACGTACTTTTTCAACCAATGTACTTATTCCAAGCCCACCATCATACCGATCTCCTGCTCTACCAGATATTCTTTGAAATGCCATAAGATTATAAAAATCTTTCTCAGAATATTCATTAGAAAAATATTTTTTATGTTCATTCCATGCTTTTCTTACTGTACCAATTCTTTGACGCTTTTGTATTATTTCATCTGAGGACAGAAAAATTTTAGTATATAAGTCACTCCACAATAACTTTTCTGAAAAATCATATACGACCAATGATATACTTGTATAATCTTTTCCCGTTAAAGATGTGGATCTTTCAAAACAAACGTCAATCATACAATTTGTTTTTCCGTGTTCAATCGCATTTGGCGCCAACTCTCCTATAACATCTGCCACCGCATCTATCGCTTTTTTACTGACATTGGCATTACTTAAAAAAGTACTGCACTCACTTATAGCTACCGAAGAATCCCACGGGCCTTCTCCAACTATTTTTTTAAACCTACTTGATCTATCGTATCGTGCAAAATAATCATCTTCTGTGATTTCATCACATAACAAATCTTTTACCGCAAGAAACGAATTACTAAAAAAACCTCTTCCCGCCTCTCCATAATAAAATCCATTTCGAATTCTTTTTTCTCTTATAGATAGTCCAATCTCCATATCTTTTCCTTTTTTTTCAGCATGATCAATATATGCATGTATTCCATATTTCGCATAATAATAATAAATAACATACTCAGTCATAGACACTGTTAAATCATCAGAAAAAACCAGTATATCACTAGAAAAAAATACTATTGCCTTTTTAATTCCTTTTTGACGAATTCTCTCTAATATAGAAATTATTTCTCTCAATGTTTCTAAAGTAAAAAAAAGTAATTTATAGTACCCAAAATCAACTGAATAATCAGGTGGCAGTTCTACTTGTTTTACTTTTTCCAGTTTATATAATAATAAATTTCCATAAACTACTTCACTCTTCTTTTTATTCGCATAACTCTTATCATTATTATTTTCAATAAGCAGTTTATCTTCCTTCAGCCATTCCATATTTTATCCTATTTTATCTCCACTCATTTTCTTCTCTTTATATCAATTCTTATTTTCAAACAAGAATATTATATCACATGACTATGAATATTGTTATACAATATAGCAATTCTTAACATTTTTTACACTATACATTTTCATTAAAATATATATTTATTCTTAGGTTTCATTTTTTCTATCTGCCGCTTCGAATTACATGTCTGAACTCATTAAAAAATCTATAAATTTTGTAACAGATAATTATTAGTTATCAATCAATTATACTATTGTTGCCACAATATTATTAAAGAATTTGCATTTAACTACATAACAATGAGGTCTCTCTATGATATTTATTTGTCTTTCACATGTTGAAAGATATATTGTTGCGCAATCTTTATCCTATCATTTGAAAAATTATGGATATAAAATATGGTATGATTATGATGAGCTTTTTATTGGAGATGATGGTGACTATCTCAACTTTGAAAGAGGGTTATATAAATCAAGATATGTAGTAGTAATTATATCCCATGCATTATTTGAAAGCCCCTGCGCAATTTCAGAGTTGGAGCAAATATATGAATTGCTAAAAAATAAAAAAATCGTTGTAATTCCGGTATTATATAATATTACTGCTAAAGATGTCCCAGAAAAATTTCAATGGATAAATGATATTATATATACCGAAATAACAACAGAAAAAGAAACATTAGATGTTGCAACTCAAATATCAGCTAAATATTTGGAAGATATAGAACGTTTTATAAAATACTATAATGAGAAACGAATAAAAGAAAAGTTAGGATGGATGAGTCCTGTTCAATACAGACTCCATCTTCTAGCTGCATAAAGAAAAACGAGACGACCGAAGTCGTCTAGTAAAAAATCTAACTTTGAGGGGTCACCTCATACTTATAAAATATGACCTCTTATAAAGAGTGTGTGAAACTTTTTCTGTAAATAGCTAATAACAGCAAGGCCTTCTATGGTAAAATATAAATCATAGGAGGCCTTTTATTATGGCAAGAAGAGAAAAGAAACCTGTACACAAAGTAGTAATGACAGAGGGAAAGCGAAACATCATTCAGCAACTTCTTCAGGAGTATGATATTGAAACCGCTGAAGATATCCAGGATGCTCTTAAGGATCTGCTTGGCGGCACCATCAAAGAGATGATGGAAGCAGAAATGGATGATCATCTTGGCTACCAGAAATCTGAAAGATCTGATAGCGATGATTACCGCAATGGATATAAATCAAAGCGTGTAAACAGCAGCTATGGCAGCATGGATATCGATGTTCCACAGGACCGTAAATCAACATTTGAGCCACAGATTGTAAAGAAACGTCAGAAGGATATTTCTGATATCGATCAGAAGATTATCTCCATGTATGCCAAAGGGATGACGCCCCGGCAAATATCCGAAACCATCGGAGATATCTACGGTTTTGAAACATCAGAAGGCTTTATTTCAGACGTTACAGATAAAATCCTGCCTCAGATTGAAGACTGGCAAAATCGACCGCTGGATGAGGTATATCCAATTCTCTATATAGATGCCATCCATTATTCCGTACGAGATAATGGAGTGATCAGAAAACTGGCTGCCAACGTCATTCTTGGCATCAACACAGAAGGAAAAAAAGAGGTTCTTTCAATCACGGTCGGTGATAATGAAAGTTCAAAATACTGGCTGTCCGTCCTGAATGAGCTGAAGAATCGTGGTGTAAAGGATATCTTGATTATCTGCGCTGATGGTCTTAGCGGTATTAAAGAGGCAATTGCCGCTGCATTCCCCAAAACGGAGTATCAGAGATGTATTGTACATCAGGTAAGAAACACGTTAAAATATGTTCCCGATAAGGACAGAAAAGCGTTTGCTTCCGACCTAAAAACGATTTACCATGCTTCCGATGAAGAGAAAGCTAGACTGGCTCTGGATCGCGTTACTGAAAAATGGACCGCAAAATACCCGAATTCTATGAAACGCTGGTATGATAACTGGGATGCAATAACGCCGATTTTCAAGTTCTCACCGGATGTCAGAAAGGTTATTTACACGACCAATGCAATTGAAAGTCTGAATTCTACCTACCGTAAGCTCAACCGTCAGAGAAGCGTATTTCCAAGTGATACAGTGCTCCTGAAAGCCCTGTATCTGGCAACTTTCGAAGCTACTAAAAAATGGACTATGAGCATTCGAAACTGGGGACAGGTCTACGGTGAACTCAGTATTATGTACGAGGGAAGACTCCCAGAATAACAGAATCTGTATACATGATGAGAAGGACGTTTTTGACGTCCACTCTTGACATGCCCGAAATCATGTCGTATATATATAACAAGAGCTGGAAGCTCCAATTTAGTGCTTCCAGCTCAATCATTATCATAGAAGATTATTATTTACAGACTTTTCTTCATAGTCTCTCTATAAAAATCCCCAACTTACACACTTTACTTGAAAAAACTAAAATCTATCAAGCGGATGTTGTATAGCCAGTGTCCAACTTGTTATTGAAATTTAGAATTGAAATTTACAAACACTAACAATTCTTTTATTATGTCAATCACCTTCCATAATATTCACCTCCACTACCTTTATCATATATTACAAAAGAAATTTTTCAAGACTGTTTTTTTTAAATTTCCAATTAATAGCATATGTGTAATTCACATTTGGTGAATCAATTTTTACTTCAGCCACATATACATCGTTCACATCCTTTATCTCTAATTCTTTAGATTCTATAAGTGTCTTCATTTCCAAATCTGCATACACATTATACGTAACATTTTCAAAGATATCATTTGTGTGCTTGCTTGATATTTTCAATTCCAAATAACGAGTCTTATTCCGTACTTTATGCGCTAGATATGGAGACATGACTTGTTTTTCATCTTTAACTTTTGTAACCACTTTGTATTTTAGTTTATTGTCTTGCTTTCTATCTGCTTTTATTGTATAGGTATATGGTAAAAAATCTGTAGTTTGTTCAATTCTTATATCTTCATCACTTTCTTCCGGTACTAATTCGGTTCCATCATAAGAACTTCCTGTCCAAACAATACTCTTTTTCACATCACATAATTCCTCTGCCAATATCTTTGCCTCAACAGATCTGTAACACTCTATCTCACTTCTATTGTTTGCGAATTGGAAATCAATACAAACTGATTCATATTCAATATCTCCATACTCTACCGTTTGCTCTTGTTCCTCACCCTGTGCAATCTTTTTTATACTTTCTTCTGTCAATAATTCCAATTCATCCTTTACCGCTATACGAGGCTCATATAATTCCAAATAGGTTTGACCAATAGCCCCAAAAAACAAATTCATACATGGATTGTTTTTCTTACCAAATGATAAAATATGCGTATATGATATTCCCGGATACGGATTTATATAGTATATATTCTTTATCCCAAGTTGATATGCCTTTTTTGCACACAATTCACACGGACTTGCCGTGGTAAACAAATTTCCTCCCATAACCGGGGATCCGCCATACTTAGAAATCTGTAAAAAGGCATTTTCTTCAGCATGTAAAGCTCTGGTATACACTTGATTCTTATCTCCAGTCATGCCATTATATACATCCTTGAAACAATATGTCATTTTTCTTCCACAAAGTTTATTTTCTACTTTATTATCAATTTTTTGCATTACTTCCGAAAATCTATTATCCTCTAGTTCAAATTTACTAAACGATTCTCCATCTCTATTTTTACAATATCCCTGCACATCTCGTAACATGCATGGGATCTGCCCTTTGGGTACGTCATTCCATCCGACAGACTGAACTGAATAATCCGCTCTTGTAACCACGGCACCCACCTGGCGAGACAAACATCCAGAATTAAATTTAGTGTTATATGCCAATTGCATACATCGTTCAATATGTGATGGTGTTACCAATCCCGGATGTATTATCAGTGCAATATACTTTATCAATTGTTCTGTAAGCTCATAATACTTATTGCCTGTAACAGAAGGGTTATACACATGAATACCTGCATATTCAATACACTTTTCTATACTTTGGTGATAAAATACACCTTCAGGTTCTTTTGTTTTTTCAGGATACTCTATATTATCCAAATTTTTCTGTTCTTCTAACGTAAGATAACTCAATCTATTTCTACGATCACTATCATCTGTACCTACCGCCATTAAATAAAATGCTCTGTATTTATCTCTCAAAAAAATAGATTCATATGGATTTCTTATTGCATCAATACATATTCTCGTAGAAGAATTTCCTTTAATCTCATTATATTTGCTTATTATTTTTATTAAATTATCTATTCTATGGGCAAAAAAATTATACTTTTTCTCATCAAATTGAGATACAAAAGGATCACCAGAACATCTTATGTTATTTCCAAATTTCTGCATTAAATATGTATACAAATGATACTTCGATTGTTGTTTTCCTCTCGTTTCATCATTATACACATAATAACAAGTATGTTCATCTAGAACGTCTCTAAACCTTTTTTTCTCCTTCTTTACTTGCATCATATAATAGTTATAGTATTCTTCAACTTGTATATCAGACAGTTCTTCAACATTTTTATTATCTAGACTTAAACTATACTTTTTAGCTTCTACAAAAACGTAACTCATCATACGTATTTGATCTATAAATTTGTCCTTTTCACCGATATGTAGACTTTCTATCATGGAATCATCGGTTATTCCATCTATAAATTTTATAAATTCTTCAATTCCAGACTCGAAAGCACTTGCAAAGATTAATGAACTCACTTCAATAACAGAAAATGGGAACCACCTACCGGGTTCTTTCATATAATCATATATTATACTAAACTTACGTTCATCACTACTTTTATAATCATAACTTTTTGCTGATTTCATGTGTAAATCTTCAAATTTACTAGTTTCAAGTATCTCCGCAACCTTACTACATCCCGAACCTGTTCTACCTGTTAAGCCTATAATAATTAGTTTTTCTTTACTCTCGTACACCTGCGAAATTGCATCTTTCATCTTATCTCCCCTTTCTTTTCCACTATGCTTTCCATCACAAAACCAATCCTCAATGAGGCACTTATCTTTTTATAATTTCTTTCTTAAATCGCATACATCTGTAAACGCTATTATAATAGTTGACCACTTTAGTCCATTTCGCTACTGAATAAGTTTACCACCTGGAATACATCCTGTAAGATTTTTATGTTCAAAATCTTACGAAGGAGACGAAAGGTGTGAAAGTAGAAATGGACATGTATTACCTTATCCGTTCCTATCACAATGACGGAATGTCGATCCGTGCCATAGCCAAAACACTTGGCATATCCAGGCAGACAGTCAAAAAGTATTGTGATGGAACTACTATCCCGGGTAATCGGAAAGAGTACCACAGGGATTCAACAATCATCACCGACGAGACTCGCGAATTCATTCTCTCTTGTTTCAGAGAAGATGAACGGGAGGGGCTCGCCAAGCAACGGCACACGGCAAAACGTATTTATGATCGTCTTGTCGCTGAGAAGGGATTCGCCGGAGGAGAATCCACTATCAGAAAGGCCGTAAACGATCTTAGAAAAGAGCATTCTGTACATCCACAGGCAGACATACCGCTTGAGTATGATCCCGGAGATGCCATACAGATAGACTGGGGTGAATGCACTGTTTATCTAAATGGTGTCAAGCAAAAGCTATACAGCTTCTGCGGGCGATTATGTTACAGCTGTGACATATTTGTCCAGTTGTTTTATACGCAGAACCTTGAATCGTTTCTCGAAGCCCAGCAACGTATGTTTGATCACTTTGGCGGCGTGCCCAATCGATTGATTTTTGACAATGCCAAAGTTGCCGTTAGGGAGGGCTTTGGCAAACATGCTATAGCAACCGATGGCTATGCGGCATTTGCAGCTCATTATGCATTTCAGACTGATTTCTGTAACATAGCAAGCGGTAACGAAAAAGGTCTGGTTGAAAATCTAGTCGGTTATTCACGAAGAAATTTTATGGTGCCAGTACCAAAAGCCAAGTCTCTTGAGGAGCTTAACGCAAAGCTCATAGAGGATTGTCTGAATTACCGCAAAACTCACAAAGTTCAGTCAAGAACGATAAGTGTAAATGAAGCATACCATGAGGAGCAGTTGTATCTTCATTCTGTTCCTATATATAGGTATGATACAAGCCGCACTGCAACTCCTGAGATAGGTGATTATTCTACGGCCAGATTTGAAAAGAATAACTACTCAGTACCGGTAAGATATCTACGCCGTACAGTAACCGTAAAAGGATACGCTGATAAAGTCCTCATCATGTATAATGGAAAACTTATTGCAACACATGACAGGCTCTTTGGTTCAGGAAAAACTTCTTACCGCCTTGAGCACTACATTGATCTGCTGGAACGCAAGTCAAGAGGCGTATTTCAGGCAAAACCAGTACGTGACACGGTTGCTGAAGAACTCATCGACTGGGGCAAAAAGCTTCCCGGTGGTAATGCCGAAATGGTTAAGCTTCTCAGACTGTGTGTGGATTATGGTGAAGAAAAAATCCTTGCTGTCAAACACAGCCTTCCATCAGGAATAGTACCTACGGTTGATATCATACGCTCAAATCTGCACAAACCGGTAGAAACAAACATCATTCACATGAGTAATGACATTGAAGTAGCTGACCCGGATCTCGTAAGGTTTGATAAGAAATGCGGGGTGAGCTGATGGATGAATTAAAACAGCAGACAATAGAGTTCTACTCTAAACTTTTAAAACTGCCAACTTTCAAGCATTGCAACGATATAATACAGCATCTGAATGACGATTCCAGTTATGCAGACTTCCTGATCAAACTTATGAAGAATGAGTATGATACCAGACAAGCTGCAACAAGACAAAGGCACATTAAAGCGGCCCATTTTCCATATCTGAAAACTTTTGATGAGCTTGATCTGCACAGATTTGAACATCTGGATGAAGCTTATCTTAATGAACTGGCAACATGTGACTTTATCAAAAAACGTAAAAACATAGTCATGATCGGGAATCCCGGTACCGGCAAAACACATCTGTCTATTGCACTCGGCATCAAGGCCTGCAACCTGGGCATGAAGGTTAAATTCTACACTGCAGCAAATCTTGCTAACTCGCTGATTGAAGCGCAGGACAATCGAAGCCTCATGAAGCTTGAGCGCCAGCTGGATAAAGCCGAACTTCTTATAATTGACGAGCTCAGCTATCTGACATTCAACCTTCATCAGTCTGAGCTGTTATTCAAGATCATATCTGATCGGGCAGAGAGACAAAGCGTTATAGTATCAACTAATCTCAAGTTCTCTGAATGGACAACTATGTTTGAAAATAAAACAATGGTAGCTGCTCTGGTTGGGCGTCTGACATTTATGTCTCACGTACTCAACATGAACTCGTCCAACCCTTATCGGGACGAACACGCAGCTGTGATCACTTCAGGAAAGGAGGCCGTCTCAGATGAATGAGTACCACTTTCTTGATGAAAACACAGATCTGACGAAGTCAGAACTGATCCAAAAATACAACAATCTCATAGAAGATATCTGGCTCCTACAGCAAACCGTAAAGGAACTGGATGACAACTATGAACTTATGCTTGATGCATACGAGGGTGTAGCTGATAAGCTTTACGGCTAACATCTGGGGGAATGTCAATTACCACGGGCATTCCCTTATATTTGAACCAAAGTGGTAAACTTATTCAATAGCAGATGGTAAACTAATTCGTTAGCGGAGTGGTAAACTTTTTCGCTAGCGACTGGTAAACTTTTTCATTGACATTTACATACATCATCATTCCGTATCATCTTATTACCATACAATCTCTATATTGAAATATTATAATAATCTATTATAATATTTCAATATTATTTTGTATTTTATGATTCTAAATAAATGCTCCACAGTGGGGATCCCCACTGTGGAGCATTTACTTACAATTGAATAGCTTCTTCATGCAGACAATATTCATTCTATTTGTCATACATAAAAACTCTGCTTTATGCTTTTGACTTGTAATTATTCACTCTACACACAAGTATTTTTTACACAGAACACTTTATCGAACACTTAGCTTAATGGCATTACCTCTTAGATGACATCTCTTAGCCACATCATCTTTATTGGCTTGCTTCACTGCCTAATTTTAACATCCACAACACTTTTTATATTTTTTACCTGACCCACACGGACAAGGAGCATTTCTTCCTATTTTAGGGGCAATACGCCTATATGTTCCAGAAATATTGGGCTGATCTTTTATCAACGCAGGGATTTCAAAAGTATACCCTGCATACGAAATTGCTTGTAATCCAAATTCAAAATGGGGGGGAGTTGGAAACAAATAGTTTTTTTCTTTAATCACCTCAAAAGTATGATTGACGCTATTACTCTTTAGCAAGTCCAATAGTGTTTGTAAACTAATTACAGGAATATCTGAATTGTATACTCTAATCCCCTTTTTTGAAACAACACATCCCATAACTACTGGCAAGTTATCCGATGTAACAAATCCGAACACTTTGTTACAGAATTCAAAGCAATTTTTTTGTGCATATGTTAGCATATCCGACACCTGTTTACACCCGTGCTCCAAATCCTGAACCCTTGCAAATACCTCGGATGTTGAATCCGCTTCAACAAGCCATTTTAATTCACATATAAGAATGTAATTGTATTCTTTATCCCATATAGCATAATCTACATCTGGAAGGGTACCGGGAAGTGATTTATTCTTTGCCACTAATACAGTAGATATTTTTTCCGTGACAGCATCAAGTTCATCTTGCATAATTCCTTCCCGTAAATTTGTCAAGTCAAAGTATGATTTATCTCTCAGTTTATGGATAAGTGAGATTAGGTTTCTTTCTGGTCTGCTTGCTAAAATCAAATGAGGAGCAAGGGCTAATCTATCCTTGTCAATTTCGACAAAAGGTTGATATACAATATCGTTGTTTTTCAAGCCACTATTATATGTTAGTAATTTTAATATGGCAGATATTCTATCTTTAGAGAGTTTAGTTTTATCTGCAATGACTTGCACAAATTCAGTCGATGATTTTATAAGAACTGCTTCTTGAACAGCAGCGCCAGGAACTCCGCTTTTCAAGCAAGCTACCATATGAATAAAACAAAGTGTCGCTATCGCTATCCAAAACTGCTTGAAATCTTTTACTGAAAACTTGTCAAATTCCCATTCTTCTGGTAATTCACTAGTATTAATCCATTGCCGCTCCATCATTTCATAAAAAGGATTCCATATTTTTTCATCGGAACTATAGGAAATGCATCCATCTTGAAACTTAATAGAATCTATAAGTTTACTGTTTGCCAATGACAAATCCTGACCAGTCATAAACTTAGTTCCCATTACCTGATCTCTAAATATTGATTCTGCCATATCAGATATTATAATATTCCTATTTTGGGGATTGTCTAAGAAAGTTATCTTACTTTGTATTTCATTTACACTTGCAGAAAAATGGCCTCTCGAATAGCTGGTATACGCACTATAAATGGGTGAATATTGCTTTGCTTGAAACTGCAATAGCTTTGCAGCATCTATATATCGCTCGGGTATAATATTCATATCCAAAGTATCAGTGTCTTTATGCGAACAGTCTTGGAATATCCATTGAATTAAAACATTTAATGAATCTAATTGTTCTCGGATTAGCATTGAATACTCCAAGTTATCACCTATCAGTGCAAGATTCGTTGTGCCACCCAAGCGGCAAGCATCCTCAAAGACGATTAATGCATTATATAATGCTGTTTTTCTATTTAAAGAAAATAACGGATCTTGTTTATGGTAGGCATCAATAATTTTCTCAACTTCACGAATGTATTCTGCCATATTTGCCCCCTTCTAAAGTGTTGCTATTAACTATATATGAGCGATTTACCGCTTAAATATTATTCCAGTTAACAACTTGTATATACAATAAGTATTGCCTAACTCTATCTAACCCACTGTTTATAAATGCTCACAACATACTTGAGTTATAAATTTCTTAATTTCATCATATACTTCATTATCTAAATCTGGATACGTCTCTAACACCTTATTCACCCAATCAGGCCCATGCCCTCCTACTTGTTTAACAAAGCATTCTAATTCTCCTACCGGGACAATAAATATTCCAGCATTCCTTAACACCTGATCCAGTCTCTGAAATGCTACCGTTGCATCACCACTTGGCAATGCTGTTATTCCATTTCTTTTCAAAGCTTCCCACTTTGACTCTGTTTTCAGTTCTGCCTTTATTGTATTTATTTCTTTTAACGATAAATTTGGATTTTCAGATTCATTAACAATTTGAGAAACCATACCCAATAATTTATTTTTATCCACTGCTTCCTTGGAGCTATGTAAATTTGATGCTATTATATTATAGTCTTTTTTTATACTCTCCCAATCTACATCAAAAGATGTCGCAATACCCTTAAAAATGCATTCATCATTCAACACATCCAGATCAGGGATTAACTTTACATCTATATCTAATGACCGCAAGGCACTAGCGATTTTTGCCATTCTATGTTTTCCACCACAATGAATAAATAATGTTTCTGAATATTTTCCAACTTTGTATTTAAGATGATGTTCTATAACAGAGTACATCTTGCAGTCAGAATCGCTCTCACACAACATAACTTCTTTATGAAATAAACTCGTCATGATATTGGAATACTTTAATAGTGGATCATTCCATATCTCAGAGAACTTTTCATTATCCAAAACAGAAATCGAATTATAATCTCCCTCCCTTTTTATTCTCACTATTTTTATCCTATCTGGACAAACTTCTAGTAACCCTTTAATAATTTCTTCACTGTGAGTTGAAATAAACGCTTGCTGATCCGCCTGCAATGTCTCACCTATTATACGCCCCATTATATTCGCCTGAGGAGGATGTAGAAACGATTCAGGTTCATCTATTAAAAAAGTAGAATAATAATCCAACATTAAATACAATAATATTCCTGTAAAACTTTTTATCCCATCCCCTTGATCCTGAACCTGTTTATATGTTTCTAAAATTTCTGAATATGCTTCCTGACGTAGTTGTTCATCATCAAATTCCGTATCGAATTTCACAACATCGCCTATACACAATGGTATATTACTACCATTCTGTGTAAAAGGGATTAAATCTTTACCGAACGCCTTTTTAAAATTTTCACTTAGCCAAATTCTATATTTTCCATTAAAAGCAGCATAATGAATTGGATGCCTTTTTTCCGCATTTCTCGAAATCAATTCAGGAGGATTACAAATGGATAATCTGTTCATAGTGTCTAAATAAGCAACAAATATATCTCTTATTTGTCCATACCGCTTTTCTTTAGCATAATCCTGCACACTATACGAATTAAAATAGAAGCCCATTCCCGAAAATTCTTTATAAGCCCCCATGTTTTTTATATGCGATATTGTGGGTAAAAATTTATCAAGATCAACATCGTACTTAACGATATCTATATCTTCAACTACCATCGTAGGAACTTTTCTATCACACAGTTTATATATATCTTTTAATGTTTGACTTTTCCCTACGTTATTAGCACCTACAAATACAACTATATCATTTGCATTTATCTCTACACTCTGATTATTGTTGAATGTTATTTTTGAAATATATCCACCACTCATTTAGTATTCTTTGCTCCTCTCTTACTAACGGTAAAATGACAGACCTACGATCGTCGTAAACACACCAACTTTCCATGCAATTAGAGATAATAGTATCAATGACAGCAACATCAATGAAAACATTACTTTTCTATACATAATTTATCCTTTACTTATAAGCCTTGCTACAGGTACAAGGTCTGTAAAAACGCTCCCAATAATATTCCCACACACAGGGCATTCTACCTCTTCACGTTCACGGTTGCCCTCCCATATAGATCTATCATCATATTCCGAAATGGAACCACATTTATCACAAGTCACTCTATGAATCATATCGTCATGCCTCCTTAATATAAACAGATAATATAAAATCTGACATTGTCATTGCCGCATTTACAAACAGTCTTGCATGATGTTCATCAATTGCTATCCTATTAGCCCCAACTCCATGCACATCACTGTCCTTGTTTCTTATTTCAGCAATTGAAGATCTCTATTATTTTTTATTACGAATTGATTCGAATAAATCATCCATATTATATCCTTCCCCACTTTGTTTTTCGTAAAATTATCATCAGTCACTTGTTTTATTACATACTTTGGTATTAAACATTATAACATACATTCTTTTTTCAATCCACATTGTATAGCAAATCGCAACAGGTCTATAATATTACCTATAACCACCAATTGCCAGCCCTCCCGGGCTGGCAATCATATCACATCACATCCATATAAACATCCTATCTACAAATCCCCAAACAAATCCTTCTCATACACACCGTCCTCAATCATCCCCTTAAAGCTCTCCTTAACAGCCTCAACATCTTCCTTATACGTCATACCATACCAGGTATCATTCGTCCGGAGAACCTTAACCGTCATCTTCTTCTCATCCAGAAGCTCTCCTATGAATGTAGGAATAAGAAACTCTGCCTTAAGTGGATCACCAGGAACCTCCGTCTCAAAGAACTCCGCGAATTCTGCCTCCAACATATCCAGGAATTCCGGTGTCAGTCCCCACATGTTCATGGACACTAGAGACTCCGTATCAATGGCTATGCCGTCCGCAGCTGCACCATCCGCAGTCTTGACGATATTCTTGGTCTCCACCACCTCTGTCAGATTATTCTGATCGTCCATCTTGCAAATGCCTCTGGTCACACCACCATTATCAGACAATGTATTCTTGAGTACGAATCCAGCCATACATGACTGTCCTCCGTTCTCCAGATACTCATGAACCAGTCTGAAGCCTTCCTTGCCATAATAATCATCTGCATTTATCACGACAAATGGTGTCTTCAGCACGGCTTTAGCAGCAAGCACGGCCTGTCCTGTTCCCCATGGCTTAGTTCTGCCTGCCGGCAGCTCCCCCGGAATATCCTCAATATCCTGAAATGCATAATCAACCGTAACACCAGATTTCCCGCAAATGGCAGCAATCCGATCACCTATAACAGATCTAAATTCTCTCTCAATATCCTTGCGGATAATAAATACAACATGATTAAATCCTGCCTCTATGGCATCATGGATTGAATAATCCATGATAATGTGCTGACCATCATCTACAGGCTCCAGCTGTTTGATTCCGGTTCCAAATCTTGAGCCGATTCCTGCCGCCATTATAAGTAAAGTTGTCTCCATTTGTTTTCTCCTCATTAGTAAGTAATAAGTTTATGTTCATCTTTATTATCTACAAATAAACTCAAATAATGATATATACTATTTGTTACTATCGCAACTGCCCCAATTGTTTTAGTACAGCACTGGCATATTTAAATAAATATATACGCATGAAACTTAGCTTAACATTATTCACAGAATGTTCACTTGCACCTGGCACCTCAGGCATCTATTCTACTTTCTAGCAAACTTACCCATCACCTTTTTCCCAAGGGCTACAACTGTATTTCTATTAAACACCCAATTATAAGTAGTCATAATTATAAGCGATATCATCCATCTTATTATAGAAAATTCCATATTAAAAATAGATACAAAAATTATTGTAATCAGCCCTCCAACAATAGATTTTAAATTGTATTTTATTGTGACATATTTTTTTATATCAATAGCTCTATATACGAATATAATTGCATAAGATATTATTGTAGATAGCGCAGCTACTATAACACCAAATTGTTTCATAAAAAATAAATTTATTAACACATTGATCACCGCACCTACTGCCGAAGAAACGCCTACATCTTTTGTTCTTTTTTCACCTATATAAATTGATCCTAAAAAAGATACTAAACTACTAAAAAAAACACCTATATATAGCCAAGGCATAAGTGAGTATGCATTATTATACTTGCTATTTATTAAAATCTTAAAGATAATTGGACCTACACATATAAGTAACAACATAAGTCCTACCATAACATTATAAAAGCTTTTAAAAAAAAGCGAATAATAATCACTACTTTTCTCATCCTTTGTAAGTTTTGATGTATTCTCAGTCCATGCTAAATTAAAAATGCCATAAAAAGAATTAAACAAATTAGGAACCTTATTCGCAACAGCATATACCGCAGTCACTTCTACTCCAAGCATTCCCGAAACAAAAAATCTATCTGACAAATTAACAATCCACAAAGCAGCGGAGCTTATAACCATTGGTATGGAATATGCTAATAATACCTTCAATACTTTTTTATCAAAACTGGCTAAACATATATATGAATACAACTTATCCTTTACTAGCAAAAAAACTGCTGATAAGACATAGGAGATAATCATTGACACAACAACATTATATATACTTAGTGTCTTATTCAATAATAATTCGCACACTAAAACAGCCAAAAAACATACTGAATAACATATATATGCCATAGAGTACGAAACATTGTCTCCTAACCCTCTCACTGTTTGCCCAGCCCAAGTCAATAGCATTTCAAAGAAATATGCAAGGAAAAAAATTGTTGACAGATAGATACTTTTTGTATATAAGTACCAACACCCCACTACAGGCAATGAAAAAATTACGAATATCAATATTAAGAAATAAAAACTATCTGTGATAATATTTTCTTTATTTATTTTATTCTCTATCAGGTATCTAAATACTCCTTGCTGAATCTGGAGACTAAACATCGGTATACAAAAACTTGCAACACTTATGGTGAGCTCATACAATCCATAATCTCTCTGTGTCAAATATGTTGTTAAAATAGGTAATATAATAAAGGCCAAAAACTTAGGAACGATTTGCCCAATTGATAATATCAACGTACTTTTTAGCAACTCACCATTTCTATCTTTCATAATCTATTCCTCTTATTTAATCAATTCACTTATAGTTTGAGCATTATCACACAATTCCTTTGCTCTATTCCGAATTTTATCTCTGGTCTCATCTCCGCCTTGGATAACAATACTTGTGTCCTGAACAATACTCATAATTTCTTCATCAGACGGCAAAACAGGATATTCAACAACATTCTCGTATTTTAATAATTCCTGAAGACTTTTTGTTTTATGTGAATTGGAAGCCATAAATACACATGGAGTTCCACCCAATGAGGCTAAAATAGCCGGATGATATCGACCTGAAACAAAGGCTCTTGCATTTGCCAAAATTTTTCCTGCTGCAATAATAGGCGTGTCTATGGGAATCAATTTTGTATTTGTTTTCTCTGCTACCTCCCTTAAAAAATAATCCCCTTCACAAACCTCAACAACGTATATTTCCTTTTTTAGTGTTTTTAATTTATTAACTAAATTACAGTATGTCATTACTATTTTATCTTTATCCTTTGTTTCAAGGCTAAGAGATGACGAACCAGCCACGCAAATATACTCTTTAGTAAAATCATAGCTATTAAATGTACTATCTGTAGCACCTGACGGTCCCATAAAATACCTACCATTATTTATATTAAAACCATCATTTATGTATTTATACCAAGTAAATAATGCATCTGGTCTCAATTCGATATGTGAATTGGGAAAATATTTTTTCGCATAATCCAATGACTCGTATTCTCTAATCTGTACGACTTCACATTTTGCAAATAATTCTTTAGCAATCTCAATTGTCTTCATATTAGTTGCTGTATATGGATCATCTGACAACATTCCATTTAAATAGTAAACTTTTTTTCCCATTTTTAAAGCCCAATGCATTAACATCATTTCAACTAGGCATTCTCTCCATGGCGGTGTTGCAAAAATAAACGAACCTTCACCGTTTACCACCAATGCATCAAAATCATATTGCGTTAAATCAAATTCCTTTAAATTCGGATTAGCAGGCAAGCATCTAAGTAGATTATCTATAGACTTATCCAAATCATATCCAATAAAATCAAAATTGCTAAAAAAATATTTATGTCTTTTTATCATTCTTGCAAACAGATAAAATCCTGTTTTTAATGAATCCCAGTTTTTTATTCTTCCTAATTTTTCATAAAATTTCTTTGTATAAATTTTGTGAAAAAAAAGCTCACCATTATCAAAGTTTGTGTATTTACCAGACACAACACCTACTATTTCATTTTTCTTAGAAATTAATTGTGATAATGCCGTGCTTGTTGCTCTACAGCCAAAATTTCCACGATTTCTATTATCACCTACATATACAACCTTCATCATATTCTCCTTTAAAGTTTCGCTCCTGGATAATAAACCTCTGATATCCCCAATTTATTATTTTTTGCATCTTTAATTGCCTGCTTTTTCATTTCTATAAGTGGTCGTCGCGCAGGAATTAAGTAATCCCTCAACATAGATATCCTTAACATCATTATCTTATTTTTAAAATATCGAATATTATAGTTATACTTTATTGATAACAAATTATTTCTATATCCATAATACTTTTTCCAATTTACACCTGTATTTGCGCTATCAACATCATGCTTCACAATAATGTCTGGGTAAAACAAAATTTTATATCTTTTTCCCATTCTAATTCCATGCTCTGTGTCATCATACCACAAGAAAAAGTCCTTATTGGGTAATCCGATATTCCACAATGAGCTTGTCCTTATTGCTGTTCCCACAAATGAATATGTTGATAATTCAACACATTTTCTATTATAATCAGTATCAGGCAGATTTTTTTCCTTAATTCCCAATACACCTTCTTTTATCACTCTTCTGTGATAATAGCCTAACCCATCATTTTCTTTTACAGTAGCACAAATCGCCCCTACGTTGTCGTCTGTTGATGTTGCATATCTTTTGATTTTCTCTATCACATCATCATCTAAATACGCATCATCATCAGAAATATAAATCCAGTCAGAATCATATTCTAAAGCTTTCTTTAATCCAGCATAAAAACCACCAGATCCACCTGTATTATTTGGCAAAAATATTAGTTCCTTTTCAAATCCATGATTTATTTCACACCATTCATTTAAAAATTCTATTGTACCGTCATTTGAATGGTTGTCTACTACTATCATTTTATCTGGCAGGGTTGTTTGGTTGACATACGACTTCAGTGCAGTCTTTAATTTGTCAATTCTATTGTATGTAACTAAAACACATATAATCTTCATATATCGATTTTCTCCTTTATTCGCGTCTAACCTTGTGAAATATCAGTTTTCTTTTTCCTCCTAAATTCACTCTAATGTAAGAATCTTCAACCAAATATAAATACATTATCATTATCCATAATACTTTTAAGATCATTTTTAACTGTATCACATTTTGAAAAAATCTTGATGCAAAAAAGCTGAAAGCTATAGATGCCCCCATATATATATATATAACTAACTTATAATTAACCATACTTTGGTTGTATTTTATGCTCATAAAGTATTTTTCAGAAATCCATCCTATAAAAAAAGTGAAAATAAAAACTCCAATTATTCCAAAATCTATATAAAAATTATAATAAGTCGTGAAAACATTACCTAAATTATGCCCTTTATTTGTAAAGACAAAAAAGTTTCCAACCATACCATTTTTATATCCCAATTGTATACCTAATATAGATTCTATATCATTATATAAACTCTTTAATGTTTCTGCACAGAAAAATGTACTTCGTTTATCTATATTTTCAACATAATAATTCAAATTATATATCTGTGAACCTATGTATTGTGTAAACACATCACTTTCATCTACTGCAGTCTGATTTCGTCCCATCAAAGGTAATACTGCAAAAAATGTAATACCCACTATAACAATTATAATTGCAACCTTTATTATCTTTGACATCGAAAATATTTTCCTATCAGTTTTAAAAAAGTAAACTATTCCAAAGCTAATCAACAATGAAGCCAATATTTCTAAGATAGGGCCTCTTGAACCGCCTAAAAAGTTTGTTAATATTGAGACGACATAACCTATTATTAATAATACTGTGCTTATATGCTCCTTAAGTAGAATTTTTCTTGCAATTAAATATGCAAAAAAATACCCTGCAATATAGTTCATTTGTAACAACAACTGTAACCAAAATGGCAACCCCAACGGATCTCCATCTCCATCAAATTTACCATTTAACATAATATGATTAATTGCCTCAATAACCGAGCATCCATGCCTAACCCCCCACAAATATACCATAACTAAATATATAGCGAAAAAAACCGTTTCCAATAACACTAAAAAAGCTAATTTTCTGTTATTTACTCTATTGCTCCCTCCCCCTAAACTAAATAACACTCTTTGGGTTTTTTCATGTCTCTTTACACATACAATTTTTTTTGCAACTAAACAACCTAATAGAAAAGCAAGCTCACCTAATATAAGAATACCACTTGTTTTCATTCCCAACTCAAAATTCCACTTGTTAGAATTTAAACCTGCTATTATATAGCAAATAAGAAATGGTATATAAAACAATCCATAAGGTCCATACCATTCCTTACCCAATATACAATAAAATGGAATAAACATTATAATTGAAATAATTATCACTATCCAAATCATTTGTATATAAACTCCTTTTAATTATTGGTCACTTCTATATTTTCTTAAAGATTACTAATATTATGAAAAGAAAATCTACTGACAAACAACCTGTTTTAATGCATTTATTTTTTATAATATTTATTAACCTTCTTTTTTCGTCTCCTAACACATTGACTACTTCTAAGGCCTCTCTCGTCATTACGGTTGAATACATACTAGCAAGTTCCTTTGCCATGATATCTCTATGATATGATTCATTTCTAAACTTACTCCATCTATTTTGAGCTTTTAAGATTGGATTTTTTTCTGCTCCCAATACATTATTTCCGTGCTGGCGATAATTCATATGAGGCTTTTGATCATATAAAGAAACTCCACCAATCGATAAACAAACTAAATTAACCCACCAATCATGCATCGGAGCATACTCTGGCAAATTATTTTTAAGATATTTCATCAATTGTTTATTAAACACCATTGTGCATCCCGTACAATAATTTTTTACAAACGCCGACCCTAGAGTTGTCTTTGGATTATCATCCTCACATTTTAAAAATGCTAAATTTGCATCTACCAGTCTTGTATTTGATGCATAAACTGCTGGTTTAGAATCGCACTTTTCTAATTTATTTATTGCGATTACCAACTTATCACAATCCCAAACATCATCTTGATCCGCAAATGAATAGTAATCATATTCCCCTGATTTATTTATCAACTCAAAAAAGCTTTTACAAACACCTATATTTGAGCCTTTTATTATATCAATATTTTCATACCCCTCTAATATTTTTATAGTGTCATCCTTAGAACCATCATCTCGGACCAAAATATGAACATCTACACCTTCTTGTGCTATTATGCTATCAAGCTGCTCTTTTAGATATTTTTCACCATTGTATGTTGATAACAAGACTTGAACTTTTTTCATTTTAATAACTCCTCATAATAAGTAAGTAACTTTTTTGCTTCTGTAACCGAATCAAATCCTGCAACCCTTATCTCTTTGCTATGATCTGCTCTTTGTATTTTTTCAATCCTATTTATAACCCTTTCTGCCCAATACATAGGTTTCTTTTCTAGCGAAATAAATTCTCCTAAATCATCACATGGACTCGATTCTTTAGGAATTTCACTTGAAAAAAACATTGGCAATCCACAGCATTCAGCCTCAACACCAACAACTGGCAATCCTTCATATAGTGAAGGCAATAAAAAACAGTCCATTGCATTATAAAATTGTCTAATATCCTCTCTTCTCCCTAAGTAAAGAACTTTATCATCTATTCCATATTCTTTTATTTTAGAGAGCATTTCTTCTCGCAAATCACCATCGCCAATAATTACAAGTTTTGCTTTTCCCTCAAGTTTAGTGATCTCATTAAATATATCAATTATAAAAAGTGTATTTTTTTGAGCCGTCAATCTGCCAATATGTCCAATCACAACATTATTCTTTAATCCAAACTCTTCTCTGCATTTTTCTCTAAGTTCTGGGGCAAATCTATTTTCGTCGGCATTTATAACTGTTTTAAAAACAGCTACTTTTCCTTCATCATATAACTTTCCAAACTGCCATTTTCCGCACACGTCTCCATTTGCCATATAGTGTGTTGAAAAACACCTTGAAAAAGGTTTTAGAATATTTTTAAGAATTGTTTTTTTATCTGCCTTATGCGCCATGGATATACTCTCATTAATACGCACTTTCACGCCAGCTCGCCATGCTGCATATAACCCAAAGACATTCATAGTTCCATTATAGCCGTGTGCAATTTTATAGTTATTATCCTTGCATATTCTTTTAATTTCACGTATGTTTGCAAATATATTTTGATATCTTGGCACTATAAAGACTCTTCCGCCTAATTCTTCTATTTCTTCCGTTGGAATAGCATTTGAGTCATCATCGCAAATAAAATCAAACTGAATCTTGTCTCTGTCTATATGCCTATAATATTCCATGACCAGATTTTTTTTCCCCCCAGAATGCATCTTGCCCATAATAACAGCTATTCTTTCCATTACAATAATTCCTCTTTCATAAACTTTGCGGTTCTTTTAATTCCTTCTTCTAAGCTAATCGGATTTAGTTTTCCATAGTATTTTTCATACCTACTTATATCTAAATAATTAACAGGAACATCTACCGTTCTTCCCGCTCTATATACAATTTTCAATTCTATTCCTAATGCTTTCTCTATCGTTAAGAGCAATTCTTTAATAGATGTTCCATAACCACATCCCAAATTAAATGTATGGTGCTTGTTTTCTCCATTAACAACTTTGATTATCGCATTTATAGCATCATCAATATATATATAATCTCGTACAACAGAACCGTCACCATATACCTGAATTTCTTCTCTCTTAATTGCCTTATATGTAAATGTCGTCACAGCCCCAAGAACCCCATTAGGACGTTGATATGGACCATACGGGTTTGCCAATCTTATAATTCTATAGTCTAAACCATACATATAATTATATAAATATAATAATTTCTCTATAGTTATCTTTTGAATACCATAAGATGATATGGGATTTGTCGGGGTTTCCTCTGATAAAGGACATGTTGCCTCTTTACCATATACAGTTCCTCCAGAGGAAATAAAAACAACTTTTTTTACACTATGTTCAACACATGCATCAAATAAATATGATGAAAATAAAACATTGGCCTGAATATCAAGGCTAATATGTTGATTTGATGTTGTTGGAACATTTGAACTTACAAGATGATATACTATATCTTGACCATCAAGGATACTAAAATCCATCTTCTCATCCAATGATGCTTCTTTAATAGTTACATTTTCAAGACATTTTTTTTCTATATTAACAAAATACTCTTTGTTTTTATCAACAAGTGTAATTTTATCATCCTTGTTCTTTGAAAGATTGAAGGTTAAATTGGTTCCTATAAATCCAGCCGCGCCCAAAATGAGTATATTCATTGTCAGATCTCCATTTCTATGACTTTAATCGCATAAATATATATAACCACTATATCTTCCTAGAATTTAAACGTATCCTTCATACCACTCCACATCTGATCCTTATCACTCAAATTAAGTCTAGTACCATCCTTCAACGCATAGCCTTCAGCACTGGCACTGCCCTTATACTCACCAACAACCTCTGGCCATTCAATTTCTATCTCCGGATCATTCCATGCCATACCGCCCTCATCGTTTGGATGCCAGAAATCATTCACCTTATAACAGAACTCTGCTTCATCAGAAAGCACAAGGAATCCATGTGCGAATCCCTCAGGTATGAGGAACTGTTTCTTATTCTCAGCGGAAAGTCGTACACCATACCATTTACCATAAGTTTCAGAATTACTTCTGAGATCCACAGCCACATCGAACACTTCTCCACGCACAGCTCTTACCAGCTTACACTGTGGATAGTTCTTTTGGAAGTGAAGCCCTCTGAGAACACCCTTGGTTGACATAGACTGATTGTCCTGTACAAACTTCACATCTATTCCAGCTTCCTTCATATCTCTCTCATTATAAGTCTCCATGAAGTATCCTCTGCTGTCGCCATGTACTGCCGGTTCGATGACACACAGACCTTCTATACCGCCTACATTCTTTTCAACCTTTATCTGTCCCATTGTATCTATACCTCTTATTTCCTTAATACTCTATTATGGAGCAGACGCATTTAAGACGCTTGCGCGTGGCGTCTGCGTAATCATCAGGACTCCTCCCGCTAACGCGGGTCCCTCCTCATGATAAATCTTTAATATATCTGCTAACCGCATCCTGCCATGTAGGAAGTGGCGTAAACCCAGTCTCTGCAAGTTTCTTCTTGTCAAGTCTGCTGTTGTACGGCCTTGCCGCTTTTGAAAGTCCATACTCCTCTGTTGTAACAGGTGTCACCTTTGTGCTGTATCCAGCCTGTCTATATATCTCACATGTGAAATCATACCAGCTGATATACCCACCTTCATTGGTTGCATGATAGTAGCCATACTTCTCAGTCTCATTCATATCCACAAGAAGCCTCGCTAGATCCAGCGTATAAGTAGGTGTTCCTATCTGGTCACATACTACTCTCACCTCATCATGAGTCTTCCCTACAGAGAGCATTGTCTTGATGAAGTTCTTTCCATTGAGACCGAACACCCAGGCTATTCTCACTATGAAATACTTATCAAGCAATTCAGATACCGCAAGTTCACCCTCAAGCTTTGTCTGTCCATACACATTGAGCGGTGCATAGTCCTTACAGTCCGGCTCCCATGGTATATCTCCCTGACCATCAAACACATAATCCGTACTGGTATATGTCATCTTGCAGGAAAGCTTTTTACACACCTCTGCAATATTTCTTGTTCCACCGGCATTGATAGCACGAACCTTGTCTATATTCTCTTCGTCTTCTGCAGCATCCACCGCAGTCCACGCCGCACAGTGGATAACTGCATCAGGCTTAATCTCTGTTACTATCTTTTCTACAGCAGCCTTGTCAGTGATGTCGAGCTGCACATAGTCAGCCTTAGTCACTAGTGATCCGTCATCCACGCCGCTATATTTAGGCTGTATATCCGAACCAACCCCCTCGTATCCGCGCTTCAGAAGTTCATTCATCACGTCATGCCCAAGTTGGCCGCCAACACCTGTTACGAAAAATCTCATTCTAAACCTCCATGATAATTGACTTTTATTATTTCATATTACATATACGCTCTGCGGTGGTATTGTAATATGAATATAAGTCAATTATCTATTGCTATACATCTTCTCATAGTAGTTCTGGTACTCGCCACTGATGATGGTCTCCCACCACTCACGGTTGTCCAGATACCACTGTATTGTCTTCTTGATTCCGTCCTCGAACTTCGTCTCTGGAAGCCATCCAAGCTCGTTGTGGATCTTTGTAGGGTCTATGGCATATCTCATGTCATGTCCCTTCCTGTCTCCCACATGGGTGATAAGGCTTTCTGGCTTGCCAAGCTCTTTACATATGATCTTCACTATATCTATATTCTTCTTCTCATTGTGTCCACCTACGTTGTAGACCTCTCCTACTCGTCCCTTATGGATGATAAGGTCTATCGCCTTGCAGTGATCCTCCACATAGAGCCAGTCGCGCACGTTTAATCCCTCTCCATATACTGGAAGCGGCTTATCTGCCAAAGCATTGGCTATCATAAGTGGTATAAGCTTCTCTGGAAAGTGATATGGACCATAGTTATTCGAACATCTGCTGATAGTAACAGGAAGTCCATATGTTCTGTGATATGCAAGAACAAGCAGGTCTGCTCCAGCCTTGGAGCTGCTGTATGGTGAGCTTGTATGTATTGGAGTCTCCTCTGTGAAGAAGAGATCTGGTCTGTCAAGTGGAAGGTCACCATATACTTCATCGGTACTTACCTGATGATATCTCTGTATACCATACTTTCTACATGCATCCATCAGTGTGGCTGTTCCTATGATATTTGTCTGAAGGAATATCTCTGGGTTCTCTATGGATCTGTCCACATGGGACTCAGCAGCGAAGTTCACAACCATATCTGGATGTTCCTCTTCGAACAGCTTATATACGCCCTCTCTATCACATATATCAAGCTTCACGAATCTGAAGTTTTGATTGTCCATCACCGGCTCAAGAGTTGACAAATTGCCCGCATATGTAAGCTTGTCAAGACATACGATTCTATAATCCGGATACTTCTTAAGCATGTGGAATACGAAGTTGCTTCCTATAAATCCTGCTCCACCTGTTACTATAATTGTCATAATTCTCCTCCTCGCATTTGCCTCTTACTTCTTTTTCTATCTTTGTACCTGAGCAAATGCTCAATGTATCTATATTCTAATAAAGGTGCTCCTGATACTTGCCATCAAGGACATCTTTAAGATATTGTCCATACTGATTCTTCTTCAGCACTTCATATACCTTAAGAACCTCTTCCCTGCTGATCCAGCCATTCAGGTATGCTATCTCCTCAAGGCATGCTATCTTTCTGTGCTGATGCTGCTCCACAGTCTTTACGAAATTAGTAGCATCCACCAGACTCTCATGTGTTCCTGTATCAAGCCATGTGAACCCCTGTCCTAGGAGTTCCACGTTCAGATCACCATTCTCTAGATATATCCTGTTCAGATCAGTGATCTCCAGCTCTCCTCTGGCCGATGGCTTAAGCCCCTTCGCATACTCCACAACTCTGTTGTCATAGAAGTAAAGTCCGGTCACACAGTAGTTGCTCTTCGGCTTCTCCGGTTTCTCCTCTATGGATATGGCCTTGCCGTTCTCATCAAACTCAACTATGCCAAACCTCTCCGGGTCGTCCACATAATATCCGAACACTGTAGCACCATTGCCACCTTCAGCATTTGCCACAGCTTCATTGAGCCTCTTCTTGAGTCCGTGACCCGCGAATATGTTATCTCCCAGCACCATAGCCACACTGTCACCTCCGATGAAATCCGCACCGATTATGAACGCCTGCGCAAGTCCGTCAGGTGATGGCTGTACTGCATATGACAGTTCTATTCCGAACTGATGTCCATCGCCTAGAAGTGCTTCAAATCTCGGCGTATCCGCTGGAGTTGAGATGATAAGAATCTCCCTTATTCCCGCATTCATAAGTACAGACAGTGGATAGTATATCATCGGCTTGTCATATATCGGCAAGAGCTGTTTGCTCGTCACCATCGTAAGTGGGTACAATCTTGTGCCGGAACCTCCGGCGAGTATTATTCCTTTCAATCTCATATCCTCCTCATTATCTATTTTTGCTAATGTTGTAGCCACACTCGCTGACGCGCCTGTGACATATCATCGATGTCATTCCAGTATGTGCCTCCTACTTCGACCCTTCCCTACCAAGCACCACCTTAATCGTCTTAAGTATAATCTTCATATCAAGTCCAAAGCTCCAGTTCTCTATATACTCCGTATCCAGTCTCACGACCTCCTCGAAGTCCGTGATGTCACTTCTGCCGCTCACCTGCCACATTCCAGTGATACCCGGTTTCGTAGCAAGACGGCTCTTGTGGTGCATCTCGTACTGCTCCACCTCAGAGATGAGAGGCGGCCTGGTTCCAACCAGTGACAGATCCCCTTTTAGCACATTGAAGAACTGTGGGAACTCGTCTATGGAGAAGTCCCTGATATACTGGCCGATTCCCTTCTTCTTGGTGCCGTCCGACAGGATCTTGTTGCCTATGACTCTCGGATCAAAGTCCATCTTGAACATCTTAGAATCGCTCATGGTGTTCTGCGCCATGAGTTCCTTCTTGCGCTCCTCAGCGTCCATGTACATGCTTCGGAACTTGTACATCTTGAATATCTTGCCGTTCAGTCCCACTCTCTCCTGCTTGAAGAAGATCGGTCCCGGGGACTTGATGTATATGATAGGTCCTATGAATATGGTGAGGATGAGCGTGAATACGCTACCTACCAGACCACCTATTATATCTGCCGTTCTCTTGAGCAACATCTGCTTTGGTGTTGCGTAGTTCATCATGGTCGTGACCACGGTCTCACCATTTATCTTCTGGATGAGCTGCTTGTCGCCGTGGGTCCTCACGATGGATGATATGCACATGTGAACTGTGATGCCGCCCTCGATAAATGCGTCTATCAGGGTGTTCGCATATCCGTATGCTCCACGCACATCCACGTATATCTCGTCCACCCATGCGGTTCTCACATAATCAACTGCACTGTTGTAATCCGCCACCACCGGCACTCCCTGGATCTCCTGACCGATGAGATTGGCATCTATCACCATGACTCCTACTATATCAAACCCGGAGTAGTTCTTCTCCTTGAGGCCTGCCACCACTTCATCTGCTACATGTCTGGTGGTCATGACCAGGAGCTTCTTGCCCTTGCCATGCTCTGCATATTTCGCAAGATGCTTCTTCCACAGGCTCCTCACTGCAAATGTAGCATATACGTATATGGCCCACATGAGCAGTATAGTAGTTCTGGAATATATAGATGTATCCTTGAGGACAAACACATACAGAAGGAGCAGTGCAACTATCACGAAACCGTTCTTGAAGCTGGATATGAATTCCTTGAAGTATCCTCTTCTGATGACGCCCTCATATGTATTCAGAAATATCATGGCTACTATATCCGCCAGCTCCGTGATGATAGCCAGCGCGAGATAGTCTCTGTTCGCATACGGATTTACCATGCCGTGTCTGATCTGGAATGCCGCAAGAAATGATAATTGAAGTACTATAAGATCCAGCAGCATGAAGTCAAAGTGCTTCAGCCACCCTTTTGCGCCTTTCTGATACATAATTTTCTCTCCTCATTCTCTGTCGTCAGGGTCATATTTGTGCCCGCATGACCCGGTCTGTTGATTCATACATGAAATGACTCAGCCCGTGTGATTGTCGGCTGAACCTTTTCATCTGTAAACCATGATACGCATTAAATTGCCTGTTATTTATCACCCACACTGGCGGCGCAGAACGTCCTGTGGCATGGACATTCGTTTTGCGCCACCGGCTAGGGCTTGGAACTATTTAACATAGCAGGATGATTATTTAACCTTGTAAATAATTGACTTGCTGTATGCCTTGTAGTTCTTTGTTGCAGCAACCTTAACAGTGATTCTTACCTTTGTGCCCTTCTTGACACCCTTACCAACAGTAATCTTGCCATTCTTAACCTTGACCTTCTTATTGGCTGACTTGTAAGTAACCTTTGCCTTTGCCTTAACACCAGATACAGTGATCTTCTTCTTAGAAGCATTTACCTTAACCTTAACAGACTTCTGAGCAGCCTTGTTAATTGTGTAGTAAATTGTCTTTGTACCCTTGTAGTTGTTGATACCCTTTACGGTAATCTTATACTTGCCAGCGTTCTTAGCCTTAGTTACACCAGTAATCTTGTAATCAGTACCTCTCTTGAGAACTGTGTTACCATACTTAACTGTAACCTTGGTTGTCTGATTCTTAGCATTGTATGTCTTTGCAGCAGCAGTAGCCTTGTAGCTCTGCTGTGCGTTAACTGTGTACTTAACTGTTGTATCGCCTGAATAGTTACCTATTCCCTTGATCTTAACTGTGTATGTACCAGCCTTTGTTGCCTTAAGGCTTCCTGAAACGACTTTGAAATCCTTGTTCAGGGTAAGTGTCTTACCGTTAACAACAATTGTTGTTGTCTGGCTCTTTGCATTGTATGTAAGAGACTTTGCTGTAGCAGACTTAACGTCTACCTTAGCTGGTGATGATGTAGCTGCAAATGCAACTGTTGGCACCATCATTGCGATACATACAACTATAGCCAAAAGCTTCTTTAAATTCTTCACAATAAATTCCTCCTTCCCAAAAAGTTCTATTGTATTGAATATATGATAAAACGCCCTGCACGCCACTATACATGGCGTTATATCCAAAGTGAATTATTTTGACGGGGTGCCGTCGCTGGAGGCTGCAGCCTCTTTGCCGTAAGTGCCATAACCATAGCCGTACTGGCTATAGTATTTGCCATACTTGCCGTAGTATTTCTTGTATGCTCTCCCCGTTGTCTGGGCTCTGTTGAGTATGACTCCAAGCAGCGTACAACCTACCTGGTCAAGCTGCTGGAATGACTGTTTGATGAGACTTCTTGATGTCTCACCTGCTCTGACTACCAGAGCTGCGCCATCGCACAGTGATGCGATCTGAGCGGCATCCGCCACACTGCCAAGCGGTGGCGAGTCTATAATGACATACCTATATGTCTCTGCCAGCTTGTCAAGAAGCTCTGCAAATCTAGCATCCTCCAGAAGAGCCGATGGATTCTCCAGAAGGTTCATACAAGGTACGATGTATGCATTTTCTACCTGTGTTTCATAGATGACATCCTCCATCTCGGACTGTCCCGAAAGGAAATATCCAAGATCCGGAAGCTTGTCAGCATCCTTTATGTGATGTCTGTCCTTTATGACTGACTTACGAAGATCCACATCCACCAGCACAGCAGGGAATCCTGCCTCGGCGAGCATCTTCCACAGGTTGATCGCCACGCTGCTCTTGCCCTCATTTGGCATGCTGCTGGTTATGAGTATCTTTCTTGTGTTCTTGCCACAGAACTTTATGTTGATCCTGAGACGGTTCATCGCCTCCTCCACTGCATATGGGAGTTCCTGAAACTCTATGTTAAGCTTCTTCATGCTCTGACCCTCTCTTTCCTGTTATGTTTCTTTCCAGGCTCTTCATCTGAATCGTCTGTTCTGAACTGGTCACTCTCAGGTATTGTCGTGAGCGGTACTATTCCGAAATACTTCTCCATGTCGTCTGCTGAGTGGATCGTGTCATCCATCAGGTATCCCACAATGACGATCAGGCAGTAGATGAGTGCTCCAAGCAATGCACCTATGGCGGTGTACTTAAGGTAGCTTGGTCCGACCTTCTGGTCTGCTACCCTTGCAACCTGGGCTATGTTAGGTGCGCTTGTGCTCATGGTATCCGGGAGATACTCTATCGACACGTTTGCCAGTGTATTTGCAATGTCACATGCCTGCTGCTTGTCAGTGCTTGTGACCGTGATCTTCAGGACTCGTGTGTCTGAAGGATTCTCAAGGGTTATCATCTTGGCAAGCCCCTCTGAGTCCATGTCAAGGCCGAGCTTTTCGATGACCTGGTCGAGAACCGGATAGCTGAGTATCAGGTCTTCGTAATCCTTGGTCAGGGATGAACCGATGTTCAGATCCTGGAGATTTACTATGGAATCATCTGATGCTGATACCACGTACAGCTTGGCTGTCGACTGGTATGTCGGCTTGATCAGGAAGTATGCAAATGCGTTGAACAGCACCGCACCGATCAGGAAGCACAGTATGATGTATGGGAGCTTCTCAAGAAGCGCCATTCCCATGTCCAGGAGATCGATCTCGTTTTCATCATCCTCTGTATTCTTGTATGTGTTCACTGCGGCTATCTGTGTGGTCTTATCCTGCACAGCAGCCATTTTCTTGTTGGAATTCATATATTCCCTCCATCCGTTTTTTGTATCTATATCCCCTGCATCAAATGTGTGATGCTAGTTATATTCCTTGTAGAACAGCTCTACGATTGCCTGCTGAAGGCTATCCGCATCCGGCTCCACCTCGACAAATCCGAGATCATCTACGGTCTCTGTTCCAGCTATCGACACCGTTCCGGCGTCCTTTTCCTTGAGAACAAGGAGTGCCAGCTTGGAGAACTTCTGTGAGCTGATGTCAGTCACCATGTAATCTCCCAGGGCGTCATATATGGTCAGTGGATATGTGTTATCCTCGCTGCACTTTGCCGCCAGGTTATCCTTGAGTCCTGCCTTGTACACCTCCTGACGCTTCATTCGCTGGGTGTTGGATTCATCTCCCACATCGAATCTGTCATGGATAAAATGTACTGCCTGCTCATCGGTCAGTGTGATGGTCTCTCCCTGCTTCATGGTCTTATCCACCTTGGAGAAATCATCCTCTATGGTAACCGTGACTCCGCCAGCCAGATTGTTGATGGTTCCTATGGCCCCCATATTCACCGCTGCGTATCCGTCTATCTTCTGGCCGCCAAGGAAGTTTGACACCGCCTTGACCACGTTCTCGCAGCTTATCTCCATTCCGTCACCATTCTCATGTGCCAGAGCAAGCTGTGCCGGGCTCGTTGCAACGTAGGTTCCGTCGGGATCCAGTGTATCCTGCTCCACTATGGTATTTCTGTCTATGCTCAGCGTCTTGTATGTTCCATCTGTCAGGTCTCTGACCATCAGCATGACCACATCGCATCGGCCTGCCCCCTCATAATCGGTGACTTTCTGAACCTTGCCCATGTTGTCGATTCCCATAAAAAGATATGTTTCTATATTCTTCTTGGGAACGTATTTGACTCCGTCCACCTCGATCATGCCTTCGACCGCCTGTGTGCCCGATGCATTGTGTGATGCATTTCCTTTTGTCGGTCTGAGTGCTATCGCCAGTGCAATGCATACGACCAGTATGGCTGCAATCACAAGTCCAAGCTTCTTGTATATTCTCTTTTTTTCTGATAGTGTTCTGTTCCTGTATGACATATGTATCACCTCGTCGGAATGTAATGTGCTATCTCAGAACGTTCAGCATAAGCAGGTCTGTTCCCGCTGTAGGCCACTTCTTCTCGCACACAATAAGACCACACAGTATTATGAACAGCACAATACTGATGATTATCGCTGTCTTCTTAGACATGTTGTTGTCCTCCATCTATCTGTTTATCTTTTACATGTTTCGTTGTTATTGCTGATTATGGGTGTATCTGATGTTCTTTCAGGAGCTTTGTTCCGTAGCTGTCCATGTTCTCCAGGAATTCATGTCCCAGCTTCTTCTCCAGCACCTCGCGGCCAAGCCACAAGTTCGGCACCCTGTGATGCATACCATGGCAGTCGCTTCCTATGATGTGTACCTGTCCTTTCTTGAACATCTTGAGCATTTTGCCCTTCTGTCTGAAATCCAGAAGTGTCGCCGCATTCACCTGCACCGTAACTGGCAGTTCAAGGATCTGTCTCACATATGGCTTGTTGCCTGGTATCTGTAAGAATCGCTCTATATGAGCTAGTATGATATGGAAATGTCTCTTCTCAATTAAGTCTCGTACTTCCTGCACTACCGAATCACTCCATGTCACAAACGGCATCTCCAGCAACATGATATCAGTTCCTTCTACTTTTAGTGCGTCCGTTTTCTCCGCTCTGCTTATTCCTGCAAAAAACGCGACCTCTGCCCCCATTATAATCTGCGGTATGTCCATATTCTCAGCCATGACTTTATCATATGCTTTCTGTCTTGAATCAATGAACCTCTCCACAGTATTTGAATCAGCATAAAAGTGCGGCGTCGCTATCATAATATCAACGCCGTGCTCTTTGCACATCCGAAGCATGCCTATAGATGTCTCGACATTCCTGCTGCCGTCGTCTATACCCGGCAGTATGTGTGAATGAAAATCTATAACACCCATGTTTTCCTCCTGTTTTCTTTATAAAAAACTATAAATATTTATATAGGAAATTTCTTTATACATGCTCACCCACTAATTTAACAGTTTCTTCACAATTTTTCAATTCCATTTGCGATTTAAAATCGACAAAAATCCTCGTTGATTTTTTGCTTAACTATACAATTTGTATAAACCACTTTATTTTCTTAATCCAATTTCTTCCATAATAAAAAAGCGGAATATGATATTTCATATCCCGCCGTGTCAATCTCTTCTTTATTCTATTATACATACATCTCCGAGCCGTTGCCCAGGCAGTATATTCCAAGCTGTCCGCCCTTGCCGCACCCGCAGTCGATGGCAACGTTGTTGTTCTTCTTAACGATCTTGCCCTCACCGCCGAGCTCTGTGGTTGGCACATGTCCAACGACGAGTGTTCTGTTCTTGTAATATGTCTTGTCCAGGTCTGCTGGCTCTGTGATGAAGTCCTCTGTGTCGTACTCATCCAGTTCCTTCTTCGGATCGAAGTTTCTTATTCCGGCGTGAACCAGCACAAATTTCTTTCTCGCCATCATCACTTCGAGGAACGCTTCCTCAGAAATCTCATCTATATACTCTATGACATCCTCACGCTCTTCATCGTCAAGCTGCAGGAACTCCTCCACCGCACCTGAGAGTTCTTCTCCAAGCATGGATGTTATCTTGTCTACCAGCATCTGTGGTGGCACCTCACCTGTGGACTGGATATGGTCATTCAGTGCCTTGAGTGCCTGTGTGATCTTGTACTCGTTCTCACCGACAACTGCGATGACATTATCTCTGCTCATCATATCCTGAAGTATCTTCATGGATCCGCCGCCTGCTCCGATTATATTGCCAAGGACATACAGGACATCCTCGCCCTCAAGGGTGCTGATGACTGCCTCCTCGTTCATGATGTCCTCTTCCTTTATATCGTCAAGGTTCTGAAACTTAAGTTTCTTGAGTGCTCTCTTGTATGCCTCATAATCCCCGTTAATTCCTGAAATAGCATAAAACATGTCTATCATCCTCCTAAGTCTTTTCCTTCTGCCGACTATGAGCCTGTCTGTTCACGTCCTGACTATTATAACATATTTTCCATATCCTGTAGATATGTATGCGTATTTTTTGAGGGATGTTTTTCGACGTTTTACGAGCGTCTGCCAAGTTCCCAGAATGCCACGGCACTGGCTGCAGCCACATTCAGGCTGTCCGCTCCGTGATACATTGGTATCTTCACTGTGTAGTCGCTGGAATCTATGGTCTCTGTCTTGAGGCCTTCTCCCTCGGTTCCCAGTATTACTGCAAGTCTGTCGATCTGCTTCAGCTCCGGGTCGTGTATGTCTATCGTGTCATTTCTTAGCGCCATGGATGTCGTCCTGAAGCCCATACTGTGAAGTTGTTCCATCCCAAACTCCGGCCATATGCCATGATCTGCTTTATTGTGTGCAAGACCCAGGGTGTCAAATGTAATATATGTCCACGGTATCTGGAACACCGTTCCCATGCTGACCCTTGCCGCCCTCCTGTAGAGCGGGTCACTGCAGCCCGGCGTGAGCAGTACAGCATCCATCCCGAGTGCCGCCGCACTTCTAAATATCGCTCCCACATTTGTCGGGTTCATCACTTCCTCAAGCACCGCTATTCTGGCGGCATGTTCACACACGCTCTCAACAGACGGCAGCTCTGCCCTCCTCATGGCGCACAGCATCCCCCTTGTCAGGGCAAATCCCGTGAGCTTCGTGAGGACATCAAATGGTGCTGTGTATATCGGTATATCTCCGCACCGCTTTATTATATCCGCGCACTGTCCTTCCACGTGCCTGTCTTCCAATAGAATGGACACTGGCTCGTAACCCGCATCCAGTGCCCTCTCTATGACCTTTGGACTCTCAGCTATGAACAGCCCGGAAGCCGGTTCATATATGTGCGCCAGTTGATTCTCTGACATGCGCGCATATATATCAAGCTCGGGTGCCGAAAGGTCGGTTATATTTATTATTCTCATATCTGTACCTTATCCAGTGCATTTTCAAGATCTGCTATTATGTCTTTTACATTCTCAATGCCCACCGACAGTCTCACAAGATCAGGACTTACTCCTGCCGCCAGAAGCTCCTCGTCATTCATCTGTCTGTGTGTAGCTGATGCAGGATGAAGAACGCATGTATGTGCATCCGCCACATGTGTTGCTATCATCGCAACCTTGAGTTCCTTCATGAAGGCCTCCGCAGCAGCTCTTCCTCCCTTGACGCCAAATGACACAACTCCACATGTGCCGTCCGGCATATACTTCTTAGCACGCTCGTAATACTTGCTGCTCTCAAGTCCAGGATAATTTACCCAGGCTATCTTATCGTGTGCCTCGAGGAACTTCGCAACCGCCAGTGCGTTCTCACAGTGACGTGGCATACGCACGTGAAGCGACTCCAGTCCAAGATTGAGCATGTACGAATTCATAGGTGCAGGTATCGGGCCGAGATCTCTCATAAGCTGTGCCACGATCTTGTTGATATATGCGCCGCCCTGGCCGAACTTCTCTGCGTATACCACTCCGTGATATGACTCATCAGGTGTGGTGAGTCCTGGGAACTTGTCTGCGTGTGCCATCCAGTCGAATTTGCCTGAATCCACGATCGCCCCACCCACGGTTGCATCATGTCCGTCCATGTACTTCGTGGTGGAGTGTGTAACTATGTCTGCGCCCCACTCTATAGGTCTGCAGTTGATCGGTGTGGCAAATGTGTTGTCCACGATGAGTGGTACTCCGTGTGCATGTGCCGCATTTGCAAATCTCTCTATATCGAATACTATGAGTGCCGGATTGGCTATGGTCTCGCCAAACACGGCCTTGGTGTTCGGTCTGAACGCTGCCTCAAGTTCCTCGTCCGAGCAGTCAGGATCCACAAATGTGAATTCCACACCCATTCTCTTCATGGTCACAGCAAAAAGGTTGAAGCTTCCTCCGTATATGGTGGATGATGCCACAACGTGATCTCCCACTCCGGCAATGTTGAATACCGAGAAGAATGTTGCTGCCTGTCCTGACGATGTGAGCACTGCTGCCGATCCCCCCTCCAGGGCACATATCTTGGCTGCCACATAGTCATTTGTCGGATTTGCAAGTCTGGTGTAGAAATAGCCGCTCTCCTCAAGGTCAAACAGCTTACCCATATCCTCGCTCGTGTCGTACTTGAACGTTGTGCTCTGTACAATCGGTATCATTCTTGACTCCCCATTCTTAGGCTGGTATCCAGCCTGTATACACATAGTTTCTCTTTCCATTATTCCTTTATACTCCTTTGAATTAATATCGCTCTACTACCTTGCGCTCTATATTCTCATTGTTCAGAATGAACATGTATCTTCCATTCACCAGACGTATGTCCTGCTCTGCCGCGGATATATCTATGTTCAGTGAATTCCTGACAACCACATTCAGATCTGCATTATTGCTGGACAGCATGCCTGTGCCGTCTCTGCTTCCAAGTGCGAAGCACGCCTCGCCCTGAACCGCCAGCCTTGAGTTGGCGTCCGTCATGCGTATGTCTGCTATTCCATGGTCAGATCCCATGGCTATGCACGAATTGCCCTTAAGGTTCATGTCCACATGTGCTCTGCTTATATCTACGCTGCATCCATCTCCGTCCAGGGTTCCGACCGCCACGTATCTGTTGCCCGATCCTCTGAGCGATATGGATGTGTTCTTTATCGCGATATCTGCGTGCTGGCTCACCGAGCCGATGGCGACTCCATTTGCAGCCTCATAGGTTATGTCTATGTCCGCCTGCAGGAGATTCAGATTCACCGGGGTGCTTATGCTTCCAATAGCAACTCCGTTCTCGCCGTTGATATACAGGTCGTATCGTCCCTTCTCTATACGTATATCTCCTCCGAGTCCGGCGCCTATTGCCACTCCGTTCACACCGTTTGTTTCTATATTAATGGCGCCCTCCTGCTTGAACTTCATGACTCCATGCTTTGAATGAATGTCATTGCCTATTCCGTAATAGCTGTTACCGTTGACGCGGACCATTATATCACCATCTCCGATAAATGTCACTCTGGACGACTCCGGTATCTTTATTCCGCCATTCCTGCAGAAATTCTTACCCTCAAGCACGATGTGCAGATCCGTATTCTCACCGCAGTCTATACAAGGCTTGTCGCGGTCGCCCGAGAAGCTTACGTTCTGCAGCACTATGGTTCCGGTGAAACCATCCTTTATCTTGAGTGTCATATCTGACTTGAAGCCCTGTGCGCCGACTATGCGGACATTGTTGTCGCCACCGGCTCTCTGTGCCACAACTATCTCCCTGATTCCCTGGGATGCGAGCTTCAGAAGTGATGCATTTCTCTCATGCTCCATGACAAATATGCTGCTGTTCTCAGCCACCTCTTCCTGTTGGTTGTACTGAACTATCTCATTCACAACCTGTGGGGATATGAGCTGTACTACCTCCGCGTTCGGATGGGCGGTATAGTATCCCTGAATGAGATCCGCACCGAGCTGGATGACGGTCTTCATCTCCTTCGTGGTCTCAACGCCCTCCGCCAGCGCCTTGATGTCGTTGGTCGAGGTGAATTCTATTATATCCTTGACGAAATGCTGTCTGTGTGGGTCTGCATCGATCCCTGTCAGAAGCATTCTGTCTATCTTCACATACTCAGGCATATACCTGAGAAGATTGTTTACATTTGAATAGCCTGCGCCGTAGTCGTCTATAGCGATCTCCATGCCATTTCCTCTGAGGAATGCCTCGAGATCATTCAGTTCCGCATCCGACAGCTCTGCTCCCTCGGTAAATTCTATGACTATACCTGCACACTGGAGCATCTTCACCTTTGAAAGGAATTCTTTTCTGTCCTGTGCGTTGAGCATATGCCCCGGCATGCTGTTGATAAATACCTTCTTGCCCCTGAACATCTCAGGATTCGATGCCACGATCTCCACGACGTTGAACAGTGTGAGTTTTTCCACATCGTACAGTCTGTTCAGTCTCTCTGCACTCTCCAGAAGCTCAGGGGGTGACATTCTCATAGGAACCAGTATCCTCATAAGTGCCTCGTATGCAAATATGCCTCCGTCACGGGCACTTACTATAGGCTGGAAATGATATGTGAGCATGTTGTTGTCCAGTATCATAGCTACTATCTCATCTCTCTCCAGATCCCTGTTCGTTATCGTCGCTTTGTTGCGTCCCTTGGCATTGTTCTGTTCTTTTATGCGGTTCTTCTGGTTGACCGTATCGTTGATGAGGGTCTCCAGCTCGGCAGATGACTTGACCAGAGCCTTCTTACATCCGTAATATATACCGAGCTCGTAATCGTCCTTTCCGCCACTGTTTGCCGCCTCAAGCTTCTTCTTGAGTTCCTCGGCTATATATTCTCCCCTTGAGATATCGCCACTCTTTGCCACTGTGGCTATGACGAACTCGTCATTTCCCATCCTCATGGATATCTCGTATGGGGTAAGTATCTCATTTATCGACTGGGCAACATAGCTTAGGACTCTGTCACCCTCTGTTCTTCCGTAATTGCTGTTTATCTGGCGTGTATTCTTCAGATCCACCGCCAACACAAGTATCTCAGACTTCTCTTCAGCGGCCTGGATTATCATGTCATTTGCCCTGCCTATGAAGCCTCTGTAGTTGTACATTCCGGTGAGACCGTCTCTTATCTGATCCGCCTCAAGCTTGTTTAGAAGTACATTGAGTCCCTGATGTCTTGCAAATGACTCCATGTCCCTGGCAACCGTCTTGATCCAGGATCTGTATACATCTTCGTACACCCTCGGCTCTGCACCGTAGTTCACCACTGCATAGCCAAAGCTTCTGTCCTGGAAGAACAATGGTGTAAATATGAACGCTGTAGGATAATCCCTGTCCTCGTACAGCTCCGGCAACAGCTTCGCAGACTCGAATACGTCGTCGTAGCGTATGTGTCTCTCTTCTTTTTCATCCGGGCCGCACTTTATTAGTCTGTATACATGATCTGTGTAACCATGGCGAAGTGCCTCATCACCGGTCATGACCTCCGGATTTCTCCAGTAGTCGTTCAGGCACAGATGGAAGCTCTCAAATGGTCTTATCTGGTACACGTATTCCGACACGGTGTCAAAGAATGACTCCACGCTCGTCTGCGCCACAAGGTCATCCGCCATGTTGTTGAAGCAAGAGTAGAAGCCGGTCTCTGAGAGGTCTGTCTCCCATTTGTCTCTTCTGATTCTGACTGTCTCTCGTTCCCAGCCCTCACAGCCACAGGTTCCACCTATGTACAGCTCCACATTGGACTTGAATTCCGGTACGTCATGTCCGTTGAGCTTTGCATCTATATATTTCATACAGTAGTGCCCGCAGTCATCCGCCGGTATGTCCGCAGATGTGATCGGAACAGGACTGTTTCTTCCGTCTTCTATGGAGTCATAGCCCACCACGGCTATGTCCTCGGGAACTCTTATTCCATATCTGTCAAATGCGGTGCACACTCCGATGGCCATACAGTCATTTGCACATACGATGGCATCCGGCAGATGCTCCATATCCTTCACAAGCTCGTCCACCATGTAGTCGCCGCTGTCGTACCAGTATGTTCCATAATATATCATGTCGTCCGTAACCGGCAGGTTGTGCGCCTTCATGCTGTCTATGTAACCGGCGAGTCGCTGCTTGGAGTGTATGTGCTCTTTGAGTCCGCCCAGGAAATATATGTTCTTGTGGCCGTGAACCTCTATAAGGTGATCCACGAGTTTTACTATAGGGGTATAATGATCCATCATGACCGTTGGGAATATGTTATTCTCTTTGTCGACTACCACTACCACACCATTTGCAAATTCTGACTGCAGGCGCTTCTCCAGCTTTTCTACGACTCCCGGAGTCTGTATGGTGTCCTGACACAATACCACAGCATCAAAAAGGTTAAAATTAATAAGGTTGTAGATGTTTGAATCTCCAACCTCCCTGTCTGTTGAATCCTGGTACTTCAAAAACATGGAAAATATGCAGACATCGTAATTCATATCATATGCCTGCTTCAGAAATCCCTGCATGAAGCGATTCTGTGTACTCTCTTCAACCTGTGCTGTTATAACGCATATTCTCTTCCTGTTGCTCATCTGATCATCCCCAACTGCATTTTTAAAACATTCTTTATGCAATTATATCATGTTTGCAGGCTAAAAAAAACCTTATTTATGCAATTTGACAAATGCCATAGTTTCTATCTACATTTTTAGTCTATTTTTCACCTCAAGCGCCGTGCGAGTGGTTGCAAGGCCTCCACGCGCAGTCTCCTTCAGTGTATCGGACATGTCTGCACCGATGCGTCACCTTGTTCACACCTTCACCCCCTGCCGTGTGTGAGCTCGACGGTCCAACCATTACAGGCCCCATTATGTCAAATATATTCATACTGTGTTTTCTCCTCCGATTTACGCAGGCACATCTTAACTGCCTTATTTCAATTATAGACCACGAGTGCGGTTATTTGGAATTTATTATCTTAGTTTTTTGACTCGGATATACTGTCTTTTTTCTTTTTCTGCCCGAAAAGACAGGAAAGCGTACAAAATCCGAAAATCTTGTACGCTTTCTATTATTTTGGACTATATTCAGGAAAATTTTTTCGCAAACCCGCTTACTCTGCCTTGAGCACATAGAGTCTGGAATCATAGTCTCCGCAAGGCATATCCTCTCCGACTATCTCTCCCGCCGATGTGTCGCTGGTGATGAGTCCGAGGTTCATCAGCTCATCGCCATAGCATGATGGGCCTGCGATGACATTGACTGCAGAATCCTCTCCTTTGTCTTCTGACACTTTCTCATATATCAGCTTTCCATCCGGTGTCTTGCTCACTGTGAGTGCCTGTCCTCCGAGCACATTGCAGCTATATAACGCATCCGGATCAAGACCGTGAAGCTTCATTCTTGTAAAACATTTGTTAGGTGTGTAGAGCGTTCTGAACCACGCAACTATGGCGGTCTTCTTATCGTCTGACACGACCAGCCAGCCACACTCCTCATCTTCAAATGGACTTGCAAGTCTGTAGAATGTTCCGTACTGGATCAGCTCACGGTATACCTTCATGAACCTGACCTGCTCCTTGACTTCCTCTATCTCATCAGCGGTAAGCTTGCCTAGATCCAGCTCATAGCCAAATGTTCCGAAGTATGCAGCATTTGCACGGGTTCTCAGCGGAGCCTCTCGCCTTGTCTGGTGATTTGGCACAACCGACACGTGGCTTCCCATGCTGCTGATCGGGTAACACATGGACGTTCCATACTGGATCTTGACTCTCTCTATGGCATCCGTGTCATCGCTTGTCCAGCCCTGTGGTGCATAGTAGAGGATACCCGGATCAAAACGTCCGCCGCCGCTGGCACATGACTCAAAGAGTACATGTGGAAATGTGCTCGTAAGTCTCTCATACAGATCATACACACCAAGTATGTATCTGTGGAACACCTCACCCTGTCTGTCAGCCGGAAGAGCCGCACTATAACACTCGGTGATACTTCTGTTCATATCCCACTTCACATATGACACCTTTGCCGTGCTGAGTATCTTTGCCATCATCTCATATATTCTGTCAACGACCTCTTTTCTGGAGAAATCCAGAACGTACTGGAATCTTCCGTGTGAGTCATGTCTTCCTGGAACTGAAAGTATCCAGTCTGGGTGCTCTCTGTAGAGGTCTGAGTCTTTATTTGTCATCTCAGGCTCGAACCACAGTCCGAACTTCAGACCTACCTTCTCTATATCCTCTGCAATTCCTGTGATTCCCTCCGGGAGTCTGTCTGGATTTGCAACCCAGTCTCCAAGCCCTGCATGGTCTGTGGTTCTGGCTCCAAACCAGCCGTCGTCAAGAACGAACAGCTCAACTCCGCACTCCTTTGCCTTCTGTGCGATGGCTATGAGCTTCTCTCTGGTGAAATCAAAATATGTCGCCTCCCAGTTATTGATAAGGATTGGTCTTGGCTTGTCTCTCCACTCGCCTCTCGCAAGTCTCTTCTGGTACAGCTTGTGGAATGTCTGGCTCATCTTGTTGAGTCCCTGGTCTGAATACACAATAACTGCCTCAGGAGTCTGGAAATGCTCTCCTGCATCGAGCTTCCAGTCAAATGTATCCGGATTTATTCCGGCCAGAATACGGGCTGTATTTCTCGTGTCAACCTCTGCCTGTATCTTAAAATTGCCGCTGTATACAAGGCTTATTCCAATCGCCTCTCCCTGGTTCTCGTCCGTTGTCTCTCTCTTCAATGCGATGAACGGATTGTGCTCATGGGATGAATGACCACGGTTGCTGCCTATCGACTGTAAGCCCTGCTCGAGGTCTCTTGTTATTATGTGGCGCTCCCTTGCCCATGCGCCCGAGAGCTGCATCCACTGGTAATCAGGATCAGGGAGATCCAGGCACATGCTGTAAGCAGTGGTGAGATGTACCGCCTCTGTGCCTTCATTTACATACTCTACGCTCTTTGCTATGACTGGTCTGTCGCTCCATATTGTATAAAGCATTCTCGCCTTTATGCCTGTGAGTGAATCCTTCAATGTGACGATCAATGTCTCTGCCTCGTCATCATTCTCTGTGTATGTTGCCGGCAGTGCCTCAAGCTTTGGCTTGTCCGCATTTACCTCATGTGATACATATACAAAATCTGATATCCTGCTGCCATTTGACTGAAGGACTTCAACCATCGGTGCTCTGTAGTCTGTGGTTCCGTACACAGGAAGCTCCTGCTTCACTGACTCAAGTGAGAACAGTCTGTCATCGTCATATACATACTGGAACATAGGTCTCTGGACGAGCTCCAACAGATGTGAGAAATCCTCTCTGTCCCTTATCGCCTTACCATAGTACAGATTTCCCAGATGTCCGTTCGGGAGCACCGTCATGATGTAGCTTATCTCACCATTTGTAAGGTGAAATGTCTGTGTCTCTTCGTGAAATATAATACCCATAAGTGTATCTCCTTTTCTCCATTTATTTGTCTGAGCAGACAACCTCCGTTACGCCTGTACACTGCGCACCCTCTGCTCTTAAATCTCATGTCTGACTGCTTTTTATACAGCTATTTTAATATCTGGGTATTATATTTTATATGGAAAAAAGTTGACCAAATATGGTACTGCTGATGGTTAAGTTGGGTGATTATTCTGAACTGTGAATACGCTTTGAACATTAAGACATATCTTGCATTTAATGATCCATTCACTTTGTCTATAGATTTGAGCAAAGTATCCCAAAAGTATACAGACAACGAAAAAAGCCTGAATACTGATACCAGACCAACTGTAATTTTCAATCAGTCTCCACCAATATTCAGGCTTTTTCTGCCAGCTCCGGCCTACACCGCGTACACCACAGTCTCATAAGGTCTGAGCGTACCATCATAATCCGCATAATTACCCATAAGCACATCCGCAGTCTCAGGAATTGCATAGCCCACATCCTCACCGGTCATGTTGACAACAACATATACCGTTCTGTCTGTGCTTTCTGCATTTGCTCCAGTTCCACATGCACACTCAATCTGAACCGGCTTGCGCCTGTACACTATGATTCCTGCATTATCCGTCTCCACATCCTCCAGGTCTCCGTAGATGAGAGTCTGTGTGTACTCTGAGTGATTTCTGAGCTGTATCATCGCCTTATAAAAGTTAAGCACAGAATTCTTATCAACGCTCTCAAGCTCCACCGTCTGGAGGTCACACTGATTGTTGCATGCCAGCCATGGCTCATGCGCTGAAAATCCAAAGTTTTTTTCGCTGTTCCACTGCATTGGAAGTCTTGACTGATCACGACTCCTTATATTTACGGATTCCATCGCCTCAGTCTCACTGTATCCGGCTTCAAGGCATCTCGCATACTGTCCCTTGGAATTGATATCGTCGAGCTCATCTATATTGTCAAAATGAGTGTTGATCATTCCAAGCTCCTGTCCCTGATATACAAATGGCGTGCCCTTCAGGAAGAAGAACAACGCGCCCAGCGCCTTTGCCATCTGTGTCCTGTATTCAGGTATATCACCGGCTGGGAAGTATTTGCCTATACTTCTAGGCTGATCGTGGTTTTCCAGGTAATTCGCCGCCCATCCAATCTTTTTCACGAGTCTCTGATTGGTGAACAGCTTGTCCTTGAACTCCTCTATCGTCCAGTCTCTCTGGTGCAGCCAGAGATCGCCCGGATTGATATCTATGTCTGTGTAGCTGAAGTCAAATATCATGGAGAAATGTCCATCTCTTCCAATGTATTTGTCCAAATCCTTACTTGGAACTCCAGGAGTCTCTGCGACAGTCACAAAGTCTCCTCTGCCATATGTGTTAAGCTTTAACTCGTGAAGGAACTCATCTATTCCCGGCCTGTTGAGGCAGCATTTGCCAACATCGCATCTGCCGTCCTCGCCGTCTGACGGCATAGGCGGGAATGAGAGGTCTTTCTTGATAAATGTGATGGCATCCATTCGGAATCCGGTAACTCCCTTGTCGAGCCACCAGTTCATCATGTCGTAGAGCTCCTGTCTCATCTCCTCACATTCCCAGTTGAGATCCGGCTGCTCCTTCGCAAATGAATGGAAATACCAGCTGCCATCCTCAATCTGTGTCCATGTGCTTCCACCGAAATTAGATCTGAGATCTGCAAGTCCATCTATGTTGTTCTTAAATATATAGTAATTTCTGTATTTGCTGTGTCTGTCCCGGCACGCCTCCTGGAACCATCTGTGCTGGTCTGATGTGTGATTGATGACCATGTCCATGATGATCTTGATGCCATTTTCATTTGCACATCTTATAAGTTCATCCGCATCCTCTATGGTTCCAAACTCAGGATTCACATCGTAGTAATCCGATATGTCATATCCGTTGTCCTTCATAGGCGACTTGAAGAATGGACATATCCACACAGCGGTCACGCCAAGTTCTTTGAGGTACGGCAATTTCTCGGTTATCCCCTTCAGATCTCCTATGCCGTCTCCGTTGCTATCATAGAAGCTTCTAGGGTATATCTGGTAAAATACCGCCTCTTTCCACCATTTTTTGTCCATATTTTATGTTTATCCTTTCACAGCTCCGGCTGAAATTCCCTCGATGATATTCTTCTGAAGAATGATGAATATGATCACAATAGGGATGATACAGAGAAGTACTGCAGGGAAGATGAGCTCCCATGGATTTCCGTACTGTCCTGACAGACTCTTTGCATAATATAAGCTCAGCGTGAGCGTCTTTTTGTCGTTATTTCCTATTACGAGGAATGGAAGAAGGTAATCGTTCCATATCCACACTGCATTTGTGATGACAACTGTCATGGTCGTCGGCTTTAAGAGCGGCATGACCACATATCTGTATATCTGGAATATATTTGCTCCATCGAGCATGGCTGCCTCCTCAAGTGACAACGGGATGCTCTTGATGAATCCTCTGTACAGCAGAACCGACATACTGATTCCAAATCCTCCGTACATGAGGATCAGACCCGGTGTGTTCTTGAGTCCCAGCTTGTCCATCAGCGATACCAACGGGTACATAACTGACTGGAAAGGTATGAGCATGGCTGCTGTGTATGCTATGAAGAGTATATTTGCCACCTTGGAATCTGTCCTGGCAATTGCCCATGCGGCAAATGAAGATATGACCACGATAAGTGCCACTGCCGCAACTGTTATGAGTACTGTCTGAAGCAGGCTGCTGCCGAGATTTATCTGCTCAGCTGCATTCTTCAGATAGTCCAGATTCCATGATTTCGGGAGAGCTATTGGAGATGCTACTATCTCCTGCTGTCCCTTGAATGAGTTGACGATCAGGAACCATATCGGGAATATGGTCACGATTGCCAATACAGCGAGTATAACCACTATGAGTGCTCTTTTGATCTTGCCTTTTACTCCCATTATGATTCAATCTCCTTTCTCTTAGTGATCATTACCTGAGCTATAGATATAACTGCAATGATAACGAAGAATATAACTGCCTGTGCCTGCGCCTCTCCGTATGCCGGAGGAGAGCTCTCTCTTACTGTTTTCAGTATCATGTAGGATATCATGGTCGTTCCGAAATTGCCCTCTGTCAGTGAAACATTGAGGTCAAGCATCTTGAAGCTGTTTGCCAGTGACATGAAGAGCACTATCGTAAATGAAGGCATGAGAAGCGGAAGTGTGATCTTCCTGAAGCTTGTCCAGCCCGTAGCCCCATCTATTCTGGCAGCCTCATAAATATCCTCTGAAATATTGTTGAGTCCGTTGAGGTAGATTATCAGGTAATAACCTGCAACCTGCCATACACCAACGATCGCATATGCCAGAAGTGCTTTCCACTGATTCTGAAGCATGTTGTTGAGCACCTCTACGTGTACCACACCGTCTGTTCCGAACAGCGTCTGTGAAAATACATTTTCAAATATGAAACGCCATACATAACCCATGGCGAGCATTCCAAGTACATATGGAAGGAACAATACCGTTCTGAAAAGTCCCTTGCCCTTGGTAAGCTTCTTGATCATGAGTGCCAGAAGAAGACTGACAACATTCTGTGCTATTACTGCGAGTACAGCATATATGGCCGTGTATCCAAGTGACTGAAGGAAATCCTTCGACTTGAATATGCTTGTATAATTCTTAAGTCCCACCAGTGCATTCCACCAGTGCTCCCCACCTACGAAGTAGGAACCTCTCCACTCGGTGAAGGAGTAGATCACACCCTCTATAAAAGGAACTATGATAACCAGCAGAAACAACACTATAGAAGGCAGAACCATAAACCAGAATTTTCTCTTGTAAAATCTTTTCATAGTTTTTCCTTTCCTACATTGAACACCAGCCATACAAAATTTGCCTTCGGCAAATGGCTGGCGCTACATGTCAGGTTTTCATAGAAAACCTGACACATCCCATTTAGCACCGATTACTCTTTGATGCTGTCCTTCCACTTTGTCAGTGCATCTTCCACACCTGTTCTTATAGTGTTCTCATCCCACTGATCAGGATTTGTAAACAACTGCTCCTGAATAGTTGCACCGATGGTGTTGAGTCCCCATGACTCAGGGAAAGCATCGAAGTCATTGCCCATCACAAGGTCATTGCTCATATAGTATACAAGTGAATTGCTGAGCGGATTCTCAAGCTTCTCGCTCTCGTCTGCGTTGAATGGGACAAATGCGAATTTGTTTGTGATGTAATCTTTTCCTGTATCTGATGTGTAGAGCCATACAAGGAAGTCCTCAGCGGCCTTCTGCTCCTCTTCTGAATCCTTCTTGTTGATAACGTAATACTGTGAAACGAACTCAGGGATTGAGCTGTTCATCTTGTCAACTGTAACGCCCTCAGCTGAGATGTCACTCTGCTCAAGGTTGACCTTCATTGGGAGCATCGTAAGTCTTGATGCCTTGTCTGCATCCACACCTGCGATGGTTCCGTATACCCAGTTACCCTGCTTGATGAACATTGCCTTACCCTCGGCAAATGTCTGAACTGCCTGATCATATCCTGTCACTGTTGAGTTGATGTACTCTGATCCACGCTCTACCTTGCCGCTTGGTCCTGCTGTGTAGCTTGAAAGCATGTCAAGCTCCTGAACCATCTTTACAAGTGGCTCCTCAAGCTTATCAACATCTTCCTTTGTAGCTGCTGCCGTTGCATTGTAGTTAGGGAATACTGCATTCAGTGCGTAGTTTGTATAGTGGTTTGCATATGTCCACTTCTCTGCGCCTGCGATTGCAAATACTCCGTTCATGTTCTCTGTTGTGGCTGTCTTGTCCTTTGCCGTGGTGTATGCATTGCCTGAAAGTGTAACCTTCTCACCACCCTTGCCGTTTATGTAATCATCGATTGCCTTGATCATGCCTGTGAACTCTTCATAATCGGCACTTCTGTAATCAGCGACAAATGCGTCTGCGCTGTCAAGTCCAAATACATCACATATCATCTGCGTATCTGCGATAAGTCCGTAACCCTCTACGTTGTAAGGGATTCCGCAGCTTGCTCCGCTCTCATCTGCGAGCTGCATGCTCTCTGGAATTGAATCGTAGATTGACTTTAACTCCTCATTCTTTACTGATGTTGATGGAAGTACAAATCCGCCCTCGTTCCACTCTGTGAACTGTGCCTGATTTATCGCGTACAGTGTAGGATAGTTCTTGGAATTCATCTCAGATCTGAGTGTCTCCATGGTCTCCTGTGTACCACATGTGTAAACCTTAACCTTAACTCCTGTCTCTGTCTCATAATCCTTGCACAGATCCTGGATACTGTCTGCGATCTCGGACTTTGTGTTGTAAATATACAGATCGTAATCCTTCTTTGCTGAACCACATCCTGTCATGGATGCAAGTCCCAGCATCATAGCTGCTGAAAGTGCACATGCTACTAATTTCTTTGCTCTCATAACCTTTTCTCCTTTTCTTGCTTTGAATTTTCCCTCTTGTTAATTCTCGCTATCATTCATATTGTTCCGATAAAACACATTTCATAAGCGCTTAAATGAAACATGTTTCATTTGCATTAAGATTATCATATGAAACATGTTTCGTCAATAGGGGATTTATAGATTTTTGTATTTTGTGCTCTTAGTAAGTTTTTTATGTTTTGTACCCACACAAAAAAGAAGTTCATGATTTTTGAGTGGCACCTCATTTTCTCTTCATGAACTTCTTTTCGTAATCATACTATAAAGTTGTATCGCCTTTTTCTACGCTCACCGGAAGTAGTATAAGATTTCCGTCTATATGTGTGTTTCTCTCTTTTGCGCTGTCGATCTGATCTGCGGTTGCACTTTCAACCTGTCCTTCGGCATCATCTTCCTCCTCCGGTCCGTCGATCATCTCCATAAGCTGGCGTACTGCCTCCTGGGCGATCTCCTTGTACGGCTGATGTATCGATGTGAGCCTTGTCGTGCTGGCGTTGGTTATGTACGTTCCGTCGTATGCCACGATCGCCAGGTCATCAGGAATCTTTTTGCCTATGGCAAGTGCCGCCTTAAGGAATGCTATCGCTGGCATGTCTGCGGCAAATATCCCATCCACGTCAGGATACTCCTCCAGTATGCATTTTGCCATCTCAAAATATCCATGAAAATCAAAGTCGTTCCACTGTATTGGAACTCGTCTGGATTTTATCCCATTCTCGGCAAGGACTCTATCTAGTTCCTCATGGCACTCAAATGACATGATATTCTTATCTACCTTGATTCCTGATATGTGGATGACATATTTGCATCCACTGTTTATAAATTCCTGGGCAGCAAGCTGTCCGCCCATCTTGTGATCCGACACTACGACAGGAAATTTGCTGCCAACCTTATAATCCAGCATGACCATCGGCTTATCTATCTTCTGGTATTCCTTCGCCGTACATGCCGACGTTCCGCATATGATCCCATCCACGATGTTGGACTTTAACAGCTTGAAACACTCCTTCTCCCTCTGCTTGTCATCGGATGTTGAAAACAGCATAAACTTGTATTTCTTCTCATAAAGTATCTTTTCTATCTCCGATGCCAGTGATGAGAACCATGGGTGCTGGATATTTGGAACCAACATCGCAATGGAGTTTGATCTGCCCTTGAACATGCCTCGCGCAAGCTCATTTGGAACATAATCCAGTTTCTTCATCGCATCTTCTATCTTCTTCTGAGTCTCAGGTTCAACATTTGCCGTGCCGTTGATAAGTCTCGACACCGTGCAGATGGCGACCCCCGCCTCCTTCGCAACGTCTCTTATACTTGCCATATATAAATATACTCTCCTTATGAATTTCAGACTGTAGTCCATGAAACTTGTTTCATAAGAAGAGTATACCATAATACTTTCCGTAATGTAAATTGTGTAATATGACGATAATCAGCTCAAAAGCTCCTCTATCATAGCTCCGTCAAATGTCACGCTCTGAACGTGATTTACTTCAATCTGGTAAAGCGCATGTGCAACTATGTGCTCTGCAGCCTGCTCTATATCTCTGATTCCAGTCACGCCATCGCACTTCTTGATGACAGCATCCACGCCGTCTGGAAGGATGATGCACTCGCTCCCTTCAAGTCCAATGCGCTTGAGCACCTTCGGCAGAACAAATTTGTTGAATATCTCCTTCTTCTCATCCGGGGTGTAATCCGGTATGTCTATAACAGCAAATCTCGACATGATCGGCTTGCTGATGTTCTCCTTGTCATTTGCCGTCGCTATAGGATACACGCCATTTGTCGGGATCATGCACTCCATGTAGTTGTCGGTAAATCCCAGGTTATCCAGGAGTGTCAGCAGTACATCGGCAGGATTGCCGTTGCCCTTGCCGGAATTTGCCTTGTCCAGCTCATTGATGATGAATACGAGGTTAGATTCTCCAGCCTGTGAAAATGCCTCCATGATGATTCCCGGCTTGGCATTGGAATATACTCTTGAACTTCCTGTAAGCTGCTCCGGATCGTTGATGGAACTCATGTCAAGGGTCGTCCATGGAAGTCTGAGTATTCTCGCAACCGCATAGGCTATCTGTGACTTTCCTGTTCCGGCAGGTCCGCAGAGCAGAAGTCCGTATGCAGGAAGTGTATGTGTACGGTTGATCTGGATGATTGTCTCGATGATCCTCTGCTTTACCTTCTCCATTCCGTAGAGTTCCTCGTCCAGTATCCTTCTGGCCTCTTCCGGATCTATCGCCTCAAAGTAATTGCTCTTCCATCTGATGTTCATCGCCATGGAAAGTGCTCTCTGGGCGTGGCGTCTCTCCTCCGGTGATACCTCGCTGGATCTCGCAACCGCAAGATTTCTTCTCGCCCACAGTCTTATATTGTCAGGGAGCGTTCTTCCGGCACAGTGCATGAAATCAATGATACTCTGCATGCTTGTGAGTTTCATGTCGTCGCCAAGTGCCTCCTCCTCTTCTTCCTCCTCGGATTTCTCCTCTTCTGAAGGGGCATCACTTGCAAGAAGTCGCTCTATCATGAACTGGAGGAATCCGTCATTTGCCGACAGCTTTGCCCCGCCGCCGAACTCGGTCTCCCTTATCTTATATACTGCATAGCCTTCCGGTCTGTTCTCTCCTGACAGACGGACGTTGATATGATTTTCGCCGAGCCATTTGAGAAGGCTTACAAATCTCGCATCTATCTTCAATATGTCGGCAGACTGAACTCCGTCCACCTCGTCAAATTCAAATGCTGTCCTTTTGATCGGATTTGTGAACTTTCCGCCGGAGTGGTGCGCCCACTTCCTGGTCGAGTTCTCCAGGAGCATTATCGGTTTCTCTGCTGTGGCTGTTCTTTCCGATGACTGAAATGTCTCATATGTAACTATGTTCTTATTCTTGTTGTCACTTCCGCTGAAATCAAATACTGGCATATTTTCCTCCCTGTTTAACGATGTTTTATTGCAAGTTTAATCATGCCTTGCAATTATAAAACATCATATTTAATGTTCGTCAAACACCCGCATCCATCTTTCCCGTTTAAGCCTTGTGGTGAACAGGATTCCTCTGAAACAGAGCTCCACGCACATGGCGATCCATACACCGTAGAGACCGACTCTAGGTGCAAGTATGGCTGCAAGCGGTATCCGCACACACCACATACTTGCAAAGTTCATGCAGCTAGGAACCAAAGTGTCCCCGGCTCCCCTGAGTGCTCCCGATGCAACTATGGATGCGGCATAAAATGGTTCGGCAAATGCCTCTATCCTCAGCACTGCCGCCCCAAGATTTCTTATCTCTTCGTTCGGTGTCAGCACACCTATCATGGACGGAGCTGCTATGTACATGAGGACTCCGCCAATGGTCATAACCGACACACCTAATCCCATTGTAATCCATGCCATTCTTCTGGACAACTGTTTTTGTCCTGCTCCCACGCATTGTCCCACAAGTGTGGTTGATGCCGCCTGTACTCCGTACCCCGGCATGTAACAGAAGCTCTCCGCAGTAACCGCAAATGAGTTGGCTGCGATGGCTATCGTTCCAAGCGGTGACACGATCTTTGTGGACATGACATACGCTGAGCACATGACCATCTGCTCAAGACCCACAGGTGCTCCAATCTTCACCGCCTTGGCAAGGGTATCCCTGTGAAATCTTAAACGTTCTCCCTTTCTTAAATGGAGTGTCCTGTTCTTCCAAAGAAGTGCAGTGACCATGATGGCACAGGTAACTGCTTCAGCAGTGATGGTTCCAAGTGCCGCCCCAGCAACGCCAAGTCCAAGTCCCGGCATGGTAAATGTCAGTCCATTCATCGAGGTTTCAGACTGCACAAGTGTTGACAAATGGGAACCAAAGGCTCCTGCCTGAACCGTTCCTGCCATCTGAGAACCAGCCAGCCTTACGCTGGATAAAAACGGAATACTTAAATTTACAATTCTTGTCGGAAATATAAAGAACAAATTAAAAATCACATCCATCACACAGCACATGACATTAAGTATACCTGGGAGTCTCATATTTCCGGAGCTCTGGTGCATACCGCCCGCTATGCTGTTCATCTGCAGAGCAGGAAGTCCCAGCATATACACAAGGAAATACTGGCTTGCCATCTTCTGTATAGCAGCTTCACCGCCGAGCCAGCTCGGAAGCGGTGTGCTTATCACTGCTGCAATGAGTGCGAGTATGACGCTTATGCACAGGGCTATTATGAGTCCCTGTTTCATGATATTTCTGGCAGATTTATCCTCACCGGCCCCCACAGCCTGGGCTATCTGCACAGTAAATCCTGTAGTCACCGCAATGCATAGCCCGCCAAACAGCCATGTCGTGGACGAAACAAGTCCGATGGCTCCCGATGCATTTGCACCAAGACGCCCCACCATGGATGCATCGATGTACTGCATGACAATGGACGAGATCTGGGCAAGGATCGCCGGGATGCTGAGCCTGACCGTAAGTCCTATCTGCTGGGATGCGGTCATCGACTTTCCAGATATCATGTCCTTCAGCAAGTTTTCACTGCTACTCATCTATATCTCCTTTTTTAGCCGCATTGTCTATGTTTACCGTCTCTGCGTTCATTTTTCTGAATGCCGTGGTTCCCTCGGCAAGTCTCTTCATGCCCTCTTCCATGATCGACCTTGGACATGCGATGTTAAGTCTGATAAATGCCTTTCCGTTCTTACCATATGAAAGTCCCGGCGACATATAGAGTCCGGTGTTCTTCCTGATAAATGCTGAAAGCTGTTTTGCGTTGTCAGTTATCTTACTGCAGTCAAGCCAGAGAAGGTATGTTGCCTCCGAGTACACCACCTTCATGTCAGGGATATTCTCAGATACAAATTTTCTCACATACTGCTTGTTCTCATACAGATACTGCCTGAGACTGTCCAGCCACTCGCCACCATCTGTAAATGCTGCTATAGCCGCATCCACCGCAAATACATTTGGCTCGGCTACCTCGTCTGTGTTCAGTCCTCTCCACATCTTGTGTCTCAGGAATTTATCCGGAACCACAATTGCTGCGGTCTGTATTCCAGCTATGTTGAAGGTCTTTGTCGGCGCAATACAGGTCACACTTATATCCCTGCATGTGTCGGATGCCGTGGCAAATGGCACATACTCCTTGTCAGGATCGGTGAGATCGCAGTGTATCTCATCCGAGATGACCGTCACACCATACTTTGCGCATAGCTCTCCCACATGGGCAAGTGTCTCCTTATCCCAGATCTTCCCCGCAGGATTCTGTGGATTGCAGAGTATCATGAGGCTGGTCTGTGGATCTGCAAGCTTTGCCTCAAGATCCTCAAAGTCCATGGCATATCCATCGCCGTCGTATTTCAGAGGGCTTTCCAATATATTTCGCCCATTGTTGTATATAGAATTAAAGAAAATATTGTAGACAGGGGTCTGCACTACAACATTCTCTGCGGGTGTGGTGAGCTTTCTCACCGCCGTTGATATGGCTGGGATGACTCCGGAGCAGAACACCAGCCAATCCCTATCTATCGCAAATCCGTGTCTGTTGCCCCACCAGTTCACGTAGGCATCTGCCCACTCGTCCGGGATGATGGAATATCCGAATATTCCGTGCTCCACCCGGGCTGCCAGTGCCTCCCTGATGCATGGAGCCGTCTGAAAGTCCATGTCTGCCACCCACATTGGCAGTTCGTTTTCCGGCACGTCCCACTTCAGGGAGCCTGTGCCGCGTCTGTCTATAACCTTGTCAAAATCAAACTTCATGTTTGTCCCTCCACTTCATGGAGAGATTCCGCGGCTGCTGTGGCAAACGGCTGGCACATATAGAGTGCTCCATCACGTTCGTCTTCCCTCGCCTTGCTTTGCTTCTATCTGCACTGCGCTCTGCAAGCGATAAGGGCGTTGCTTGCGCCGCTCCGGCAAGAAGCAGCAATGCTCAGTCGACTTCACTACCGATTGAGCACTCTATATGTGCCAACTCGTTTCACCACAGCAGCCGCGGAATCTCATTTACGTTATGATATATCACCAAATCTTAAACTCGTTTAGTCCTGTACTATTATTTTTGTCTTTGACGGATCTACTTTGTCTTTTTCTATTATCAGGTTGTCGATGTGCTGGGCTTTGATGGTCCCTGACGTCGGATTCATGACACTGTCTATCTTGCTGCAGATGTCGGCATCCACTGTTGAATATTCAAATGCAAGTGTTGTGTTGATGAGCTTGCAGTTCTTCATCACAAGGTTGTCGATGTAGCACATGCCCTGAAGGCTCTCGATGGTGCAGTTCACCAGGGTGAGGTTCTTTGCGTTCCAGCCAAGATACTCGCCCGATATGAATGAATCATATACGGTCACGTTCTCGGTATTCCAGAATGCATCCTTTGAAAGCAGATTGGAGTTTCTTATCTCTACATTCCTGCATCCGTCAAATGAATAGTTGCCGTCAAGCTTCAGGTCGTCTATCTTCATATTATTGCTGTTCATGGCAAAATAGTCGCCCTTTGCTGTCACGTGATCCATTGTCACGTCATCGCAGCTCCACAGTGTCTCCTCCGCATTGGTGAATGTCACATCCGTAAGCTCCAGCCCTTTACATCTGCGGAAGTTCTTTGGCGCCTGGATGAGTGCACGCCTCACCGCGATATTATCAGTGTACCAGACTCCGGCTCTCGCCATCTCAAACCAGTGGCAATCCTCCGCAACAATGTTCTTGCTGTACCACAGCGGATACTTCCATTTGAACATGCTGCCGTACAGATTTATGCCGCGGCTCTCCTTAAGCGGAGACTCGCCGTCGTCAAATATCGTATCATATATATCGAGATTTTTTTCCATGAAAAGAGCTCTCTCACCTGTCAGAAACTCCTGTCTTATAATCTTCTTTTCTTCTTTATTATCCATCTCGTTCATCTTCCTTTTGTATATTCTCTATTATATTATTGGCCTATTATCACCATGTTATCACTTCTGGCAAATGCGAATATGACTGAGCTTATGACCACCATGAGTGGCAGTGCAAACAGTAATATATTTATTACCTGAATTTTGCTATATTAACAGACTTATCCGCTTAAATTAATGGATTCTCAACCAGTCTTCTTTATATTATAATCTACACATACAAGTCCGGCATGTAAATAGGGATCTCATGTCTGACATTTTGGGGAAACAACAATTTCAGGGGGTATATTATGATTTTAACATCAGGGGATTCTATCAGTATTTTTTTCAGACTATTACCTTATACGACTTACATTATTCCAATAGCATCATTCATCATAGCTGTGGTCATCGGTCTTTCCATACGGGGTAAGGCATGCCGTATCGAGCGGGACTATACCAGAACATCCGCCGATATCACATCTGTCAGAAGATTCAGTAAAAGAACCCATATCAACTATGAATACCGCGACCAGTCCGGAGTATTGCACAATGGTTTTCTTTCCGTCCGCGGTATAACAAATTACAACTCCATGTCGTCCATCGCAATATATTACAACCCGAATAATCCATCCGTATCTTATACGGAAAGAACTATGAACAGTGACAAAAATGCACCATTCATCTATGGTGGTGCGGTTCTGCTTGGAACTCTGGTATTTTTATGGAGAAGGCGCTGATTTCTCAGCGTCCTTTTTTATTACCTCCTGATGAGATCCTTTGCCACCTCACCGGCTATTATAAGCCCTGCGACTGATGGCACAAATGCCACGCTGCCCGGGATGTCTCTGCGCTCTGTACATTTGTGTTCTGCACCCGGAGGACAAATGCAGTTGTTTCTGCAGCTTATCGCCATATCTTCGATCGGCCTTGTCGGAATCTCTTCAGAGTATACGACCTTGAGTTTCTTGACGCCCCTCTTCTTCAGTTCTCTTCTCATGACCTTCGCAAGAGGGCACACCTTTGTCTTGTATATATCTGCAACCTTGAACTGGCTTCCGTCAAGCTTGTTTCCCGCACCCATGCTGCTGATGATCGGAATGTTCTTCTCCTTACACTTCATGACAAGAGCGATCTTGGCTGTCACGGTGTCCACCGCGTCGACTACGTAGTCGTAGCTGTCCCAAGGGAAGTCATCCGCATTCTCCGGAAGGAAGAAACATTTGTGTACCTCAACCTCCACATTTGGATTGATGTCAAGCATCCTGTCCCTCATAACATCGGTCTTATACTTTCCAACTGTGCTCCTTGTCGCTATGATCTGTCTGTTGAGATTTGTCAGACACACCTTGTCGTCATCTATCAGGTCAAATGCTCCGACACCGCTTCTGACCAGCGCCTCGCATACATAACCGCCAACTCCGCCTATTCCAAATACCGCTACCTTAGAGCCTGCCAGCTTGTCCATGGCTTCCTTGCCAAATAGCAGCTCCGTTCTCGAAAACTGTGTTAACATCTCTTATTCTCCTAATATGATATATATCCCACTACAACTATATACAAAATAAGTTTTTTTTCAACTGAAATCTTATTGCCCCTCCGGGGACGGAGGTACCTGTCCCCTCCGTCCCTGATTTATATTGAGTACATGTATCCGATCCGGTCACTGTACTCCCGGGTGAGATCGGCGATGGTTTTGTTGTCAAGGACATTGTTGATGGCAGACTCAAGATCATCCCACACCTCTCCAATGACATCGTTCATGACCATGTTGGTGTCGCCATCCTCATCAACTCTGTTATCGATTGGTGATATCCTGCCCTCTATCGCCCTTAGCACCATCCCAACCGTGATCTCCTCCGCCGGCATGTTCAGACGGTAACCACCTCTCGGACCTCTCACGCTCCTTAAATATCCTGCCTTTAGCAGAGAAGATGTAACCTGCTCAAGATATTTGTCAGACAATCCACATCTTCTGGCTACGGCTTTGACAGTAACCGTGCTGCCGCTGTTTATCGATATATCTACCATGAGTCTCAGTGCATATTGTCCCTTTGATGATATTAACATTTTTCCGCCTCCTGTTCATTGTTATATTTTACCTATAGAATTACTATGAATTAGTTTTATTTTTTTTGGCAGGGAGAAAAAGCAGTTATATCATTGATGTTCTTACCTTATCTCCGTGCCAATTATTTTCCGTTTAATTCACTTGATTTTTATGATTATGTTTCTATACTGCCTACCATATGTTGCTGATCAGATACTCAAGTTATACCTTCTTTTTTAATCCGTTCAGGTATTCCTCAACATAATGGATAACTGCTGCACCATCTCCAACTGCTGTCGCCACCTGGCGCACTGCCTTGGTCCTCACATCTCCCGCAGCAAATATTCCCGGTGTGCTGGTCTGTCCGGTCTCGCCCGCTGCAACATAACCAGCGTCATCAAGCTCCACAACGTCACCGAGGAAGTCTGTGATAGGGCTTGTTCCTATGGCAATAAATACACCGGCTACCGGAAGCGTGAAATTGCTGTCTGCCTGTCCGTCCACTGTTTTCGGTGTCTTAACAGCGACCTTGAGTTCCAGCTTGCCCGGCGTTCCGCCTATCTCTGTCACCTGCGCAAATGGGTGGAATTCTATATTCTCAGTCTCAAGCACCTGCGCTCCGAGTATTTTCTCGCCTCTGAACTCATCTCTTCTGTGGATCAGATGTACCTTGCTGCACATCTTTGACAGATACAGGGCATCCTCAAGAGCTATATTACCTCCGCCCACAACTGCGACTTCTTTGTTCCTAAAGAACGCTCCATCACATGTGGCACAGTAAGAAACTCCTGCCCCTGTGAATTCCTCCTCACCGGGAACGCCAAGCTTTCTGTGCTTTGCACCCGTGGCTATCAGAACCGCCTTTGTCTCTATGTTGCTGCCATCCTCCAGGCTGACCTTTTTGTGATCACCGTAATCCTCGATGGCTGTCACCTCTCTGTCATCAAACTCCACGCCAAATGTATCCGCGTGTTCTCTGAACTTCATACCCATGTCAAAGCCGCTTATGCCCGGCAGTCCAAGGTAGTTGTCAACCTGCTCTGTATTCACGATCTGCCCGCCGGAGAATGCCTCCTTCTCCAGTACCACCACGTCCAGCATCGCCCTCTTGGCGTAGACTGCGGCGGACAGACCCGCAGGGCCGCTGCCCACAATAACCAAATCTCTCATATTTCCTCCTTGTCGAAGAAGGTTGCTGTCATGTTTATGTGATGCTCCAAGGCTACGCACGACTCTGTCACCTTGTCTTAACTCCTGAATTGAACATCAGCCCATCAAAAGTCGCCTTCGGCGAGGGCTGACGCTACATGTCAAGTTTTCACAGAAAACTTGACACATTATTTGCATTCGCTCCCGCCCCCTATAAGGGCAGGGGGGCTCCCGCTCAGCAAGGAGCGACAAGCTTCCGTCGTCTATGTGCTACTCGCCTTTGGAGCATCACATAAACATGACAGCTTACTCTTCGATAACCGTTAGTTTTATTATGTTATTTCCAAACCACTCTTTTAATACTTATCTAATTATTTCTACAATATAGGAATATAAATTCCTTTTTAATGAGACATCTTCTGACCTACTAAGTCTCTCTAGTTCTCTTTGTATTTCTTTATCAGCTCACAGGTTTTGGATACGTCTTCCTTGCTGTGTGCGTAAGATACGAACATTGCCTCGAACTGTGATGGTGCAAGGTAGATTCCGTTGTCCAGCATGTATGAGAAATACTTTGCATACCTTGCGGTGTCGCTGGATATTGACGTGTCCATATCCACCACTTCCTGATCTGTGAAGAATACGCTCATCAGTGAGCCTATCTGGTTGACATGGACTGTGTCGCCAAATGTGCTTCTGACTGTGTCGGCTATCTGCCTTGTGCTCTTTTCTATCGCCGGATATATTGTATCCTTTTCCTTCTGGAGTATGCGGAGCGTTGTGAGTCCGGCTGTCATGGCTATCGGATTGCCCGACAGAGTTCCCGCCTGGTATACTCCGCCAAGTGGTGCCACCATGCTCATGACATCGCGGCGTCCGCCGTATGCTCCCACCGGCATTCCGCCTCCGACTATCTTGCCAAGTGTTGTGAGATCAGGCTTTACCCCGAAGTATTCCTGGGCACCGCCAAGGCTGAGTCTGAAACCTGTGATGACCTCATCAAATATAAGAAGTGCGCCGTACTCATTTGTTATGTCCCTGAGGAACTGAAGGAATCCATCATGTGGTGGAACGACTCCCATATTTGCGGCAACCGGCTCGACCACGATTGCGGCAATGTCTTTGCCCTCCGCCTCAAATAACTTCTTTACGCTGTCCTCGTTGTTATACTCTGCTATGATTGTATGCTGTGTATACGACTTTGGAACTCCCAGGCTGTCCGGAACTGACTGTGTGAGTGCCGCCGAGCCCGCCTTGACCAGAAGTCCATCACTGTGTCCGTGATAGCAGCCGCGGAACTTTACAATCTTGTCTCTGCCTGTAAATCCCCTCGCCACTCTGAGGGCACTCATCACCGCCTCTGTTCCCGAGTTGACCATTCGTGTCAGCTCCATTGACGGCATGAGCTCATTTATCAGCTCCGCGATCTCAAGCTCTTTCCTTGTCGGTGCGCCGAATGTAAGTCCGTCATCACAAGCCGCCTTCACCGCATCTATGACTCTGTCATCGGCATGCCCCAGAATTCCCGGGCCCCAGGAACAAACATAATCCACGTAGGAATTGCCATCCTCGTCAAATATATGTGAACCTTTTGCTTTCTTCATAAATACAGGTGTCCGTCCCACCGAGCCAAATGCCCTGACCGGTGAATTGACGCCGCCCGGAATTACCTTCTGTGATTTCTCAAATAGATCCTGTGAATTTGTCATTGCCATTCTTCTTTCTATAATTTATCGTCCTGTGTGAATTTTTATGATTCCGACTCTTTGGAAACGCCTCTCTCTCCTCCGTCGAGTGGGGCAGATCGTCGGAATCATTCCGAAATATGACTCCGTCATATTGATTCCGACTCAAGCCAGTGTGCCACGTCTATAGCATGATAAGTTATGATGATCCCTGCGCCGGCTCTCTTCATGGCTGTCATGTTTTCCATGACGATCCTCTTCTCGTCTATCCAGCCATTTGCCGCAGCTGCCTTGACCATGGAGTACTCGCCGCTGACATTGTACACCGCTATCGGATAGTCCGTGTGGTTTCTCACATCCTTGACTACATCCAGATAAGCAAGTGCCGGCTTGACCATGATTATGTCTGCTCCCTCGGCGATATCCGCCTCGCACTCTCTCAGAGCCTCCCTGCCATTTGCGGGATCCATCTGGTATGTCCTTCTGTCTCCAAACTGTGGTGCAGAATGTGCCGCATCGCGAAATGGTGCATAGTAACCAGATGCAAATTTCGCACTATAACCCATGATCAGTACATCCGTCAGCCCGTTGTCGTCAAGTGCCTTTCTGATGTATGCGGTGTGTCCATCCATCATATCCGACGGAGCCACCATGTCTGCGCCAGCCTTTGCAAGTGATACAGCCATCTTGCCCAGATATGGAAGAGTCTCATCGTTGAGTATCTTGCCGTCATGGATAATTCCGCAGTGACCGTGTGATGTGTACTCGCACAGACAAATGTCCGCTATGACTATCATATCCGGATACAGCTCTTTTATCCTTCTGACCGCCTTCTGCATGATTCCCTGATCATCATATGCACTGCTTCCAACCTCATCTTTGTGAGCCGGTATTCCGAACAGGAGAACCGCGCTGATTCCGGCGTCCGCCACTCTGCGAAGCTCCTCCTCAAATGTGTCGAGTGAATACTGATATATGCCTGGCATGGAATCAACAGGATTCTTGATCCCTGTGCCCTCCGCCACAAACATCGGGTATACAAGATCCTCCTTGTTAACCCTGTTCTCTCTAACCATATTTCTGATGGCCTCGCTTCCGCGAAGTCTTCTGAGTCTTATCATGTTACTGCCTCTTTTCTCTAAAATAATAATCACCGATGGCTGATATAAGGTGCTCGATATCACCAACCTCCGGAACTATATCCGCATGATAACCAGCCTTCTCCAAAGCCTTCTCGGTCACATTTCCAAGTGCCGCTATGCGGATATTCTTCATTATATCATGTATTTTAAAACTGCCGTCTGTATTGTCCGTATGATCCCCACATGAATCTATATCATTCAACATATGAGCCACACCGCAGTTTTTTTCCTCTGCATCAAGAACATCTAGAAATCCTCTGACTCCTGATGCGCTGACAAATGTTATCACATCCAGATCCTTCAGATACTGTATGCTCTCCATCCTGCGTCCAACCACATCATAAACTGGGATCTCCTCATATACCACACCGCCCTGATCAAGTATGTCAAGCATCGTCTCGCTGCCCTGGACTGCCCTCGGAAGGAGAAGTTTCTCTCCGTCATTCATCACATTTGCAAGTCCCATAGCAAGGGCGCTTGTGGTGTACTCGTCCGGCACGTAATCCGCTATATATCCCTCAACCTTAAGTGCGTCCCTTGTTCCGGCGCCGACCACTGCAAGTTTCAGATGAGCCAGTTTTCTGACATCTATATTCCACTCCCTGAGCCATTTGAAAAACAGGGTTATGGTGTTCTGACTGGTAAATGCCAGCCAGCTGTAATCTTCTATATGTTCCAGAGCCATGCGCAGCCTGTTCTTCTCCTCTGTCTGCTCCACGCTCATATCCACTATGCTGTAGGATTGGCCGCCAAGTGCATCTATTGCAACTCTCATCTTCTCGCGAAGCTTTGGCGTTCCAATAAGTCCAACGTGGACATTCTGAAGCGGTCCTCTGTTTGGTGCTGTAAAATCCAACGCTGCATTTTCACCCACAACTATGATCGCAGGAGATTCAAGCTTTGCCTCGTTCACCTTGTCCGCAATTGTCTGTATATCGCCGCGGACTATCCTCTGCCCTGGCATGGTTCCCTTGGAAATGACCGCGACCGGAGTATGTTCCTCCGCCCCAGTCTGAACAAGTCTCTCCATGATCTGTGGCAGTCTGTTCAGCCCCATCAGGAACACGCTTGTCCCTTCCTGATTTCTGATGTAGTCGTAGTCATCTAAACCACCTTCATCAGATCTGTGTATGTCCGCCCGCTTGTGTCCTGTTATCACGTGAAAGCTTCTGCTCGTTCCGCGGTGGGTCACCGGTATGCCGCACACCTCCGGAACCGCCACGGCGGACGTTATTCCCGGTATCACCTGAAATGGGATCCCCGCTTCTAGAAGTGCGGTCACTTCCTCGCCGCCTCTTCCAAATACAAATGGATCGCCACCTTTGAGGCGCACCACCATGTTGCCTTTGCGGCCTTCCTCAACAAGTATCTCGTTTATCTCAGGCTGCTTCTTGTAGTGGCTGCCCGCCTGTTTGCCGACGTATATCCTGCGGCAGTCCGGCTTCACCATCTCCAGAAGCTGGTAGGTGCCAAGCCTGTCATATATGATTGTATCGCATTGTTTTATGAATTCCAGGCCCTTCACCGTGATTAGTCCCGGATCGCCGGGGCCTGCGCCTATTAAATATACCATTTTGTTCTCCAATACGCTGGGTGTGCTATAACCTACTTTATCAACACCTCTACCAGCTGTTCCCATTCTGCGGTGTTTCCTTCTACCGTCTTTCTGTGTATCTGGATTTCTTCATCTTTCTCTTTGTCCGATAAAGCCGCATCTGCTTTCATCAGGCTTAGCTTCATGTGGTCGCCATGAAGTTCTGAGTACACGCCTATCGGTTCGTGACAGCCGGCGTTCAGGCGATTCAGAACTGCGCGCTCGCATGTGAGCTGTGTGTATGCCTCGGTATCATTTATCGTCCTCACCATGTCGTATGCTTCGCCAGATGTTCGCGTCTCTATGGCTATGATTCCCTGACATGCTGCCGGAAGCATGGACTCTGTGCTGATGTATCTGAATGTAAGTTCGTCCTTGTGCACTTCAAAGCATTCTGTGCCGTCATTGCCTTTGTCTTCAATAACTCCCAGGCGCTCAAGCCCTGCCGCTGCAAGAATGATGGCATCGTATTCGCCATCTTCCAGCTTCTGTATGCGGGTGCCGACATTTCCTCTCAGGTTCTTGCACACAGCATTTCGATACATGTCTTTTATCTGGTATTGCCTTCTCAGGCTGCTGGTTCCCACCACGAAACTCTCGTTTCTGTCAAATATTCTGCCGCTTTTATATATGAGAACGTCCTGCGGACAGGCCCTCGGAAGTGTACCCGATATAGTAAGACCTTCCATGATCTCCATCGGCATATCCTTGGCACTGTGTACCGCTATGTCTATGTCTCCTTTAAGTATAGCTTCCTCGAACTCCTCGACAAATACCGCTTTGCCTCCGAATTCCAGAAGCGCTCTACTGGTGTCCCGATCCCCCCGGGTACTCATTGTAATCATCTGAAAATCAATCTGGGGAAATCTCTCCTTGAGTGCCTTTATCACCAGTTCAGTCTGAGCAAGAGCAAGCATGCTACCGCGGGTTCCAACCTTTACTGTTTTTTTCTGTCCTCCGCTTTCGCAATCCAAGCCGTCACTATTGAATCCATCTGCCATGTCATTCTCCGCAAATTTACGAATATTCGGTTTATTTTTACCATGTCCATTCTCAACTCTCATCTAACAGACTCCTAACCATTTGCTGAAATGCCTTCTTTCGCTCTTCCTCACCGTCTATCTGTGCTTTGATCTGTTCCCGGAGCTCACCCATCCGCTCCGCTATGTCGCCATAACTCCTGCCTAAATGGCTCTCTATATTTCTCTTGATCGTTCCCGCAAGCACCGGACTCTGTCCTCCGGTGGAAACGCTTATCACGACCTCTTTATCCTTTATGATCGCCGGAAAGTAGAATCCACAATCCGATTTCACATCCACCACATTTACCAGTATGCGCTGCTGCCTGCAGAGCTCAGCCATGTCGTGGTTGACCTTCTCATCGTCCGTCGCCATTATGACGACAAATGCACCGTCAATATCCTGCGGCTGCACGCATCTTTTCACAAGTGTGAGATGTCCTGAACTATATTTATCCGATACACACAATCGCTCCGCCAGTTCTAAAAGCTCCGGGCAGAACTCCGGGGACACCACCGTGACCACCGCGCCAAATTCCAGCATGCTGCACACCTTTCTGTATGCAACAGTTCCGCCTCCTGCGATCAGGCATCTCTCATTATTCAATTCTATCATAAATGGGAAATACGACATCACTACCTCTAATTTCTATTATTGAGTCTCTATTAAAAAGCACAAAAAGTTGTTCCAATTATCTGACATAACCATCATCAGCCGATGATACATCATAACCTCAGGCAAACAAGCAGTATTCAGTTCTCACATCCGGCAGTCACAATACTGTCCAGCATTTTCTCAAATGCCTCATACTCAAGCTGTCCTTTGAGTTTATATACCAGCTTTGCGCCATCTATAGTCTTAAGCTTCGCCATCACGTCTCCGTGCTCCCTGTTGAACCTCGAAAATGCTATGTTCTTCATGATCTCGTCAACCTGTGATATGAGCCACGGCTCCATCTCTGTGATTGTCTTTGCCCTGTTTTCATTGTTCTCTCTGGAAAGTGTCCTGATATAGTCTATGTCACGCAATACACATCCGTCCACCTCTGAGACTGACGGGTCAATGTCCTTTGGCATTGCCAGATCAAGGAGCAATCTCCGCTTCGGCTGCATTTTCACAGCCTCCGCCAGCTCATCCCTGACAAATGTATAATGCGGGCTTGATGTCGCACTGATGATGACATCCGCCCAGGCTGCCAGCTCATATCTTCTGCTGTAGTCCTCTATCCTGATCTGCTGATGTCTGTCAAATATGCTATCTGCACTGTGGTGACTTCTGCTTGTGCCTGTTATCTCTATATCTGGTGCAAGATCTGCAATATCCTTGACAACTATGCTGCCTATCTTGCCTGTGGCTCCTACGACTAGGATATGCCCGGTATTTGCCTTTTCAGCATCCACACTCTCAACTTGACTGCTGCTTACCACATCACTTCGAACATCTCTGCACGTGTTTTCAATGCCGCCATTTCTTGTAAAATTCACTGCCTCCCGTGCTGACAAGGTTCCGACGGATACCGGAAGTCTCGTAGTGTCACTCTCCGTCGCCACCGCCTTTGCCGCCGCAAGTGCTCCCTGAAATGCTATATTCAGCTCGCCGTCACAGGCTCCAAGCTTCTTTGCCACAAGATATGCGCTCTTCACCTGATGTATGATCTCCACCTCGCCGAGCACCATGGAATCCATACCACACGCCACTCTGCACAGATGTAACATACACTGGAATCCCTCATAATTCATGCTATATCTTCTTATGAGGCTGACAGGGACATCCCTATCATTAGCCAGAAGCATTTCTACCTGTTCAAGCAGGCCACCTCGCCCACCGGAAGCTTCACCGCTGCTCATTTTTCCTGTTATAACAGGCCCACATGGCTCACATTTATCCGTAAAGTATATTTCCATCCTATTGCAGGTCGACAACACGACACATCCACCCACCGCAGCCTTTAGCCGCTCGGTGAACTGTCTCTGTCCTTTTGTCGAAAATGCAAAGCTCTCCCTGACATCGGCCGGTGTATTTTTATGATTTATACTTATGCAAAACATATCTTCAGTAACTCCAAATGAAAATTTATGACAAGCCCACGTAAAGAACAAGGGCGGGTATCAAAGCCCGCCCTGTTCTTTCAAATGCCTGCTATCTATCATGATTCTATAACAAGCTCCTCTATCGTCACATTCTTTTCCTCATCTATGTTGAAGGCCTTGAGTACCGGATTGTCTATCTCCATGAGGGAGAGAATCAGATAATTCACCTTGGAATCATATGCAAGTCTCTTATCCTCCTCCGAAGGTCTGGATGGAGACTCTGGATGGGAATGGAAGTTGCCAAGAAGCTCGTATCCATTTGCACGCATATCCTTAACTGCCGCAAGCTGCTCTCTTGGGGCCATGGAGAAATGCTCGTTGCTGGCGTCAATATTTGTCAGGAGATACACCTTCCTGATGTACTTCTTATCGCCCTCTCTAACACCGCCGATCAGACCACAGGACTCATTTGGAAGGCCTTCCTTGCAGTGTGCAAGTATCTTCTCGTAATCAGACTTTGTCATGTACAACATCTTACTTCATATCCTCCTTATTATCAAGCATTGAGCAGACGCATGAAAAGGCGCTTCGCGCGGCGTCTGCGTGCTTCATAAGGAATCTCCCGCAAGCGGGTCCTCCTTATGAAAATTACTTACCGTCACACTCCACCTGCTCGTAGTCGATGAGCTTGGTGATGGTTGGATTTGGTCCACATACAGCACATCCACAGCCCTTCTTGTGAGGGAGCTTTACTGTGTGGAACTCCATCTTAAGTGCGTCAAATGTAAGGAGTCTTCCTGTCAGAAGATCGCCAACTCCAATGAGATATTTGATTGCCTCCATAGCCTGAAGACTTCCGATAACACCGCCCATTGCTCCGATGACTCCGGCCTGCTTACATGTAGGAACCGCATCCTTTGGAGGTGGATCCTTGAATACACATCTGTAGCATGGTCCCTCATCTGGAACATATGTCATAAGCTGACCCTTGAATCTGATGATTCCTGCATGTGAAAATGGCTTCTTAGCCATAACACAGGCATCGTTGATAAGGAATTTTGCAGGGAAGTTGTCTGTTCCATCGATGATGAAATCATAGTCCTTGATGAGATCCATGATGTTCTCTGATGTCACGAACTCTCTGTATGTAATCACATTTACATCAGGGTTCATGGCGTTCATGGTCTCCTTTGCGGATTTGACCTTTGCCTTGCCCACATCTGCTGTTCCGTGAATGATCTGTCTCTGAAGATTTGACAGATCTACCTCATCGGCATCAACTATACCGATGGTTCCTACTCCGGCTGCTGCCAGGTACATAGCGGCTGGTGCTCCAAGTCCACCTGCGCCTATGATCAGCACCTTGCCATTTAACAATTTCTTCTGTCCCTTCACGCCAACTTCCTGAAGGATGATGTGACGTGAGTAACGTTCCATCTGTTCGTTTGTGAATGCCATTAGAAGCTGCCACCTCCCATGAAGTAGAGGAACTCTACTGTATCGCCGTCCTTGAGCTCTGTTGTTGCAAATGCATCTGAGTCAACAAACTCATCGTTCACTGTTACTGTGACATAGTCCGGATTCTCAACGTTCTCTGACACGATGATCTGAGCTATTGTTGTCTTCTCTGCTATCTCTTTCTTCTTTCCTGCTATTGTGACTGTCATTTTTCTTTCCTCCTGACGATTCATTTGCCTGTCCGGCGTTGCCAGACTAACATAAAATGTGATTATATACTTTATAATTTTAATTATATAGTTTCATTCTTCTGTACACCGAAAGTAATTGACTACAGTCAAATACTCCATCGTGTCACTTTACCAACGAATTTCTACAATAATTTGCCAACTTCCTCCTCCAGCGCATTTCTCTTCACAAGACCGCGGATGCGGGAAACCTCCTCACCACCCTTGAAGAAGAGTATGGTTGGTGATGCCATGACTGCGTACTTCTCAGCAAGCTCTGCGTCGAAGTTTACATTTACCTTGTACACATTTACCTTGTCCTTGTAGTCATCCTCGATGCCGCCAAGGATAGGTGAGAGCTGCTTGCATGGTATGCAGCTGTCCGAATAGAATTCCACGATGACCGGAAGCTCCGACTGAAGAACCTTCGCATCGAAATCCTCTGCACTGACTCTTACTGCCATTCATTTTCTCCTTTTCTGATCAATCCTCCAGTTTTTTAACTATAAGATCATAAGTGCCATTCTCGTTGTCGATGAGCTTCAGGATCTGCTGTCCTTCCTCCTTGAAGCTTCTTGGTACGTTCTGTACAGGCTCGCCGTCGTTCATGGTAACCGCAAGCACCTGTCCTATCTCAAGCTCCTCCATGGCTACCTTCGCCTTGACAAATGTCATCGGGCACACCACATCAGTTATATCTACTCTGTCATCAATTTCGTAATCAGCCATTGTAAGCCTCCTTTAATACTTCTTTGAATTTGTCTAAGCCCACACGCTCCAGGGTGAACTGGAAACGCTCGCTTGGCTTTGCATTGTCTGCAAAGAACTGTATTGCCGCATCTGTGATACGGAAAAGCTGCTCCTCAGATTTAACAACCGGAAGTAACTCCTCGCCGCGGTGGATCGTGTTACCAAATAATCCTCCGAATGATACAAGGTATCCTGTCTCGCCCTTCCATGCATCTGTAGGACATGCCTTTGCGCATCGTCCGCAGTAGTTACATTTGTCTGTGTCTAGGATGATCTTGCCGTCCGCCATGGTGATCGCGCCCTCACGGCATGCCTTGACGCACACGCCACACATGATACATGATGGCTCATCCCACTCTACCACCATCGCGCCCTTGATTCCCACGTCGTTCTCTTCTGCCTTCAGACAGTTGTTCTGGCATCCCGTGACACCGAACTTGAACTTGTGAGGAAGCTCCCTTGCGTAATATCTCGCATCAAGCTTCTTGGCTATGTCATAAGTGTCTATATTGCCGCTCGGACAGATCTGATTTCCCTGGCACGCTGTGACTGTTCTTACTCTCGGGCCACACACACCCGGCTTACAGCCTCCCTTTGCCAATTCCTCCTTCACCTCTTCCACATCGTCAAGCTTGACAAATGGGATCTCAACACTCTGTCTCGATGTGAGATGTACATGTCCATCTCCGTATTTCTCGGCAACCTCTGCTATCTTCTTGAGATTCTCTGCGGTAAGATTTCCTCCCACCACCTGAAGTCTCAGAGAAAAGTTATTCTTCTGCTTCTGTCTCATGAATCCGCCCTTTTTCAGAGCTGCGTAATCTACTGCCATATGTAGTTCCTCCAAATCATTTGTGTATTAGTCGACAAGGGCCTTCTGGAAATCTTCTATCAGATCCTCCACATCCTCGATTCCGACACTAATACGAATCATATCATCATATACGTTAGCGTCAAGCTTTTCCTGCTCTGTGCTGTGCGCATTCAGTGTCGATTCAGGATGCACGATGAGCGTCTTTGTGTCTCCTATGTTCGACACTATCTGCGGTATTGTGAGCTTATTCATCACCGCAAATGCCTTCTCCTTGCTGCCGACTCTGATAGTAATAATAGCGCCGTAGCCTCCGTGCAGCTGCTTATCCGCTATGTCATGCCATGGGCTTGAGGTAAGTCCCGGATAGTTGACCTTTACACCCTCCTGACTTTCCAGAAACTGAGCAAGGGCAAGTGCATTGTGTGAGCATCGCTCCATTCGAAGTCCCAATGTCTCCATGCCCAGCATATTGTAAAATGCTGTCTGTGGAGCTATGCAGGCTCCTGTATTTCTAAAAAGTCCGTTCCTGAGTTTTGCTATGTAGGCGAACTTTCCGAACATCTTGTACTGCTGCAGAAGCGGATAACGCTCTGCGTCCCATTTGAAATTGCCGCTGTCGGTGATGACTCCGCTTATGGCATCGCTGTTGCCATTGATGTACTTGGATGTGGAATTGATGACTATATCCGCTCCAAGTGTCAGTGGTGTGACCAGATATGCAGTTGCCACTGTATTGTCTATTAGGAGCGGAAGCCTGTGTGAATGTGCCAGCTCCGAAAGTGCCTTTATATCCACCACATCCAGCTTCGGATTGCCGATTGTCTCAGCAAATATCACTCTGGTATTCTCATTTATCGCTGCCTCAACCGCTTCCTTATCCGATATCTCCACAAATGTCGTCTTGATCCCAAATGCCTCCAGATCGTGGAACAGATCTATCGTTCCCCCGTAGAGTCCTGTGCTGGACACTATCTCTCCGCCAGCTCCTACTATATTTAAGAGTGCATTTGTGAGTGCCGCCATGCCTGAGGAACAAGCTACAGAACCCACTCCCTTTTCAAGATTTGTCATCCGCTCCTCAAATGCAACTATCGTCGGGTTGTTGATCCTCGTATAAGAATAACCCGTCGCCTTGTTGTGGAAGAGCTTCTCATGCTGCTCCGCTGAAGGCTGATAGAATGCACTGGATTGATAGATCGGTGTAAGTGTGGCGCCTGTATTCTCATCACCAAGCTTTGCGCTGTGTAATAATGCTGTGTTAAATCTCATGATCTTCTATGCCTCACTAAATAATAAATCCTATAATTCCTACGAACATGATAGGATTATAGCTCTTATACCCTACTATGTCAATAGGAATTATAAAATAAGCCATGCACATAATCGAAAAAAATGATCTGATGGGAGTTTACTCACATTCAGATCATCTTTTGAGGTTATGTATATGGCGCATGCCATTCCACGAGCTGCGTTAGCAGCGAGGGGAGCATGGCTTATTTTGTAGTGGTAGTCATCGGGAGCTTGCTCACAATCAACTGGTGTTTTTTTGTTATCTATACGGCGCATGCCATCCTCAGGGCCGCGTTAGCGGCGAGGGGCGCATTGCTTATTTTATAATTCCGTACGGTATCCACGGCGCATGCCATTCTCAGGTAATGCCCCCTCGCCTTCGCCAGACGGCAGGTCATCGGGGCTGATTAAATATGAACTTCGTTCATGCAGCCCCTCCTCACGAGCCACATCAGTGGCGAGGGAAAGCATGGCTTATTTTAATTCGGACGGGCCTATTCTTATACGACATCTCTATCTTCTTAAACAACAGCAAATAAAAACGTATGGATCAGCCCCATTTCTCTGGCAGCTTCCCCATACGTTTTCACTCATTTCTTATTTGCAATTTTCTTATACAGCATATTCCTCACATAGAAATAACATACTATCTGCATAGCGAGGGTTATGATCCAGGATGCCGGATATGAGATGAACAGAACCGCCAGGGATCTGTGTCTCGGGAAAATCCAGTATATCCACACGATTCGGGTTCCCACCGTTCCTATGATCGAGAGGAGCATCGGAACTCCGGAATGTCCCATCCCACGAAGCGCCCCCGGGAACAAGTCCATAAATCCGCAAAGGAAATATGTGACTGTCGTATACAGCAGAATCTCCATTCCGCACTTTATAACCGCGTCGCTGCTCGTATATATATGCAGCAGCTGCGGTCCAAAGAAATACGCTCCATTGCCCAGAACCATCATTGCCACAAATGACAATATCAGACAGTCGATCAGAACTCTCTCCATACGTTTCCATTTGCCGACACCGTAGTTCTGGCTCGTAAAACTCATGCACGCCTGCGTTACAGCATTCACCGTCACATACAGAAATCCAAATATATTATTTGCCGCCGTGTAGCCCGCCATGGCAACCGAGCCAAATGAGTTGACTGACGACTGAAGCAGCACATTCGAAAAGTTGATGACCGTGCTCTGAATTCCCGCCGGAACTCCGACCGAAAAGATCTGCTTTACATATGCCCCCTTGATGGTAAGCTTTGAAAATCTAAGCTGATAGCTTGTCTCCGACATATACAGACAGCGGAGCACAAGCACGCAGGATATCAGCTGTGAGATAACAGTTCCGATTGCCACACCGGCAACTCCAAGCTTGAAAATGATCACAAAGCATAGGTTTAGACCTGTATTTGCAATTCCTGAAATAACCAGGAAAAGGAGCGGTCTCTTTGTATCTCCCACCGCTCTTAGTATGGCCGCGCCGTAATTGTACAGCATAAAAAACGGCATTCCCAGAAAGTAAATCCGCATGTATACAGACGAAAGATCAATTACATCATCCGGTGTATCCATAAGCGCTAACGCCGGTTTTGCACATATCAGTCCGACAAAGGCCATAATAATACCGCTGATCAGCGCTAACGTGATCGCGGTATGTACTGTCTCTGACATTTCTTTATCTTTTCCTGCGGCATAAAATCTTGCCGCAAGCACATTTGCCCCAAGGGATATCCCTATGAACAAATTGGTAAATACATTGATAAGTGCTGTGGTTGAACCGACCGCCGCCAGAGCCTGACTTCCACTGAATCTTCCGACAACGATGATATCTACTGCGTTGAACATAAGCTGCAAAATTCCCGACAGCATAAGCGGTAACGAAAACGAGATCAGCTTATCCATGATCGTCCCGTTGCACATATCAATTTCATATTTATTTTGTTTTATTGTAGAACTCATAATTTTCCTCAGACTCTTTATACATAATATCATTTTCTTTATGTACATAAGGTTATACACTTTACCTGATTATGTCAACTTTTATGTCTATGTCGTTTATTTACACATAAAAAAGACAGGACTTTCTCGTCCTGCCTCTTTCACACAGCCTTTATCATTCTGCCTCGAATTTTATTCCCTCTTCCTTTGCAAATGTTTCTGCAAACGAACCGGCTTTGCCAACAATTGTCAAGGTATCTTCGTCAAAGAAGACTACCTTATCGAGATTCTCTACCCCTGCTGGAAGATGAATCACTTCTAATGTATCCGAAAAATAAGCATTATCAAATTCTTTAAGATTGTAGCCCAGGTCTACATATTTTAAACTGTCATTGCTAAAAGGCCCGTTAATTATGGATATAACATCCTTCCCGTCTATCTGCTCCGGTATGACAACTATCGGATCACTTCCATTATATGCCTTTATGGATACACTATCACCATCTTTTGCATTTTCTTTGACTACCATATTTTTCCCAACGCATTGTCCCCACTGCTTTTACACACGGCAATGCTTATGTTCACTCTTCTGCTCATACATGCTCTTTTTAAATAAGCTCCTTATCCAAAAGGAAATCAATCACGTTGATATTCAAAATGCCGTTATCATCATACCAACGCTTTCCAATATCTTTCCTTACCACAATTTTAGGGAAAGAATCTCCTGTGAGCGCAAATGGTCTGAGTTCTGCTTCTGCTTTTTCATCAGTAGGCATCGCATACGCTGACTGAATATAAGTTCGTTTTCCTCCTGAATTTACGACAAAATCAATTTCCCTTGGAGTGCGAATTGAATTGCCTTTTTCGCTGAGCGTCCTTGCATAAACAACACCAACATCAACGGAAAACTGCCTGATATTCAACTCATTATATATGATGTTTTCCATTATATGCGTCATTTCCTGCTGGCGGAAACCTATCCTTGCATTTCTAAGTCCAATATCTTCGCAATAATATTTATTTGGCGAGTCAAAATAGGATTTTCCTTTTACATCATATCGCTTACTTTCTGAAAAAAGAAACGCATCTTCCAAATGTCCGATATATGCCCGAATCGTGTTAGCAGCCACACCGCCCCCTTGCTTTGACTTCAGAGCATTCGCAATTTTGGTCGGATTTGTTAATGAGCCAACTGATGAGCAAAGCAAATCTAAAATCCGTTCCAGAACATCTTGCCTTTCAATTCTCTTACGTTCAACAATATCCTTAATATACACTTCTGAGAAAAGTGATTTCAGATAATTCATCTTAGCCGTATCATTAGGTCTTGACAGGATAAGTGGCATACCGCCATAAAATGCGTATTCATCAAATGCTTCATTTTTATCCCCACCAACAGCAGAATAATATTCTGCAAAACTAAGCGGATGTACTCTTATCTCATCACTTCGTCCTCTAAACTCAGTAAGGATATCACTGGAAAGCATTTTTGAATTGCTTCCTGTCACATAAACATCTAAATTCGATAAACCTCTCAAATCATTAAGAGCATCGTAAAAAGTAATTTTCTTACCGTCCGGATTATATGGATTAGCCACCTCATCAGACATTTGAATTTCATCAACGAAAAGATAATACTCATCTTTGCTCTTTTCCACTTCTTCTCTTACATATGATGAAAGAATAAGCGGATTACGATATTTAATGTCTTTCGCAAGGTCAAGCTCAATCGTGATAATCTGTTCTTCTTTTACACCATTTTCTATTAAGTAATCTCGGTATATATTTTTAAGAAGATAGGATTTTCCACATCTCCTGATACCGGTAATTACTTTCACTAATCCATCAAAACGATATGAAATCAACTGCTCAAGGTAACTATCGCGCTTAATTTCCATAAATCCCACTCCATTTCATTGAAAATTTCTGCCTATTTAGGCTTTTTCAATCAATATTATATGTGTTTTCTATCAGGTTTTCAAGTTGCCATTGAAAATTATAGCCCCAAAAGGCTAAAATATTCAGTGTAAATATTTTTTTCTTTCTCCAATTAACTCAGCACCATTGGTGCCTGGCCCCATGAACAACACTTTCTCCAATTAACTCAAAAAGGCTTTCTTGTGAAAAGAGGGCAGTGCCTGTATTTAGGCAACTACCCTCATAAGTTGTTATTGATTTGTTTTTCGTTTTTTACGATACAGACTGTATAACAGAAGGATACTTGAACCAATCAACATGACTTCCCACAATAGAAGATTATTTCTATCGCCTGTTTCTACACTGCCTTTATCATTACTTGGCTTATTGGTATTCGGTTTATCTGTATCTGGATTAACCGGTGCAGGCTTAACAGTTACTTTAACCGTCTTTGTAGCAGTAGCACCCTGACTATCTGTTACCTGATATGTCACTTCATAAGTTCCGGCTTTCTTTGTATCTATTGCATTGTGAACGATGTCATATTTCCCTTTTTATTCTTGGTATGTTATAATAGGGCATACATTATGGTGGTGGTGGGCAGGTCATATTTCCCTTTTTATTCTTGGTATGTTATAATTTATTTGGACAGCTATTATACTTCCAATTGTCATATTTCCCTTTTTATTCTTGGTATGTTATAATGGCACACCTGCAGAAAGTCTTTGCTACCGAGTCATATTTCCCTTTTTATTCTTGGTATGTTATAATAGGCTGTGGAAAAGGTTGAAAGCTTTATGGTCATATTTCCCTTTTTATTCTTGGTATGTTATAATATTGGTTATCAAATAAATCAAATTCGTGGGTCATATTTCCCTTTTTATTCTTGGTATGTTATAATGGCAATCAACGAGATCAACGAACACATTATGTCATATTTCCCTTTTTATTCTTGGTATGTTATAATACGCCGTGTTAATATATGCTACGGCGCGATGTCATATTTCCCTTTTTATTCTTGGTATGTTATAATATGCAGACGCTAGCACATACATGCGCATAAGTCATATTTCCCTTTTTATTCTTGGTATGTTATAATTAGTGGACTGCACGCATATGCTACCCACAGGTCATATTTCCCTTTTTATTCTTGGTATGTTATAATAAACAGGGGCATTAAGTTTTATTGCAATCCGTCATATTTCCCTTTTTATTCTTGGTATGTTATAATGACTACATCAAAGTGCTTGAAACCACTATAGTCATATTTCCCTTTTTATTCTTGGTATGTTATAATACTGTCATCATCAAGCATGAGGCCTATCTGTCATATTTCCCTTTTTATTCTTGGTATGTTATAATAGGGTAGCAAAAAAGCTAGGATTTTCAACAAATCCTAGCTTTTTCACATTAAAAAATCATATGATATCCAGCAAATTTATGCTACCTTTTTCTTCTTTTTTTGTTGTTCCCACCAGTATTTTCATCGAAGAATACTGTTTATCCGTGAGAACCAACATTCTTACAGAACCCGTTTCTGGAAGATTTTCATTCAGACGCCCTTCATGTTTTCTTTCCGCATCCATCCCATTGCACACACGAACATATACCGAATATTGCAACATACAATATCCATCATTCAACAGAAATTTGCGGAAACTGTATGCGCATCTTCTATCCTTCTTCGTCTTTGTTGGAATATCAAAAAATACAATCAATCTCATAAATTTACTCATAATTATGTCTTTCCAGCTCTATCAATTCTGGGATTTCAAGTTCATCCTTATTACCCATCAAAATAGAATTATAACTTGCTACCATTTTATCTATGGCATGATGTATTACATGTTTTTCTCCATGTATATCCATGTCATAATTCACAATATCCACCAATTGATACCGCATCTCTTTGCTTAGCTCTTTCCCTTCTTCCATATGTAGCTGTGTATAAACAAAATAATCAACAATTGCTCGATACGGTTCAATAAAATCATCTGCAAGATTGAAATTGTTCAGCTGGCTATGATGATTAATTCCAAGAGAAGGCTCAAACCCATAACATACTATTGACCTAGATATATGACCTCGCAATATACTATATCCATAGTTAAGTGCCGCATTTATTCCGTTGTCATCTCCCCGAGTAAAGTCGTTGCCAAATAAGCTTTTAAAGTACAATGCTGCTGCCTGCGCTTCTACATTTGTCTTATCACCAGACTGCACCTTTTTTGTCATATTGTATAATTGATCGGCATTCTTTTTGCCGCACAATTTTAAGCACATCGCCTGATTAGCTATCTTTTGTTTTACAATTTGCTGCCATATCCTGTTTTGTCTTGGTTTTGTTACCGCAAGCTGCGCAGTGAGCATCTTAAAATGTCTGCTATGTCTTGCCATAGGAAGAACAACTGTAGATGGTAGATGCTTTTCATCGCATATATAAACCAGACATCCATTCTCACTTAACCGCTGCAAGACTCCACTTGAAATCATAATTCCCGCATGCTCAAGCACAAGACAGTTTATATCCTCAAGCGGCACACACATATCTTCATTTCCGATTACCAATTGATAGTTATGAACAGAAATCCCTATATTCCTAGTCACAATGATATTACGATATGCCACCTATAACCACTCTCTTTCTTCTTTGGAACAAGAATATATATTTCCAAGTATATCAACATTTAATTTTTCAAAAATTGCTAGATTTTGTATACACAACCTAACATAAGACTTCGCGCCGAGATCATGTTGTACATAGCTTATCCCTGCAGAATAGCGATCACTGGTTTTATAATAACCATTTTCTATTTCTTTATTTTTCTTTTGTACTTTTATAAGGTCATCCGGATATAAGCTAAACAGGAAATCTTTATCATCCATTTCCTTCCAATCCGCAGTCTCCTTATGGGCAACTACAGCCTTTGTTGGCATCCTGTGCAAATATAAATCTTTATAATATACCGGAACCATATAATATTTTCCATCTTTCCTGAATATATCGCATCGGTACATCCCTCCTCTATCTTTGACTCCTTCTCTATCTATATCTTCACCTCTTCCTCTAACCTTAACCTGATCATCAGCTACTCCTACATAGAGTTTAACTTTTTTTACAATCGGGCCATCAGATCCATCCTTCTTAGGTTTATAAAATGGCTCTGCAAATGCATCTTTTGCATTTCCATATCGAATTAGTCTATCAAGTAATTTATTATATAGTAGCACGTCGTCTTCTGGTCGATAATAATCTTTAATCTGCTTTTTGCCATTCACCTCTATCAGCTTTAGCTTGTCAAGGCTTGTTTTTTCTACAGTTCTTGAACTCGCCTCATCAACAACCCGAATAGTATTCTCGCTTATTACCCCTGTCTTTTTCTTCACTGGAAGTCGTGATACAAAAATCGGCTTAGGTATATCACCCATGTAGCCTCTATCTTTTGCCCTCTCGATATAATCTTCTGGATGATCTGCCATAACCATCTCTACTTCCTCTCGAAACCATTTCCACGGCAGTGCTGTTGTTTCTAATATTTCGCCGGTTCTCCTATCAACAAGCTTATTCCCTTTTCGAACAACGCCACCCAACTCTTCTTGCTTATATATATTACTCATTTTCCAGATCATTTTTTCCGTGCAACACGCAATCACAATTGCATCCTGAGCATGGTGTTTATCACTTTTCTCTCTATCCTTTTCGAGCCCCCATTCATGTCTAAGTCTGGCTGTTACACCTCCGTTTAGAGGATATACATGTTTATTTCTAGCCCCATTAAAATATGGTTCAAATACCAAATGTCTGCGAATCAAATCTGCAACCACCTTAGTTGTATATCTCGTATCATTTAAGTTTCTAGATCGCCATTCATCAGAATCAGATGACTTTGTAAGCGCATTTTTTCTTTTTCCAGGACTTAACACATAATTATTAACCATTTTTACGAATTTGTTCCATGCCTCATCGTCATGTCCAATATATTCATGCGGTGTATGGTTTTTCTTGTCCTGATTATCCTTCTTTTTTACGAGCACCTTATTATTAAAGCTGTCGTTGAACGAACGGCTATATGGGATAATATGATCCACCTCATATTTTTCATAATCCAGTATATCCTCAACTGGTATTAATTTTTCCGAATACAGATCCATCTGACTCTGATTCTTCCAAAGACGATACCTCAGTATATCTTTCCGACGTATATCACTTTCAGTCTTTCCAAAATTCTCACTTATGAACTTTATTGCCTCTTTCTTCTCTTTATTATTATTTTTTTGAGCAGTGGCAATTTTCTTTTTTACCTCCCCGGAATGTGGCAAATCCCTTGCCATTTCAATGTGAATTTCTACCGGGCTACCATATAGCTTAACTATTTCATTTAGAATCCGTACAGTTCTACGAACAGCACGTTTGACCGTGGGATTCATTATTTTGTCCACTGCCTCATTCAATAATTCTTTTGAAATATATTTTGTCTTCACGCCGTCTGTACTTAAGCTGTCATATCCCACCCGTAAACATGATTCCATATATGAATAACCAGCTTCCATTTCAGGCATCAGCTTCTTCATTGCCTTAAACGACAAGTTATGAAATTTTGCATAATTCAGCTTTAACATTTTTTCTATCTGCGCTTGATTTAGCGATAGATCTGATAATTCTTCTCGTCTTTTTTCTTCCGATTTGTAATATGTCAACACCTTACCCACAGAATCCATCAGCTGTTTTTGCTCTTCCGTCAAATCCTTATAAGATAAATTCAAAATATCTTTTACTTCATGCCAATATTTAAGCGAAATAAAGTCGCTCTTTTTTTCTGTATCCAATATCCTTTGCTTAAAGTCACCATTATTAACCTTAGAATATGTCAAGCCTCCAAATCGTTCTTCCAAATCAAGCTTTAGTTCTTTTCGTATAGCATTATATTTTACCACCTTAGTCTTATATGCAAGCTTTATTACTGCACTCTTTTCATCCTCATTAAGTGGTCTCTCATTCCCATCGGCAGTACAAATTCGCAGATGATTTATTTTTTCAAGCAGTACGAATCGCTCCGATGTATACGAGGCTTTACATGCTCGTTTCTCTCCCTTCTCGAATGTACATTCACCAACCATCTTTTCAATCAGATTACCTCCATATGGACTTCCTTCACCTGGTCCTTCATCATAATTCCTCTGACTCTGCATAATGCTTAAAAATCGTTCTTCTAATTCTTTTGTCGCGAGAGTATTACCTAATTCCCTCTGCTTTTCAAATATTATCCGAACCTCTTCAACAAGCAAATCTCTGCTAATCGAATTACTATAGTTTCCCTCCGAATTTCGTGCCACTAGCAATTCATTTTCTTCACTGCTTCCACACCTTTTTTGTCTAAATTTAGCATCCTTATATATCATTTCCCCGGCTGTACGATATCCATGCTCATGCATATATTTTTTGTTTTCAGAAATTGCTGATAAAACTTTTTTGTCGTCTTCATCCTCCTGCTCATGCACTGCAGTACTCTTATACCCACGATGTTTGGCAAAATATATAAGAAGCTGTGCCAGTTCTCTATTATTCAGTATATATACTGGTTCATCCTGAATTGCAGCCCACCTGAGGAAATACACATCCTCAACTGCTCCTGAGTAATACTCATCCATATCCTTTTTTGAGACTATATTCATTTCCTGCAATAGGCTTTTCACTCGCTGTATTCTATGTGCCTTTCTACGTACAAGCCTTCTTCCAGATCTATACCCTCTTCTATTTGCTGTCGCCGTTATTTTTTCTTTCCCTACAGTAACCTCATCAAACGTGTGTACTCCAGCACGCACAATCCCGCATACATTGTCTTCTCCATCCAGCAAAAGAACTGCCCATCCAACAGACGCAATTCCAATATCCAGCCCCAATACATATCTAATTTTCTTTCGCATACTTTTCTCCTCCCTCTGTCATTATTGCAAAAAATCCCATTCACTCATAACGAATGAATGGGATAGGTTCGGCATACGCACGAATGCGCAGCCTTGTCACATTAACCTTTTTATTCTTGGTATGTTATAATAGTTATTATGACATATATTATTATAATCTAACATAGAGCACCATGTCAATCAAAGAAAATCAAACAAAACAGTAGCAAAACATATTTCCTCGTCTACTATACAAATAGTAAAATCACCTCCCATTTCCCCCTTATTTTTCCACTCTCAGTGTCACTCTGCGCTTTATAAACGCATTTGCCAAAACCTATTGACACAGCGATTTGAATGGTCTAAAGTGTGCCTACCGGCCGGATAAAATACTAAGGAGGAACACTCTTGCCAACAACAAGAAAACTTTATGACAGCATCTTCAAGAAGATTCTCACGCTGTCCTCGAAAGCTGTGATCAACATGATTAACGGCCTGTTCAACATGTTTTACGATCCGGAAAACTCAACAGTATCTTATCACTGGACTGAAAATGTTCACGATAATCAGAATTCTATGACCACAACTCTGGCCGACACCATACTCGTAATCAACAATTCCGATGCATATCATATGGAAGCGCAGATGAAAAAGGATGATTCTATTGTATTCCGTGTATTTTCATATGGAGCGGGATATGCAGATCAGACTAAGAAGATACTGCAGGACGAAGAGGGCTGTCAGGTATATCGAATTCATTTTCCTGAACCCTGTGTGATATATCTGAGCAATGTACCAAAATCAGTACCTGATACATATTCGTTGCAGGTGGGATTCGGGCATACCCAGAACATAACCTATAACGTCCCTGTTACAAAACTCACGTCCTGCTCCGTAAAGGAAATAAACGACAGGAAAATGATCATCCTGATTCCATTCTACATTCTGAAACTCCGCGAAAAGCTGAGGAATAAGAAAGCACGTACACCAGAGAATATAGCCTCATTGAAAAGCCTCATCAAAACAGATATAATGGGTAGCATAGACAAGAACGTGGAACTTGGGAATATAACAGCTGAGGATGGAGCACAACTATACAGATTTACTCAGATGCTTTATACTCGCCTATATTCCCAGTTTGAAGAGACCGAGGAGGTTACGGATATGGTGGAACAGTCGATTATTACATTTGTGGATGTTTTTCGGGAAGAGAAAGCCAGGATGGAAAAACGTATGGCTGAGATGGATAAGGAGATTGCCGACAAAGACAAGAAGCTCGCCGACAAGGACAACGAGCTTGCCGAATTAAGGGCAGAAATAGCCAGACTTAAAGGTTCTGACAAATAAATATTTCATATTACTACTTTCTATACAAAAGCGAAGGACGAAGGCATAAAACACCTCCGTCCTTCGCTTTATTATTATATTACTACGTGATCTTTTTTAGATGTAATTTCCATCGTGAACCTGAGCCGCATCGTATACAGACTCCTTGCGGATCTCATCTGCAATCTCGTCTGCGTCGAGCTCGCCGTCAGCATTCCAGTCGCCATTGTAAACCTCGGCACCTTCTACCTTGATTCCTGCGATCTGCTGATCGCTTGCGAAGAGAAGCACGATGATTCCGGCATGATGAAGATGCTTTAATACAGCATTTACATCCTCGCGGATATCTGGAGCGTACAGATATGTATGACGTCCATCGATGCTGAGCTTCTTCTCTACAGACTCAACGAAATCTCTTGTGACATTGCCTGCTGCAAATGGAACTATGACAGCCTTCTGTCCCTTGATCGCTGCACGCACATTTCTGTCTATGCGTCCCTCGTAAAGTCCGGTCTCCTCAGTGTGAACCTCCTCGACAACACCGCAGGCACTTGTCATGTCTGTTACACGATCGATGAGTATGAGTTCTCCGAGAGTCTTATGCTTCTTGAACTCGTCAACCACGATCCTGTCGGCAAATGCGATTCTGCAGACTGCGATACCATTCTTGGAAAGGGTGTCTGCTGATTTCTGCTCACCTGTATTTACATCTATGGTGTAATCGATGTGTGTAACTGTACCAGGGATCATTTTTGTTCCGAGCTTCACGAAGAAGTTCTTGCCATTGTACAGCTCATCGTCATCCATCCAGAGAAGTGTTGCGGTGATCGAAGATGCAACCTTTGCACCTGAATCAACTGTGAGCACACATCCTCTTGACACGTCAACCTCACGGTCAAGCTGTATTGTTACAGGCTGTCCCTTCTGTGCTGAGTCCACTGTGTCAAATCCCACATGGATGCTCTTGACCTTTGCGGTCTCGTTGCTTGGGAGTGTGTTGATCTCGTCTCCAACGTGGATCTCACCATCCTCGATCTGACCTTGGAAACCTCTGAATGTGTGGTCAGGACGGCACACTCTCTGAACAGGCATATAGAATCCTGCCTCTGTGTTATCCTCTGCGATATCTATATCCTCAAGGTATGTAAGGAGTGCGGGACCCTCATACCAAGGTATGTTCTCTGACTTCTTTGTCACGTTGTCACCCTCTGTAGCTGACACTGGGATGATAGTGATATTTGGCAGGCTGAGCTCTGATGACAGCTCATTTATCTGCTCAACTATCTCGTTGAAACGCTTCTCATCGTATCCGACAAGATCCATCTTATTTACTGCAAATACAAAGTATCTGATTCCCATCAGCGCGCAGATCCTTGCGTGTCTTCTGGTCTGCACCAGCACGCCCTGCTTTGCATCTATGAGGATGACTGCCAGGTCGGCAAATGAAGCTCCAACCGCCATGTTCCTTGTGTACTCCTCATGGCCCGGTGTATCTGCCACGATGAAGCTTCTCTTGTCCGTTGTAAAATATCTGTATGCAACGTCGATGGTGATACCCTGCTCACGCTCTGCCATCAGTCCGTCCAGAAGAAGTGAATAGTCGATGGCACCGCCACGGCTTCCTACCTTGGAATCAAGCTCCAGAGCCTTCTCCTGATCTGCATATAAAAGCTTTGAATCATATAATATATGTCCTATAAGTGTTGACTTTCCGTCATCTACACTTCCGCATGTTATAAATTTAAGTAATCCACTCATCTTAGAAGTATCCCTCCCTCTTTCTACGCTCCATGCTGCCTGCTGCCTCGTTGTCAATAACTCTGGTGGTTCTCTCTGAGGATACCGCACTGAGCGTCTCCTCGATAATCTCAGGGAGTGTGTCCGCTGTGGACTCCACGCCGCCTGTCAGTGGATAGCATCCGAGAGTTCTGAAACGAACACTCTTCATCTCTATCTTCTCACCAGGTCTGAGTTTCATTCTGTCATCATCGACCATGATGATATTGCCGTCACGGTATACAACAGGTCTCTCCTTTGCAAAGTACAGTGATGGGATCTCTATGTTCTCACGCTCTATGTACTCCCATATATCAGCCTCTGTCCAGTTGGAAAGTGGGAACACTCTGACCTCCTCGCCCTTCTGGATCTTGGTGTTGAACAACTTCCACATCTCCGGTCTCTGGTTCTTTGGATCCCAGGCATGCTGTGCATTTCTGAATGAGAGTATCCTCTCCTTCGCACGGGACTTCTCCTCGTCTCTGCGTCCGCCGCCAAATGCTGCTGTGAAACCGTATTTGTCAAGAGCCTGCTTGAGCGCCTGTGTCTTCATGATATCTGTGTATGCTGAGCCGTGGTCAAATGGGTTGATGCCCTTCTTGACACCCTCCTCGTTGATGTACTCGATCATGTCCAGTCCATATTTCTTCGCTGTCTTGTCTCTGAACTCGATCATTTCCTTGAACTTCCATGTTGTATTTACATGTAAAAATGGAAATGGCGGCTTCTCAGGATAGAATGCCTTGAGTGCCAGATGAAGCATTACCGAGCTGTCCTTTCCTATGGAGTAAAGCATAACAGGCTTCTCACACTCCGCAGCAACTTCGCGGATGATGTATATCGCCTCTGCCTCCAGTTCGTCAAGATGTGATAATGTACCCATATCTATACCAACCTTTCTTCTTTATATATTTTAATATTTATTTGCTTCCTTCTTATCTATCACGATCTGGTCTGTGGTGCCATCCATCTTGCGGATATTCCACAGAAGCAGATCTCCTTTGTTCTCCACCGACATCTGGCTTCCCATTCCGCCGATGTCAGCTCCGAGATATAATGAGATGGCGTCAAATGCACACTCCTTGATACAGGATGAGCATCCCCAACAATCCTTTGGGTATTTCATGAATATCTGTCCATCCTCATCTCTCTTTATGAGGGAACCCGGGCAGACATTTGCACATTTGCCACAGTTTTTGCAAAGCTCTTTATTTATCACTATGCTCATATGCTTCCCCCTTTCCTTGGAACATCAGCCCATTTGAAGTCGCCTCCGGCGAGGGGCTGACGCTGCATGCCATATTCCCTGCGGGAACCTGGCACAAATTAACCAGCTCTCTGTGTATCATCTTAAGCTCGCCGTCCACCATCTTGGAGTTGACAAATATCTCCCAGTCTTTGCTCTTCTCCGGGTAGTCCAGGTTCTCAGCAAAGCTGTGCCATCTCGTCTCCTTCCTGTCCTTCAGGTGTGCGATTACAGAGAGTGCAACTGTGAGTCTCTCCCTCACCTCATACACAAACATGAGCTCGTGCATGTCGTGGGCACTTATGTGCCATACAAGTTTCTGGAGCTGCTCTATCTTCTCCTTTGCCAGCTCAAGCTGTTTCTCATTGAACTGGTAGTGGGTGGATATTCCTCCGGCGTAGTTGTCCATGACCTTCTGCATGGCCTCCTCTATCGCCTCGTACGTGAACATCTTCTCGTCAGTGTCGAGGAAATGGTCATACTCTTCTATCTTTCTGTCAAATGCAGCCTCCTCGTCAAGCTCCGGCTCGGTGTATCCCTCGTCAAGCTGCTTTACCATGGCAATGGCTGCTATCTCTCCCTCAACCATCGCTCCGGTCACATACTTCTGTGGACATCCGCCCGCCACATCTCCGGCTGCGAACAGTCCGCGTATTGTGGACTCTCTGTCGTTGTCCACCCAGTAACCGCTCGCTGTGTGGCCGCCGACTATATAAGGCTCTGTGCCCTCTATCTCCACATTCTGCTCACTCGGATTCTTGCCGGACTCAAGCCATTTGAGTGTCTGGCTCGGAGCCATATTGAGGTATGCTCTCTTCAGTGAGTCATCCTGCTCAGAGGTGATGCCCTCTGTTCTCAGGTAACATGGACCTCTTCCCTCTATATTCTCTCTCACCGTTCCGTACACTCTCTGGGATGTGGTGAGTCCGTATTTGTTCTCGTATACCTCGCCGAGTGAGTTGACCTGCTTGGCGCCGACACCCTGGGCTATGGTTCCCGTAGGTGCTATGGTGTCCTTACATCTGAGTGCTATGAATCTCATCTCAAATGTCGTCATCTCCGCTCCGGCATTTATTCCCATTGCGTATCCCGCTCCGGTGTTGAACGGCGGATACCACATCTTATGCCTCGAAAATCCCGGATTGTTCGGTCTGTAAAGTCCCGCCGCACCGCCTGTAGCACAAAGCACTTTCTTTGCTCTGATCTCGTAGGCTGTATTATCCTCTATGGAGAATCCAAATGCCCCGAGGATCTGATTATTTTCAACTATATAGTCCGTGATGTTAACTCTGTTAAGTATCTGACAGTTGTCAAGCTCCTCCACCGCCTTTGCAAGCAGCGGCTTCATGTTCTCACCATTTATCTTGATATTTCTGTTGCCCCTTGCAACATACTCTCCATTCTCATCCTTGAGGATAACCAGCCCCAGCTTCTCCATCTTGTCTGTTACACGGTTCAGCCCCTGTGACATAGAAAGCAAAAGATCTTCTCTGACGATCCCGTCAGCGTCTTTCCTGCAGTAGTCCACATAGTCCTCAGGCTTCCTGCCCTTCACTATGTATGCGTTGATGGCGTTCACTCCCGCCGCCAGACATCCACTTCTCTTTATATTTGCCTTCTCCGCGATGACGATGGAATAATCAGAATGCTCTCTGACAGTCAGCGCTGCATAGCAGCCAGCCGTACCACCACCGATTATCAAAATGTCCGTATGAAGTATTTTCCTGTTTGCAATACCCATATTTTCTCTCCAATCACTTTTATAATTAGATGTAGAATACATCGTTGTCCTGCATTGCCTTGTTCTCCAGCAGATATGTCTGATTCTCATCAAATACATACAGCCTGTAGATAAGAACGTGGACCTGCTCCCCCGGCTTTACGACATCCTTCTCCATAGATCTCTCGGCTACGATCTCCACACCGTTGACATCAACTGTGACGTCCAGATGGCTTCCGCGAAACAGCACATCCTTGACTATCCCCGACTCCGCCGCACTCTGGTACTGATCCAGCCTGCCGCTCTTGGATATCTTGACAAACTCCGGTCTGATGACCGCTCTGTCCGCTCCCGGCACCCTGTCAAAACCCTTGAGCTTCTCGTAGTCCTCCACAACAGTTGACCTTCCGATGAACTGTGCCACAAACGGTGTGGACGGCGTCTTGTATATCTCCATCGGCGATCCCATCTGCTCTATCTGTCCGTGGTTGGTGATGATGATCTCATCCGCAACCTCCACAGCCTCATCCTGATCGTGAGTGACAAATATGCTCGTTATGCCAAGCTTTTCAACCATCTCCTTGAGCCAGGTTCTAAGCTCCGTCCTGACCTTTGCATCTATCGCGGCAAATGGCTCGTCCAGCAGCAACACCTGTGGATTCGGTGCCAGCGCCCTGGCAAATGCCACTCTCTGCCGTTGTCCGCCTGAGAGCTGATTCGGATATCTCTTCTCCATGCCCGACAGCCCTGTAAGCTCCAGAAGCTCCATAACTCTCTTCTTGATCTCCTTCTTTGGAACCTTCATGAGTTCAAGTCCAAATGCCACATTGTCAAATACCGTCATGTAACGGAACAGTGCATAATTCTGGAATACAAATCCTATTCCTCTCTTCGCAGCTGGTATATCATTTACACGCCTGCCGTCTATGTATATGTCACCGGAATTTGGATTTTCAAGTCCGGCTATCATTCGGAGAAGTGTCGTCTTTCCGCTTCCCGACGGTCCCAGAAGTGCCACCAGCTTGCCTTTCTCCACACCGAAACTGACATTGTTGGACGCCAGGAAGTCTCCATATTTTTTGTATATATTTTTCATCTCGACGTACATGTCGTCAGCCTCCTTATTATTAATTACCTTACCTCGCCCTTTCTCGGGTATCGCCCCCTCGCCTCCGCTCAGCGGCAGGTCGTCACGCGCATGAGAGTTATGAACTTCGTTCATAAGCGCGTTTCCTCTTTGCTCTGTACTCAAGCAGATTTCTCAGGAACAATATTATGACCGCTATGATCACCAGTATGGACGATACAGCAAATGCTGCTGTGATGGATTCCTCCGTTCCCGACATATACAGCGCATCGATCTCAAGTGGAAGTGTAAATGTCCCGCCCCTTGTCTTGGACAGTGCATTTACCGCACCGAACTCGCCGAGTGCTCTGGCGGTACAGAGAATTATTCCGTATATGAGTCCCCATTTCATCTGGGGAAGTGTTATCCTTCTGAATATCGTGAAGCCTTTCGCTCCCATGAGCGCCGCAGCCTCCTCCTCGTCCTTACCCTGCGCGTTCAGCACCGGGATAAGCTCCCTTGACACAAATGGGAATGTCACGAATATGGTAGCAAGCACAACGCCCGGAACTGCAAAAGTTATCCTGATATTTGTTCCCAGCATATCATTGATCCATCTGATCGCCGGATACGTCCATCCGAGTCTTCCAAATGTCATGAGGTAGGCAAGACCTACGATGACAGGTGATATGGAAAACGGAATGTCTATCAGTGTCGCCAGCACCTGCTTGCCTTTGAAGGAGAACTTCGTCAGCAGCCATGCCGCACATATTCCGAAAAATGTGTTTACCACCACAGCTATGACAGTGGCGATCAGTGTGACACCAAGTGCACTTATCACATACTCTGTTGTGATCGACTGAAGGTAGAACTTAAATCCTTCCTTCAGTGCACTGGTTATCACCGATATAAGAGGAACAACAAGCATGAGCACTATGAAAAGCACCGTCACGGTTATCAGTATTATCTTTGTCCTGCGCTTGCCGCGCTGCAGCTTTTCCTGTTCGCTCATTGTGTTTCCTCCTTTTTCTAAATTAAAGTAAGTTAGTCCTTCTAGACTGTCTCAGCTGTACTATGTTGATCGCGAACAACAGTACAAATGATATTACCAGCATCACCAGTGCTATCGCTGTTGCGCTGGCATAGTCTATGTAGCTAAGCTTCTGCATGATCACGTATGATATGACTTGCGTCTGCTCCTTTGCGCTGTTGCCCGATATGTAGATGACACTGCCGTACTCTCCGATCCCTCTGGCAAATGCCAATCCAAATCCTGTAAGCAGTGCCGGCCTGAGCTCCGGAAGAATAACCTTGAAGAATGTTCTTCTCGGTGTGGCTCCCAGCATGTAGGCCGCCTCCTCGTACTGGTTGTCCATCTTCTCAAGTATCGGCTGCACCGCCCTTATGACAAATGGTATCCCCACAAATACAAGGGCGATGGTAAGTCCGATCTTTGTGTATGCAACATCTATTCCAAGAGCCGCAAGCGGATTTCCAAGGAATCCATCCTCACTGTACAGTCTCGACAGCGTTATACCTGCAACCGCCGTTGGCAGACAGAATGGAAGTTCTATGAATCCGTCCAGTATCTTCTTGCCGGGAAAATCGTATTTGACCAGTGTCCACGCTATTATCAGACCAAACACCGTGTTAACTATCGCCGCTATGAACGAACAGCCGATGCTGGTCTTAAATGCATTCAGCACATTCTTCTTCAGAAGCAGATGCCAAAATTCACCCGGTGAGAGCTTCAGCGATGACACCAGCACCGATGCCAGTGGGATCAGAACTATCAGCGACAGCATTGCAATGACTATTCCAAGCGTCAGATGATATCCCGGGATAACTCTGGTCTTCTTTGCGTTATTAAGTTTATCCTTCTTGCCATTTTCCTCTGCTGCCATCTCGTCTTCCAATCCATTTTAATAATCATATATCTCGTCAAACTTTGCACCGTCATCGAAGAAATCCTCATAGGCTTTGTCCCAGCCTCCGAAATCATCTATGGTCCACTGCTTGATGTCCAGATCAAATACGTCTGCATACTCTGCAAGTATCTTCTCATTTGTCGGGCGATAGCCGCTCTCAGCCTCAAGCCTCTGAGCGTCATCGCTGTACAGGTACTTCAGATACTCTGTGCTGACCGACTCTGTTCCATTGTGCTTTGCGTTGTCATCGACAACCGCCACACTCGGCTGAGCCAGTATACTCACCGACGGATTAACTATCTCGTAATCCTCCGGGTATTCCCTCAGGGTTGCTATCGCCTCATTCTCCCAGGCAATCAGTACATCACCCTTGCCATTCTCCACAAATGTGGTCGTCGAACCTCTGGCTCCCGAATCCATGACCGACACATTCTGATAAAGCTTCTTCATAAACTGCCATATATCATTTTCATCACTGTACGTCTCCCTCGCATACGCAAGTGCCGCAAGGAAATTCCAACAGGCACCACCGCTGCTCTTCGGATCAGGTGTTATGACTTCCACATCGTCCTTCACCAGATCGTTCCAGTCCTTTATATCCTTAGCATTTCCCTTTCTCACCAGGAACACGATAGTAGATGTGTAGGGTGCTGAATCCTTGTCAAATTCATCTATCCAGCCCGGATCTATCAGACCATTTGCCGATATGAGGTCAATGTCATGCTCAAGTGCCAGTGTGACAACATCTGCATTACAGCCCTCCACCACCGACCTCGCCTGTGAACCGGAGCCTCCATGAGACTGGATGACCTTGATGTCCTGTCCGTACTGCTCTTTGTAATACTGTTCGAACATGTCATTGTATCGCTCATACAGCTCCCTCGTCGGGTCATACGAAACATTTGTAATTGTGATAACATCGTCCTTCTTCCCGCCACAGCCGGCCGCGCCTATCGCCAGCACCGCCACCATGGACAGAAGCAATACTCTTTTTCCAAGTCTCATATCTTTTCTCTTTCTCATAAATAGGTCAATTCATCCAATGAGCAATAATTGCTGCAACGATATTAACTTCTGCTATACAGTTCACAACCTCTAGGCAATTATTGCGGTCTACAGGTTAAACAGTGATGTTGAGAGGTATCTCTCTCCTGTATCCGGGAAGAGAACCACGATGGTCTTGCCCTCGTACTCAGGTCTCTTTGCAAGCTCAGTTGCCGCATAGAGTGCCGCACCTGCGGATATTCCAACCAATACACCATCTGTCTTTGCTATTTTTCTCGCTGTGTCAAATGCGTCATCGTTCTGGATCCTGATGATCTCGTCCACGATGCTCAGATCCATGACGCCAGGTATAAATCCGGCTCCGATTCCCTGGATCTTGTGTGGGCCAGGTGCTCCGCCTGAGAGAACCGGTGAATCAGCAGGCTCAACTGCAATCAGCTTGACATTTGGATTGTGCTCCTTGAGTCCGCTTCCTGTTCCTGTAGCTGTTCCGCCTGTTCCTACTGCTGATACAAATGCATCAACCTTTCCGTCTGTATCTCTCCAGATCTCCTCCGCCGTTGTCTTCTTGTGGATAGCAGGATTTGCCTTGTTCTCAAACTGCTGTGGGATGAATGCATTGCCGTACTGCTCTTTGAGCTCATTTGCCTTGGCGATGGCTCCCTTCATTCCCTCTCTGCCCGGTGTTAACACGATCTCAGCACCGAGAGCTGACACGATCTTTCTACGCTCAACGCTCATGGTGTCCGGCATGGTGAGTATCAGGTGAAGGCCCTTTGCTGCTGATACAAATGCAAGTCCGATTCCTGTATTGCCTGATGTAGGCTCGATGATGACTGTCTCCTGATTGATGAGGCCATCCTTTATTCCCTGCTCGATCATGGCTGCTGCCACACGATCCTTCACTGAGCCAAGCGGGTTGAAATACTCAAGCTTTGCAACGATGTGTACCTTGAGGCCAAGCTCCTTCTCATAATTTGTGAGCTCCAGAAGTGGAGTATTTCCTATAAGTTCTGTTAACTGTGATGCTATCTTTGCCATGATTTTGTTTCCTTTCTTTTTTTACTTTTTTGAAGTCTCTATGTTCTTTCTTGATTCTTTACTATCTTTATATACTGTACATTATTTTCTATATAATTCTTAACAGGCCATCTGATAAATCTTTTCCTCTATTGCTCCTGCCAGTGCTGCATGGCCCTCAGGATTCATGTGTTCCTGATCTGCCTCGCTGCTGTCCGCCACGGATGATGCCGCCAGGAATTCCACACCAAACTCATCGGCTATATTCCTGTACACATCTGTGAGTTTTCTTGACACCTCAACGGATTCCGGTGAGAACTCAGGATCAAATTCATCCTTCCACACCTGCTCGCCTAAGTGTATCGGCGATACGAGAAGTATCCTGCTGTCTGCTGAATACTGCCTCGCCTGAATGAGCAGTCTCCGTATTCCCTTGCCTATCACATCCGGTGATGCCGAGAACACCGTCTTACAGTCATTTGTTCCAAGCATGATCACTATATTCTCCGGTTTGTGTGTCTCCAGCAGAGTAGGGAACAGCGACACGCCCTTTCTTCCCTGTCTCAGTGGATCCTCGAACACTGTTGTTCTTCCACAGAGACCTTCCTCTATGATCCTTATATCTTTATTTGCCAGCTTCTGCTGCAATATACTGGTCCATCTGATCCCCCAGGGAAATCTCTCACCATTCTCAGGATTGTATCCCCATGTATTGGAATCTCCAAAGCACAACACCTGTTGCATCTGTCCACCTCCCGTCTATTGAACCTCGCTCTGTTCAATGAATTTCATCGTCAATCCACATATATCCTATCTGATATGTAGTAATTATCTATCAACATGTTGGAGTATACAACTTATTTCCTACTATGTCAATAGGGATTATGTGCTTTTATTGTTTAAAAAAAGAGTGAAGATGTAAAAAATATCATCTCCACTCCTTTATAAAGCACATATCCAGCCGTTAATCCTCTGCATTAGGATCACAATCTCTTACATACACATCAACCGAACTACCGCTTACTTTTATGTAATATGACTTTCCAGCTTCACAGTTATAGCTCATGTAAAAATCTTTTTTATTTGTTGTCTTGCTATGCTCTGCATCGTCCACTTCCATGAGCAGATTTTTGTTCTCATCATATAAGTATCCCTTTGGATCACCGTATGAAACAGAATAAAAATAATATGTTCCTGTTTTCTTTGGCACATACCTGTAATACATTCCAACTTCTGCATATACATCGTTAAAATTGCCAAAGTCAATAGCAAATTCATTCACATCCGCAGTTAACGTGGTCGTCTTACTGGTCACTTTTGCTGATATCACACCACGCTTACCTGAACCTTCCGCTGTCAGCTCATATGTTCCAGGAACAAGATACACATATCCGTTCCAGCCACATATTCTACCATATTCATCTGTCCATCTGCCCAGATCGTCAACCGTGCACTTTTCATTGTTAGATTTGACCGCAATCTTTGTTACATCCGCCGCAAGATCCACTTTATTCTCCCCAACGCCAAATGTACGATTGCCGATATAAGTCACATCGTCCCCAATTTTAATTTTCACATCATATGTTCCAGGAATAATTGACATATAATATTGTCCATTACGATCTACTGTAGCAAATTCACTGTTAAGTTCGTATTGGACTGAATTATCTTTGTTTATGATAATAACACTTGCCCCATCCAGTATATTGCCATTTTTATCTCTGACATACCCCATAAGAGTTGATCCAAGTATAGTTTTTATCACACAACCAACTATGGTACTTATTTTTTCGTTGTTGGCATCTGTTATTTTTACTTTGAGATTATATGTACCTTCTTCTTCTAATTTACCGGTTATTTTTCCTTTTGAATCAATGCTGAGATTATAACTTTCTCCGACAAAACTGTATGTATAACTTCCGGAACCGCCAGCCACAGCTGCAATACTATTGTTGATCCTACAGATATGGCTGTTACGTCCCATAATTTTAAATACTGGTTCATAATTTCCTGCAATCGTTGTCTGGCTGTATATATTCCATGAAATTTCATAAGTGTCCACATTTCCCAGTTCATCGACTGCTTTAACAGTTGTCACAGTCGTTCCCGCCTTAGTCGGTTTTCCACTGAAATAAACCTTATTGGCATCTCCTGGATCCACCTTGTATTTCACGCCGGCAGGGAGGCCCACTACATTGATCACACATATGCCCTTATAACCTTCAATGCTATTTACATCCAGAGTCTTATTCATACCAACATTCTGCTCACACTTATAGGATACATAAATCGTTCTATTATTCACGTCTCCAGAATAATATGTCTCAATTTTAGAATTACCTGTACCCGTAAGTCCCTTTATATATATGCAGATTCTTGCCTTTCTTGACAATGTATAGCCTCTTCTCAGTGCAATCGTATAGTTCTTATTGTCTTTTGTTGTAACACTGTCAAATGGAATATTGTAATTATAATTACCATTCATCACTGTACTCGCCTTGATTGAAAAACTTGAGGACGTCAGTTTCTGTTCAGATGACAGCGTAAGTTTAACTGTACGAGGGTTACTCATCATTGCCGATACAATTGTGACTGGTTTTTCGACCGTTATTTTGTACGAAGCCTTCTTGCCGGTGCCATCTGTAGCCTTCGCTGTTATCACCGCTGTTCCTGTAGCTGCTGCATATACATTTCCTGCAGAATTTACCACTGCTACCTTATCATTTGAAGAACTCCATGCACATTTTTTATTTGTTGCATCTGCCGGCTTTATCACCGGGCTTAGCTGCATCGTTCTGCCAACATACATCTTTCCATTTGTTTTGCTGAAACTTATCGATGATACTGAGGCCCTTACAGTCACCCTGCAGATCGCTTTCTTTCCTGAACCATCAGCAGCAATCGCTGTGATCGTCGCTCTACCGCCTCTTACTGCTGTGACCCTGCCTGATACGCTTACCTTTGCGATCTTTGAATTGCTGCTTTTCCAGATAACCTTCTTATTGCTGGCTGTGTTAGGTCCTACTGTCGCCTTTATCACTGCCGACCTGCCCTTCTTGATCGTCAGCGCAGATTTGTTCACCTTGACTCTTGTGGCCGGCTGTCCGACTGTGACCTTCACCACCTTCTTGATCTTCGCATTTGACTTGAGAGAGATCGTGATATTTGCACTACCCTTTTTCACTGCTTTTATCTTGCCTGCAGAAGATACTGTCACGATCTTTTTATTGCTTGTTGAGAATTTCAGATTGCCTGAAGTCGTATTTGTCCTCAGAGTAAATGTTTTCCCTGCCTTGAGTGTTAGTGTATTACTTGGAAGATTTTTCACCGTAATACTACTGATGGTTGTTGTGGTCGCTGCTTTTGCCGGAATGCTGACACCTGTAAATGTCAGCGCAAACACAAGGATCAGCGCAACGAGAGCCATAAACCTGTTCCCTTTTTTCATAAATTTCCTCCTTTTTTATGTAACATTCCCTTTTATTACACCATATCATATATTAAAAATTATATACTATGCTTGTCAATCTCGCACATGCTATTGAGCATTATTCATATCCACATAAAAAGACGTACGGGTATCCACTTAATTTCCAGGATACTCTGTGGTTATATATACCATACTGCTGTTTCGTGTAACATTAATATAGTAGACTTTTCCTGCTTCACAATTATATGACATATAGAAATCGTGGTCATTTCCTGTGCTGATATGCTCCTGCTTGTCATCATCATTAATTGTAAGCACTTCTCCATCTGCATCATAAAGATGTCCATATGGATTATTACTCGATCCAGAGCTTGAATAGATATAGTATGCTGCCGTCATCTTTGGAACAAATCTATAGTATGTTCCCACTGATGCATTTATAGAGGTTCTATCACCAATCTCCTCATAGTCTGTCTTAATATCTGCTACAACATATGAAGTCTTGCTGTTTATCGTTGCGGTTATAGTTCCGGCTAAAGCAACCCCGCGACCTGTAAGTCTGTAAGTACCAGGCGCCAGATAAACGTATGCACCAGCTCCAACGCTGTTGCCATCCTCGTCATACCATGTGCCGATATTCTCTATATTATATCCGTTATCCTTTGATCTAACGGATATCTTTTTTACATCCGACGAATAATTTCTTCCCGAAATGTTTCCGGTAAACCGCTGTGAATATATGTATGTTGTGTCCGAACCCGAATATATAGCTATATCATATGTCCCAGGAACAATATCTACAGAATACGATCCATCTCTTTTTACATCAGAATAACAGTAATATGTATACTCTGTGGATTTGTCCCTATTCGTAAATATAATATATGCATTTGACAATACTTCTCCTGCCACATCCCTGATATATCCCGATACTGTAATTCCCTGTGCAACATTTATCACACAGTCTACAGTTGTGCTGACTCCGGCATTATCGGAATCCGTTATCCTGACTTTTATATTATAAGTACCAGCCTTATTGATGTAACCCTCCAATTTACCATTACTATAAATATCAAGACCATAAGTATTGCCAACTATATCATAGATATAATTTCCTGAGCCACCAGCTACAGAATTTATATCAGCAGCTACATGCACAGCCGCTCCACTTTCACCACGAGTGCGATAATACCTTGGGCTGTAATAAGCTGATATCACGGAGCTGTTGTATACACACCATGTTACGATAGTTGTCATTGTATTACCATACTCATCAACTGCTGTAATTGTCGTGACTGATGTGCCAGACTTGGTTATTTTCCCTGTGAAAGTAATACAGTTGGAACGCATTCCACCTATTGTATACCTCATTCCAGCCGGAACGTCCTTTACAGAAACCTTGAGGTAGCCACTGCCAGATAAATTAACGTCTGTATTCACATTCGCATTCTGCTCAATTGCTCTGGCTTCATAATATGTCTTATTATACTTTCCGTCAGAATAATATGTCTCCACCTTACCGGTTCCTGTTCCTGTAAGTCCACTTACGTACACACATATTCTGTCCGAAGATGAAAGCCTGTTCTCCTTGTTAAACCTGATCGTGTATTTTTTATTGTCTCCTGTAGACACACTTTCAATCGGAATGCTCTTGTTGTATATGCCGCCATTTAATGTGGTCTTTACTTTAACAGCAAAATTTGATGCTGTCAGCTTCTGTGCAGATGACAATGTAACATTTATTGTCTGCCTGTTATCCACCTGCGCCGAAGCAATCTTCACAGCATTTAGAACTGTCAGCTTATATTTTACTGTCTTTTTTGTTCCGTCTGTAGTTGTTGCTGTAATCACTGTGGTTCCAGCGCCAACAGCCACAACGAGTCCGGATGAACTTACCATAGCGACCTTATCATTCGAAGACTTCCAGGTACACTTCTTGTTTGTTGCATCTGCCGGTGCAATGACTGGGTTTAACTGTTCTGTTTTTCCCACATACATCTTACCGCTGCCCTTTTTGAACTTTATAGAAGTTACATACGCCTTGACTGATACCTTACAACTTGCCTTCTTGCCGGAACCATCTGCAGCTACTGCTGTGATGACTGCTGAACCGCCTCCGGCTGCTGTTATCCGTCCTCTGGAATTAACCTTAGCAACCTTTATATTGCTGCTCTTCCATACGACCTTCTTATTGCTTGCCTTGCTTGTTCCAACAGAAGCCTTTACCACAGCACTTTTTCCTTTTACCAGCGTCAGCTTGCTTTTAGTAAGCTTTACACTCGTGACAGGCTGTCCTGCAGTTACCGTAATAACCTTCTTTACCTTAGGATCAGCCTTCAGCGACATTGTAATCTTAGCTGTCCCATTTTTTACATTTCCTGCTTTGATCACTCCCGCAGTTGTCACGGTTGCTATCCTTCTGTTGCTGGTTACGAATTTCAGCTCTTTCGCCGCCACATTTGTCTTAAGAGCAAATGACTTTCCCGCCTTGAGCGTAAGTGTGCCGGCTGGCAGATTGCTCACAGTGATGCTCTTTACAACCGTGTTTTTTGCCGTAGCCGCCGTTGTAGCTGCCAGCGCAGTTCCCGGAACATTCATACCTGAAAATATCAGTGCAAATGCAAGAATGACCGCCACAGCCTTCATGATTTTTCTGTACCCTTTCATAACACTCCTCCTGATTTAATAAAAAATCCGCTATACTTCATAAAATCAGTATAGCGGACTTTATTTTATTAATCTACAATCAAATACTATCAATGAGTTTTTCGCTGTCATCACACATCCTGTATCCCACGCCCAGCTCATTGATGATAAAACTCTTCTTGCCCGGCTTCACTCCGAACTTCTTTCTTATATTCGCCATATTTACCTGAAGTCTCTTGGTGCTTCCCATGTCATTGTAGCCCCATACCTCTTTTACGATGAAACTGTATGTAAGCATCTTGCCCGGATGTCTGGACAGAAGATCGACTATGTTGTACTCAGTCTGAGTCAGCTTGATCTCCTCATCCCCTATGAACACTCGTCTGGCTTCGTAGTCTATGAGCAAATCCCCAGTCTGGAATTTCCCTGTCGGCAGTTCACTGTCATGCGCTTGGTAAAGCACTGTGCGGAGCGCAGATCTGACCCTGGCAACCAGCTCCTCAGAGCCAAACGGCTTGGTCACATAATCATTTGCCCCCAGGTTGAGCGCCTCCACCTTATCCTTCTCATCAGATCTCGCCGAGAGCACTATGACCGGCGTGAAATCCGTCTTTCTTATCTCCGTGAGAAATGCTATTCCATCCTTATCTGGAAGTCCCAGATCAAGTATCACTATGTCAGGTCTGTGGGACGCATACATCATAAGACCGCTTCCGCAGGATGTGGCTATGATCGTCTGATAGCCATTTGCCTGCATTAAAGTATCCAGCAGATTATTGATATTCTGCTCATCTTCTATTATCAGGACTTTATATTTGTTATTGCTCATCCGTAACCTCCTCTATCTTCAATGTAAATCTGAATACTGCACCGCCTTCCACGGAATTGTATGCGCTTATATCTCCGCCATGTGCTTTTATGATGGTCGCACATACCGACAGACCTATTCCGGCATTCTTTCTCTGCCTGCAGTCCGCGGACACCTCATTGGAGCTGTCTCCTAAAAGACTGCCATCAAACAGGTGTTTCAACCTATCCTCCGGTATTCCATCGCCATCATCCTGGATCTCAAACACAACCCTGTCGCCATCGCATTTCACATTCAATGCCAGATTCTTCATTCCCTTCGCATGCTGTACTGCATTCTCGAGGATATTTATGATAACCTGTTCTATGAGAATGGCATCCATCGGTATGATGACCAGCTCATCGGGCAGATTGACTTCCACCTCCTGATCAGGATATCTCTTTGCAAATTTGATGAGCACAGAATCTATAAGTTCATCCAGTGCTATGGGCGTCTTTATAAGTTTGATATCACCATCCAGTCTGGTGATGGACAACAGATTCTCAACCATACGGTAAAGCCACTGGGAGTCCTGTTGTATTCCCCTGAGCATCTTCTCCCTCTGTTCATCCGTGAACTCCCTTCCGTTCTCTATGAGGGCCGAGCTCGCACCATATATAGTTGTGAGCGGAGTCCTGAAATCGTGGGATACCGCCCTGAGCAGGTTCGCTCTCATTTTCTCCATCTCACTCTCTTTCTTGAGCATTTCCTGATACTTTATCTTGCTTGTAAATCCACAGGTGATAAACGCTATGGCTATCATGATTATCGCCGATGTGATATTTTCAGGTATAAGGAAATCTATCTTGAAATACGGAAATGTAAATGCAAAATTCACTATTATCACACTGACTATAGATGCCAGTATTCCATATACATACCCGTCAGTAAACACCGATATCAAAAATACCGAAAACACCATAACGGCCGGTATCAATATGTCTGTAGTAAATGTTGTCTTTATTATCAGACACAGTCCAACCCCTATGGCTATCACAACCAGCATCAACAGCACATTTTTTATAACATCCTTACATTTACACTCCGTATTATTTATGCTTTTTTGTATATTTATTTTTTTCATATGTATCAATCCCTTTGGATTATTTTAAAGAAAGCGCCACCAGTACACCTCATGTCACAAACGACATAGATCTTACCAGCGGCGCCCGCTTTCACACATTCAAGTGAAGTATATCATGCCTATAGTTAAGATGCAGATAAAGAATATATCATAAGGAATCCACCCTTATGATATATTCTTCAACGCTTCCTCAAGGGTGTGCCATCCGAGGACCGCACACTTTACTCTGGCCGGCATATGCGCTATATCCTTAAGCGCAGACGCCTCCTCAAGCTGGTCTATCTCCTCATCTGTCGCCTCTCCCTGTATCATCTTCAGAAAGAGCTGCCCAAGCTTCAAGGCCTCCTCCTTGGTCTTTCCTATGATCATTCCAAGCATTATATCTGCCGACGCCTGGGATATAGCACATCCGTCTCCCACGAATGATCCATCCTCGATGACTCCGTTCTCAACCTTCAGTTTAAGCCAGATGTCATCACCACAGTTGGGATTTACACCCTCCAGCACAACATTTGCTGCAGGAAGATCATATTTGAATTCAGGTCTCATATTGTGCTCTGTAAGGATCTCATTATAAAAATTCCTGTTTTGAATATTATTCTGCATATCCCATTCTCCTTCTCACATTTGCGACACTCTCCACAAATGCATCTACCTCTTCATCTGTATTGTAGAACATAAAACTTGCCCTTGTCGTGTTGTACACGCCAAGGTGTACAAGCAGTGGCTGTGCGCAGTGATGTCCAGCCCTCACATCTATTCCATCCGCAGCCATGATCTCGCTGACATCATGCGGATGTACATTGTCTATGGTGAACGCCACTATTCCGGTGTGGTTCTCCGGCTTATCTGAACCGATGACATGCACATGAGGAAGCTTTGCAAGTCCCTCCATGGCACGGGTCGTGAGCTCCAGCTCTCTCTTTTCTATATAGTCAAATCCAACCTCTTTGATGTAGCCTATAGCAGCCGCAAGTCCCGCAGCTCCTGCCGCATTGACTGTACCAGCCTCAAACTTGTGAGGCAATTCCGCATATACCGCACCATCTCTTGAAACCGAATCTATCATCTCTCCACCTGACATAAATGGAGGCATCGCGTCAAGCAGTTCCTGTCTTCCGTATAACACTCCTATTCCCATAGGTCCCATCAGCTTGTGGCCTGAAAATGCAAAGAAATCAGCGCCAAGCTCATGCACATCTATAGCCATATGCGGTGTACTCTGTGCGCCATCGACAACGACAACCGCGCCAAAGCTGTGCGCCCTGTCAGCCATCTTTCTGACCGGATTCACACATCCGAGGACATTTGACACATGTCCGACAGCAAGCAGCTTTGTGTGCTCGTTGATTCCCGCATTGATGGTCTCGTCAGTCAGCGTTCCATCCTTCTCGCAGTCGAGATATCTGAGAGTTGCACCTGTGACTCTGGCCGCCATCTGCCATGGAAGCATGTTGCTGTGGTGCTCCATGATCGTAACTGCTATCTCGTCACCAGCCTTAAGGTTATTCAGCGCGTAGCTGTATGCCACAAGGTTAAGGCTCTCTGTGGTATTCCTGGTGAAGATTATCTCCTTCTCAGAGTCAGCGTGAATGAAGTCCCTGACTACCTTTCTGGCACTCTCATACTTCTCTGTCGCCTCAAGGCTGAGCGGATAGAATCCTCTGAGTGGATTCGCATTGCTCTTCTCATAGAACTCTCTCTCAGCGTCTATGACCACCTGTGGCTTCTGCGCTGTGGCCGCATTGTCTATATAAGCTGTGTCATTGTTTCTCAACAGAGGAAAATCCTCTCTATAATTCCTGTCTGTCATATTCCATTACCTCCGCAAGCTGCTTCTCCACCAGCTTCTCTGTGTTCTCGTCCTGGATCTTGCGGTAGAGGACCTCCATCTTGCCCTTGGTCATCATGTCCTCGGCTGTCTCCATATCGATTCCCCTTGACGCGAAGTAGAATAAAGTATCCTCGTCAAGCTCACCGATGGTCGCTCCATGTGATCCCTCCACATTTTCCTCTGCACAGAGGATAAGCGGTATAGTCTTGTTCACCACATCATCGCCGAGCAGCAGTACATTCTCAGTCTCAGCGCCCTTCGAATCCGATGAACCTGTCTTGAAATCTATCGAACCTCTGAATATCTTCTCCGCAGCATCCTTAAGTGTTCCATCCACCTGTATGTTGCAGTTGGTCTTCTTGCCTATATGGTTAACCACAAGGTTGATATCTATGACCTGCTTCTTCTGGCCAAGGTAACCTATATCCATGTTGGTTGAAGCACGCTTACCAATGAGCTCAGTTCTCACGCCGTTGTACAGATTGCCCTTGCCGATAAATATCTGAAGCACATCTAGCTGCCCATTCTCCGCACACTCACTTCCCACGTCGTTGAGTATGGTCGTGTTCTCATCCTGCATAAATATCTGTACAAGACGTATGTGTGCGTCCTTCTCTATATTAAAACGCGTACGGAATGCCAGACTGCCGCCCTCCGCATTCTCGCCAAATGTCTCTATGACTGTCATGTCTGAGCCTGCATCTGCCTGCACGTAAGCATAACCGCTGCTGCCATTTGCCCTGGTTCCATTTATCAGCACGTGCACTGTCTGACCTTTATTGGTCTCGTCCGCAACGAGTACACTTCCTGCTGCCTGCTGTGCGAAGAGTACGTCCGCATCTCTTCCTGCACCAGTCTCTATTCCATCGAAATCAGAAGCCTGCTTATCAGCTTCCTTGCCGCCATCTATCTTCACACTGCATCCCGCCATGTCCGGATTCCAGTTAAGTGCTGTGTCGTTCATGCGAAGCCAGTACCATGTCTTTGCCGGGAGCTTGTTGATCTTCATCTCGTTATTGTTCTCCATGTCACCGCACCTCCTTAACCTATGCTGCCCTTCATCTCAAGACGGATGAGGTTGTTCATCTCAAGAGCATACTCAAGCGGCAGCTCCTTCGATACATTGTCTGCAAATCCACTGACGATACATGCTCTCGCGTCTTCTTCACTCATTCCTCTGGACATCAGGTAGAACACAGCCTCGTCACTGATGCTTCCTATCTGTGCCTCATGTCCCACATTTACCTTCTTGGTTCTAATATCCATGGCCGGTATGGTGTCCGAACGTGATAGCGAATCAAGCATAAGTGACTGGCAGGAAACTGCTGCCTTGGAGTCCTCAGCCTCCTTTGTCACTACAACTGATGAACGGAATGTGCTTATACCCCCGTCCTTGGAGATAGACTTTGTGTTGATATATGAGCTTGTGTCAGGTGCCGCATGAACTACCTTCGCTCCTGTGTCAAGGTTCTGTCCCTTACCGGCAAATGTAACTCCGGTGAACTCCATCCTGGCGCCCTTGCCCTTGAGCACGCTCATCGGGTAAAGGTATGACACATGTGATCCAAATGAACCCGATACCCACTCGATGGTTCCACCCTCTTCAACTCGAGCTCTCTTGGTGTTCAGGTTGTACATGTTCTTGGACCAGTTCTCTATGGTTGAATATCTGAGCTTTGCGTTCTTGCCGACAAACAACTCCACACAGCCTGCGTGAAGGTTCGCCACATTGTACTTCGGTGCTGAACAGCCCTCTATAAAGTGGAGGTCTGCTCCCTCATCTACTATGATGAGTGTGTGCTCAAACTGACCCGCGCCCGCTGCATTAAGTCTGAAGTATGACTGAAGTGGGATCTCAACCTTTACTCCAGGTGGCACATATACAAATGAACCGCCTGACCACACAGCTCCGTGAAGTGCTGCAAATTTGTGATCATGAGGGGTGACAAGCTTCATGAAATGCTTCTGCACCATGTCTGCATACTCACCTGTGAGTGCACTCTCCATATCAGTGTACACAACGCCCATGTCCGCAACCTCCTGACGGACATTGTGATATACGAGCTCTGAGTCGTACTGTGCACCAACTCCCGCAAGGGATTTTCTCTCAGCCTGAGGGATTCCAAGTCTCTCAAATGTATCCTTGATATCCTCAGGAACTTCATCCCAGCTGCCCTTCATCTTGGTATTTGGTCTTACGTAAGTAACTATATTGTCAATATCCAGACCCTCGATGGATGGCCCCCAGTCAGGCACCTGCATATTGTTGTATATCTGTAAAGACTCAAGTCTGAAATTCTGCATCCATGCCGGATCATGTTTCTCCTTTGAAAGCTGCTCAACTATCTCAGGTGTGAGACCAGCTTTAAGCTTATAGGCATCTTTGTCGTCATACTTGAAGTCATATATATTTCTGTCTATGTCCTCTACATATGTCTTTTCCTTCATCTTCTATATCCTTTCATACTCTGCAAATCCAGACTCGTTGATTTTGTCCACAAGTGATGCGTCACCAGTCTCTATGATCTTACCCTCAACCATGACATGTGTGTAGTCAACGGTGAGCGACTCAAGGATCTTGGTGCTGTGTGTAATGATCAGCAGACTTCCCTTGCAGTTCTTCTGGTATTCCTCGATACCTGCTGATACTGTACGGACTGCATCAACGTCAAGTCCTGAATCTGTCTCGTCAAGGATTGCCAGTGATGGCTTGAGCATCAGAAGCTGAAGTATCTCTGCCTTCTTCTTCTCACCACCTGAAAATCCCACATTCAGGTCTCTCTCCGCATATGAAGGATCCATCTGAAGGATCTCCATGGTTCTCTCAAGCTCCTTCTTGAAATCCCAGAGACGGATTCTCTTGCCGGTCTTCTGCTCAAGGGCATTTCTTATAAATGAGCTGAGTGTCACACCAGGCACCTCTAGAGGATTCTGGAATGAGAGGAATATTCCTGCCTTTGCACGCTCATTGACAGCCTCTTCTGTGATGTTCTTACCATCAAACCATATCTCGCCCTCTCTGACTGTATATCTAGGATTGCCCATAAGTGCATATCCAAGGGTTGACTTTCCGGTTCCATTAGGTCCCATAAGTACATGTGTCTCACCCTTGCCGATCTCCAGGTTCACACCGTGAAGGATCTGTTTATCCTCAACATCAACATGTAAATTCTTAACTTCCAATAATTTTTTATCTGACATCAGTCTGCCTCCTTTTATACCAAGCCCGACAATTGCTTTATCACTTCTATATCCGGCGATTCAATTGTCCCGCTTTAATTATCTTTTTGCTTGTATCAAATCACTCTGCTCATTCCACATTTCTGGCTATATCCGCCAATGTCTTACCCTGGAAATAATCCTGTATCAACTCCGCCAGTCCCTGCCATATCGGCAAAGTGTAGCACTGTCCGGATCTGTCACAGGTCATTGCGCTGTTCTTCATGCATGCCACCGGAGCAAGTCCACCTTCCGTGAGTTCAAGTATCTCCCAAAGCGTATATTCCTCAGGAGCCTTTTTGAGTCTGTAGCCTCCGCCATGTCCGCTGGCTGCCTCTATCAGATTTGCCTTGGACAGCATGCGCATTATACTCTCCAGATACTTCTGGGACAGTTCCTCTTTCTGAACTATTTCTTTTAACGGAATGAATCTGCCGTCGTGATTTATGGCAAGGTCTGCCATGACCCTCAGGGCATATTCTCCCTTTGAAGAAATCACCATATCTGTAAATCCTCCTTACATATGAGTGTGATCACATTCCAGCCGCAAATACACGGTCATTCCAGTCATCACCCTCATCCGCCATTTTTTGGCGTAATAAGTCAATATCTGACTCGCAAAAATAGGATATTCCCATTTACCTACTATGTCAATAGGTTAATACACAAAAAATAATAGAAGGTGCGGCAGCCTTCCATTATTTTTCATTATTTTGTCTATTTCAAGCATTTTATATAATTTATCCGTGCAGCAGTCTACTCATGATATGTTATTATCATCCCGTCTTTTCCCATATAATAGCTGCACAGCCCGCTTGCAGGTACGACGCTCACATCCGTGTCGAGCCATTCAGCCTTGATAAGATGCCCCAGCTTTTCTGCTCCCTCCTCATTCATACAGTGGCTTATGACCAGCTCTCCCCCTGCAAATCCCGTCTCCCGGAGAGTATCTATCAGCTTATCATATGTCTTCTTCATACCTCTGAATTTGTGTCTGAGTTCAATTCGTCCACCAGGTGATGCCACACCTATTGCGGATATATTGAATCTATGAGCCGCATAACCCACAAGCTTATTTAATCTGCCCGCCTTTATCAGGTTGTCCAGACTCCCCAAGGCAAACATTACCTGCGTCTCCCTCACTGCTTTGTCGGCAGCACTTACTATGGCATCAAATGAATCACCTTCATGAATACCTTCATATATTATATTTGTCAGCTGTTCCGGGAGCCCCCCGGCACCACATGTGTTTATCACCGCAATATTCCTGTCCGGATATTTCTCAAGCGCCATATGTCTTGCAGCTATGGCGCTGTTGTAACTTCCCGACAATGCAGCTGACAACGTAAATGCGATAACATTTTCCGCATCCCCCCACGCCTCAAGCCACGCATGGGGTGAAGGGCAGCTAGTTCTTCCGCCTGACCGGCAATTTGCAATATGTTCAAGCATCTTCTCTATATCTATACCCGGTTCGTCTATATAATCTGTGTTATCAACAGATATTACAAACGGAACCTCAGCATAATCTATTCCAGCCAGTCCATCCGTTCCATCCGGCACAAGCAGACTGCAGCCAGAATCCGAAACCAGTTTCCATCCATGATCATTTCTTTTCATCTCAACAACACCTCCATGCACAATATGCATCACACGAGTATTATTAGATATTTTTTCTGTATTTATACATTTTAGACATTTTTTCTGGGAGCATAGATTTTACAAAAAAAGGTATGATCAAGCTGCACTCAACGCAACCTGATCATACCTTTTATTTATTATATAAATTATCAATTTTTAACCTTAACAACATCCTTCTTCCTGTACTTCTTCACCTCATACAGCTTCTCATCTGCCATAGTCATGGCATTCTGAAGACCTTTCTTGTTATATTCTACGATCTGACAGTTTCCAAGCGATACACTCACTTTATAAGGCTTATCACAGTGCTCATTAAACTTCTCAAATGAACTGTATACTTCCTCAGCAAATGCATCTGCAGCGTCAGAGTCCTTAAGGCCGAGTACAAGACAGCAATACTCGTCTCCACCTATTCTGCCTACGATTCCATTATCGCCTACAGATTTGATCAGAATATCTCCTATGGTTTTAAGAGAGAAATCACCCTCATCATGTCCATATCTGTCATTGATGATCTTGAGACTGTTCATATCAGCGTAGAATACCGTAGCCGTCCTTTTCTGCTCCTCACATTCCTTGAGCAGCTGTAATGATCTGTCAAAGAAACCTCGTCTGTTCATGATTCCTGTAAGGGGATCCTGTTTTGACAGATTGTCAAGCATAATGTTATTTTTTTGCAAGATCGCCATACTCTCCTCAAGGCGCTTCATGATCTCCTCGTTCGTCTTGAGCAGATTGATCATCTTGACAGCAGCTGAGACCTGGTTTCCAAGAAACTCCCCATTCACCAGAACTCCTTCCGTGAGATCACACAGAAGAACTCCATAGAGTATTTCGTTGGAATACAGCGGCAAGAGTACATATATTCCAGCTCCTTCCACACCGAGGCTCTCAAAATCATAAAGATTTGATGATGACACCTTCTGGTTCACAGTGATCACACTGCTGACCTTCTCTTTAAGATCCTTAGTCTTGAGATATAACTGGTCAGGCAGTTCAAATGGCTCACCGATCAGATGTATTATTGGCTCTTTATATAAGAATATAAATGCATTCTCTATGTCCAGCCAGTCCATGGTGCCAAGAATCTCTCCATAACTTCTGTCGTTGCCTCTGTCAAAGCTCAAGACCTTCTGGATAAATGTCTTCATCTTGAACTGAGTTTTATTCCGCTCTTCCCACTGCTCTGAGAGCATATGGTTCATTGAGAGATATCCCTCAATGACATTCTTACTACGTTTTCTTGATCCGCCTTTTTTACAGAATGAATCCCTTCTGATAAACTCAGTAGGAAGTATCTTACTCTCAACCTGCTTGCCATCAATAAGCCTGACCATAAGATTTACAGCCTCTGAGCCAAGTTTTCCCGCGTCTGCACGCACAGTCGAGAGCGTCGGATATATCTGTGTAGCCCACTCAATATCATCGTAACCCATGACTGATATATCTCTTCCCGGCAGAATGCCCCTCGCCTTAAGTTCTTCATAAAAACCAGATGCACAGGAATCATTCACACAGAACACTCCCTGCATATCCGGATTTCTGTCCAGAATATCTCTGAAAACCTCTTTTGATTCCGATGTAAGATTGCCCTCCACATAAAGTCCCGGATCAAACTCTATTCCATGAGCCTCAAGCACCTCAATGTAGGTTCTCCTTCTCTCCTTTGCATCATAATTGGAGTCCGGACCGCCTATCATGCCTATTCTTGTATAACCAAGTTCCTCGATCATGTAATTGAGTCCTTCTCTTATGCCTGCTCCATTGTCATATCTGACACAAATCTGATCCGGCTCATCTGCAGCCACTATCACGCACGGCATCTTCAGATATCTTTTCATAAATTCGCTGATACGCTCCTTGGTTGCAAAGCAGCCAATACAACTCGATGCAACAATAACGCCGTCCAGATTCTCCTTTGTAGCATAGGAAAACAGTGTCTGATACTGATATTCATAATATATATCTGACGTTTCTGGGTATTCCCGGTCAAGAAACTTACCCGGAATAACAACTATATCGACATCAAGTGTCTTTGCTCTCTCTATAACCCCATGACAGAGCAGCCTCGTAAAATCATCCGTGATTCCGCCTACCAGAACACCTATCGTCTTTCTCTTCATAACTATCCCCCTTGACATTCTCTTCCAAAGGCAGGATCTTACTTGCTGACTGTGGATGCTACGATCTCCATATTGCCCTCAAACACTGGGTTGCTGTATCCGTTTGGCAGGATAAAGTGATCACCCTTCTTTATAGCGTTTCCATCCACTGTTCCACTTCCCGCAACTACAGACATGATGAGGAATGGCTTGTCGCCCACATTCAGCTCTGCCTTTCCCTCAACATCCAGCTTGTATACTGTGTAATACTTACAGCTTATAAGCTCACAGAGTTCATTTGCCTTATCTGCCTTGACACTTATAACGCTGTCCTCAACCGGCTTTGCAGGAACTGTTATAACATCTATGCTCTGCTTTACGTGCAGATCTCTAGGCTTTCCATTGCTCAGTCTGTCATAATCATAAACTCTGTATGTGATGTCACTGTTCTGCTGTGTCTCAAGAAGTGTAATTCCTCCTTTGATCGCGTGTACTGTACCGGGATCTATCTGAATGAAATCCCCCTTCTTAACAGGGATCTCTCTGATAAATTCCTTCCATTTCTTACCTTCGATCATATCACACAATTCTTCCTTTGTCCTTGCATTATGACCAATTACAAGTGTTGAATCTTCCTTGCAGTCAAGAATATACCAGCACTCCATCTTGCCAAATGAACCATTCTCATGTTCTGCTGCGTATGCATCGTCCGGATGCACCTGAATACTCAGATCATCTTTTGCATCGATTATCTTGATAAGCAGTGGGAATCTGACACCGTCTATACCGCCAAACAGCTCTCTGTGGCTGTCCCATAAGTCGGCAAGCGTCTGACCTGCAAACTCGCCATTTTTCACTGTACAGTTGCCATTCTCATGTGCCGCAACTCCCCAGCACTCACCTATATCATCGCCCTCAACATCATATCCGTATTCTTCTCTGAGCTTTGTACCGCCCCAGATATTGTGCGTAAACACGGGATTTAAAAAAAGTATTTCCTTGTTCATTGTCATTTTCCTCCTTTTGACGTACGGCAATTGTGTGCATATCCGTACGGTGTACACATCCGACTTGTCGGGCTCGGAACGCTCCCGCTCGTTTCGCCCTGCAGCGGATACTAAGATGCCGCTAACGCGCCATCTAAGTACCGGCGGGCTCAAATGTCCGAACCATGACAATGTCGAATATGTACACCTGTTACTGATTACACCATTCCCCAATTGCCTGTTCTATATAAGACGGTGAAGAAATCACATTTTTACACTGACCATGACTTCTTCACTCGTCATTTCCATGATAATGTATGTAACTGCTATTTTATTGCGTCTGTTGTCTTTTTTCTACATATTACAGTCTTTTTTCTGCCTTTTTAGTTTTTATGATTGCCAAAACCCTCAGAATCAAATTCAGCCCGGCTTACTGCCAGGCTGTCATAGTCTAAAAGTTTTGGCAATCACCTGCCATTACATTTCTTTTTAGAGGGGCCCCGAAGGCGGCGGGCACCGCCTTGGGAAATGAGAAAAAAATAATACAATTGCCGCGTATGAGTAGGGGCTCATAGCGATCTATAACTAACTATCTTCTACCGATCTCGGTATCAGAAGTTGTTACCACACTGTGCGACTTGATGTAATCTACGATCTCATCAAGCTTTGTGAATGCAAGGCCAACATAGCTGTCAGCTGCACCGTAGTAAATGGCGATCTTTCCAGACTCGCTGTCGTGAATAGTAGCACATGGGAAGCATACATTAGGAACAAATCCACGCTCCTCGTACCACTCTTCTGGTGTGAGAAGGAAGTTCTCACAACGATACTTAACGATCGATGGGTTGTCGATATCAAGGATTGCTCCACCGATTGAGTATACATAACCGTTACATGTTCCCGCTACTCCATGGTAAAATAACAGCCATCCTTCAGAAGTCTCAATAGGGGCTGCACCGCCGCCAATCTTGAGTGACTCCCACCACTCGCTGCTCTTGCCCATGACATGTCTGTGCTTACCCCAGTAAACCATATCAGGACTCTCACTTACGAATATATCACCAAATGGTGTGTGTCCACTGTCACTTGGGCGTGACAGCATCACGAAATTACCGTTGATCTTTCTTGGGAAGAGAACTGCATTTCTGTTAAATGGAAGGAATGGGTTCTCGATTCTCACAAATGTCTTGAGATCCTTTGACTTTGCGATGCCTATCGCTGCACCATAGAAATCCTGGCACCAGATTGCATAATATGTATCCTCTACCTTTACAAGTCTTGGATCATATGCGTATATAGGCATGAACTCTTCACCGTTCTCATCAACAAACTTGATCTTCTCCTCGCTGATATTCCAGTGGATAGCATCCTCGCTCTCTCCGAGGTAGATGTATGGAATTCCATTCACCTGCTCACCTCTGAATACTCCAACAAACTTTCCATCAAATGGAACTACTGCACTATTGAATATTCTTGCAACACCCTTTGCCGGATTTCTTCCTATTATAGGATTCTCTGTATATCTCCAGATTGGAGCGTCATGATTGTCATTTGCCGGTCTGTCCTGCCATGGCACGTTTGGCACAGGCTCGCTGAACATTTTTACTTCTGACATAAGTACCTCTTTCTTCCGGCATTTTAGCCGGATTTTTTATTTTATTATCACGTTATATGGTATCTGCACAGGCAAAGGGCATACTAACCAACGTGCTGTTTCATCTGGCAGCCCATATATTATACTTTCTTACTTGTCTGTATTCTTAAGGAACTCAAGGTTCTTCCTGATCAGCTCACATCTCTGCGCTACACACTCAACGCTTCTTCCCGGATCAGCAGGTGTGTTGAATACATAGTCGATGAGTCTGTCAACTGTTGTTGTTGCAACATGCATTCTTGTATCGCTTGATGCGTAGTAGATGAACACTTCGTTGTTCTCGTTTACGATGGCGCCATTTGTGAATACAACGTTGGATACATCGCCGACTCTCTCCTCACCACGAGGTCCGATGAGCATTCCTGATGGCTCAGCGATAACCTTTGAAGGATCATTGAGGTCTGTTGCAAATGCGTAGAGTACATATCTAAGACCGGCAGCTGTGTTTCTCACACCATGTGCGATGTGGATCCAGCCCTTGTCTGTCTTTATTGGAGGTGCACCTGCACCGTTCTTTGCCTCTGTTATAGTGTGGTACTTACGAAGACTTGTCATCTTCTCCTCGTCTATAACCGCATGCTCTATATCATCACAGAGACCGAATCCTATTCCGCTGCCGCTTCCTGTCTCGATGAAATCATCCATTGGACGTGTATAGAATGCGTACTTGCCATCCACAAATTCAGGGTGAAGTACAACATTTCTCTGCTGTGGGGAACGCAGAGTCTTGAGGTTGTCAAGGCGCTCCCAGTGCTTTAAATCCTTTGTTCTCACGATACCTGCTGCTGCAACTGCTGCTGAGAGGTCATTTACAGTTGTATCCTTGCTCTCTGAACAGAACACACCGTAGATCCATCCATCCTCGTGCTGTGTCAGTCTCATATCATATACATTTGTTTCCTCAGGACATACATCATCCAGAAGGATTGGATAATCCCAGAAACGGAATCCATCGATACCGTTGTCACTCTCAGCTACGCCGAAGAATGACTTTCTGTCATTTCCCTCTATTCTTGCGACAAGATAATACTTGCCGTTCAGGTAGATAGCACCTGAGTTCATGACAGCGTTAACTCCGAGACGCTCAATGAAGTATGGATTTGTCTCAGGGTTTAAGTCATATCTCCATGTGAGAGGTATCATCTCTCTTGTGAGTACAGGGTACTCATATCTGTCATAGATTCCATTATAGAAATCTGTCTTCTTATTCTTTCTCTCAAGAAGCTTGTTCAGTTTGTCAAGCTCTACATAATATTTCTCATTCATCATTTAGGCATTCTCCTTATAATTTGAAAGCAATTGAACGCTATCTACTTGCCGTCAGCGAGTCTGCTCATAATCTCAAGGCACATTCTGCCGTTGTGGTATGGGCACTTCCATGGCTCAACTATAGGACGTCCGACTCTCGGTGTTCCATCTGCATTCAGATCCCAGAACCACTCTGATCCCGGTCTCTTGTCGATAAAATATTCCTTTATGTACTCCCAGACTTTCTCGGCAGCCTCGTAATACTTTTTATCACCCGACTTTTGATAAGCATTTATAAATCCTACTATTGATTCCGCCTGAACCCACCATACTCTTACCGTGTATGGCACGCCCTTTTCACATTCTGTCAGAACTGAATGTCCATCGAAAGCAAGCTCATATATCTGCTCTGCAAGGATATCTGTTATCTTTGTAATCTTCTCTGTGTACTCTGTCTCTCCAAGCACCTCGGTCGCCCTATCCAGGAGCCATGATGTCTCAATGTCATGTCCGTATGAGTACAGATCGATCAGAGAGTTATAATCCTTATCAAAGAACACTTCCTGTCTCTTAAGCTCCGGATTGTATACCTTATCAGCAAATACATCGAGCAGCCATTTCAGGCGCTCCTTTACCTTGGAATCCTTGGATACCTTATAAAGTTCTGTGTAAGCCTCAAGTGCATGGAGCAGTGTGTTCATTGTTCTCTCTGCGAGAACACCATTCTCAGAAAGCTTATCATTTGACTCTGGCTTGAACTCTCTTGTAAATGCCTCGAGATAGCCACCTTCGTCAGTACATTTCTCTTCTATTGTATGGAAAAGCTGCAGGGCCAGGTCCAAAGCTTCCGAATCGCCGGAAGCTTCGTAATAGGCGGATAAGGCATATATACTAAATGCCTGATTGTAGGTGTGTTTTGTCGTATCTTTGGGTGAACCATCGTAATTCATGGACCAATATATTCCGCCATATTCCCTGTCTATACAATATTCTTTCAGAAATTCATATCCATGAGCAGCCTCATCTAGAAGCTTCGGGTCCTTGAGTGCCTTATACGCACTTGCGAAGAACCAGGTAATTCTACTGTTAAGAATACAACCCTTCTCAGCCTTTTTATCAAGGTTGAGGTCATAATCCATATACCCATAAAATCCGCCGTACTCATCATCCCTCAGGGCCTCCCAGAATGGGATGATAGCATCTATTAATTCTTTTTGAATTTCATTTCTCATATTCATGAACTCTCTTCTTCTAATAAATTATTAACCCTTTACAGCACCCTGTGTAATACCACTGTAGATCTGTTTCTGACAGCAGATGAATACTATAAGTGCCGGTATGATCGATATGATAACACCTGCACATATCAGGTTGTACTGGCTGCCCATAGGTCCTACGAACTTGTAAAGTGAGATAGCCATTGTCTTGATCTCCGGGCTTATGAGGTAAAGGTTTGCAGCGTAGTACTCGTTATAGATTACAACGCCTTTCAGTATACAAGCAGTAACGATAGCCGGCTTGAGAAGTGGAAGTATGATCTTCCAGTAGATGGTCCAGTATGATGCACCATCCACGATAGCTGACTCGTCAAGAGATACTGATATGTTCTCCATGAACTGTATAAAGATGTAGATCGAGATAACATCTGTACCACAGCTCATGATGATGTAACCATATAAGTGATCTATGAATCTCAGATCACCCATGATGTTGTAGACTGTAACCTGCATAGCAACTGCAGGGAGCAATGATGCCACAAGGAAAAGTGTTCTGATAAAGCCGTTTCCCGGGAACTTGAATCTATTAAGCACATATGCAAGCTGTGTTCCTATTACAACTGACACGATAAGTACGCATACCATGACTATTACTGAGTTGAGGAATGCACGTCCCATGTTGGCAGTCGTGAATGCCTTTACAAAGTTGCTGAAGTTCAGAAAGCTTTCAGGAAGTTCCATTACTGAAGTAGCCTTATACTCATCTGTTGTCTTGAAGGCTGTTGTAACACATGATATAAGAGGTACAACCGCACACAGTGAGAAGAATATGAGTACAAAGTACTTGAGGAAACCTCTTACATAATATCCAACGGTTCGTTTTTCTTTTATTGGTGCTATGCCTGGCACATCTGTCTTTCCTCTTGCCATGTTACTTGCCTCCCTTCGCAGAAGCAGTCATCTGCTTCATGTATTTCTTGGTATCTCTCTCCTGTTTCTTGCGAAGCTTCTTTGCCTTATAACTCTCATCATCTGAGCTTGAATCCTTGAAGATGTACTCAAAGAACAGCTTCTGAAGCGCAGCACATATAAGTATGATAAGGAGAAGTACAACGGCCATTGCTGAAGCAAGACCGACCTTCTGGCTTGTATGTGCTATCTTGTTCATGATGATGAAGTAAGTACCTGTTCCGTTTGCACCTGTTGTGATAACGAAAGGCTGCTCGAAAGCACTGAGTGATCCTGTTATTGCTAAAATTACATTTAATGTAACGATTGTCTTGATACTTGGCAGTATGATATATTTAAACTGCTGGAATTTATTTGCACCATCAAGCTCTGCCGCCTCATAAAGTTCTGCATCTACCGACATGATAGCTCCAATGAAGAGAACCATCATCTGTCCAAGGTATCTCCAGACCGAGGTTGAAACCAGTGTCCAGTTGTTGACACTCTGGTCTTTGAGCCAGTATGGAAGGTTGTCTAAGCTAAATCCACACAACTGAAGGATTGAGTCAAACACGAATCCTCTTGTGAAGAAGAATTTGAAAATGAAACCTACAGCGATACCACTGATAAGATAAGGGAAGAAAATAAATCCCTTGAAAAGGTTACCACCTTTTACTTTGAAACTCAGAAGAGTTGCAAGAAAAAGTGCAAGCACTAACTGTACAAGTGCTCCTACGATGTAATACAAACTGAGCTTTAATGCACCGAAACAGTCTTTTCTTGTGAACACATCGATATAATTTTCTAATCCTACGAATTCTCTCTTTTCTACAGGCGTCGTATATTTCATCTTGTAGAAACTAAATTTAACCATCTCTCCGAATGGTATATATGTAAATACTAATAGCAAAAGCAATGGGATAATTGCGAAGGCTGCGCATATTATAACCTGCTGCCCCTTCCTGCTTGACGCCCATTTACCAAAGCCGGATTGTTTTTTGTTAGCCATACTCATTCCACCGCCTTTTTATAATCATGAGCTACACTGCTGGTAGCCTGTCATCAAATACTCGTTTGATGACATTTTTCTCAAAATAAACCGGGGCGGGCAACCCCCGCCCCGGTCTGTAGCTTATTCTTACTTATTTATATTGAAATCTTTATTACTTCTCAGTAACTTCGATTCCTAATGACTCCTGAGCATCTGACCACTTCTGGTTCCACTCAGCCATGATATCGTCGAATGACATGTCGCCGTTTGCAGCATGCTCGATGATGGCCTGGATCTTGTCGTTACCACCATTGCTTACGTTAAGCTCTGACTCTGAGTTGAGCTGGTTGAGGTAATCCTCCTCGCCCTCAAGAGCTGCCTCGTCTGCAACGAAGTCAACACCGTCGAATGAGATCTTTGACTCTGAACCAGGAACAAGTGCAAGTGAATCCTCGTTGTAAGCATATCCTGACTTCTCTGTCATCCACTTAACAAATACAAGAGCTGCCTGTTTCTCATCATCTGAAGCGTTTACGTTGATACCGTAGCAGTAATCTGCACCTGATGAAGCGTACTGCTTACCATTTACTGAGATAGGGAAAGGAATGTATCCTATATCGTCTGCGTTAGGTCCGCCTGCTTCCATCTGTGGGTATGCCCATGAACCAAGTACCATACATCCGATCTCGCCGTTGTTGATCATTCCCTTACATGACTCCCAATCTGTTGTTGAGTAATCATCCTCTGTAAGTCCCTGTGATACTGCATCGTAAAGAATCTTATATACTGCATAAGCATGTGTATCGTCGCCATAGTTCTTGAATGGATCCTTTGTATGGGCTAACTTCTGGTTCTTGTATGTAGCATCGCCTGTTGCTGTGATTGAGATATAATCATCCCAGGCTCCCATTGTCCAGCCTGCTGCATAGTTTGTGTAAAGTGGGATGCACTTTGGATTCTTCTCCTTGATGGCCTTGAGAGCTGCGATGAACTCCTCTGGTGTCTTAGGTACGTCTGTCACACCTGCATCAGCAAATACCTTCTTGTTGTATACGATACCCTGTGTTGTAGCTGCAAGAGGTACACCATATACCTGACCCTGATACAGCCATCTGTTTGAGTAATTTACAAGACTGCTCATTGTATCATAATCGCCATATGACATGAAATATGTTGAAAGGTCTGCCATGTCAACTGCCGGGATACACATTACTGTCTCGTAGTTTCCTGACTGAAGATGTGTAAGAGCATCTTCTGCATAGTTTGTATCTGTGATAACATCAACCTTGATATTTGGGTACTCCTTGTTGAAGTCCTCAAGATACTGCTTCCAGTTCTTTCCGCCGTAGTCATCTGAGTCCATATCAGTTCTGTTGTTGTAGAACTTGATCTCCGCTGAAAGATCTGTGAAGTCTGTTCCTAACTGGATGTCTGCATATGACTTGATTCCCTCAGCATCAGCTGTTGTGTCATCTGCTGAATCACTTCCTGCTGCCTCTGTGGCAGCCTTTGTTGCCTCTGTTGTGTCCTTGTTATCGCTGTCTGAGCCTCCACAACCTGCAAGTGATGCTGCCATAAGACCAGCCATTGCGATACATGCAATACGCTTTGATTTCATAGTTTTGTCCTCCTTAAAACCTTCTTTGTTTTTAACTTTATATTAAGTATACATTAATTTACTTTTTAGTCATCACTCAATTTTGTTTTTAATCACAGTATTTTGTACTTTTCGTTAATTTTACCATTATCATTATTATTTTTCAATATCATATAGACATTTTATCTATATATTTTTATCTTTAATTAGCATTTTATTGTTTTTTTAGCTAATTAGCCACTAATTTATATCGCTTTTAGCTTGTGATGATTGTTTAATAATTGTATTATTATGGATAGGAGGTGGTTTGCATGTTAGCTAAAGAATTAATTTCCTGCACTGTACTGTCAGGTTACAATATTCAGAAAGATATTGAGAACGCAAGATTCCACAGTGCGTTCTTTACATATGAAGAATCAATGGCAAGCGATGGCCTGATTCATCTTCTGGCCAACGGCGATATTTCTTTTGCTTATTCATGCAGTTATACCTTCTCTTTCATTCCGTGTTACCATTTCTTCTATATATATGAAGGAACTCTTACAGTAACATCGGGTAGCAGCAAATCATCATATTCCAAGAATACAGCCGCGCTTTTTGAGGCAGGATCAGAAATAACATACGCCACGAACGGCAAGTGTCGTTTCTACGAGGCATTCATCTTCGGAGCTCCGCTTCGCCTGTATCACGAGTTTCTCCCCGAATCCATATATTATAAAAAGGACTCTGCCGGAGCCTCTGTACTCTGGAGCCATCTTTCACTGATAAGCAGACTCCAGGGGGAGTTGTCTGCCACCGATATTTTCAGAATTTCCAAATGGTTCAATGATATCCTGACCGAATTATGTGTATTTATTGAAAACTCATCCAAGAAGATGGATTGTGTGCCTTCTTATCTTTTATCGATAAAGAATCAGATGGATACAAACTACGCCGAACCGATGTCGCTTGATGACCTCGAGGCAACTTACAGGATCAGCAGATACAGGATATGCAGAGAATTTTCACTTCACTTCGGTGAATCACCTATGCGCTATCTCAACAGTCGCAGGATCGATGCTGCCAAAAGGCTCCTTCTCACAACAGATCTGTCCGTCCACGAGGTCGGATCCCAGGTTGGAATCGAGAACACAAACCATTTTATAAATCTGTTCAAAAAAGACACCGGTACAACTCCGCTGTCTTTCAAGCAGGCTGCACCGGTGTCTATTTCCGATTTGCATTACAATTGATATGTAGTTTTATTATCGTTCCATTATCGTTCTATTCTGGCAACGCTATCTTTTACCACGATTCGTCCATCCACGACAAATATGCCATCAGTATATTTTTCGTTGGATATCTTTTTTATAATCTTATGCATGGTTCTCTCTGCCATCTCCTGCATATTGATCTCGTATGTGGTCACGCCTATATCGCAGCTTCCAGGATACATGTAATTATCAAACCCCACAACGGACACATCCTCAGGAACTCTGTAGCCCGCAGCATTGAGTATCTTTATGAGCGTAGCTGCCGCAAGATCACAGTTGCACACAAACGCTGTAGGCATATTCTTTGGAAGTTTAAAACAGTTCTCCTCGTCAAACTGACCCGTCTTCACATCTCTGTCCGGAATAACCCAGTCTTCTCTGAGCGGAATATCATGCTCCAACAAAGACTTTATATAGCCCAAATATCTGTCAGTTATACTGTTCGTTGAACCTATCGTGCCAACATATGCAATATCTCTATGTCCCATATCATACAGATAATTAGTCAGCATATAGCTTCCATAGAAACTATTTGCTATAACCGTGTCTATCGGTCTCGAATTGTCATAGTAATCCACATATTCTACAGGAACCTTGGCTGTCTTCTCCAGTTTTTCCAGGTATTCCTTACCCATGGAACCTACAACAACTATTCCATCAACCTTGTCATCCTCCAAGAGCATAGGCATCTCAGCATTCAATACACTATCTCTGGAAACAAACTCCAGCATAGTAAAGCAGCCTCTTGCCACCGCCTTTTTGTTAAGCACCTGATATAACTGCCAATAGAACGACGGATACTTTCCAAGGTATATCTCTTGAATGAGAACACCAATATTATACTTTTTCTTTGCCGTCTTCTTTCTGATCTCAGATGGTGACTGGTATCCCATCTCATCTGCCAACTGTTTGATCTGTGCTCTGAGTTCCTCGCTGACACCCTTCTGATCTGAAAGTGCCTTTGAGACCGTCACGGTACTCACGCCAACAATGGCAGCTATGTCTCCCAATTTTACTGATTTTGCCATAACTAGTCCTTCTCACTTTATTTTTTCACGTGGTTAAATAACTTAATTTTTATTTTATTTTTAAGTTAAACTATTGTCAAGTACAAAGTGATACAGTCTGCTCATATAATCTCCACGCATAGTTTCAATGAGCATTCCGGCATTCATGAGGAGATCTCCCCCATACACTTTCTCCGTTCCGTCAAGTCTGTAACCAGCAGTCACGTCAAGCCCTAAAAGTTTTATCTTTCTACTGTGTACGTTAGGTCTTCCAAGCACCTGAACGTAAGTCACCAACGCCTCACTCTTATCCTTTGCAACAACCATCCAGCAATCATACAGTCCATTTTCCCTGTACGATGCAACCCTATAATAATCACCCTCCCTTACAAGGTCATTATATTTATGATACATAGACACCTGCTCAGGGATCATCGCACGTTCTTCTTCACTTATTTTTGTGATATCGAGTTCATAGCCAAATGTTCCCGCCAGAGCCACATGTGCCCTGGTCATAAAAGGTGTACTCCTTCCAACTGTGTGATTAGGGCAATCCGACACATGGGCGCCCATGGTCGAAAGCGGATATATCAGTTCCGTTCCCTCCTGTATAGAAAGTCTCTCTATGGCATCCGTGTCATCGGAGCACCATATCTGCGGACTGTAGTAAAGCATGCCAGGGTCAAATCTTGCACCACCGCCCGAGCAGTTCTCAAGCAAAAGATCTGGGAAATCGTTAACAAGGCGCTCTTGCAGCTCATATACTCCAAGCACATACCTGTGAGCCAATTCTCCCTGCCTGTCTTCGGTGAATTCTACGCTGCCGATATCCGTGAGCTGTCTGTTCATATCCCACTTAACATACTCAATATTTGCGGATGATATCACGTTATGCACACATTCATACACGTAGTCTCTAACTTCTTTTCTCGAGAGATCAAGCACGTACTGATTTCGCGATAATGTAGCCGTTCTCTCCGGAACCGCAAACGCCCAGTCAGGATGCTTTCTGTAAAGTTCAGAATCAGGAGAAATCATTTCAGGCTCCATCCATATTCCAAATTTCAGCCCCAGCTTATTCACCTCATCAACAAGATGTTTCAAACCGCCCTTGATCTTGTTTTCATTTACAAACCAGTCTCCAAGACTTGTGGCGTCATCATTTCTATGTCCAAACCAGCCATCATCCATGACCAGCATCTCTATTCCATGTTCTGCCGCACTCTTCGCTATCGCAAGGAGCTTATCGGTATCAAAGTCAAAATATGTAGCCTCCCAGTTGTTGATGAGGACAGGTCTCTTCTGATGAAGATATCTGCTCCTTATCATGTGGCATCTGTAAAAATCATGAAGATTTCTAGTCATCTGTCCAAGTCCATCATGGCTGTATGTAAGCACAACCTCAGGCGCTGTAAACGTCTCTCCAGGCGTGAGCCACCACTCAAATCCCTCTGAATGTATGCCCATGACTGCGCGTATGGAATCAAACTGTGATTTCTCTATCTGTGCGATGAAGTTACCCGAGTACACAAAATGCATTCCATATACATCACCCGTAGTCTGATCTGTACCCTTTGTCATCCATGCCATAAACGGATGGTCCTGGTGGGATGACTCACCTCGGAGAGAGCTTACACTCTGCTTGCCATAAGCTATCGGGCGTCTCTCAATCTGTCTCTCCCTGGCCCATGAGCCATGAAGAGTGAGCATCTCAAAATCCTCGTCATCCATGTCTATACATGCAGAATATACCTTTGTGAGCCTGATATCCCTATCACCTGCATTTTTCACGCTCACACTTCTGGTTATAACATCCTCATCCTCAAACACAGAATATATCAGGTCAACATCAATGCCACATCCCCCATCCATCATATGGACAACGAGAGTCTGAACCTCCTCTTCTCCCGCAAATGATGCCGGAAGGCCACTAATCCCCGGCTTTCCATTTACAATATCGTAATCCACAAATTTCAGATCAACGGTTCTGCTGCCATTTGCGGTCTTTACCGCAATACAACTCTCCCTGTAGTCTCCTATTCCATTTCCGGAATACTCTGTCGGAAATGTGTCCATAAATGAACATCTCTCCCTGTTATTCTTGGACGGAACAAAAGGAGCCTCACACGTTCTCAAAAACTGATCACATTTCTGCGGACGGATCTTCTGTCCATAATATATATGTCCGACAAATCCCTCTTCATCGGCGATTCCGATACGATAACTCGTGTTTCTCGTATCAAGTTCAAATATTCTGTTTGCCTCATCATATCTTATGCTCATATGTATCTATAGTCTCCTCGTTTTATTTATGGGTATCACTCTCTGCTTATGTATTCAAGAAATTCAAGTGCAAGATCCATATTCTTGGCATTCTCGCCAAATCCCACTGCAGCATCCATTTCATACCAGCCGGTATCCTTCACCCAGGAATTATCACCGATCTTTATTCCGACAGGTATCTTCTCACCCGTTTCAATAACCGTTGCATACACAAACGAATCTTTATACTTTTCTTTCAGTTCATCAGTCAGCACCTTATCAAGATCCTGCATATATCCGAACTCTCCAAAACTCATGACAAGGTCTGTGTCGGCAAAGAACACGTCCACCGCATTCGCCATAAATTTGTTCTGTATAAGCTGTAGACTATCCTGACTCATGGCATCATTCGGATCAGTTGACACGCCGATTCCTGTACTTATACTGACATATTCCTTCTCCGCATCAAGACCATTTTCACTGAGGAATTCCTCATAATACGCCTTGTCATTCGCCGCGGATTCCTGTTGTGTAGTGTTGACCGCAAGGATGTTGAGTGCCGCAGATTCCGCCGTAAAATGTTTTACAACAAGGAATACAACTATGCCCACAACAACAAGTGCAAATAGAGCCTTCGGAGCATAATACTCCAGTATGTATTCCTTTTTCTGCTGTTTGTTCATAAGGCTGAGTTTCTGTTTCTCAGACATATGCTCATCCACATCCAAGACGCTCTCCGGCTCTCGTTTCTCTTTTTCATCGGTTTTCTCATCGATGATATGTCCAGCGATACTTTTTATATTTTTCTTTTCTATTTCTTTCTCTTTTTTTATTTCTTTTTCTATTTCTTTTTCTGGCATATAATCTCCTATACTACTCCTGTACGCGTTTGCCACACACTGCCGTTACTTTATATATTATAACATTTTTTAGTTAATTCTTAAACAGTTTTTAGTATTTTTAACTATATTTTACTTTTACAAAAGGGACCTCAGCCTCAAAGCCGAGATCCCTCTTGTTCAGCGCATTGGCTGGAAAGTGCATTTGTATGTTAATTTTTGTAGTATATGGAAGGAATGTTTTTATTTTTCGGCAGTAAATTCTGCCATACTTTGTGATTGTTTATTTAACAAGCTCCTGCACACATGCTTTCATCTCGTCTATCTTTGACATGGCATTTTTTAGGCTGTTTTCATTCACGCCAAAGTAGAATTTGATCTTTGGTTCGTTTCCGGAAGGCCTAACCGCGAACCACGCATTATTTTCCAGCTCATAGTACAGCACGTTTGATTTTGGAAGGCCCATGTGCTCCTCTTCGCCATCAAACGGCTTGCGGATTCCGCTCACATAATCCCTCATGCCGGTAACTTTGATACCTGCAAAGTTCGTAAGTGGATGGTTCCTGAAGTTCTCCATCATCTCCTTAATCTGTGCTGCACCATCTACACCCTTTAGAGTTATCCCAAACGAACCTTCAAAGTAATAGCCATATTTGTGATAAACCTCTTCCATGGCATTACAGATGGTTTCTCCCTGCAGCTTATAAAATGCTGCTATTTCACATAAAATGACAACGGCTGCGCAAGCGTCCTTGTCACGAGTGTAGTCTCCTACTAAACATCCAAAGCTCTCCTCCATTCCGAAGATGAACTTGTATGTGTTGTTCTTCTCAAAGAGAAGGATCTGCTCACCTATGTACTTGAATCCGGTGAGTGTCTCTATATATTTCAGATTGTAATTCTCTGCTATCGCCTTTGTAAGATTGGTGCTGACTACTGTATTACAGATAGCACCATTTTCCGGCAGTTTGCCGACTGCCTTCTGTTCACGGCAGACATACTCTGCGATCAAGGCTCCTGTCATATTGGCATTAAAGCGGACATATGGATATGCAGGATCATCTGCAAATTCCGTGTCTTTCCAAATTCCCGTACTGTCCTTGACGTATATTCCAAGTCTGTCTGCATCAGGATCTGTGGCCATGATAACGTCCGCATCCACCTTCTTTGCCAGGTCTATTCCCATGGCAAATGCTGATGGTTCCTCTGGATTTGGTGACTTGACCGTGCTGAAGTCTCCGTCAGGAACAGTCTGCTCCTCTACAACATATACGTGCTTGAAGCCAAGTCTCTTTAGCACTTCCCTTACAGGTACATTTCCTGTTCCGTGAAGTGGTGTGTATACTATCTTGATATCGTCTGCAACCTTCGGAATGATATCGCCGTGGATGGTCTGTTTTATGAGTGCCTGATAGTAATTCTCATCAACACTCGTAGGAACCATACAGAACAGGCCGTCTGCGATAGCCTTGTCCTTATCCATGGTCTTGACATCCTCGTATCTCTCAACATTCGCCACATGTTTCAGGATATCCTGATCCTGAGGAGATACGATCTGACTGCCGTCCTCCCAGTACACCTTGTAGCCGTTGTACTCAGGTGGATTGTGGCTTGCTGTTACCACGATTCCGGCTATACATCCAAGCTCTCTCACTGCAAATGAAAGCTCCGGTGTAGGGCGGAGTGCATCAAACACATAAGTCTTTATGCCATTTGCATTGAGGCACAGAGCTGATGCCTCTGTGAACTCTGCTGACATATTTCGGCAGTCATGTGCTATAACAACACCTCTCCCCGCAGCATCCGCGCCGACCTCAAGTATGTAATCTGCAAGTCCCTGTGTTGCCTTTGTAACTGTATATATATTCATTCTGTTGGTTCCAGCACCCATGATTCCGCGCATTCCGCCGGTTCCAAATTTCAGATTCTTGTAGAATCTGTCCTGGATCTCTTTGTCATCATCTGCGATACTTCTAAGTTCTTCCTTGGTCTTCTCATCAAAGCAGTCTGACTCAAGCCAGAACTTGTATTCGTCCATGTAACCCATCTTTTTTACCTCCACCTTGTAATTATTTTTAGTAGCTACCGCGATCTTCTAACCTATTTTCTGCTGACATTTATTTGCCAGCCATTCCGTTTCTTACCAGTCATCCCGTTTTACGAGAACATCGCCTTCACATTTACCGCAAGCTCGTCAAGCTGCTCTGCCGCATCCTCCTGAGAGCTTCCCTTTACCCCGAGGTAGAACTTAATCTTCGGTTCTGTGCCTGAAGGTCTCACAAGGAACCATGCGCCATCCGCAAGCTGATAATATATCATGTTGGACTTTGGAAGCTCCGCCGCCTCGGACTTGCCTGTCGCTGCGTCTGTCTCTGTTCCAAGCTTGTAGTCGTAGATTTTCTCCACGCTGTAAGTTCCGACCTTCTGCACCGGATTATCTCTCAGCGTCTGTATCATAGACTGTATCTTTGCAGCACCCTCGCGTCCATCAAACTTCATGGTCTGAACCTTCTCTTTGTAGTAACCATATTCCTGCCACAATTCAACCATTCTGTCCCACAGAGTCATGCCACGGTTCTTGTAGTATGCCGCAGCCTCACAGAGAAGCATCAGCGTTCCAACCGAGTCCTTGTCCCTTGCATATGTACCAGGCAGACATCCAAATGTATCTTCAAGCCCGAACACATAATTGTGTTCACCAGTCTGCTCATAAGCCCTCATTCTCGATGCTATATTCTTAAATCCGATCAGGTTGTTGCAGTCACAGAAAGTGTCGTACTTCTTACATATCTCCTTGACCATATTGGTGATAACAACCGTAGTTACAATCGCCGGATTCTCAGGCAGTCTTCCGCTCTGGGATCTCTGCATCAGCACGTAATCACAGAGGATCGCACCGAACATATTGCCCGTAAATTCTTTATACTCATTATTCTTGCTGTCATATCCATACATTCCAAGCCTATCCGCATCAGGATCTGTGACAAGAATCAGCTCTCCGCCGACCTTCTTCGCCAGCTCAAGACTCAGGGCATACGCCTCTGCGCCCTCAGGATTTGGGGACTTTACAGTTGGGAAATTACCATCCTGAACAGCCTGTTCCTCAACGACATGTACATCCTTGAAACCAAGTTCGCTGAGAACTCTTGTAACAGGCTTAAGGCCTGTTCCGTGAAGCGGAGAATATACGATCTTCAGATCTCCCGCCTTCTGAATCTCCTCCGGATTCATGACAAGCTTGTGAAGCTCTCCTATATATGCGTCGTCAATCTCCTGACCGATCACATTCAACAGTCCTGCATCTATTGCAGCGCCCTTGTCCATAGTCTTAACCACGGAGAAATCTTCTATCTTGTTGACCTCTGCAATGATTTCCTTATCCTGCGGAGATACTATCTGAGCTCCATCATCCCAGTAAACCTTATATCCGTTGTATTCCTTTGGATTGTGGCTTGCCGTTATATTCACGCCGATATTGCAGTGCAGATGTCTCACTGCAAATGAAAGCTCCGGTGTCGGGCGGAGCGCATCAAACAGATACACCTTCACGCCATTTGCGCACAGGCAGAGTGCAGTCTCAAAAGCATACAGAGAAGCATTATTCCTGTTGTCAAATGCTATCGCTGCCGATGGCTTTGATATTCCGATCTTCGCCAGGTAGTTAGCAATTCCCTGTGTTGCCATGCGAACCGTGTAAATGTTCATGCGGTTCGTTCCCGCTCCCATCACGCCTCGAAGTCCACCTGTTCCAAACTCAAGGTTTGTGTAAAATCTATCTTCAATCTCCGCTTCATTATCCTTTATGTTTACGAGCTCCTGCTTCGTAACATCATCTACCTGATCGCTGCCAAGCCACATCTCGTATCTCTGCTTTGCGTCCATCTTCTACCCCTTTCCTGACCTCACAGGCCACACAGATTTTTCCTTTTTATCTATCCACAATTTATCTTCCGTTCATTTTATTAGGCTATTTTTAGCTAATTTATTGTTATTTGTATAATATATTAAGCAGTTTTTAAATTCAATATTTAATCTTGCAATTTATATCACTTTGTTGCGCAGATGTATATTGCAGCCGTTTTATTATGGCGGTATTAACTAAAAGAATTATATTTTCTGCAATTGACTTGTAATATAACCGACCTTTTTTATTCCTTTACAGAGGCCATTTGTGATCTGCTCAAGATCAACCTGAGCGTTGTAGCCGGATTTGTGTACAGCAAGATCACGGAGGCACAGAAGGATCAGAAGGAGCTCGTAGTCCAGGTGGCATCCAGGGATCTGAAGAGCCGAATGCCGGAGTATGAACTGATCAGGATCATCGGTATACTGATCGATAATGCGCTTAAATCGACCGCCCCATTTGGCACTGCATATCTGTACCTGGACAGCAGGCAGAACCAGATAGAAATAAGAACAAGAAACAAGGGTTCCGTCAAAACCAACGAATTCCGCCAGAATATGTTCTCACCGGGATATACCACCAAAACCGGAGACAGACATGGCCATGGTTACGGTCTCTACAACCTGAAAAAACTGACCGACAAGTACAATGGTAAAATATATCTCGACACGGTAAATACCGATCAGGGAGACTACATACAGTTCGACGTCATCGTATAAGGACAGCAAAGCGCCGTCCGGTCACCAGACCAGACGGCGCTTTTTTGTATTTGCTATATATTATACTTATGCTACTCTGCCAGCTTGTTGAGCTTCTCAACAAGTGCTGTCTGGAGAGCTTCAAGCTTTGCATCTGCATCATCAAGGCTTGTTCCCTTGATTCCGTAGTACAGCTTGATCTTTGGCTCTGTTCCTGATGGACGTACACATGCCCATGCGCCATCCTCAAGGTCGTAGTAGAGAACGTTGGACTGTGGAAGTCCTGACTCTGTGACCTCTCCGGTGGCAAGATCTGTGATCGTGTTCTTCTCGTAATCACGAACCTTGAGAACCTTGAGTGTATCGATCTGAGTAAGTGACTCAGCTCTGAGTGAGGACATGATCTTGCGGATCTTCTCTGCTCCTGTAACACCCTTGAGCGTTATTGTGTAGAGGCCTTCCTTGTAATATCCGTACTTCTCATAGAGATCAAGCATGTGATCCCACAGAGTGATTCCCTGGCTCTTGCAGTATGCAGCAGCCTCGCAGAGACACATAACTGCAACCGGAGCATCCTTGTCTCTTGCGTATGTTCCAACGAGACATCCGTAGCTCTCCTCCATACCCATTACGAAATTGTATGAATTATTCTGCTCGAAGAACTTGATCTGCTCACCGATGAACTTGAAGCCTGTTAGAACCTCGATGAGGTTGACATTGTAATCTGCAGCCAGTGGATCAGCCATATTTGTGGTTACAATAGTCTTGACCATGGCCGGATTCTTTGGCATGAGACCGCATTTTGTTCTCTCTCTGAACTGGTATTCAGCGATTATAAGTCCTGACATATTTCCTGTAAATGGCATATACTTGCCTGTCTTTGTATCGAGTGCGTATATTCCAAGACGGTCTGCATCAGGATCTGTAGCGAGAACTATGTCCGCATTCTTCTCCTTTGCCAGCTTGAGGGCAAGCTCAAATGCCTTTGGATCCTCTGGGTTTGGATACTCAAGCGTTGTGAACTCAGGGTCTGGAAGCTCCTGCTCAGGAACAATGTATACGTTTTTGAAACCAAGCTCGGACAGGACTCTCTTTACAGGTACAAGACCGGTTCCGTGGAACGGTGTGTATACGATCTTGATGTTCTCTGACTGCTCCTTGATGATCTCAGGATGAATGATCTGCTTCTTGAGTTCCTCCATATACGCGTCATCTATCTCGGCACCTATGATAGTGAGAAGGCCCTTGTCAAGTGCCTCCTGCTTATCCATGGTCTTTACTGTATGGAAATCTGTTACAGCCTTAACCTCTGCGATGATCTCTCTGTCCTTTGGAGCCGTGATCTGCGCGCCATCCTCCCAGTATACCTTGTAACCGTTGTACTCTGGTGGATTGTGGCTGGCTGTTATAACTATACCTGCTGTACATCCAAGCTTTCTGACTGCATATGAAAGCTCAGGTGTAGGTCTGAGTGACTCAAAGAGATATGACTTGATTCCATTTGCACACAGGCAGAGAGCTGCTTCTGCTGCAAACTCTGGAGAATACTTTCTTGAATCGTATGCTATTGCCACGCCCTTGTCCTGCGCATTCTGCTTCACAATGAAGTTTGCAAGACCCTGTGTAGCCTTGCGGACGGTGTAGAAGTTCATTCTGTTGGTTCCCGCGCCTATCACACCTCTGAGTCCACCAGTTCCAAATACAAGATCACGATAGAATCTGTCCTCGATCTCAGCCTCATCATCGGCTATGGCTGCAAGCTCCTTCTTGGTGTCCTCATCGAAATAATCATCTGTCATCCAAAAATCATATGTGTCTCTGTAACTCATCTTTCTACTTCTCCTTCTTTTTTCTCATTTAGCATGCCCTTTTATGAACGTTCTGCTGTTTGAGCAATCACTGCTCAGCGCTTCCTATTTTCTCAGGAATTCTAGTGGATCTCCCTCAGCCAGAAAATGTGTCATTAGGTATGCTCCTCTGAGCGACACCTGTTCCTCTGACAGGATTCTTCTGACCTCACCTCGGTCTGCGAGTATGACCTGTATGTCCTCTGTGCTCTCCTTGCTGTCGAGATTTGGTGTTCCTGTAACTGTTCCAAATACAGCACTGCTCATCTCATCCGTAAATCCCGGGCCCATATAGAATGGTCTTCTGTAGAGTTCTTCTCCGCCCTCATATACATCAAGGATAAGCCCTGTCTCTTCCTTCATCTCCCTGACTGCTGCCTGCGCCGGAGTCTCATCTCCATCCACCAGTCCTGCAGGAAGTTCATATATATATGTATCGAGTGGGTATCTGTACTGCCTTATGAGCACCAGCTTCGGCTCATCTTCCAGCTTAACTCCATATATAACTATTCCTTCCGGTTTTATATCGTGGGTCTTTATCTTGATGTCGTTCTCTTTATTCCTTGAAGCAAAGTAATAATTGAAGTCTTTTCCAGCCGTGTCAACCGCATCTATATGATAGAGGTTGAGGAACGGATTGTCTGTGAGTTTTTGTACACCTTTGTATTTCTCTTTCACTTCATCACATCCCTTCTGTGTATTTTAATGTATTCAGCCGACCATACATTCGCAAAACCGCACGGTTCCCGTGCTCTTTCGCTGCTGCGCAGCTATTTTGCTCATTGTATGGGGCGGTGACTCTATTCGAGTCACCACAGGATAAGAACACCTGATTCTTACATGCAAGCATGTCGAATCCGCTGTTCTTACCCTGCACGGCTGAATATTTACCTTTATTTAAAATTAGCATAGTTTTTACAATATATCAAATTCTTTTTTAAGTAATTTTATCATTTTTTAGCTATTTTTAATGTTTTTTAGTATATTTGCGTCATTTTGCCATATTTTTCTATGTGATTCCTGGTTTTGATGCAGCTATATTTCTCCTGATTCTGAATATTTTTTACTCAAAAAATCCGGACACTTTGATCTGCCCGGATTCCAAAAATGTTATGCAATTTATACTCTACTGATTCTCTGTCGATACCAGTTGATATTCTGCATCTCTCAACCTGCAGTAATAAAATGTCTGTCCAGCCTCCTCTGTGTAGGTTTCAAATACTCCCGTAACGATCACCTCACTCTGGTCCGCCGGGTAATCGCCTGGATATACTGCACCTCCACCAAGTTCAAATTCAAGCCCCTGACTGCAGCATGCCAGAGCGTCAGCTATGAGACAATAATTATAATATTTGTCTGTTATTGGATAATAGGATGCATAATACTTTCCTTCTATTCTTATCGTCTTGCCCTCATATTCCTCAGGCTTTGACATCATCTGATATACAGTTGCATATATAAGATCTTTTCCCATAAGAGTGAGGTCCACATCCACACCCTCAGACTTGTATTGCGCTATAACTGAGCTGTCTCCATTCACGACCTGCCCATATGTTGGTTCTGATGTCGCCTCAGTTACAGATGCGGATTCTGTCTCTATCGTGGTTTGCATCTCTGTTGTGATCGTCGTCTCTGTTGTGGCTCCCACTGACGACTTACTTTCCACATCACCATCGCCTGTTTTCTGATTAAGCACCTTATCCACTGCATTCTGTGTGTTCAAACGACTGCCCGCAGTCTGAGATGCTCCACCACAGCCTGTGACAGTCAGCAACATACTCAGCACCAATATTGACATAATCAATCGCTTAAATCTGTGTCTGCATCCATGCATTCTTCTATTTCTATTCATATACATATTCTTATCTCCTCATCACTTTCCCTGCTATACTGTTAAATGCAAATATAACCATATCGCATGCAACGATCGTAGATCCTACCGGTGTTGAAAATAATATGGATACCAACATTCCAGCCAAAGTTCCCACAACCGAGAGAACAGCTGAATATAATACCACCGACCTGAAGCTATACATAACTCGCATTGCCGAAAGTGCAGGGAATACCAGAAGCGCCGTGATGAGCAGGGAGCCCACCAGATTCATTGCAAGCACTATTATCACAGCGATTATCACCGCCAGAGCCAGATTATATGCCCCTGCATTTTTCCCGATTGCCCTGGTAAAACTCTCGTCAAATGTGACTGCAAATATCCTGTTGTAGAACAAACAGAAAAACGCTATTACACATATTGACATCACTATACACAGCCACACTTCTCCCATTGTCAATGTAAGTATTGAGGTTGAACCAAACAACGTTGAGCACACGTCGCCAGATACATTTGCCGACGTGGAAAATACATTCATTATCAGATAACCTACGGCTAAAGCACCGACAGACATCATAGCTATCGCGGCATCTCCCTTAAGCTTCGCATTTTGTCCCGACATAAGTATGAGAATTGCAGCAGCCACAGTCACCGGCATCACTATAATCGTGTTGTTTGTCAGTTTCAGAACAGATCCTACCGCCATTGCTCCAAATGCAACATGCGAAAGTCCATCGCCGATAAATGAAAATCTTTTAAGAACCAATGTTGCACCAAAAAGTGACGAACACAAAGCTATAAGAATACCAACCACAAGAGCATACTTAACAAATGGATACTGCATATAGTAAATTAACTTATCAACAAGCTGCACTCTGTCCACCACCTTTCTCGTATTCTACCGAAATGATGTTCCAATATCTGCTGTTCTTATATTCCTCTCTGCTGCCCCAGAACGAGCCCCCATGATTCATATGAAGCACATGTCTGGCGCAATCTATTGCCCTCAGATCATGCGATATCATGATCACTGCCACACCATTTTCATTTAACTGCTGTATCATCTGATAGAACTGTGCCGTTGCGACAGGATCAAGGCCAGTTACCGGTTCATCAAGCAGAAGAAGGTTCTCAGTTGCACACAGGGCTCTCGCCAGAAGGACGCGCTGCTGCTGTCCTCCCGACAAATGCCTGTAACATTTCCTGCGTATATCCCACATTCCAAGTCGTTCAAGCTGAGATTGCGCAAGCTGCTTTTCCTTTCTGCCATAAAAAGGACGTGCTCCGCACTTAGGCAGCGTTCCCGACAAAGCCACCTCCCATACAGTCGCAGGGAAATCCTTCTGCACAGGTGTCTGCTGCGGCAGATAGCCTATATCACGCGATGTCAGATCATCGCCAAACTTTATCTCTCCTGAAACCGGTTTCAACAGGCCAAGCAGAGTTTTTACCAAGGTACTCTTTCCCGCTCCGTTCTCTCCAACTATACAGAGATAGTCTCCCTTATCTATACTGAAATTAATGCCTGACGCAACTGCACGTCCATCATATCCCACTGTCAGGTCTTTGCACGTTATATATGACATTTGTTTTCTCCTATAAATCTAAATTTGTTTTATTGTTCAGCAATTAATTCAATGCCTGAGAAAGTACGTTCAAGTTATCTTCCATTACGTTCAGATACGTCTCACCATCAGCTACAGCCTTTGCAGTCACAGACTGCATCGAATTCATCGTCAGGATCTCCTGATTTTTCGAATCTGTTGTCTTCTTTATCGACTCTGCTATACTGTGATCTGCACCCTCTATCGTCAGAATAACCGGAAGCTTTAACTCATCCACCTTCTGCGCAAGGAATGTTATCGTCTCAAAACTTGCCTCCGACTCAGCACTGCATCCCACAAATGCAGCATAGTAGGTAAGCCCATAATCATCCGCCATATATCGGAAAGGGAATCTGTCGCCAAACAGAATTGCCTGACGTTTTCCCTTAGAAACTGTTAGTTCATACCTTCCATCAAGATCATTGAGTTCATCAACGTACTTGCCTGCATTCTCCATGTAATCAGATTTATTATCTGGATCAAGTGCCTGGATATTATCCGCCAACACATTCGTCAACGCCACTGCGTTCTTGAGTGAAAGCCATACATGTTCATCATACTCCGGGTCTTCCTCTCCTCCCTCTTCTTCCTCTGCCTGCATGCCTGGAACTACCTCTTCCTCTTTGACTGCAGTTCCCAAAGCGTCAAGCATATTTACAACCTTCATATTCTTATTAGTTGCTTCTTTCAGGGCACTATCCACCCAGCCATCAGACTCACCGCCAACATACACAAACATATCTGCGTCAGCTATCTTTGCTATATCCTCTGCAGTTGGCTGATAACTGTGAAGATCCATCCCCTGATCGAGCAGCATAGTAAGCTGAAACTTGTCGGAATCACCGCCTATAATATTGCGGATCCAGTCATACTGAGGAAAAGTCGTACATACAATGCTGTACGCCGCAGCATTTGCCGTATTTTCAGGCACACTGCCCCCTTTCTGATCAGAATCTGCTGCCGTCATTGATGCTCCGCAGCCACAAAATGCTGAAACAGTAAGTACCGATGCCATAACAAGGCCAAATATTCTATTTTTCATAATGATCAATAAACCTCCGAATTGATTGATAAAATTGACAGGCATATTTTGATGCCTATAATTGGGTAAATTTAATAAACTGCCTCTAGATCAAAAAACACCAATAATAAGTATTCGCCCTTATCTTTAGATGTATTTCCAGACGCAATTCTCAGTCAATATCCGTACTTTAAATCAATTCAGCAATTCCACCTTCAGGGAAACGAGCGTATCGGTACAATACTCGTGGGTATACACCAATACAACTCCAAGTGTGAACACACTTAAGAACGCCAGGAACACTGGCGTAGTTGACATTGTCTTTATATTTGAAAGGAACTGTGCAGCCTGCTGCAAATGCATACATATAGGACATTCCTGCCCCGTACAGTCATGCTCCACATTGCGCGCAATATAGCCGTAAGAGAAAAGTACTTCCGATACAAAGAACACTATAAGAATCCATGACATTATTCTCTTTTTACTCATTCTGCACACCTCCTTTTCATTGTAGGAATTTGGGGATATATAGTTTTCGTTGTGACCGTAACGATACAATCCCATCTGTAACAATCACGTTTAGTTTAGACTACAGCGACTCCACAACGCCTCTGACAATCTTTGCAAATACCACATATCGACGATCTGTCACAGTCGATCATAAATCCATACCTCTCCTGAACTCCTTTAGCTATGTGATTCATGGTATCGCGGTCAATATGTATGACTCTTCCGCACTTAACACACTGCATATGAAGGTGTTCGTGACAACTATGATCAGCCTTTTCCATTCTATACATACTTGAACCACCATCAGCACTCTGATACTTTATCAATTTGTCCTGGGTAACCATGCGGTCAAGATTGCGATATACAGTTGTTGTATTCGCATCTATGCCATTCTCATCCAAATACACACTTACATCAGCCGCGCAAAACCCTCTGTCCTGCCTCTCTGCAGCAAATGCCTCTATAGCCTGACTTATTCTCGTTTTATACTCCCTCGCCATAGTATTCCTCTTTTTCGAATTTGCAAGTCATTTGCATTTTACTGTATCATAAATGGCTTTTAACTTTATGTCAACACTTTTTATCACTTTTCCATCACTACTATCTTGTTTGATATATTGCTGACAAATGGTATTTTGCCAATGACTTTATATACCGGTATGAACTCAGCCATTCCTTCTACAAGACTGTGCTGTTCTATGTATCTGTATTTCGGTATGATCTCCGCCAGCTTCTTTCCATTTGACACGCCCCAGGAAAACCTGGCATGGCTTCCATGGATGGATTTCTCCTTGATATGCTTTGCCATGAACGGAGCCATAGTCTCTACGAGCACCGTAGCATGAGTAAATTTCCTGTCTATTATGTCGAATATTTTCTTCACATCAGCTTCTGTGAGATACATCGTAAGCCCCTCTATGATGACCAGCACAGGTTCGCCTGCATACTCTACCATGTCTGCCCATTTGCCGTCCATGGCGGATTCCGCTATCTGGTACACCGGTCCATCCTCCTGCAGGAACTTTGCCCTTACAGTCATGGTCTCCGGGAGATCAATGTTGTACCAGCCTTTATATCTACCCTCATTTCTATAGCAACGGGTGTCAAGACCACAGGCGATATTCACAACCACAGCACCCTTGTGCTTCTTCAGGAATTCTGATACAAGCTTATCAAGCACTATGGTTCTCGCTATAACTCCGCTTCCCATTGCCAGATCCTTGTCCGCCAGTGAAAAGTCATAATCCAGGCTGTCAACTATCTCTATGGCCTTGCCATCGTATATGGCATGATCCGGTTTTCTTGATTCTTTCGCTCTGGCATAGAGTGTCTGGAGCATCGTCTCCGGGACTCCCGTTATGTCTACCTTTGATCTGCTTACTGTATTGTTCTGTGTGCTAACCATTTTCTCATTTCCTCCTGCTTTTTAATTGTGCAAACGCATGAGAGGCGCTGCGCGCGGCGTTTGCGTGCTTCACAACATGTCGTCAAGCGCAGCTTGATGACCTGCGCGCACATCAGTGCGCTTCCTCTGCCGGAATCCTCCCACTTACGTGGGCCCCTCCTTATAATGGAGCAAACGCATGAGAGGCGCTGCGCGCGGCGTTTGCGTGCTTCACAACATGTCGTCAAGCGTAGCTTGATGACCTGCGCGCACATCAGTGCTCTTCCTCTGTCGGAATCCTCCCACTTACGTGGGCCCCTCCTTATGAAATATAACATTTGTCATGTTTTGTTATGTTCATAAAAATAAGAGGTTCATCATCGATGAACCTCTTTCTTTAAACTCTCTATCAACTTTTCTGTACCGCCGGTGGCATGAATGCCAATCTTTTCTGTCAGATACATTTTCTTCTCCACATCTACATCCTCGTTCAGTATCGCCATGGCTCCCTCAAGCCGCATCTTAGCCAGCACGCGAACCAAAGTCTCATCCGGCTCGCATCCAAGCTGTGACCTGTAATATGCCGCAAATGAATGTCTCATGAACTCCTCAACCCTCTGGTGATAATTCTCATAGCAACTGCCGTCAGCGCCATGCATGATGATCATTACCTCTTCCCTGTGTGCCAGAAGGAATTGCATCATGATCTTATCTGCATCTACGCCCGTGGCGGGGTTCTCAATCTCCCCCTTCATAAGTTCTCCAAGCATGGCTTCATATTGGTTCACAAGCGGTTCAAGTATCGCCTTGAACAATGCCTCCTTACTCTCAAATGAAAAGTAGAAGGCTCCGGTGGTAACTCCCGCACTATTGCATATCATTCTAAGACTTGCCCTCTGGTAACCATTTTTAAGGAATTCCTCTTTACCTGCTTTTTTCAGTTTTTCTATCGTTTCACTACGCTTGTCGTTTTCCATAACATATGTTATGTTAGCACAAACTAACTAGTCTGGCAACATATTTTTGAAAGTTATCTCTATTTGCCATCCAGGTATCTTCGCACCGTCTCAAGGCCGCCGAGTGGCACGCAGAACTTCTGGTCATGGTTCTTACATGCCTCATAGGTTTCATCCAGATCAAACCAGCTCACGCCGTCCAGCTCTTCCTTCTGGATCGTCAGGTCTGCTATGTCCACCGTTTTCTGATACACGAACACAAATGCCACCTCATTGTCCCTGAACATTTTGCCGTGAAATTCCTTCTCATACCGGATCCTGAATGTTCCCGCGAAATCAAGATCTGCGGCCTCAGCTTTGATGCCAAGCTCCTCTCCGAGTTCCCTGAGTGCCGACTCCATCGGTTCATCGCCTGCCTGTATATGTCCGGCAGAGGAAGTGTCATACCTTCCAGGAAAAGAATCCTTATCCATCGACCTCTTCTGCAGAAGAACCTTATACCTTCCATTCTCTTGCTTCGCTATCCAGATATGGGCAGTCCTGTGACATATGCCTTTTGCATGTGCCTCGCTCCTCTCCACTTTGTCTCCGGTAGGGTTGCCCTGTTCGTCGCATATATCAAAAAGTTCCATTATTTTGTACCGTCCTTATTCATTCATACATGAACCATTATTGTTTATCAACTCCGATTTGTAAAGCAAACAGCTAACATTTTTCTACTATTCTACACTTTGTATACTTTTATAAACGTTTTATAAAATATCAGTAATTACACTTGATATTGATCACTTTTTAGGATATTCTCAGATCACTATAAGTTACTAAATAAGTCAGCTCTAATTGACACTAACATTATTGAATGTTAGAATTCTTGTATGATATGATTATGGTAACCTTACCATGCGAAATGGGAACTTTAAGAGATGGGTGTTCTACCATATAAAACAAATGAACAATTTTAATATGGATGTTCTATCATACAAAATGGAACAATTTTATGGGAGCCCTACCATGCAAAAAGGTTTTTAAGAGCTGTGCATTTTAGCACAGCTCTTTTATATTCTCAGAAAGGCGATAATGGATATCCTAAATTTTTACTATATTGATTTAAAATACATAAGAAATCTGTCTCGTGCAGATGACAACGTAATGTCAGTCTCCCCTCAGGTAGGTAAGGAGAATCGACCATTTCTTGGAATAATCATTCTTATAGGTGGTCAGAAATATTGCATCCCCCTTACCTCACCCAAAAAGAAATTTGAAAATATGAAAAGTCAGATTGATTTCATCAAAATATTTGACCACAACAGCAGGAAAGATTCTTATGCAGAAACAATTATCCTGGTGTCGGGATCATTCCGATACTATAATCAACAGAGCCAATAAAGTCTACTCTCTCATAACTGATTTTCCCGACAAAAATCGCAACCTTACAAAAAGATGTGTAGACTTTAATAAACTTGAGCAAATTTTATCTAAATACTCAGATGACTAAAATCCCTACACCACCAGCCTCGCCTTCGCCCTGCCGGTTCTGTCCTTTTCCACCACGATCTGCTTGTCAATCTTCTCCTTGAGTTCAGTCACGTGCGATATTATTCCCACCAGCTTGCGTCCCTCGGTCACGCTGACCAGCGCTTTGTATGCCTGTGGCAGAGTCTTTTCTGTATCAAGGGATCCAAAGCCCTCATCCACAAACATGGTATCTATCTGAATTCCGCCAGCCGAGGCCTGCACCTCATCGGAAAGTCCAAGCGCAAGGGAAAGTGAAGCCATGAATGACTCGCCCCCAGAAAGAGACTTAACGTCTCGTCTGCTGCCGTTGTAATGATCCACAACACAGAGGTCAAGGCCGATCTGGCTTCGCCTGTCACTGCTGTCCGTCACACGCCCCAGCTCATACTGACCATCTGACATCTTCAGGAATCTCAGATTTGCACGCTGAATTATCCTGTCAAAATACGACATCTGTATGTATGCCTCTAGGTTTATCTTATTCTTGCCGGATACATTCCCTGAGGCAGTGTCATAGAGCGACTTCACACTGACGTATTCCTTTTCTTTTGCCAAAAGCTCATCGGACTTTCTGCCGATATTCGCCATCGCCGTTTCATTTGCACGGATGCGGCTGTTCCCATCCTGCATGAGAAGTCTGATCCTTCCCAGCTCATCTCTCACTGCGGTTTTATCTTCCTCAAGCTTAGCAAGTTCGAGCTTCTCTGCTGATTCCAGCGTGTCTGTCAGAGCCTTTATCTGCCCCTCCAGCGTCTTAATATCCTGGATCACAGCATTATATCTCTTCTCAGCGCTGTCAAATGAATCCTGCAGTTTCTTTGCTCTGCCAAGAATCTCGTTCATCTTCGTTTCCGCCTCACTCCGATTCCTGAATCTGAGCCCCGCGGCCAGTTCTGTCGCCTGTTCTCTGTCTGAGACAACCTTTGCCGTGAGCGCCGATATATTTCTCTCAAGCTCCGCCAGCTTAACCTGCATCCCGGCAAATGTTTCTTCTTCCTGAGGAAGTTTTGCAGCAAGCTCATCCCTTCTGCTGACCCTTTTGCGTTCAGCCTCGATCTGTCTGTCAGCCTCCGCAATCTTCTCATTATAGTATCCAATATTCTTCTCAACCTTTTCCGGCAGAACATCTATATCCTCCGGATCGTCAAATTTCCTTCCAGCCTGCTCAATAATGCTGTTTCTGATCTCCATGACGCTGGCAAGTTTTACCTTTGCATCCGTAGCACTGGCATTTGCCCTGTCGCGGGCTTTGTCAGCATCCTTCTTCGCATCATCTAACTGTGCATCTGTCGGAGCCTCCTTTGGCAGCGATGCAAGGAGTTTGTGCTCCGTCGCACCGCACACAGGGCACGCCTGTCCCTCCTTCAGATCCTTTGCTAGGATTCCCGCCTGGGCATTCCTGTAGAGCGTGCTCATATGCTCATACATATCCTGCTTTCTGGTATACATATCATTATCAAACAGATACTGCTTCTGTGCTTTGTCCACCGCCTGTTTTCTTCTGCTGTATTCCATGAGCAGTCTACTTATGTCATTCAGATAGTCAACAGCGTCAGCCATCTTCTCCCTCGATGCCGTGATTGCAACTATTTTCTCCCCCGCATCCGCAAGCTGTGTCTGTTCCAGTCTCAGCTTTTCTATGCTCTTCTGTTTGTCTGTCACAAGCATTCTGCCCTTCTCTGCCTGTTCATTTTGCCTTTGTAGGAGCTGTTCCTCGTCTGCAATATTTTTTCGCTTCTCGTCCAGTTTCTCATAGTTTGGAAGCTCGTTATTTATAACTGCTGCCTGCCTTTGGAGCTCTTCCGTTTCTGGGCGCGCTTCCTTTGTCCTGTTTAACTCTGCCTCAGCAGCAGTTCTGTCATTCTGTACATTTGCAAGCTCCAAATGTGCCTTTTCAAGCTGCACTCTGGCTTTCTCTGTCTGCTGTGCCTTGCCTATCAGCGTGTCAAGTTCCCCGACCCGGGTCTCAAGTGTACCTATCTGCTTTTCATATGAATCTGTTCTTGCCTTCTCCGTTACAATAAGCTTTCCGATGAGTGTGATCACCTCATCAATTGGCATCTGGCCGTCCTTTGCTTTCTGGACACCGATCCCCAGCGGGTCATCCTCTCCGAAGACTATCCCGGATATATACTGCTCTATACTCTTCTTCATATCGTCCCGTTCACTCTGAAGCTTTCTCGTCTCATCCTGAAGACGCTTCTGCAGAACAAAATACCTTGATGTGTGAAAAAGCTTGCTGAATATCTTCTGTCTGTCCCCGGACTCCGCCACCAACAGTTCCTTGAACTCACCCTGGGCAAGCATGGATATCTGTGAAAACTGCTCTCTGTCCACGCCCAACAATTCCTGAAGATATGAATTTACCTTCGTTCTGTTGGCAATGACCAAGTCATCCGGCAGATACAGTTCTGCAGCCGCATCCTGCAGGGTAGTTCCCTCACCTTTTTTCTTACGTCTCTCATAGGAAGGATTTCTTTTAACTCTGTAAGTCTTCCCCATATGATCAAATGTCAGTTCAACGTAGGTATCTGTGTCCACATCGGCATACGTTGATCTCATCATCCTCGCATCACGGCTCGCTCCGCTCGGCTCATCATACAGCGCATAACAGATGGCATCGAATATCGTGGTCTTTCCCGCACCTGTATCCCCAGTCACAAGATACAAGCCTTCAGCCCCAAGCTGGGCCATGTCAAGCATCTGGACTCCCGCATATGGTCCAAATGCCGACATCGTAAGATTTATGGGTCTCATCACCAGGCCTCCTTTCACAATGTATCGCCCCTCTCGCCTCCGCGAGCGGGGCAGGTCGTCGGAGCGCATTTGAGTTATTCGCTTCGCTCATAAGCGCTCCTCCTTCCATATAGAGTCTATAATATCCTGAACAAAACTCCTCTGTTCATCGCTCATTTCCTGGTTGTTCTGCTTCTCATACAACTCTCCAAACAGATCTATAGGCTTTTTCCCTTCAAGTACAGCGCCATCGTCTATCGTCTGTGTCACACGGGTTCTGGTGTTGTCGTATCCAAGCTTCATCACATTTGGATAGACCGTTCTGAGTTTTCCCAAAGCATCCGGCACGTCATCCTCGTCCGTGAGAACCACATACAGATAATCATCCACAGCCGTCCCCTCATAGTTTCGCCTGTCCATCAGCTCGTCAAATGTTCCCTTTACCTCGCGCAGCTCATGCATCGGAACAAGCGGAACAGTCCTTATCTCTATTTTCTTGTTCTCAGGGATGTCAACAACCGTCACCGATTTGGTGTGGTTAGCCTCCGAAAGTGAATACTTAAGCGGTGTTCCGCAATATCTGACAGTCTCCCTGCCCACCTTCTGCGGCCCATGTATATGCCCCAGCGCCACATAGTCAAATGAGTCGAATACCGACACATCCACATTGTCCAGACCGCCCACATTCTCCTCCGACTCCGAGCGCACAGCCCCGGTCACGAACTGGTGGGCCACAAGGATATTTGTAACCTTCTCATCAACATCCATGTGCTCCACCGCCGCACGGCAGGCATCCGTGTAATCCTTTATATCATCCGCCTCATCAGGGAATACCGCTCTGACCATTGCCGGCTTCACAAATGGCAGCATGTATATGTTCACCATCTGTCCTTTTCCATCCTCCAGCTTATATGGTCTGACCAACCCATCTCCCATCATGGCTATCTGTGCCGAATCATATACCGGCGATATATGGATTCCACTGAGATCAATCAGACTTGATGCAAATGCCAGCTTGGCCGCCGAATCATGGTTGCCGCTGATGATATATACTTGCCGCTTTCTCTTTGCAAGCGAAGTCAGGAAGCTGTCCAGCAGTTTCACCGCCTCCTCGCTCGGCACAGACTTATCATATACATCCCCGGCTATGATGACTCCATCCGGCTGCTCATCATCGATGATGCCCAATATTTCTTTTAATATATACTCCTGATCCTCCAACATAGAAAATTCATTTACACGCTTTCCTATGTGAAGATCAGATAAATGGATCAAACGCATATGTACTTCCCCTTTCTTACTCTCCCGGCTTTTTCCCATATTGATTGGCACTTAGTCCTACAATTACTCATCTTTTGCCTTTTTTAAATGTTTTTTTAATTGTTCTTTCAACAAAAATACAGGCAGGTATGTAAGACTAAAATCAAGCAACGCAGTCAGCATCAGCCATTTATTCGGTGAGAAATAACCTGCTATCAAAAAGAATACAAAAGCTACTCCAGGCACTCCGGAAACATGATGTCCCAGTTTCCTACTTTCAAGAGGTGCCCCAATGTAGGTAATGATCCAGCACAACACTCCTATCATCCAAAAGACACCATCTATTACCCACATTACAATTGGATAATGTTCATACAAGCTACTCATATGTCCCCCCCCTTTAAACAAAACATTCGTTGAAATAATTATAACATCACCGACAATATATCCCAATTATGTTTATCTTAATTTCGTTGATTTCGGTTTCTCCGCTACATGAAATACCATATTCGTCATATACTATGTAATATAGCACTAGTTTTCATCGGAGAACTCTCTATGGCAACTACTAACAAACTCAATTTTTTTCGTTTTTTCTTCATATCGATCCTCGGAGTGCTGCTGCATTTCACCTACGAGTGGTCAAATGACAATCCCGCTGTCGGACTATTCTCAGCAGTGAACGAATCAACCTGGGAACACCTGAAACTTATATTCTTTCCAATGCTCCTCCTGACTCTGACCGAATCTCTCTGGGCGCATATACAAGAAAAGCCCCTGCCGGAAAATTTTCTTCCGGCAAGGACTAGCGGTATCCTGTCAGGTATGGCATTCATTGTGGTCGTGTTCTACACACTAAACGGTGTACTGGGCAGGAATTATGAGTTTCTGAATATCGCACTTTATTTCGCCGGGGTTGTATATGCACTGCGAACCGAGAACAGATCAGAATCCAGGCAAATGTGCATAAACGACTACGTTGCCATGACCATCCTGGCTATTCTCGCGGTTGCCTTCTTCGCATTTACCAACTATCCGCCTGAACTTGGGATATTTGCGGATCCTACAGCAGATTAACCACACACATCAAAAGCACCACCTGCATTACAAGTATAAGTGGCACTCCAACCGAGAAATAATTCTTCCTTATCTTGTGCCTAAACACCACCATTCCAAGCAGAGCACCTATACTTCCACCGGCAAATGCCATACCGAGAAGGACCGCTATAGGTATCCTGTATCCGCCCTTGACCGCTCTGTATTTGTCAATTCCGAACATGACAAATGTTACAACACTCACTGCCGCAACGAACCAAAGTGTCCATCTGTATTCCACAAACACATCCCAGAATGCAAAGTTCCATTTGCCCGCCGGTCTGAGCTTCCAAGTCATGAACACCGCAAGCTCTATTACACACACGCACACTGTGAACACTCTCAGCATCATATTCGTCTTGGATGCAGTCCTGTCACACAACGCAAATGCTATTATCATGCCAGGGGCACCACCGGCAATGGCTATGATCCCCAGCAGAACACTGAGCGCCTTATGGCTTGTTCTCCTGCGTCTCGCAGCCGTCACTCCATCAAGGACAGCTCCCAGTATATTTATACATATCAGATATATGATCAACTTATCCATTATATATACCCACCTTGTCTACTGACATTGTATACATAGTTCCACTCTCCTATATACTTCTACTGATCTGCGATGAGCACCTGCGGCTGAACCTTTCTGATGTTCCCCGCTCTGATAAATGCTACCACAGAGAATAACACGCTCATAAATACCAATGGTATAACCAGTGATATCACGCTTGTACTTAAATTAAAACTGTATATTCCAAATGATTCAAATCCTGCCTTGAAGAATGGCTTGCTGACGATAAGTGCAAGAACTATACCAAGCAGCGAACCCACAACTGCCGTCACGATAAAGCGGACCGCAAGCTGGCATCTGAGTCTGAAGGATGTAAATCCAAGTGCCTTGTATATTCCGATATCCTTCTGCTCACGCATGAGAACCTTGCCACACACGATTATGACCGTGACTATCACGAATACAGCCCCCAACATATATGTGAGCAATGTGAGTCCCTGTATTGCAATGTTGACTGTACCCGCCACTCCTTCAAAATCATCCTTTGCTGAATGTATTGAATACGTGATGCCCTGATTATCGCCATATCTCTTATCTATCTCCTGGATTATCGCATCACATTCATCAGTATTGTCAAGATCATAACATATTCCTTTGCCGCTCCATTCCTCTTCATCTGAACTGCTTTTGGCAGCTCCACTGACACCAGGCTCACTTACGATCTCTCCGCTGGCAAACTTACTATATGCAGCCTTACTGATTGCAAAGTTCTTGCCCACATCATTTGCCGAATCATATATGCCGGAGATAACCATCTTCCTTGCCACGCCGCCGCGCTTGACCGTGACTGTGTCGCCTATGTTCAGGTGAAATCCATCAGCCACATACTGGGTTATCAGCACCTCATTGTCATATGTACAAGTTCTTCCCTTTCTTATCGTGTTGATCATATCAGGAGCCTCCACTATATAACAATACATCTGCACATCATCGAACAGAATGTACTCGCTGGACATTTGATATTTTCTATACGCTGTGTGTTCTGATATAACATTCTCTATATCCTTCTGTGTATCCTCATCGACAAACGAAGCAGTCAGGTCATACTTCGTGACTGAAAACATATCCACCAGCATATTCTGTGAATTAAACCAGCGCATCATATCGTTCATAAGTATCATGAACATGGCAAGTATAGCAGTCACTATGATGGCTGCGGCATACTGTTTCTTCTCAGATATAAACTGTCTGTATGCAAGACTCACACCAAGTTTCTTGCCTGAGACCGGAAGCTTCAGAACGCTTGAGAAATGCACACTGTCCCGTCCACCTCTTATCGCCTTTATAGGTGTGGCCTCGGATATTCTCCTTGTCTTCAACATGATAAATGCTGCTACCAGAAGCAGTATCGCCAATATGACACACAGCACAAGTCCTACATTAATATCAAACGGAACTTCAAGTCCTGAAGAAGATCTTGTGGCACTATTTATGATTTTTAGTATCGGAATGGCCAGTGGTATTCCAGCAAACAGTCCAGCCGCCACAGTGCACATATACCCGGCAAGCAACGCCAGCTTCACCGATGCATTTGTCATTCCGACCGCTTTGAGTATTCCTATGTTAACAAAATCCATGTCTATGCTGCTGCCGATGTTGTGTCCTAGAACTATCATAGCCGCCACCAGAAGCAGCACAACAAATATAAGCAGCACCGCGGAGAATACCTTTGTCATAAGAAGCATGTAATTTCCCGCCTGCTCCTTTGATAAAGTTATCCAGCAATATGACGCGAAATCACTCACATTATTCAGTTCTCTCTCAAACTCCATCTCCGTGAGGTCCAGGCCCGGCTTTTTATCTATTATGATAAGCTTTGACAATTCAAAGGATCTCTTGTCATCTTCCAGTCCGCTTCTATTATCTTCCGCAGCCTTTGCCTTGAGATCCGCAAAATCCTCATCTGAGATCAATATCGTCTTTATTCCCATGACCGAAGATCCCATATATGGATCCTCGAAAAATGACGCAACTTTGAAGGTATAAGAACCGTTATCATTGCCCAGCTCGACTGTATCACCAATCTTGCAGTCATACATACCTATGAAACTGAACGGCACACTTACCTCACCTTTTTCAAGCCGGCGATCTGTCATTTTGTTATCCACATCATACTGATCATATGTGAGCACGCTGTCTGTATCATTCAAAACGAAGCTGCTGTTTCCGCCTTTTCCATTGCAGTCCTTAAGCAGCAGATATACAACATCAGTTGCTTTCACTTCCTGCACTGCATCACATTTGCCAATATTCTTTATTATCTTGTCTGCACTTGTTCCATAGGCATCCAGCCTGTTCTCCCCGTAAAGTGCGGCAAGCATACCTCCATAACCAACCTCTTCCATAGCTTTCGAATCATGCCTTATGGAATTCGTGTAGTAAGAAAGCACTGAACAGAATGCCAGAGAAATGATAAGCATGAGCACGAACACACTTATATGCACGCCCTTGTTTCTTCTCATATTTCCTCGAAGCACCATCATGATATATCTCATCCTTTACCTCCTACCACTGCATGGAACCAAGCCATGCATCTATCTGGCTCTCACGGCTCTTGCGATCTTCTTCAATATATTGTGACAGCTTCAGCTCACCTATGATCCTTCCGTCCTCTATGTAGATGATCCTGTTCGCCCTGATAGCAGCCCTCACATCGTGGGTAACCATGAGTATGCTCTGTCCCTCCACGTTGAGCTCGGTGAGAAGGTCCAGCACATCCTGGGTATTCCTGCGGTTTAATGCGCCTGTCGGCTCATCCGCGAAAAGGATACCCGGACTGTTGATGACCGCTCTGGCAATAGCGCCCCTCTGTGCCTCTCCGCCGGACACCTGTGCCGGAAGTCGGTCAGCAGCACTTTCTATATTCATCTTTTTTATGAGTTCATCAGCCCTGTTTTCAGTCTCTTTTGTTCTCGTATCCTTATTCATATAACCCGGCACAAGTATGTTCTCTCTAATGCTGAGGTTACTAACAAGATGTATCTGCTGAAACACAAATCCAAACTCATACACCCTGAGTTCTGCCATGCGCTTCTCATTGTATTCTGTTATATCCTCGCCATCATATATGACCTTTCCCGAAGTCGGTCTGTCCATCCCGGACAGACTGTAAAGCAGTGTGGATTTTCCCGAGCCTGACGCTCCCATGATGACTGTAAAATCTCCCTTATAGATATCCAGATCCATGTTGTTGAGCACATGATTCTGCACGCCCTCACTGGAAAAGCTTTTGCAAAGATCTCTTGCCTGAAGTATTATATCTGCCATTTTTCTCTCCTTTTTATAGTTGTAGCACGGGGGCATTCAGACATCCTCTACAGATCTTCACCTCGCCACCGTGCTACAACCATATCACCCTATTTATTAACAAGTCCTTAACAAACCTTTCTTGCTGCAAAATATAACACTGCCTCCAGGCCATCAGCATGATTTACAAGTTCCACATCTCCGCCCATTCTGTCCATGAGATAATGGACAATAAATAGTCCAAGGCCCGCTCCAGGTTCATCACCGGAGTTTTCCCCTCGATAAAACTTCTCATATATGAACGGCATATCCTTATCCGGAATTCCTGTTCCATGATCCTTTATGGACAGCCTGTATACCATATCAGCGCCGCTCACATGGACATTCCTTGGAAGTTTTTCGGGCGATATACATTCCGTAACAATACTTATCTCTGTGTCTCTGGCATACTTAGCGGCATTTGACAGTATATTTTCTATCACCTGAACCACTCTTCCCGAATCTGAATGCTCAAGCACTGCCTCGGTTATATCTCCATTCACCACGATATCCATTCCGAGACCTATATCTGACAGGACCTGTTCCAGCAGAGGTTTTATCTCAACCTTATCACTCTTCACCACCAGTCTGTCCAGATCATGCAAGGAATGAATAAACATGTCATTCGTTATGGACGTAACCTCATCACATTTCTTCATGATGACCGACGCATACCTCTCCCTGCGCTCCTGGGTGGCATCCATATTCATGACCAATGCCTCCGCATATCCTCTTATAGATGCGATCGGAGTCTTTATATCATGTGACAGCGTGGCTATAACTGTCTTGTTGTTCTCTATCGCTTCCTGCTCTCTACGCCTTGCATGCACTATCTCCGTTCTCATATGGTCAAATGCCCACGTGAAGCTTCCGAACATATTTACCCGTCTGTACTTAAGTTCGGTGTCCATATCCCCTGTTGCCAGATGTGATGCATAATCCTCCAGCTCGTCAAATGGCCTGAGAACACACACGTATATGTACAGGAATAATACAATCACAACACACAAGACAACGATATACATGATCACTATATTCCTAAGTCCTGACTTGCCGGTATCTATCTTTTGTTCCCTGAGTTCATTCATTACAGCGTCAAGCTTTTCGTCAGCATCTGTGGATCCCGAATCATACAGTTGTTTCACTTCATTCAGTTCCACTATATACTGCCCATATTCATCATCTTTTATCCGCCGTGTCTCGTCCTGCTTCTCCCTGTAGAACAGCCAACCAAAAACTATGGTTATAGCGCACATGAACACGATCAGCATTTTTATTATATTGCTTCTTACTGAATGTCGCTTCATATAAACTCCCTATAGCTGCCAAGTGGACATCCACCTTACAAGCTCATATTATCCTCACCGTCTTTGTCTATTCACTATCTCCCAGCACATATCCCGTTCCCCATACCGTACGGATAAGCTGCGGATGTGAAGGATCTGTCTCAAGCTTTTCCCTGAGCCACCTTACATGCACCGCAACCGTGGATGGCTCCACATCGCTGTACAGCCCCCACACGGCACTCATGATCTGTTCCTTGGTCAATACCCTGCCTCTGTTCTCCGCCATGTATACAAGCAGGTCAAATTCCTTCGGCTTCATATCCACATTACTTTTGTTTCTGTTCACAGTCCGTGCGTGCCTGTTGATCTCTATCTCGTTCCCGTCTGTGTTCAGGGTCAACATCTCAGACTTATTGTCATCAACACCATAAGTTCTCCTGAGTATCGAACGGATACGGGACATAAGCTCTTTCAGTGAATACGGCTTTGCGATATAGTCATCTCCACCCATATCAAGGCCATTCACCTTGTCATCCTCACTCGTCCTTGCACTTGCAAATATGATTGGCACCTGCGAAGTATGCCTGAGTTCTTTACAGAATGAGAAACCTGTACCATCGGGAAGATTGATATCCAGAAGTATGAGATCACATTTGTTATCTGTCAGCACTTCATATGCATCGTCTATGCTGGCTGCGTACAGAAAAGCATAGCCGTTGTCCTCCAGCATATCCTGTATCAGCATAGACAGATCAGCGTCATCATCCACTATAAGTATTGTTCTCTTGTCTGTATGCTTTTCTGTCATCCTATACCCTCCAATGTCTTCACTGTAGACAATTCATATTATATGACTCTAAACTGCCCACATATCGTCTGTAATATCATCCACAAGCAGTGCATACAGCCAACTATTTTTCTTTATTCACCAGCATGTCATATGTAACACCATATTTCTCCGCTATGTCACTGGCATATGATTTACCAGCAGGTGGCGCTATCTCGATCTTGTAAGATCTTTGTGAGCCCTCGTTGTGTACGATCAGCGAATATACCTTGCCCTCTGTACACCCTTCATTCATCTCATCCACATCAAAGCCCAGCTTATGCATATGGGTGTTGTATATCGTTCTCGTTCCCTTTGTCAGAATCGCTCTCACGGAATCTCTGGCTATATAATAGCCCTCCTCAAATGACGTAGTTGAAAACGTCTCATTGAGAAGTATGAGACTGCGATTATTCGCACCGTCAAATATCTCCCTGAATCTCTTGCACTCCTCACCAAGTCTTCCAAGATCCAGGGTCTTGTCTTCGTCAGCAGGGAAATGTGTAAATACGCAGTCCACTGGAGCAAATTCAAATTCATCACCTGGGATATATATACCACCCTGAGCCAGTACAAAAAGCTGACCTATCGTCTGGGTTATGGTCGTCTTTCCACCCCTATTTGCTCCTGTCAGAATATACACTCTGTGCTCGCTGTCAAAGTCCAGATCATTGGTCACTATGTGCTCCGACTCCTCCGTGTCAAATGCCGCAAGCTTGATATTGTATATGCCACGAGCCTTCATATAATATCTGCTCTTTGAATCGTCCTCCTCGGAAATATCTGCATTCGGCTGATATGCAGAGTTCACAACCTTTGCCTTGGAAAATGCTGCGCCGCGTTTCTGCAGTTTTTCTATGTACTCAGCCCATCTTATATAGTAAGTGAGCTCAGGTATGAGATCCGTCATATCAGTTATGGTAATCGACACATACTTATTTAACGTCTCCCTCATCCTCTTGACAATTCTTGTTATGAGCTTGGTGACTACCCTGTCTGTATACCGCGTAATATCTTTGGATTTGTCAGAATCAGGAATACCAACCATTCCTGCCGCCAAGTTATTTGCACCTCCAGTTACCACTCTTCCCTGAAGTTCCTGCTGAAATTTGGATAATGCTTCATTTACCGCATCTAACGGCTGAAATCTGAAGTCACTCTTAGCGTCGAGGTTGTCACTTATCTTATCTCTGGACATCAAATGACCGTAGAAATTGCTCAGCACACCGCCCCTCGTAAATTGCTTACTATTTACAGATATCAAGCCAACGCCATCAGCCTCATATCTGCTGTTCAGATTAACTCCTATAGTTATACTTCGAACCTCACCACTCACCTTTTTCAGCTCTGATATGTCCTTCTTCAGCTCACTGAAACCGTTGTCCTCATATATATTCTGAACATACTCCTTAAGACCTGTAAATCCCTCGGAATGCAAGTTTTTATCCTTCAGGCAGGAATATAACGAATCTACGCATTCTATGTAATCGCCTATCTCATCAAGTCTGTGCATAAGATCCCATATACCTGAATTCTCATCATAATCGCGTTTAAAGCTGCCGTAATCCTTGAGAAAGCTTATCTTCCCAAGAATCTCCATCATGTCGTCTCTGAGTTTTTTATTTCCAATTATGTCGTCAAACACACCACCTCTGTACTTTGTAACAGATGGATCTGCATATATCCGTGACATAACTCCCATTATATAATTCTGTTCAGACTCATTTGCCGACAGTTGTCTGCATATCATATCAAGCCCAAGGTCATGCATGACCACAGGGCTCAGTGCCCTAAATGAATACTCACCATCCGGTACCAGAAGACTGTATTTTCCTGTTGTATTTTTCCCCATATCTACACCTTTCAAGTAATGCCTAAAGCCTGTCAATCCAGCTCATACCATATATCTTCCGCCAAGCTCAATTCTAATTTCTGCCTATCACCTTCATATACGCTGAAACCATCTCCACTACGCCGTCCACGCCGAGCTTCGCCTCATCAAGGCATAGGTCATAATGTCCTGAATATCCCCAGTTCTCTCCTGCGTAATAGTCATGATAGCTTCTTCGCTTGGCATCAGTCTCCTCCACAAGACTCTTTGCCTTTGATTCTGATATGCCATGCTTGTCCATTATCCTCTTTATTCTGCTGTCTTTATCTCCGCACAGGAATATTCTCACTGCATCGTTCCTGTTCTTGAATGCAAAGTCCGAGGCTCTTCCCACTACAACGCCATCCTGTCCGTCAAGCAATCTCTCAAGTACCTCCTCCGGGGTCTTTCTTCTCTTCACGACAAAGTCATCTGACACCGACTGCATCATAGAATCTATAGCCTTCTCTCCAAAGAAAAACGGATATTTGTCATACACACCCTTCTCCTTTGCCAGCCTTATTATCTCTTTCTTTGTGTAACAGGCTATACCATATTTTGAGGCAAGTCTTGCTGCCACCTCATCGCCGTCACATCCACACTCTCTGCCTATTGTAATTATCATTCTGTGCACCTCCACTCGTCACTCTTATATAATAGAAATGTCTCATCTCTATAACTCATCAAACAATACACCACCATTATATTACAATATAGCTGCAGCTGCATCCTATAACTTGCAATATCTACCTCTTTAGAATCCCCGTTCCATACATACGAAATGCTTATCAAAAAGATCACACTCTCCAACCGTTTCAAAGCCAATCTTGGCGTATGTCGAAAGCGCCACCACATGTCCCTCTCTGACAAGTATATGAACGCCCTTCATGCCTCTGCTTTTCAGGACATCACAGGCATAGTTCATCATAGTCTTCGCAATTCCCTGTCCCTGCATATCCTTCCTGACGCACAGTCTTGAAAGTTCTCCCGATGGAGCCAGATCTGCTCTCCAGCACGTAAGTGCCTCAACAGCATCGTCGTGATCTATGGATATTGTGGCTACAATCTCTTCTTTGTCATTCTTCATAACAAACAGATCCTCGTTCTTCAGGTCAAATGCTATGGTATTCTCGTCAGGATAATTCTCGCTCCACTCACACGGTCCGCCTATCATGGCGTGATAGAGTGAGAGCAGTTCTTCTTTGTCTTTTGGTGTTGCATTTATTATCTTCATATGTCTGATCCTCTTTCTAAAAATGATTACAACAAATCAAGCAGTTCTTTATTGTATATACTATCATCCAGTTCTGGTTCATTCCAATCTGACGCACACATCTCTGAGAATCTTAGAACTGCATTAGCTATCTTAAAATCATCCTCATCTGTACTAAGCAATAGTTTTAACATCGTATATATTTTATTACAAACATCAATATTAATTGCTTTCATACAACTATCCGGTATACCTCTAAAATAGTCTTCCCCTTCGCATTCCCCCGCATGTACATCCTCTATCTTTCCATTTCTGTATACAGCCACACTTAATGCTTTTGCCAACCTTTTCAACACAATATCTCGTATAATTCCTTTTCTTTCAATAAATTTTATTTCTTCATCCGTTTTTAATTTCTTAATCTCGTTTACTACTTCTTTTTCATACAAACTGTATATAGTTTCAAATACCATTATCTTCATACCTCATTATTGTCAATCTATTGTTAATCATAAAGTAATCTATCACTTTCTTTTTAAACGTATCGATTTCGGTCCCTTTAAGATGAATAATATTTTTCTCACTCCACTATTCCCTCACCGTATCCTGTGAAAAAATACTCCTTAAGCAGAGTTATTATCACCTTCTGGCTCTCCCTGCTATGTGTGATTGCATAGTATCTTCTGCCAAACTTCGCTTTCCGCTCTTCCTCACGAATTCCAATCTCCGCCCCTTTTGAGGTAACCCGCTTCGTCTTGCTGCCATCATCCATGTCCAGTTCTTCAATGTAGCCATTTTGCTGTAGCAGACCATTGATAAATGCCGCTGTCAGCTTTTTCATGCCTGTGATTCCCTGTTTCTGATTCAGTTCATTTATACGATTCGCCAGCTCAGAAACAATACATTCATCGACGATCTCCACATCATCAAGCATGTTCGGATCAATATAGAACTCTTTCTTCCTGACTGTTTTCTCTTTTCTGCGCTGCTTTTCCGATTCCACACCTTGTGTCCCTAAGTCACCAGGATTGTCAGAATCCAAAGCTTCCGCTTTCATGCTCTCCACATATTCCGTATGTGCAAGGCAGAATTCGTCTATAATCTCTGCAAATGTCTCTCCATAACTCTCCGTCTTCTGCACTCCCATACCATATACGTTCTTCATATCCTCACTGTTTCTCGGCAACTTAATGCACATATCCTTGAGAGTCTTATCCGAACAAATGATAAATGGCGGCACATTCTGCTTCCTTGCGAGCTCCAGGCGTCCAGCCCGGAGAAGTTCAAACAGTTCCATTCCCTCATCTGTCAGATCAGCCATCACCGCCATCTTTTTCACAGCGCGTTTGTCTGTTATGTATGACTGCTCAGTCTCTTCCTCCGTCACAACACAATTACTGCATTTGTCACATGTGCAAGGGCTTTCATCTCCAAAATACCTCAGTATATACTGTCTCAGGCACTGATCCGTTTCACAATAACGTATCATTTGATTCAGCTTCCGCTGGTCATTTGCCCGCAGTTCATCATCGTCTATGCCTGCATTTGCAGAACTGACCTTATGTTCCAGCAAACGCTTGTTTATCATGATATCCTGCTTTGAGAAGAACAGTACGCACTCCGCTTCCTCACCATCACGTCCGGCTCTTCCAGCCTCCTGATAGTAATACTCAAGGCTCTGCGGCATATTATAATGAAGCACATACCTCACATTTGACTTATCAATACCCATGCCAAATGCATTTGTCGCCACCATCACACTGAGCCTGTCATATGTAAAATCCTCCTGACTCCTCTTGCGCTCCTCCATCGATAATCCGGCATGATACCGACCGGCAGATATTCCATGTGCCACCAGCAATTCGTGTACCTTCTCCACATTCTTCTTGGTAGCACAATATATGATCCCGCTCTCTCCCTCATGTCTCTTGACATAGTTCAATACACTGTTGTCCGTCTCACGTCCGCCTTTCCTGTTCACAACCTTGAAGAACAGATTCGGTCTGTCAAATCCTGTGACAATCGTGACAGGAGATTCAAGTCTAAGATTCTGGACGATATCCCGCCTTACTATATCTGTTGCTGTAGCGGTAAACGCACTCACAACAGGGCGCACTGGCAGCTTATCTATAAAATCCGCTATTTCCAGATAGCTTGGTCTGAAATCCTGTCCCCACTGGGATATGCAATGAGCCTCATCAACTGTCACCATTGCAAGACTTGCCTTGCCGGCAAAATCCAGAAACTGCGCAGTGCCAAGTCTCTCCGGGGTAACATACATGAGTGTATATCTGCCCTGTCCGGCATATTCCAAAGCTTTTCTGATCTGTCCTTCTGTCAATGTACTATTGATATACGCAGCGTGAACTCCCGCCTGGTTCAGTGCCTTAACCTGATCCACCATGAGTGATATGAGCGGTGAGATAACTATTGTCACTCCCCTACCGGCAGCTCCCATCAACAAAGCCGGCAACTGATAACAAAGCGACTTACCGGCTCCGGTTGGCATAATTCCAAGCACATCCCTTCCTGCAAGTATTCCATCTATAAGCTCCTGCTGTCCTGATCTCAGACTGTCATATCCAAAATAGTGTTTTAATGTCTCCTGTAAATCCAATCTATGTCCTTTCCGCAATATAACTGTTGACTTTTCCTGTAGCATGTTTTATTCTTATTCCATTAAGAAATGGGTTTTCTACTGAGTAATGTCATCTGACTGGAAAAGGCTACCCGTTTCTTTTTTTATATTCATAATATCGTATAAATATTTTTTTCCATCCTCGCTATGCCTTATAATCATTGCCACATGATAAACATTATATCTTATTACTTCTCTACGCTCACTGTACACAGGCAAAGCAAAGCGGGATTCATACCTATACCAACCATATTTTGCATCTTTTTCGTGCTTTTTCTTCGAATTTTCTGTATGCCGTTTTTCTGTTGCAATTTCAATAAGCTCTGGTATTCCCTGGGCGGCATTCGCTTTTGCCTTAGCATTTGCACCTTTCAATACTCTGGTATATTCTGAATGTGCATACTCATCCGGCAAATCAGCCCCTATATAAATCTCATCTTCCGTATCTGAAATCAAATAAAATTCTCCAACAAATCTTTTTAAATATGCTTCCACATCGTTCCACTTTATTGATTGCTTACCCATAAAAATAATATCATTGATAAACACAATATTATTCCCATCCACATCCTGTATAACGGCAACATTTCTCTGTGGTGTCCCGGTCGCTTTTCTCTCTGTCTTGTCAATAAGCTCCATATATCTGAGCATATGCTTTCTCACATAATTATCCGATCTGCGATAACACTCAATGAGATATTTCTCATCAGCACTATAATCGACGCTGCTGTTCTCAGCCCCGTCTTCTCCAAGAAGCTCTGCCAATGACATGTCAAGTGCCTTACAGATAACAACCAGCTTGTCCGCCTGTGGATTGATCTTCTTCTTTTTCCAGTCATTTATCGTGCTGGTTGAAATCCCCGTTCGCCTCGAAAGCTCTGACTGGCTCATACTCAGTTCGTCAAGCCTTGCAAATATCTTCTCATATACCTTCAAAATATGTCCCCCTGCTTCTTCCGACTTTTCGGACATTGTATCATATATTCACCCTTGCTGCAATATCTAAGGTTTGATTTTCACTATCTCTGTGATATACTGATCTCAGTAAAAGAGTGATTGTACAAAGGCGCACAAGCTCCCCACGGAGCAGTACGCCTTTTTTATGTCTTTTAGGAATTACAAATATGTATGTAGCAAATGAAAGGGATTACAGATATGAAACTTGAAAATTATGAAGTACATCTGCCTAGCTACTCGATAGGCAGCACTATCTACAGCAAGATCGGACCTGTATGTGAATCTTACGGTCGCACCGTGCTGGTAATCGGCGGGGAAAAAGCTCTAGCTGCCGCCTACCAAAAGATAGCTGCGGCTGTCGCCAAGACAAAACTTACTATAATTGGAAAGGAACTGTTCGGAGCAGACTGTACCTACGACAATGTGGAGCGTCTTCGCGCACTCCCTGTCTATCAGCAGGCCGACATGGTATTTGGAGTCGGTGGCGGCAAGGCACTGGACACAGTCAAATGCCTGTGCATAACTGACGACAAACCCGTATTTACATTTCCAACCATCGCATCCAACTGCTCTGCCTGTACATCGGTATCCATCATGTACAATCCGGATGGCACATTTTTGAAGCCGCACTTCTTTATAAGACCGGCCATGCATGCGTTCATAGACACCGAGATAATCGCCAAGGCGCCAAGCTGCTATATGTGGGCCGGCATAGGTGACACCTATGCGAAATACTACGAATCGACCATATCCTCCAGGGATGAACGCCTGGAACATTTCACATCGATTGGAGTTGCCGTAAGCCGTATGTGCCGGGATCCACTACTGTCCTACGGGCCCAAAGCATTTGCCGATCATCAGAAAGGGCTGTGCACGTATGACGTTGAACAGGTCATCCTCTCCATAGTGGTGACCACCGGCATTGCCTCTATCTTCCTCACAAAGGACTGCACCCCGGACTACAACAGCGGTCTGGCCCACGCCATATTCTATGCGCTGACCAATTACCCTGTCATAGAGAAAAATCATCTTCACGGTGAAGTTGTAGGATTTGGCGTCCTGATCGCACTTATTGTTGATGGACAAATGGATGAATTCGAGAAAGTATACGAGCTCAACAAAGCCATACATCTCCCGGTATGCCTGAATGACATAGAGATCACGGAAGAAGAGTGGGAAGAAACCATGAATCGCATACCGGATATGTCCGATGTGGCACATTATCCATACAAGGTGACAAGAGATATGCTGGTCAAGGCTATGAACGAACTTGATATGAGGAACAAAGAATAAGCTGATATTCAATGACAGGAGAATCACATAATGGAGAAATCAACGCAGTCGAAAAGTAAATATTCCATAATATTAGGAGTTGCCTTTGTGTGGTTCACCACCCACTTTGGCGGCGGCTTCGCATCAGGCGCCCAGATATACAGCTACTATGTACGCTATGGAGTCTGGTGTCTCATCACGCCAGCCATCGCCATGATCTACAATGCGGTATTCTTCGCATACTGCCTGTATTTTGCAAGAAAACACGAAGTCTATGACTACCGTTCATACAACAATGCCCTCTATGGCAGATTTGCCCCTGTATTCTCAAATCTCTTCGAAGTGCTGTACATCTGTGTCATGTGTGTCGCGCCTGCAGTGGCATTTGCTACAGGCGGCGCGACCTTGAGCACTCTGACAGGTCTGCCATATCTTGTCTGTACACTCGTCATAGGCGTATTTATATTCATAGTTGCCATATTCGGAACTGACCTGGTGCGCAGAGTTGCATCCGTTTTATCCATATGCATCATCGTCGGACTGCTCATCGTGTACATTCCGAATATCATCGCGAGCTCACATGAGATCAGCCAGACCGCATCGACCATGAACTCCGACGCATTTCCTCTTGGCAAGGCACTTTACTCCGCATTCCTGTACGGGACTTTCCAGCTTGCAAATGTAGCTGTATTCGTGCAGCATGCCAGATCATTTGACAAACCGAAGGACGCGGTAAAAAGCGTGGGAATAGGATGCGTGATAAATATAATCATGATGACCGTTGTCGTTCTTGGAATAATGACTGTGGCATCAAATCCTGACATGGCAAAACAGAGTGTGCCTACTCTGTTCATGGTTCAAAGCGGCGTGGGCAGTCGATTCCTGACACCGCTCATCTCCGTTCTTATAATACTAGGTGCCGTGTCCACTGCGGTGAATATGGTAGCCGCAATGGTCGCAAGAATTTGCAATAAAAAACCTGCTAAACCTGCCATCAGTCCTGCTGCAGGCTCAGCCCGAATAACCCGCAAAGAGATCATAGCTGCGCTGATCTGCTGCCTTGCCGACTTTGGAATTGCGCAGTTCGGCCTGCTGACACTCATCCAGAAGGCTTACAGTTTCCTAGCCTATCTGGCAATTCCTGTTATTCTGATTCCTTATGTAGTCAGGATGATATGGGAAAGGACTAAGAAATAGCCTCCAGAAAAAGCATTGCCTCAATCGCCGGTGTCTTTGAAGCATATTCGGCATTTTCTATGCCATTGGTAAGCAACAGTCGTTCCCATAGTTTAGGATAATTTGCTAAATCAAATGTATTGTCATCCAGTATCACGTATTCATCTATCTCAGGATGCTCCGCCAGATAGCTCTGGATACCCTCTCCTCTGCCAACCCAGACATCGGTTGTCTTTCCAGACAGGCTTAGTCCAAATTTGCCCAGCATAGATACAAGATATGAGAAGTCATCCCCGTCTTCTCTCATAAGCTTCCAATCAGAAGTCAGAACGATTGCTGCATCGCCAAACTGTTTTAACGCCTTTTTCAGCAGCCTCACTCTGGACTCATCGATCCCTGTTCTCCCACTGGGCGCCCCCACAACTGTCGTCCGGGTATTCAATACACCATCTATGTCCAGAAACAATGCAAAACTCATATGGCTTCTCCTTTCTTGTGAATGCCGGCACATATATAATGCGCTGGCATTTACCATTTATAAATCTCTCTTATCAAGATCAACTTATATCATATACACTTCTAAGCCTCAGCTTATCCACACTTCCACTTATAACCTTTACAGTCTTTGAATCTGCATTCAGGTCAAAATAATTATCCGACAGGATCAGATCCTCATTCTGGTTCAGGATCTCCACACTCTTCGCATAAGCATCCGCACTGACTGTGATATAGTCGCCATCCACTGTCGCCTGCAAATGAGGCTCCTCGTAGCAGAAATACTTCGGATATGAGAATATGACAGTCCCCTCTGATATTACCTGTCCTTTCATGCTTGCCTGATAGCTCACATACTGATGGTAAATGTCGATACCAGGAAGTTCAACCTTGTCAAGCCATACGCTCGTCAGCGCTGGCGCAGTGATCTCCTCCTCGTGGGATTCAAGAACACGAGCTGATGCATCCCTCAACTGCCAGGACACAAGTATTTTCTCTGTGTTCATGGTTTCATTTGCCACACAGAGGCGTATGGACTTCGGGAATTCAAATGGGAGTCTCACCAGCTCCTGTCCGCTTCCAAGCATGCCCTCCTCTTCACAGGAGATCATGATCGGAGCAAAGAAACGTCTTGCATAGTAGTGAAGTGCCTTTAAGCGCTGGCAGTAATCCACACTGGACCAGGATGCAACCGGCCAGCAGTCGTTGAACTGCCAGTACACTGCTCCCATGCACCTGTCATCATTTCTGTTTCTTCGAAAATGCTCGACGCCATACCTGATAGCATCCGCCTGCAGAAGCTGCGATGCGTAGATAACCGTCTCGAAATCAGATGGATATCTATATGTCTGTTGCATATAATTCATTATCTTTCCATTTGCCGAGCCATTTCTCTGATGCCGCTCCATAATGTATGAAAAGATATTCATATCACGCTCATCATCCGTAAATGTCTCAACAGTCTTCTTTGAAGGAAATGACTGGAAACCGAATTCGGAAAGATATCTGAAGCAAAACTTTCTGTACTCAGAAAATGGCTTATCACCATGCCACACAGCCCAATAATGCACATCTCCGCGGTTCTCGTCTCTCGGATCATCAAATGAACCACCTGAGGACGGGCTCGCTGGCCAATAAAATACCTGTGGAGCATACTGCTTCATGATCTGCGGGAGAATTCGCTCGTACATAATAATATAGTCCCGAACCTCGCTGTCCTTGCTCACCCATTTTCTCTCCTTAACAAACTGCTCCATCTCATTATTTCCACACATAAGTCCGAGTGACGCATGATGACGGATCCTCTTTAAGTTGTCAATAAATTCCGCGGTGATATTTGCCTCAAATTCTGGTGTGAGATCGTAGACAGCACACGCAAACATGAAATCCTGCCACACCACAAGTCCCATCTCATCACACATATCATAGAACCAATCGTCAGGATAATATCCACCGCCCCACACTCTTATAGAATTGAAGTTCGCAAATACCGCCTTCTCAAGCAGAGTCCTTGTAGTCTCAGGTGTCACACGTCCAAGAAGATGATCCTCCGGAATGTAATCGGCACCCATGGCAAATATATTTACGTCGTTTACGCAGGTGGCAAAGCTCTCACCCCATTTGTCCTTTGTGCGGTCCATGGTTATTGTCCGCAGGCCGATCTTTCTCGTCCAGTTGTCAACCACCGTACCATCATCTTTCACAAGGTCAACGGAAACAGTGTAAAGGTTCTGCTCACCATACCCACGAGGCCACCAGAGCTGTGGGTTGTCTATATGTATATTCTTCGTGATATCTTCATTTAATATTCTATTTATAATTTCGTTTCCAACCGGATCTACTACTCTAACGTTTGCACTCAGCTGTCCCGTCTCTGATCCAGAACCAATATACTTCCGGGCAAATTCTATCTCCGGCTTTATATCAAGTTCCACTGAGTCCTGATCATGATGCTGCAGGATTTCAACAGAATCTATCCGTGCGGTATCAATTCCAAGCAAGCTGACCGGCCGCCATATTCCTGCATCTGGAAGGTGAGCGCCCCAGTCCCAGCCAAACATGCAGTGAGCTTTTCTGATATGTACAAATCCGTTCATGGCATCCTCGGTTCCCCGTGTTGGAGCCTTCGCAAATGCATCTGCGATGAACTTTGTCGGCGAATAAAAATATACACTTAATATATTATCCGACTGCTTCAGGGTATCCTTTACCGAATACTCCCATGTCCTGTGCATATTGTCGGCGTGTCCAAGCTTCACACCATTTAGCGTGATATCCGCAATGGTGTCCAGCCCTTCAAACCGAAGGATAACCTCATCCGATCCCAGCAGCTCATCATCACACGAAAAGCTGGTGCGGTACTCATAATCGTAATCCATCAGCTTCAGTGCTTCTATCTCATTGTCCTTCTAGAATGGATCTTCCATCTTGCCCGCCTGCAGCAGATCCCCATACACCGATCCCGGCACTGTCGCAATGATCCAATCGTCATCGCCTACGCGATGCATTTCCCAACTGTTGTTTACATCAATTTTTTTCATTTTTTCTCCACGGGGACGTTCCTACTACAGCATCTTCTCTGTCCACTCTTTTTCTTTAAATCCAGTCAGCATGAAACCTTCAGCAACGACAAGCGGTCTCTTCACCAACATGCCATTTGTCGCAAGAAGCTGCAACTGCTCATCCTCGCTCATGTCCGGAAGCTTGTCCTTCAGTTTCATCTCCTTATACAGCATGCCGCTCGTATTGAAGAATCTCTTGAGCGGAAGTCCACTCCTACCATACCATTTCTTAAGCTCATCATATGTAGGATTATCATCCACAATGTGGCGCTCCGTGTATTCGATCTTATTCTCGTCCAGCCATTTCTTTGCCTTCTGGCAGGTTGAACACTTTGGGTAACATATAAATTCCATGATTATCCTCCTTTTCTATTTAGCTTATTGATGCAAGCCTCAATTTCATCATATCAAGTTACTTAGTGATTTTCTCTCCAATATTTCTGACAAATGTCACACATCCCCATGTCATTTACTCTAAGTGGGAAAAAATACTTCTTTATGTTTCTTGAAAATACAGTGTTATATTCTCCATTGCCATCTCTCGAAGTAATCTTTTCTGGCATATCAGGGTTATAACCCATTGTGCCACAGCAAATGCAGGTATTCATCCATTTTGTCATCTTAGGGTATTGTTTCAGGTAGTTTAGGGCTTCGGTTTTTCTGTCCATGGAGTCTCCTTATCTTCTTTATCCTTTTTAGGCAATGCTAAATACTGCATTGGCTATATTACAGCCTCATTTTCTTTGTGCTCATTTACAGAAATATTTCCTGTCAAGTCCTCACCAATCTTGTAAGTGGATAACTTATCGATTGCCATTTGAACCTGAAACTCATTTAATTCGATCTCAACATCGTAAATATTTCCGCTTCTTGGCAGTCTGACATGAATAACTGCAAAATGCTGATACTCCTCCGTATTATAAATTCCCTCCTCGTACTTCTTAAGGCGTACTATTTTTCTTGATATTCCCTCGACCAACCGATAATCTATTGCATATATTTTTTTCTCTGTGAACCCGTGTAAATGTGTAGTTTCAAATGCTAATGCATTTGTTTTATAGAAAAGCATCTGACTTTTTAAATATGACGCTTCAAGCTCTTCATAATCAATATCACCCTTCAACCACTTCCGTACCGGCATTCCTATATACAGTGAAAACTCCAGCCAAAACAGGAATCCGAACAGGCAAAGTCCTATAATAGCCATATAATAACGCCCTAAAGGAATAAGGCACAAGGTACAAAACATTAGAAACAATGGCAATATCATTTTGACAAGATATTCCCGTCTTTGAAATCTTTTTAATAAATCCATTTCCATGCTTTGATATTTAGGTTTCTCAAAATGGTGCTCATTGAGATAGATCACATATTTCTCATGCCACTCAGAGCTTTCAAAATAGCTGCCATCCATATATTGCACTTTCGTCTCCTGGGCTTTCATATCTGCTTTGCTTTCCTTGCAATAGGCATAGATTAAATATACAATGATCATCGGACAAGCAATACATGCCGCATATTTTCCAGCCATATCTCCTCTGACAAAAAACAGGAGCGGTCCTATAAGCACTATAGAAGCAATATACACAACCAATGATTTCTTGGTCATGGCAAACGGAAATTTGTCATTTCTCCCCATATAATTCTATTTCCTCCAACTACAAACTCATTTCCAACAAAGAGTCCATCTGTTCGCAGACAACCAAATATCACCGATACTATTCCAACAGACAATCGCTGCATCTACAAATTTTTGCCCCTTCTTTAATTTCTTTATTCTATAAACATTTTTTCCTGCCAAAAACACAGTTACATAATCTTCAAAAAAGCCCTCTAGTCCACTTAAACTAGGACTTTACGCGACAGTAAGCAGACCATTTCTGTGTGTTCCGTCCACGGAAATAAATCCACAAGCGCGATTTTCTCCACTTGATACATCCGCTTGCGTCTCGGTGTGCCACAGGTACAGGTTGTAACGTATCTCTCATTTTCAGAGGGACTCTTCTTCATGACAAAAGCTACGTCACCACAATATTCTTTATTTAACAAAATAATATCTTTATTTACGAAAATCATAATTAAGATATTTGTTTAGTATTGATAACCCACTTTGAAAAATCTCCAAACATTTATTTTTTTCATCAACATTAAAACTAGGATGATATTCTTCATTTTTTAGAAGTTTCAAATTACTTCCATAGAATAACTTATTATAAATATCAACAATTTCTTCATCATTATAATCTCCTACAAATTCTTCATTTAGTGATTTTGATAAATCACTAAATAAATGCCATGTATCTATTAAACTTTGACAATTTTGCGATATTTCTACATTATCTATTAACTCGGTAATTTTAGATAGATAAAAGACTGTTATTCCTTTTTCAAAAATAATATGTTCCTTATCCGCAAATATATTTGCTTCTTCGACACTAGAAAAAACTAACAGCCGTTGATTAAAAAGCAAGAAACCATCTTCATCGTTGCTATACCATATAAAAAAATAAGTTAATCCATTATAAATAATTTTTGTCAAATAATATTTCGTCATAACTTTGTTCCTAATTATTCCAAATCTTCTTTTGTTGGTAGTCTGCGGATTTCTCTTCCATCTGTGCATTTGCGCGGAACATCCGATATTCCGGCGGACAAGTTTTCAAATACTCGGATTGACAAATCATCTAATTCTGTTATAAAATGTATCTAGAAAATGAGTTTTACAACCGTACAGTTTTTACTCAAGCGGCTCACTCGTTTCTTTTTTTATTCATTTTCTTTATGCTCGTTTACAGAAAGATTTCCTATCAAATCTTCACCAATTTTGCAAGTGGATAACTTATCAATTGCCATTTGAACCTGAAACTCATTTAGTTCGATCTCAACATCGTAAATGTTTCCGCTTCTTGGCAGTCTGACATGAATAACTGCAAAATGCTGATACTCCTCCGTATTATAAATTCCATCCTCATACTTCTTAAGACGTACTATTTTTCTTGATATTCCTTCCACCAACCGATAATCTATTGCATATATTTTTTTCTCTGTAAATCCATGTAAATGTGTAGTTCCAAATGCTAATGCATTTGTTTTATAGAAAAGCATCTTACTTTTTAAATATGACGCTTCAAGCTCCTCATAATCAATATCGCCCTTCAACCACTTCCGTACCGGCATTCCTATATACAGTGAAAACTCTAGCCAAAAAAAGAATCCGAATAGGCAAAATCCTATGATGGCCATATAATAACGCCCTAAAGGAATAAGACACAAGGTACAAAACATCAGGAACAATGGCAATATCATATTAACAAGATATTCCCGTCTTTGAAATCTTTTTAATAAATCCAGTTTCATGCTTTGATATTTAGGTTTCTCAAAAGGGTGCTCATTGAGATAGGCTACATATTTCTCATGCCACTCAGGGCTTTCAAAATAACTGCCATTCATATATTGTGCTTTCATCTCACGAGCTTTCGTATCTGCTTTACTTTCCTTGCAATACGCATAGAGCAAATATGCAATGAGCATCGGACAAACAATGCATGCCGCACATTTTCCAACCATATCTCCTATGACCAAAAACAGAAATAGTCCCAGAAGAACTGTAAAAACAATATACACAACCAATGATTTCTTTGTCATAGCGAATGGAAATTTGTCATTTTTTCTCATATAATTCTATTTTCTCCAACTACGAACTCATTTCACAACAATGGGTACAACTATTCGCGTACACATTATCCGTCAGAACCACCTAAATACCGCATAAACTCAAGGTTTCTTGCTTAGCAAGCAGACGGTCTTCACATGAAAAGACAGCACTCTATGAATTACCGATTTGTGTCTGGAAGTTACTCATCCGAACCCATCCACATCATCACTGGTTTCATGCTACTTCTTCGCATTCTCTTCCAATTCCAACATGTACTTATCAAAATCAGACATGAACAGCCTATCCTGAATAACACGATATTTTTCAAATTCAGTTTCAGCTTTTGCCTTGGCAATCTCAGCAGTGATTTTGCCTGCATCCTGAAGAACATCTCTGTCGTCGGCCGTCAAGAATAAATCCAAACGCTTTGCCCAATCCTCCATCGTCATTGGAATATGACGTTCCGCCCGATCCTCTGCCAAATCCAGATAAGCAGATACAATACGCTCTAATGAACGCATTTCCTTCTCTGAAAGATAATTCTTCGCAACACTCACATCACTTTTTACAATCTTGCCTTCCGGCGCTGCTGCCCAAGTAGTTAATCCCATGTGTGGCTTATCTGCATCAGCCCGCTCATAAATCAACTCTGCTGCTGTATGTCCGTGAACTGCATAATGCATCTTGTTTTGAACCTTTGCAAAGAACTGCTTTGTTGTTTTTGCTGTTCGGTCATAATCAAGAGCTGTAGCATAGATGTCCGTTATTTTCTGATAAAATCTCCGCTCAGAGAGACGGATCTCACGAATCTGCTCAAGCAGGCGGTCAAAGTATTCTACTGTAAGCACAGAGCCACCATTTTTCAGACGTTCGTCATCCATGACCCAGCCTTTAATAGTGTAGTCTTTCACGATACCATTGGCCCACTTGCGGAACTGCACCGCTCGCTCATTATTAACCTTGAATCCGACCGCAATAATCATTTGAAGATTATAATGCTTTGTATCACGAGTCACCTGACGGGAACCTTCCGTTTGAACTATCCGGGAATTCCGGATAGTTGAATCTTCCTCAAGCTCTGAGTCGGAATAAATCTTCTTAATATGCTCATTGATTGTACGAACATCCACATCATACAATGTGGCCATCATCTTCTGTGTCAGCCATATATTCTCATCCTCATAGCGCATCTCAATACTGTCCTGCTGACCACCGATAGAGGCAACATAGGTTAAATATTCTGCTGCACTGGAACGGATGGTTATTTCATCCTTTTTCTTTTTCAAATAAGAGGTCTCCTTTTGCAAATACTTATTTATTTCTCCAATATTTCTGGCAAATGGCGCACATCCCCATGTCATTTACTCTCAGTGGAGAAAAATACTTCTTTATGTTTCTTGAAAATACAGTATTATATTCCCCATTGCCATCTCTCGAAGTAATCTTGTCTGGCATATCCGGGTTATAACCCATTGAGCCACAGCAAATGCATATATTCATCCATTTCGCCATCTTGGGGTATTGTTTCAGGTAGTTTAGGACTTCGGTTTTTCTGTCCACTTGGTCTCATTAGTAATCTTTCTTCATATTCTCATCAACTATAATCCAACGTCCGCTTTCCTTCTATTGCTCCATGCCTCGTGGTTGTTGCAATTTTTGCAACAACCACTTTTTCATCTGATTCACCATTGCGTACTGCATGGTAGTGTCAATTTGGGAGTGACCAAGTATTTTCTGCAAGTTCAAAGTATCAGGCGCACATTAACACGGTACTAGATGCACCTACCCCCTTGTGACTTCATCTTTAAAGACATCTTAATTATAGTACATGCGGAAACAATTCTAAGATAGTTCATCCATCATAATTATGTCAACAGTGTTGACACTTTTCATTATCCTTATAATGCTAAATAAGACTACATGCCTTTTTATATCCACTATAGGGTGTTGTCAATACATTCAAACGTAAACAAAAGATGTATTATTATATTTTACTTTATCCCACCATGTTAAACCAATTTACCAAACGTCATTCTCGGAGTATCTTTTCCACATAATTTATTAACACAAAAATTTACAATCCGACTTATCGAAAACAATTTTTAAAACGTTCAAGTATGTTTGTATAATAATCTCTTTCACCTATAAAATGCATATATGGAATTGATTGAATCCATACACTCTATGATTAATAATCTACATATTTAATTTACAGCATCAAAATATCCAATGATTCCTATATATCCGTCTTTCTTCATAGGAGACCACAATGTATGCAGTTTCAGACTATACATCTGGCTATCATTTTCCACCTTCGCTTTTATCTGCACAGAGTATTGATATCCAAAAGTGTTAAATTTTGAATCATCTACAATGAGTATTTTTTGTTTCTTGTCCTTCTTATTTCTCTTTAGTGATTATTGATCAATAAATTGGGCTTCCTCCCTCCCAAGTTTTATATTTCTTATGGTTTTCTTCAGCAACTTCATATCAACTGGTTTTGAAATATGAGCATTCATTCCAGCAGCGAGAGAGTGCTGCATATCCTCTGAAAATGCATTGGCAGTCATGGCAATAATCGGGATCGTCTTTGCCTGTTCATGTGAACTTCTACGGATTGCCTCCGTTGCCTCATAACCATTCATAACAGGCATTTGTACATCCATCAAGATCATATCATACTCACCGGGCACGGACTGTTCAAATGCTTCCAAAATCCTTTTGCCATTTTCACAAATAGTACACTCTGCACCTTCAAGCTTTAATAATTCCATTAGGATTTCTGCATTCAACTCATTATCCTCTGCACAAAGGATGCGCATTCCATCCAGAATATCACTATCTGTCTCATGCATTTCTATCTGTTCTGTCGAAGAAACTACTCTGTTCTCCACAATTTTTAGATTTAAGATTACTTCAAAACTACTTCCGCGATTTGGTTCGCTTTCAACCTCAATCGTTCCCCCCATCGATTCAACCAGATTTTTAGTGATTGCCATTCCCAGTCCAGTTCCCTGTATTTTGTTTGTTACGGAACTTTCTGCACGAGTAAACGCGTCAAAGATAGTTTCTTTAAAATCAGCAGACATTCCCATACCATTGTCACTGACTATAAAATGATATTTTCCATATGTAGAAGAGTTTGTCTCACTTTCTTCTGCTATAAACTGGATTATTCCACCTTCCTGTGTGTACTTTATTGCATTAGACAACAGATTACTGAAAATCTGCATCAGATGAACCTTGTCGCCATTTACCCACTCATGTTTAAGGTTTTCTTTTGTGATTATAAAACTCTGATTTTTTTCGTTTGCCTGTGAATGAAATATTGTATTGAGTTCTTCTATAGCATCCAGAATAGAAAAATCAGAATATTTGAAAACTGTTTTTCCAGCTTCAATCTTGCTCATATCCAAAACATCATTAATAATTCCTAATAGATGCTGAGAAGAAATAGCTATTTTATCTGCATACTCTATAACTTTTTCTTTGTCGCCGGCATTATGTCTGATTAATGATATAATACCAATGATTGCGTTCATAGGTGTGCGAATATCATGCGACATATTGGATAAAAAATCTGTTTTTGCCTTATTTGCATTTTCAGCGGTTTGTAGAGCCTCAATAGCAATGTTCTTAGCCTTTTTCAGATTTTTATTAGCTTCTTCCATTTCGCTTATAGCCATTGCCTGAAGCTCATTGTTTCTTTTTTCAAATTTAACTTTTTGATTTGCAATACTGAATCTGGAAACACTGTAGAATAATCCAGCAAAAAGCAAGAGTATAAATCCTGTCATGAGCATTGTAGTAAGCCCAATCGTTTTCTGGTATTCTTTCAACACATTATCTACTGTCGCTTTTTTTACAATACAAATCAACATCGTATTGTTGCTTTCTATCGGACAATATCCCAAATAATAAGGCTCATCTTTCCCCATAAGTTCTACTCCCTTTTTTCCCCCCGCAATCTTTTTATTCAGAGAATCAAACTCTTTTTCTGTTATAGCATGATCACTTTTCAAATGTTTCAGTAATGAATAATTTCGAAAAAAAATGTCATCCTTCTGGTTCGTATAAGTAATATTTCCATCATCATCCAACATGAAGAGATATGCACTTCCATCATATCCTCCAAGATTTAACATGGAGTCTAATTTCGAATGATCATACACTGTTCCAATCGCTGTATAAGTTTCCCCATTAATCATATATTCCTGACATGGAATTGCTACCAAATAACCGTCTTTTTTCACTTGTTCAAATTCCAAAGCGACCAATTTTCCAATATTAGATCCGTTTCTCAAATCCAGCAAAAGCTTACTAGGCATATCAACTTTCAGTTTTGTTCCATCTGAGGTTATAGCTTTTCCATTTTCCTGTAGAAATAAAAGTGTACTCTCAGATTCTTTTTCCCATGCATTAAAAAAGATTCGGTTATTTTCTGTTTCAAGGGATATTTTCTTCTCTTTACACAGATAGCCCTCAACAAAATGTAACTGTCTATAGTATCCACTCACTTGCATATCATAGGTCTGTTGAATCTGTTCGACAACAGCTTCCATACTGATTTCTCCATTTACCTCAATATATGTATTCATCCTATTCAACAGAAACTTTACAAAAACAAAACTTGAAAGAATGAAAATTATGACAAACAATGGCATTATTATTTTTTTTCTCTTAATTATCTCTTGTTCTATTTGCACTTTATTTTTCAACCTCTATATAGTCTTCTGGTGCTGACGGTTGCTGCCCATTTGACATGGCCGCAATCCATGCACTAGATAATGTTGTATCCCCTATTTGCTCAACAGCACATTTTGGATTAATTTTTTTCAAAATAGATTTTGTCGTATCTGTAAGAAGAATGGAATACTCGTTTTCAAAATTCACTGTACTTTTTTCTTTTGAATCTTTACTATTCATTTCACTACGAAAAGCATTATAAGCCTGCATTTCATCCATTTTTCCTGATAATAATCCGTGAACAGCTTCAAGACTGGCATCGAATGATTTTTGAGCAGAATATCGGATATAAATAGAAGTATCTTTAATTTCTTCTTCCAAGCCTGGTACATTCTGCATCATTGATGAAACATCTGTGTTAAGCGAAATCACACCACTTCCATCTGCAATCAGTTTTTGTCCCTGTTCCGAAATCATACAATCCAACACATCTAATGCTGTATCCAGTTTTTCCTGGTTTTTTTCCAATTCTTTATTGAATGCAATATTTAAGGATGGGAACATATACACAAAAGAACTATCTGAAGTCTGTGAAAAATAAGGAATACGAATTAGTTCCGCATCCATCTGATCTTGTAATTTTTGCATATCTGTAGGCTGTCCATGAAACATTGCTGATTTTCCTTCAACAAACATCTGAGTTCCTGTATTAATATTAACATTAATATCCTCTTTACTAAAATGCGAATCTTTAAGGAACTGACTTGTTTCCGAAAAAATTCTTTTCCATAGTACGTCGTCAAATTTTATTTCACCAGCTGAAGTTTCGGCTTTGTTTCGCCAGTCAATACCATCCAAACTTGTAAATTCACCAATCGCTGCCGCCTGAATTATTTCTTGATTTGACCAGTCTTCTGCAAGGTCCATCGAGTAAGGTTTTATACCCTTATCATAAAATTGCTGGCAAACCTGTACGTATTCTTCATAATTTTCCGGAACTTTGATTCCATACTGATCAAACAGTGTCTTGTTGGCAATAATCGTCTGCGGAATTGCACAGATTGGCAACCACTGAATTTCATCATCTGTATCTTTATAATATTCCACTGCATAGGAATAGTACTTAGAAACCACATCATAAGAAGCAAAATCCATTAGATATGGCTGTAAATCCTGCGCATCCGTTCCAGAGAATCGACGTACTGTCATGATGTCCGGCAACTCACCATGCTCTTTAAAATAGCTATATAAATCAGTGTCATTATTTCCAATAATAAATTCAATATCCTGATCTGGAAACTGCTCATGGATATAAGGAGCAATATTTTTCATTAAACGATTTTCCCACAGATACACGGTAAGGTGATCGTTTTTTTTAGATTGTCCATATCCAGCCAAAATACCAGTTACTAAAAGTACACCAGACACCAATGCGGCCAGATAACATTTTGTTTTTTGCATACGTCAAATTCCTTATTCTTTCGATTAAAACACATTTCAATATTTTCGTTTTACAAGCCCTTTAGCTTTGTGTCACAGATTTTCATCTGCTTTGTCTCAATTCTTTTTATTATAGCATTTTATTTTTTCACGTCCATATTTTTCACGTTAATGTAAAAAAATGAAACACTTACATATATACAGAAACAAAGAAATTAATCAAGAAATATGGAACCCGAGATCCATTTGAGATCATGGATCAGATGAACATTGTTGTCGGGGAAACTTCCAGATATAAGACACTGAAAGGATATTGTTTTATGAGCTGCAAGACGATACACTCTACAATATGACAGATAATACAAAATACCAGGCCAATCTGTTTGCTGCCGATCTGCTGATTGAAGATGAGGAAATCGAAGATATGGTTCAGAACGAGGCCAGGCTTATCATATGCCGATGGAGATTCAGAGCAATTTCCTGGCGAAATAAAGTAAATAAAGATCCTGTTCTATATATCATAGTATGAACAGGATCTTTTTATAATGATTTATTTTCTATCTAAAATTTTATTAAACCGACTAAAGACTCCATAGTTTGTGTGTTTGACTTACTGTTTATATCTATCTTTTTTAGACATAAACCAATAAAATATAACACAAAATGCTAAAGCAAACACAACACCAAAAACATTTTGAATCACTCTAAGACTAACCGCTCCTTGTAGTCCATAAGTCTCTGCAGCAATGGCTAAAGCACCAAATGTGTTAAATACTGCCTGCCAGCCATATTGTGCTGAAAATCCTACACCGATTCCACCAAGAATTCCTATATATGCATATATTGACGAAGGAAGCAGAAAATATAATACTGTAAAACATATAACACCTGCAATATTTCCGACAATCCTTTTACGGACTCTGTAGTGCATATCTTCCATAAACGGCAAAATCACGGACATGGCCGCAATACCAGCCCACATTGCACGTGGCATATTACAAAGTTCTGCAATGCAAATGACAATCGGTACGCATAAAATCTGACATATCTGCCATTTTGTTCTGGAAGAAGTGATATCAAATTCTTGTACCAGATCTTTCAGATTTCTTTTATAAGTTCTGTTTTTATGATTTCGATAAAATACGAAGCAGGTAAGTGCTGCACCTAAAGCCATTCCGACTAATCGCATCTGATAGCTTTTTCCCGTAACATCATAACCATATAACAGCAGATACCCAAGAACCAATGTAGATTGATTAAACATGAATGGATTATGGCATCCGAACAGAATCAACACAGCCAGTGCCGCAATATTTAACAGCATTCCCGATACCGGTGAAAACTGATTTGCTAAATGCGGACATACAGTCATAATTACAAAGAACAAAGCCAAAAGCATCGTAGATTGTCCGATGCGGATCCCCAGATCCGCATTTCTAAACACCATGAGACATAATAAGACTACTACACCTACAATGCTGTTCTCATTTCCAAATAGGATGCTGAAAATACTAACAAAGGAAAAACAAAATGCCATTGTAACAGCTATCTTCACCAGATATACCCACATATGATATAATTTTTCTTTTAGTGTTTCACTCTTTTTCAACAGGTTTTTAGAACCTGCCTGATTTAACTGCAACTCCTGATAAAATGTCATATAAATTCTCCCATCTTCTAATTTATCTTAAAACTATATAATCTCATCTTTCTGCTTTGGCAGCTCTATAACAAATCTGCATCCACCATATTCACGGTTTTCTGCTTTGATTGTTCCTCCGGCACTATCTACAATCCGTTTTACAAGTGCAAGACCTAGACCATTTCCTTCTGCTTTATGAGATCCATCTACCTGATAGAACTTGTCAAATATTCTGGATTTTACATCATCCTCTATTCCTGGTCCTTCATCTTCCAGAATGAACTTAACAGAATCCTGTTCTTGTTTCAGAAACATCATAATTGTCCCCTTTGAAGGGCTGAACTTAATCGCATTATCCAAAAGATTTAACCAGATATGCATAAAAAGTCCTTCATTCCCAGTATATTTAACTTCCTCCAATTCTACCTGAAAACCAATTTCTTTTTCTGTCCATTTTGTTTCCAATGAAAGAAATGCCTGGCGGATCTGTTCATCCAGACGATATTCTGTTTTTTTCATTGGTATATTCTGATTCTCTAACTTGGATAACAGCAAAATATTACCAACCAATCCGGAAAGTCTTTGGGTGTTAAATAAGATTTTTTCTACATATTCCTCTTGATCCGGAGACAGTTCTTCTCCCTGAAGCAGCATTGTATATCCTTCAATGGCATTAATCGGGGTCTTAAACTCATGAGAAACATTAGATACAAAATCCATCTGCAACACCTCTGTTGCACGAAGTTCTTTTGTCATAACGTTAAAACTTTGATAAGATTCTCCAACTTCTGCTATACGGCTGTTCGTTTCCAAATGCTGTTCAAAATCTCCCTGAGAAACTTCCTTCATTGCTTTACTAAGTCTGGTAATTGGTTCCAGTAACTTTGCATTAATAAAGGAAGTGATCAGCCCTGCAATCAATGTATTGAAAATCAAAAGCCAGCCAAGCACAGGTATGCTGCCCGGCAGATTAAAAAAATGATTCAAAAAAGCAAATAATAAAGCAGATATGACTGTTGAAAATACAAGTGCCAGCCAGATTGCACCAGTCAGACAGGATCGGATCCGCAATCCTTTTTCTTTCTTTTGTTCCATTATTTTTTCACCACCTTGTATCCAATTCCACGCATTGTTACGATTTCAAAATCAGGGTTATCTTTAAAACGCTCTCTGATTCTTCCTATATGTACCTCTATCGTATGTGGGTCTGCCTCCGTCTCGTATCCCCATACTTCATCCATCAACTGTTGTTTTGTAAATGTTCTGCCTGGCGAAGCTGCAAGCTTATATAAAAGCAGGAATTCTTTTTTAGGCAAAACAAGACTTTCCTTATCAGTTGTAACCGTCATTGCATCATAATCAAACTCTGTTGAACCGATCACAATTTTGTGTTCATTCAGTATCTGTGCACGGCGAAGCAGTGCTCCGACTCTTAAAACCATTTCATTCACATTTACCGGTTTTACCATATAATCGTCACTTCCCGAAAGAAAACCCTGGCGCATATCATCAAAGGAACCTTTCGCAGTGATCATAAGTACCGGTATCTGATATCCTGCTGAACGGAGTTCCGACACCAGTTCATAGCCATCCATAACCGGCATCATAATATCGGAAATGATCAGATCAATATACTCTTTATCCAATATTTCTAATGCCAGTGCTCCATCCGATGCACTTTTGACCTGATATCCATTCTTCTCAAGCACTTTTTGGAATAGCTGGCTTAATTCTTTATCATCTTCTACAATTAATATTTGAAACACGATCTTCTTCCTCCTTTATCAGAACAGGATTCTATTTCTGTTTTTCGCATAATCGGCAGACCCAAATGGATTCCTATTATTTGCAACTGAATTTGTCATGATAGAAAAATCTGAAACGTTCTCTGCAATCTCCTCCCATGTATTATACATCATATCATTACAGATAATATATGGCGTGTGGATCTTCACACGATTTTTTGCATTTTTCATCAATTCTCCCAACTGATACCACACTACTGGTTCTTTGGAACCTGTGTGAATAGGATTTGACACTAATGTAATCTTTTCTGTCTCAAAAGTTTCGTCCGTATAATCGGTCTCGCAGATTCTTTCCTTATACAATACAAAGTCAATCTCAATTTAACCTCAACAAAATTTATTTTTCATCCAGTAATCAGATCTACGCTGACAGTCACAATCGCCTTTCCTGTCTGGAACGACTCCTGCGTCAATTCATCGACCATTGTTCTGTCCTCCCGATATTATTTTCTCTATGCTTCCTGTCCTGTGTGGGTGGTCTTACCCACGGAATACCATTTTTGCTATACATCAGGTATCCTCCTTCTTTTTTATTTGAACTTCTGGACAATTTGTCCAAAAGCTGCTTTCTTGTTCTTTGTCCAGGAAAGGACAAAAAAAGAGCATTCATGCTTTTACACATAAATGCTCTGACGCTGTTTTATTATAAAATTGTCTTAGCTGTTGTTCCCTACAAACTGGAATTTAACAATAACTATGTGTGTTGGTTTCTATCATGTAGTTCAAACCTATAACTAATAACCTAAAACCCTAATACACTCCTCATCGATATCTGCATGATTTGTAAATGGCATATCTTCATATACCATTTCTCTTAAAAATCCTAAAATATTACATCTAATCTCATATATTTCTTTGGAAAGCTCATACAGTTTTTCATATGAAATTGTGTCACTTTCCACATATTGTTCTAACTCAAGTTTGCATTCTTTTATTGTTTTTTTGTTAGCTCCACTAGAAAATTTAGTATTAAAAATCCCATTTGGACAGTATTGTCGGACAACATCATCCATCTGATCAAGTCTTACACAATAGTTAAGTGTACATTTTAGATCTTCTTCGATTTTATTATTTAACTCATCGATTATTTCATCATACTTATTTTTTACAAGCGTCATATTTTTTTCTAATACAGCCATTAGCTCTAGCATATTTGCTATATCATTATTATCATTTATATGTTGTATTTGGTTTAATTGCGAAACAATATCTTGACCAAAGCATGCATAATATCTTATTATTTCAAACTTAAAAGTTGAACTTAAACAATCTGTTTTAGAACTGATACAATTATTTACCGGAATATGGATTGTCACAGAATCTTGTTTCGATAAATCACGATTTTCAACTTCTCTTAGAGGTGCAGTCCAAAATATAATTTCTTTTTTTATATCTACCAAAAACAAAAAAGTAACATCTTTCTTTTGTCTCCAATAGTTTATGGTTTGCGTCTTTATTGAATAGGTAAATTCTGTTTTACCTGCGTTCATCTTAATTTCGCTATCATCAGTTCCTTTACATTGGGCATTAAAATTATATTTTGTTGGATGGCAGTTCTCTATAATTGTTCCTATAAAATCAATTCCCAAATCCTGACTTGTATCAATTTCTTGAAACACACTAAACTTCTGCATTACTGCTTGAAGTTCCGAAGCAGCTCTATTACCCACTGATTGATTTAATGTGAATGTTGGTAATTTTTCTTTCATACTATTCCTCCACAAATCCCGATTCGTTAAACTGTTTCATTGATTATATCAAAGAATCATGCTTGCAACAATCCCCTTAAAACGAGAGGCAGGCATGTCCTCCTGTCGCCCTTAATACTCTGATGTTTCATTGCATAGTATAATTCGACATTACCCCATCGACAACCTTGCCGAGCAATGTCTCCTTCTGTTCCTCGCTCATACCCGGATTCTGTTGTTCAGACCGCTTGCACGCATCTGCAATGGCAGTAATCAGATCTACGCTGACAGTCACAATCGCCTTTCCTGTCTGGAACGACTCCTGCGTCAATTCATCGGCCATTGTTCTGTCCTCCCTATATTATTTTCTCTATGCTGCCTGTCCTGTGTGGGTGGTCTTACCCACGGAATACCATTTTTGCTATACATCAGGTATCCTCCTTCTTTTTTATTTGAACTTCTGGACAATTTGTCCAAAAGCTGCTTTCTTGTTCTTTGTCCAGGAAAGGACAAAAAAAGAGCATTCATGCTTTTACACATAAATGCTCTGACGCTGTTTTATTATAAAATTGTCTTAGCTGTTGTTCCCTACAAACTTGAATTGTATATTAATTTTTCTTATTTAGTCTAATATGGAAATCGTTGGCTTTAGAACATTCTTCATATGTAAGATTAGTTTCATTCATTAAAAACTCAACAGCTTCATCCTTTGTATTATAATTAGATTTTTCTTTCATATATCTTAACAAATTGGTCATATATATTCTTCCGTACTTCTTCTGACAAACCGGCGTATTTTGTATCCAACACCTTTTTTACGGCTTCGTACTTCCTATTTTTATCTTCTATATCCGGACCACGGTCATAATTAAACCACACATCATAAAAAATGTGTTTCATATCGTTACTTAAAGCTTGTAACACTCGAAACCCTTTCATTGAAAACTTTCCTTCTTTTATACCATTCTCCACACAGGGCTGTCTCGCCCAATCCATCATAAACCAATTCTCCATTGGCATATTTACACCATATCCGGAATCTGACAAAAAGTCATTTATCTCATTCCAATTTATCTGTAACGGCAAATCGTTTTCTTTCGCAAATAAATAGTCATCACGCTGTAATTCCTGTTTTTTTCGCTTTCTTGTATTTCTTTCATAAACAATCCAGTATATTACCATTGCTGCTATAATACACACGCTAAATATCTTTGTAATCATGGTATTTCCTTTATAAATAATCAAGTATACTACGGTTACTACCGCAATACTTATGCTGAGTACCTTTATAATCAAACCATTCATTGCGTATCTTCCTATCACTAAAAATTGGAAATTAACAAGTCGACAAATACCGATTGAGATTTCACCTATTCTAAGGAATTTAATAACTGTTATATTTTGTTACTAAATTTCTCACGAGCCATTGAAAACACTAAGTTTGTGGTAGGTGAACTTTCCCTTAGACTTTCCCTTGTGTTATATCTTCCCACAGGTTTTTACGAACTCTGATAAGGGAAAAAGTAAGGGAAAGAAAATCTTATAAAACAGTATAACACAAAATAAAACTGACATGGTGAACTGATTGAAATGCTTCAATATTTTTTGATTTTAAGGAGACACAACATGAATACCATTTACGCAGAATACAATATGTATCACAACAGCATTGATATCTACACATCTGCCGGATATATGTTACGCATTGACTGTAATAAGGCAGAGGATGGACTAAAAACTACTCCCTGCTCACAATGTTCGTTAAATGCTCTTGCGATTGATGAGCCACTAGAGTATGTTAAGCTATATCTTGATGGAACTATGCAGATGTGGGTAGATGCAGAAGACGCATAAGAATAACACTCTGCATATACCACCATATATACAGAGGGGATAGCCAGCATTTCTTTCGTGCAAACTATCCCCTTTACTGAATATATATGCCGTAAGTCTTAACGCTGCATATTATTCATCATCTTTTTTCATGCGTACACTTAACAATGCAAGCAGACCTGCAAGTGAAGCAGCCAATAATGTCACCCAGAGCATTAGATGGCTGTTATCGCCAGTCTGAGGTGCTGTTATCTGCTGGCTGTCGTCTGTATTATTTCCACTGTTACTGTCATTAGTTTTCTTGTCATCAGGTACAGCTGCCGGATTACTATTTGGATTATCATTGCTGTTGTCCTTATTACCGTTGTTGTCTTTACTACCTTCATTATCTGATGTATTCTTGCTTACCTTAAAGCTTGTAACTGCTGAGCCATCTGCCCATACGATTTCAAATGAATGTGTTCCGACAGAAAGTGTTTTCAGGTAATCTGCCTTTAAGATAATAATCGTTGAACCTTCTTTTGCGGTGTAGTTCTTTGCATCAATTATGCTTCCATCAACTTTTACGCTTTCAAATTTAGAAAATTCTCCATTTCCTCCGATAGTGATGGTTCTGTCTGTATTCTGCTTCCACTCACTGTCTGCACCAGATATAATTTTATAAGATGCCAGAGCTGCATTTACCTTTATTGTAATATCCTTTGTCTTTGTTACGCCATTCTTAGTATATGATACTGTCAGTATCTTATCTCCATCCGCTGACATATCTATTGCGAATACATTGGTTGTATAATCCTGCACAGGTTCACTGTATCCGTCTGCATAGTACACAGTGACTGCAAGGTCATCCACATTCAGGGTATCGCCTGCTGTATACGTGGTCTTTGTCTTTGATGCTTCAATCCGCTCAGGAGCAAGGGCTGTATTGTGGGTAATCTTCAAATTACCATTAGCCATTGTAATATCATAGTTGGCTGTCACATCCGCACCTGCAGCATTTTCAATCTTCACACCACTTACGGAGATCGTTCCATTCTCTGTACGAGCTGTTGTGCTTGGTGTAAGGGTTATTTCTTTAATGCTGTCACCTGTAATGAGTCCATCCTCTGATACGGTATACAGACTTTGGTTAATATCATTACCCCAGATAATATTCTGTTCATGTGCTGTTATGGTAACAGGCTTCTTATTTATGGTTACTGTCTTTGATGCCTCAACGGTGATATAGTTATCCTTCGTAATCCGATAGTATACGGTATGCGTACCTTCATTGCTAAAAGAAGGATTATCACTGCCGTAGGTTACGCCATCGGTGCTGTAGGTTACATCTGTTCCTTCAGGATTAGTCACGCTCACGCTGATGCTGTGTGGCTGTCCGTCATAGGTTGTGCTGGAATCAGTTGCCGTATACAGGATAGTTCCGTTATCTACCGTAAGAGTAACTGTTTTCTCTCCTGCCGCATAGATTCCGTTTGCTGCAGTACTTACCTTAATCTTAAAGGTTCCTGTATGGGTTACGGTAAGTGTTTTATCCGAAAGCATGCCTTCTCCGGTTCCGCCAACAAGTGTATATGTTGCAGTTCCTGCATTCGTGTCGATGCTAAAATACTTTGATACATCAATGGTTGCACCTGTATATGATATACTGCTGTCTGTTCCGGTGATGGTGACAGGGGTTGCGGCTTTATTCTTAAGCTTAATCGTGCCTGTGATATTGTCTGTAATTGTATCATAGCCCTGACAGTAAACAGCATTATAATTTGTCAATGCAGATTCAGGGATTGTCCACCTAAAGGTGTTCTCTGCTCCCGGCGTTTTGTCATAAACTCCTCCGTTACTCTCAATGGTCCATGTCACAGCCATATCTGCTGTAGTTGGTAACGTTGTTCCTTCAAATGTTACTGTTGCCGTCTTGCCAAGCTCCGTGTTAGTTCCGCTTATAGGAGTTTCATCATATCCGTCATAGCCATAGTAAGTTGTAAATGTATTATTTGCCGGTACTGTCGGCGCAGCTACACTTTCTATCTTTCTCTTGTCTGTTGTAAATTCTTTGGTTACTGTCAATGTACCATCTGCAGCATTCTGTGTAACGCTCGTTGCAGTATTGCCTGATACGGTAGCTGTCACATTATCTGCAAATTCATAGCCTGTATCTGCTGTAAGTGTAATGCTTGCCGTGTATCTCATATTATATCCCGCTGTGGTATCACTTGGTGTCCATGTAATCTGTGGTGTGGTGCTTTTTACACCTTCTGTTGTACATGATGCTTCGGTATCCAATGCAGTATCAGGCATCGGAGTATCAATATCTGTAATTGCTATTGAATGAATTATTTTAATATTTGTCTCAGTTGCATTGACCGCATAAGCCACATTATCCTCGGTTATTTCCAGCCAAATTTTGCAGGTTGATAAATCGATTGATGCCGGTGTATATGATTCTGCCTCAATAGCAGATACGTTCACAACATCTGTTCCTGTAATCTGTTTACTGTAATACCAGTCATTTGTTCCGTCATTGCCCTGTACGACAAGTGCCACGGTTTGTGATGTGGTACCCTTCACCACCTTAATATCACCTGTTGTGGTGTTATATGTTACTGTACCAATATCCTTACCTGTTCCGTCCAGTCTTAAAGTCATCGCCGCACTGTCTGTTATCTTTTCCGATTTTGTATCAGATGATGCTGCTGTCGCAGCAGATGCGAAGAGAACAGATGACAGATCCAGATTGGAAGCGGGCTGAACAGGGCTCCCGGAGTCGATGTCGACACGGCCGAGGATGACATAATAGCCCCGATCCGCGCACAACGCAAAGTCACCACTACCACCGTAAGGCGAGCGCAGCCAGAACCACTCTCCGTTCCTCAAGTAACTACTCATGGCAAGTACTGTACTGTCATCGGTTCCTGCCCACAAGTATTGGTCATTATCATAATCTCCCTGTAACGCATACAGTTTGTCTGTGGTGGTATAGGTTACACTACTATTCTTCGTATCCTTCGTTTTCACTGTGGTGGCATTCATCAAGCCCTGCTCGGCTGAGGTGAAGTAGGATGTATTCGTAGCCATACCCTGCAGTGTATCACGAAGTTCACTTGCTCCGTAGTGATTTGCGTATACTTCTGTTATAGTCGCTTCACTATAAACACAATCTGACCATAGATTTTCATCATTCTTATTGCTTATGTCTGAATTAAACTTCTGCCCTCTTGCAATCGGGCTTGCGGCAACGATGATGGTATTATCCCCTGATACACCTGTATCCTTTCCTAAAATGTACCATTCCTGTGCTGTTGTTCCATCTGATTTTTTACCAAATACCAGCTTGCCGTAATTTACTGCAGTTCCATTACTGTATGGTTTAAATGAATTCATCAACTGTTCTTTGGTTACATAGGTGGTATTGATTTTTTCAATCTCTTTTTCTGCGTTTACTGCATATGAAACATTATCCTCGGTTATTTCCAGCCAGATTTTGCAGGCTGATAAATTGATTGATGCCGGTGTATTTGATTCTGCCTCAATAGCAGATACATTTATCGTCTCTGTTCCTGTAATCTGTTTACTGTAATACCAGTCATTTGTTCCGTCCTTGCCCTGCACTACAAGTGCCACTGTTTGTGATGTACTGCCCTTCACCACCTTAATATCACCTGTTGTGGTGTTATATGTTACTGTACCAATATCCTTACCTGTTCCGTCCAGTCTTAAAGTCATCGCCGCACTGTCTGTTATCTTTTCCGATTTTGTATCAGATGATGCTGCTGTCGCAGCAGATGCGAAGAGAACAGATGACAGATTCAGATTGGAAGCGGGCCGAACAGCGTAATCGTAGTCAACATTGCGGCTGCCGACACCAGAGCCCGTAAAACCGAGCGACGCAATGTTAGCATCATCAGCGTAAGGCGAGCGCAGCCAGAACACAGAATCGTTGCTCCAAGAATAGCCGTCCCAGTAACTATACACGGCAAGTACTGTACTGTCACTGGTTCCTGCCAACAGTTTTTTATCACCATAATTATTTCCCTGTAATGCATACAGCTTGTCTGTGGTGGTATAGGTCACATTACTGTTCTTCGTGTCCTTCGTTTTCACTGTGGTAGCATTCATCAAGCCCTGCTCGGCTGTGGTGAAATAGTTTGTATTCGTAGCCATACCCTGCAATGCCACTCGAAGTTCACTTGCTCCGTAGTGGTTTGCATATACTTCTGATGGATTACTTGCATATACACCAAAACTTGAAGCAAAAGACTTATTGTCATAGCTTGAATTAAACTTCTGCCCTGTTGCTATGGGGCTTGTGGCAAAGATGATGGTATTATCCCCTGATACACCCTTATCCTCTCCTAAGATATACCATTCCTGTGCTGTTATTCCATCTGATTTTTTACCAAATACAATCATTCCATAATTTTCTGCAGTTCCATCTGCATTCGGGGCAAATGTATTATCCATCAACTGTGTCTTTGTGGCATAGGCTGACACACTTGGTTCCGTTCCCGAACCGGATGCTGCCTGCACCTTATTTGCTCCGCCTGACATAGCAGGAACCAGTCCTGCTATCATGGCAAAGGTAAGAACAAACGCCATTCCTTTCTTAAAATTATGCTTTAATCTTCTCATCTGAATCCTCCTTTGTTTTTGTAAATATAGTATTAAAATAGATACGTTTTCTTAATTTCCATGTATGACCATGCTTTAAATTCAAATCAAATGATCCCCCCTTATCAGACAGAAAAAGCACCACTAAATACATACATCTTATCCATGTACATATTTATTGATGCTTTTATCCGTTTCCTTTTATGAATATGAACAGTCGAAAAAAAGGCGCAGTCAGAGTGCTGTGCTGTGCTGTGCTGTGCTGTGCTGTGCTGTGCTGTGCTGTGCTGTTAAGATTATCTCTCTGACCGCCATGCCTGTCTACCTCCGTTGCAATATTTCTATAATAATTAGAATAGCAAAAATGTCAGGATTTATCAATCATTTAAATCTGATATTATAGTAATATTGGCTGGACATCATTTCTAAAGAAGCGGAGTATTACCTCATCTCTTTGTCAAATGTTCTTCTATTGTTTTGTCTAAACTTTCCAACATCTTTCTGCAATCGGGCAAGTTTCTCTGACATCATTTCTGTCTTATTCATTGGTGTTTCTGCATTGTCATTGGATTTCTTCCAGTCATCAACTTCCTGCTGATACTCTGCATATGCATTTTGAGATTCCTTGTAGCTTAGATAAAATTCATTCATGTTCTCAAATCCGTAGTTACGAACCATATTTGAAAGTCCTATCTTCAATCGATTGATATAATCAGTCTTTTCATCAATCTTTCTCTGTAATTCAGCTTTTCTTGTAAGCTTTGCCAATCCCTTCAAATCAGATAATTCAATCTCAAGATTACCCCGTTGCTGTTCAGCCTGAAAGATAAGATTATTCTGATTATCAAGCTCTGCTTTTATTTTTTTAAGCTTTGGATATGTGGCTGCCTCTGGTGTCATTACAGGCTTGTCTGGTTTTGTAACATTAACTTCCTTGATTGTTTCTTCTTGCGTTGTTATTTTATTCTCAACTTTTGTAGATTCTTCAATAGCAGAAATATTATCTGTGTTATCTACCACTATATTGCTTGTAAAATCTGTTTTTTCGGCATTTGTAACATCTGTATGCAGTATCTTATTCCGAATAGCTCTGGCTGCTTCAAGCACCTTCGATATCAGCAGTACCAGTTCCGTAATCGCCATATTAAGTATCAATGCTAATCGTTGAGGTTTGTTCCCATATATTTCAATCGACCTTTTTATCGGTTCTGTGATATGTTCCCTTTTTATCTGTAAAATATCATCCATAGGAACATTGCTTATGATTGCCCTGTCAACCTCCCGATTCCAGTCCATCCGCAACTTATTATCCTGCTCAATCTGTTCTGCCTTTGGATTATTCCTACCAATCTTCTTGGTAGCAAGATATGGACCATTGCGGTCAAATACTGTTAATCTGTCTTTTTCGTCCGTTACCCAATGGTTTATCATTCTGGTATAGAATAGTTTTACCTCATCCAGAAAATCTTCCTGCTTGAACCTCGTATTCTTTGAGGTAAACAGCTTCTTCTCATAAACCTCGCCTTTCCCTATAACCTTACATCTTTTGCGGATATTGCCAGCTTCATCAAGGATTTCTTTCTTAGTCCTTACATGATTACCATGCTCATCATAGAACATATTTCTTGTGGCAATCTTTATAACAGGCTCCGCTAATAACTGCCTTTCGGAAAAGATAAGATGGATATGGAAATTTGTCATACGCTTATTGTGGTGAAGTGCTGCAACACATTCCACGCCATACTTTTCTTTGAATTTATCCGTAAACGATTTTAGCAGCATATCGGACATTTCCTGTTCATAAAATGATTCAGGCAGGGCAATGATAAGTTCTCTTGCCTCGATACAATTTCCCTCAACACCGCTTTTCTTAAATTCCTGCTGGCTGCATCGTGCAAGTTCTGTCCAGTAACTTCTTTCCGTAGTTTCATAGACAGCATACAGATGTTCCTGCTTTGCATGGCTTGATATATAGGTTATTCTTCCCCGGACATTCGACAGCTTGGTCATCTGTATAAATGAATGTCTTGTTGTCAATATGCTTTCTTCTCCTTCCTCTGCTAGTGGGAATGGAGTACGAACAGACAATATAAGTGGTATTGTTGTTGGCTTATTGCCGTATCCGGCATAACCAAATGCGACAGCATTTGTATAAGTCACGCCTGCGTGGCTTTGCTCCCTGCAAGGGCGAAATACGCTGAGCATAAACCGCAGGTTTGTGCTAGGGGTGTATTTCGCTCTCAAACGCCGAGGGCTTTGATATCTTGTGATTTTCCTGTCCTTCCATTCCAATAATTGGTTGTTGCATATCAGAAGAAGCACATGTTATAATCCTCTTGCGTGTAGGTATATCATGGCTTCGGTCTGATATATCAGAGGCGGTTTCATTAGAAGCCGCCTCTCTTAAGTTGTCACTTTTCTTGTGACCGGTTTTACGCTGCTCTTATCTCTCAAGTCTCTACCTTCGTTTACTTCCATGAACTTTTCAAGCATATCCGTTTTTATAAGAACTTTTCTTCCGACATTTAGAACAGGAAGCTTTTCCCACTCAACAAGTTTTCTCAGAGTGTTTCTTCCAATTCCTGTATAGTCGGCAGCATCTTCTATAGATAGAGCTATCTTTCTTTCCGTCATTTAACCGCCTCCTTTAAAATTGCATTATGCAATTTATTTTTTCTGTCAGTATATCGCATTTATATTTTATTGTCAAGCGTTACGAAATTGTAAAGATGATTATGGTATTGCATATTGCAATTTTAATTTTTATATGATATAGTATGAACATACCGAAAGGAATAATCAAAAAGGAGGCAGACAACATGAAGGATAAGGAACTTCGCCGGATTATCGGCGAGAGGGCTAAAAGCCGAAGAACAGAATTAAACCTTACACAACCTTATGTTGCAGACAAGATGGGAGTCACCGCTTCCACCATACAGCGTTATGAAGCCGGAACAATCGACAATACCAAGAAGATGGTACTGGAAGGACTTTCCGAAGCACTTCATGTATCTGTGGAATGGCTCAAAGGTGAAACTGACAGCTACGAAACAGATATAACAGATAAGAAAGAACTTCTTATAAAAGACGCAATGACAGGTATTATCGAAAACCTTCCAACAAACCTTGATAACGCAGAAGGAGATTTTGCCAAGAACCTGTTGCTGGCAGTATTAAACGAATACAAGCTCTTTGCTGATTCATTTACCAATGCCTGCAATAATTTCAAGGGAAATACAGAATATGCAGATGTAGCAGCAAAGATGGGGTTTGAATCCAATCAGGAATATAACGAAATAATGTTTCTGAGAGAGATTACTCACTCAGTAAACGCATTCAATGATATAGCTGACATCATAAGAACATATTCCAAGAATCCGGATGTGGCGGCACAGAGACTATCCAATCTCTTAGAAGATAATTCCGATTCGGTATAGAACGACAACCGGAGTTATGATACAATGAGCACAAGCGAGTCAAGCTGTTTACAGATTTGACGAGCGGCGAATTGGCTTATGGACTTGTCCATAAGATGCCTACACGCAAGAAGCATTTCATCAGTTCCGATTGTCGAATATCGAAAGGAGAAACACGATTATGGCAAAAGGATCTGTCAGAAAAAAAGGAAAAAAATGGTACTACCGCTTCTATGTAGAAGATCAAAGCGGCAATCTGGTTCAGAAAGAATACGCTGGAACAGAAAGCAAGAGTGAAACGGAAAAACTGCTCCGTCAGGCAATGGATGATTATGATAATAAAAAGTTTGTTGCTAAGACAGATAATCTCACTGTAGGTGATTTACTTAATTTATGGTCTGAGGAAGAACTAAAGACAGGGACATTAAGCAATGGAACTGTTGAAAACTATCTCGGTGCAATAAGGGTTATCAAGAAACATCCTATTGCTGACAGAAAGTTAAAAAATGTTACTGCGGAACATTTACAGTCATTCTTTGATTTACTGACATTTGGTGGCGAATATCCGGATGGAACTGTCAAAAAGGGATACAGCAAGGATTATATCCATTCATTTTCTGCTGTATTACAGCAGGCTTTCCGATTTGCAGTATTTCCAAAGCAGTTTATTACTTTCAATCCAATGCAGTATATCAAGCTGAAAAAACAGGCGGAGGATGTGGATTTATTTTCGGATGATGACATTGAAGAAGGTGTTCAGCCAATTTCACACGAAGATTACCAGAGGTTAATAAAATACCTTGAAGAAAAGAATCCCCCAGCAATACTGCCAATTCAGATAGCATATTACGCAGGGCTTCGCATCGGTGAGGTTTGTGGTCTTACATGGCAGGATATTAATCTTGAGGAACAATACCTGACTATCAAGAGAAGTATCCGTTATGATGGAGCTAGACACAAGAACATCATTGGACCTACCAAACGAAAAAAAGTAAGAATTGTTGATTTCGGAGATACGCTAGCAGGCATACTGAAAGAAGCAAGAAAAGAACAGCTTAAAAACCGGATGCAGTATGGTGAACTCTATCACCGCAATTACTACAAAGAAGTACAGGACAAAAACAGAGTGTATTATGAATATTATCATCTGGATGGAACACAGGCTGTTCCTGAAGAATATAAGGAAATATCATTTGTCTGCTTAAGACCGGATGGTTGCCTTGAATTACCAAGCACACTTGGTCTTGTGTGCCGGTCAGTTTCCAATAGGCTGGAGGGATTTGAAGGATTTCATTTTCACCAGTTAAGACACACCTATACAAGCAACTTGCTTTCAAACGGAGCTGCTCCAAAGGATGTGCAGGAACTGTTAGGACACTCAGATGTCAGTACCACTATGAATGTCTATGCTCACTCCACCAGAAAAGCTAAGCGAGATTCGGCAAGGCTTCTCGACAAAGTGGCAGGCAATGACTAAAAAGAAATTTCCCTTATTTCCCTCACGATTATCTCACAAGGGCAAAAATAAGGGAAAATACATATCATTTCATCATACAAGGCTCTGCATGCCTTGAAAAACACGGAAAGTTCAGGAAATCTCTCCACAAATCCCGATTTGTAAAACTGTTGCATTGATTATATCAAAGAATCATGCTTGCAGCAATCCACTTAAAACGAGAGGCAGGTTTGTCCTCCTGCCCCTAAAAAAGGAAGGGAAGGTGAAAAATATATAGTCAACTGCTTTTTCCAGCAGCTATGAATCGTTACTTACCATAGAAGTCATGCCTCCTTCTTCCATGAGATTACAGCAAACGTAGTAGTAATGTCTATCAAAAGGCTTTTACATATTAGATAAAAGCATGTAAAATTTCTTTTACATAGCTTAATTGCGGTCTATTTAGCTTGTTTCTTGACTACTCAGGAAAAATATTTCTACCCTCGCCCCACCTGTATTTTCAGAATTTGAAAGTTTAATACCTCCACCATATTTTTCAGCCACAGTTTTTGCAAAAAATAGCCCCATCCCATAATGGGCTTCGCCATTTCTACTTGTGTCATCCATAAAAAACTGCTCTGTGCCATGCAATAATGCTTCTTTTGTAAATCCTGATCCGCTATCCTCCACAATGAATGTCAGCCGGTCATCCTGCTCCTTTGCATCAATATAAATGATTCCATTTTCTTTTGTATGCTCCACTGCATTCTGAATCACATTCATTACGGCTCGAAACATTGGATCATAAGCAATTGTTACTTTTTTATCACTTTGTCCCGCCTTCCAATCTATTTTCTGGTGATAGATTTCTGCCAGTCCGAGTGCCTGTTCCTTTATATCTGCGAAAAAATCTTCTAACCTCACCGTTGTATAGGTAACATCACTGCAATTCCATGATTTTGTGACATCTATCAACTGTTTTACATAACTTTGTATCTGTGTTGTGCCGTTCAAAACATAAGTGATATTATTCTTCTGTTCTGTGGTCAGTTCAGTCTCTGAAAGTAGTTCTGCATTTCCCCGTACAATCGTAAGAGGTGTTTTAATATCATGCGCCAAAGCAGACATCTGTTGTTTCTTTTCCTGCTCTGTTTTCCACTGCTTTTCTAAAGATTCTCGCAATGCATCTCGCATATCATCGATTGCCGATAAACAGTCATCAAACTCTTTGATACCGGAACAGGATGTCTCATATTCCAGATTTTGATCCTTTATTTGTCTGATTGCGTCTAATACAGGCTGCATCTGCTTTTTGATTCTTTTTCCAAAACGTATGGACGGAATGATGATAATCGCTACCGCTCCAATCACTGACATAATACTCATCACATTCTGTGGTTCTATAAAATGCTCCCTCAAAAAAGCTGAATGATATTGAGGTGTCAGGCGATATTGCAATACAACATATTCATTTTCCCTTACAATTACTTTATAAAAATATTTCCCGGATGCGTTTCCGTACTTTGCAACATTCCATGCTATCTGTTCGTATTGTTCTGACAGATCTCCACCTATTTTCTCTCCATTCTCTGAAAAGATTACATAATCACAAAGTGCAGGAATCATCTCAGCAGTTACTTTATCCGCACGTAAAATCGTATCATATGCTTCATTAATCTTTTGCTCTGCATAATTCGCCGGATAGATACAGCCCACACTAATCAAAAGGTACAGCAGCAGCCAAGCAACAATCACCAAACCTACTAATGATCCAAGCATGACCAGTACATATCTCATAAAAATCCAGCTGAGTGCATTGCTTCTCTTTACTCTTCCCATTTATATCCAATCCCCCAGACTGTTTTTATCGGTGTATAATCATAATCCGCAAATTTTGCTCTTATATTTTTGATATGCGTGATAACGGTACTGTCATTACTCTCACTGTCAAAACCAAAGACCTCTTCTAAAATCTGTTCTTTCGAGAAAACCTGTCCCCTGTTTTTAGCCAGGAATTCACAAATTTCGTACTCCGCTTTCGTAAGAGGAAGTTCCTTATCATCAACCAATAGTTTCTTTTGAGATATTTGAATACAGGCCCTCCCCAAAACCATCCGGACAGAATGTTCCCTGTGCTCTCTTCTAAGATGTGCATTGATCCTTGCCCGAAGTTCCATCACTCCAAATGGCTTTGAAATATAATCATCTGCTCCCAACGAAAGTCCGTTCACCAGACTTTTTTCCTCCGTTTTTGCGGTAAGAAACAAAATCGGACAATCCACAAGTGCCCTGATTCTTTTGCATAATTCAAAGCCGTCCATTCCAGGCATCATAATGTCAAGTAAAATCAGGTCATAACGATGTAATTCTTCCATATTAAGTTTCAGCGGATTACTTACTTTGGTAACCAGATGTCCATCCTTATTCAAAATGCTTTCTATCATTTCCAAAATTGCCGGTTCATCATCAACTGCCAGTATGTTTGCCATAGTTTCCCTCGATTCTATTCCGATATTCTGTTTCCTTCCCAGTGGTTTACCCACCAAAAATAGTATACCATACTAATCCCTGTAAATATTAAGCAACCTGGTATGAATGACAACCATTCACCTACACTAGTTTCTCCCAATACAGATTGCAGATAAGTATATGGTACTCTACCCGTCCAGCAGACAAATACATATTTCCACACATAATCTCCAAGTCCGGTAAGCATCAATGCACTAATTAGTCCTGATATAATCCCTGCTCCAATGGATACCCCTTTTCCAAACTGAAAAGCCAGAATCAGCTGAAACAGATAAAGTGGAACACTGCTTCCCCACAGCAGCAATGCTGCAAATATACATCCTTTCATGATTTCGATATCGCTTGATGCGATTCTTCCAAATCCAATTCCGAATATGATTGCTGTCAATAGGATAGAGCACAGACACAAAACCAGTAGCATCAACAGTTTCGATAAAAATGCTGCAGGTTTATCCGGTAAAGACAACAGATTTTGAAAATCACCTGCATTTTGTTCCTGTTCCATCACACTTGCTGTAAAAATTCCAATAAGTACCGGAAGTCCTGCTCCTATTGCCTGATAAAATGCAATCACTTTCATATTTTCATTCCATGGTGAAAAAAAGTAATATATTAAAAATATAACGCTGGTTATAATCGGAATCAGTAAGTGTGCCAGAATCACAGATGTTCCTTTCATCTTTCGCAAGTCTGCATTAAGAGATCTTCCAATCATCTTATTTCACCTCTCTTCTCTCAAACCATTTCAAAAACAGAACCGTTACAAAAACAAACCAGATGATTGAGAGACACATTCCCGGAACAATGACTCCCGTATCCAGAAGAGGATTCCCTGCTTCTGCGGCAAGTCCATTTGGTAAAACATGAAGCAACGGGCACATCATTCGCATAGGGATTGCAGAAACAAGTACATACCAGATTCTGGTTTGTGATATTACCACACCGCTGACGGTAATAAATAGGCAGACGAACAGGTTTACAATCATTCCAAATCGTTCACTTAAAAATAAAGCTACCGGAATCTCCCATAACTCAGAAACCGTCAGAAACAATACTGCAATCAACGCTCCTCCAACTGGAACATGTGTCGTTAGAAGAAAGCCTCCAAGCGTTGCTCCTGCAAACACAATCACATTAGAAAACAAAATCATGTACCCAATATAAATAATTTTCCCCAGCAACAATTTTCTTCTGTCTGTGGGAATAGTCATTAAATGATAGTATTTTATCTTTTTCTCCTGCGCCACAGAAAGATAACAAAATAGAGCAATCATCCCCGGCAGCAAAAGTGTATACCACCAGTTCCAAACACTTTCTGCATAAGCATTTGTCATCCCAAGAGTAAATATAAATGCCATGACAAATGTAAGAAGAGGAAATCCCCAGATAAACTTTTTTCGCATGGTTCTTTTGGCTTTTTGATGTTCTGCTTTTATAATATTAACCATGGATTTCACCTGCTTTCTGGTTTTTTCTTACCACATTCATAAACAAATCTTCAAGATTATCTCCCTGCTTTAATGCTCCTTCGTATCCTAAGATTCCACCTGAAATAATCCCGACTTTATCTGCAAGTAACTGTACCTCTGAGAGAATATGACTGGAGAGAATTACAGTGATTCCCTGTTCCGGAAAAGACCGGATCAGCTCTCGTAATTCCTCGATGCCTATTGGATCTAATCCATTCGTAGGTTCATCCAATATCAAAAGTTCCGGTTCTCCAAGCAATGCCATTGCAATGCCTAGTCTTTGCTTCATCCCCAAAGAAAACTGTCCTGCTTTCTTCTTTCCGGTGTTTGTAAGTGATACAATCTGCAAGACCTCATCAATTCTGTTTTCATCTGTACCAAGCAATAATTGTCTTACCTTCAAATTCTCTCTGGCGGAAAGATTTTCATAAATAGGCGGATTTTCAATTAACGCTCCTATTTTTGATAAATCTTTCCTATCCAAAAGTTTTCCATCAAAGTAAATCTTTCCTGCAGTTGGTTTCATCATACCGGTCAGCATTTTCAATGTGGTAGATTTACCAGCGCCATTCGGTCCAAGCAGTCCATAAATCTGTCCCTTTTCGATATTAAGTGAAACATTATTTACCGCTTTCTGTTTTCTAAAATATTTACATAGATTTTGTGTCTGTAACATCATTTCCATCTTTACTATCCTTCCTTCTATATTTCATTTCTTACTGAAATATAACCTAACAGAAAAAAATAAAGATTTGATGAAGATTTATTCCCGTATGGAATAAACCATCAATTGAATATCATTATCAGAACTCGGCTTTCCACTGAAATCAGCAAAGCTGTTACAAATACGAAGTCCTAATTTACAGAATATCTCCGTGATTTCATCCAAACTATATAAACCTCAACCTCCTTGTGCTTAGAGTATATGAAGTTTTGGCTTTATCTTGTAGTTTGCGAATATCCGTATAAATAGAAAAAACCCTTTGAGAAAAGGATTTCTCCTCTCTCAAAGGGCAAGTTGGCAAACTGGAATTTTAATATTACTCGACATGATGAAAAATTTTTAATCTTTGTGCCTCATTTGCTTCAAATCCAAATTTTTCATAAAAAGGTATCTTATCTGGAACCGCACATAGCTCCACAAAAATATCTGTTCCTTTTACTCCATTGTTATTTATAAACCTTCTTAATTCATCTATTAATATTCTTCCAATACCTTTTCCCTGATATTCAGGTCTGACAACAACATCTTTAATATAATAATTAAGTCCCATATCACCATTCATTCTTGCCATAGCAACAATGCAATCTCCGTCCCATATAGAAACTCTAAATATGGTATGTTTCATTGCTAGTCTTGTTTGCTCAAGAGATGGTCCATCTCCCCATACTGTTTCCCATAATTCAATAAATTGCTCTGCTGTTAGTTCGTTGTATTTGATTTTTAAATCTAACATATATTATTTCTCTCCAATACTTTGTATTATAAAATCAATCAGATTTACAAATTCAAATTTTCATGTGTTCGACAAACTGGAAGTTATAAATCTTTTTGCTCGTATACCTTATTCCAAGAACCAATCTCAATCAAATTACCTTCTGGATCGGCGATATAACAAGTTCTTTGTCCCCACGGTTCAAGCTCTGGTTCTAATACAGACGTTGCCCCATTTTTTATAGCATTGTTGTATGCCATATCAACTTCTTCAAAAGTATCAACATAGAGCGCAATTTCGCTATGACCATTTAGACCTTTTATATATTCATACCTTCTGTGTGTCATGTTTTCAAAATCTTTTCTTCCATATAGCAAAAACAATGTTCCATCCTTAACAAGATAAACATTTGATGTGTCTTCGCTTTCTTTAATCTCAAAGCCAAGAACATCTCTATAAAAGCGAATCATTTTCGCCATATCTTCAACAAATAATCCAAATCCATCTAATCTCATAATCCACCTCCGTATATTCCAATTTGTAAAACTGTTGCATTGATTATATCAAAGAATCATGCTTGCAGCAATCTCCTTAAAACGAGAGGCAGGTGTGCCCTCCTGCCCCTCAAAAGGAAGGGAAGGTGAAAAATATATAGTCAACTGCTGTTTCCAGCAGCTATGAATCGTTACTTACCATAAAAGTCATGGTTTACTTCTGCTTTATAGTAATTACTACATGTTACCGGAGCATTATACAGTGTCGTGAGCATATAGCTTCGTATGTTGCGTACCTTTGTAGTATTGTTGCGAAGGCATTCCAGCACATACTCCATCGTATGAAAATCTATCTTCTCCAATCTGCTCCGAACAACATCATATGGGAAATCATATTTATTGATACGGATTACTGGCTGTTTAACCGCTATGGTCTCAACCATCAGCTCCACCAATTCGTTTATGTCCATCTTCTCTGTAGGATGGCACTGAAGCAATACGTCATAATCAATATTGTCTTTGATAAATGAGCGCACTTCATCCATCCTATCCATCGTATCAGTTTTCACGCCTGTGCCTGATGGAATGATAGGATAGGTAATCTCCTCCGTATTCTCTGTAGTATTCTCTGTATTTGTCTTACAAAACTTTGTATGAGGTGGTACAAAATTTTGTAACAGGCTTATTTGCTTGGTTTTCAGCCTGTTTTTGTATTTCTTCCCCTGTGTTTTCTACATCTTCGTCATCTCCTGGTATGTTCAGATATGTACATGTGTAAAGTCTATCAACGCATAGATCAATATACATGACATTATTTAAGATCATTCCGCTATTTGTTTCTATGTTACAGAATTCACGACGGACCACACCGATTTCCTCTAATCTGTCAAACGCTGCCTTCACACTTCTCCGTGATTCTCCAAACTGCTCGGCAAAATTATTGTAGGTTTTCTGTAGCAAATCCTCCCGAAACTTTTTTCTGTAACCAATTGTCATGCCGCTATGCTCGTCCCGTACTTCCACAGGACGATACCAATACACGATTTCCGACAACACACAGATAGCGAGAAGGTATGGCTTGCCATTTTCACGCAAAATTGTTTTATACCAATTTACCGGTGTAACATTGCCACTAATGCTCATCTCTGCCAGCGCATCCACCGACGCATTACCGGTATTTACAATATTAGTCATGCCCTCTCACCTCTTTTCTTCCATTCATCTAAGAGGTTTATTATAACCTCTGTAATCTTTTCTTCCGTATATCCTTCATCAAAGTAGTCATCCAATCTGTCTGCCTTGAACGTTACCTTTCTCGGCTTTGCTAACACCTGTTCCGGAAGCATGATGTTCCTCACTTCTTCCTGTGTAAGCATATTTTCCCGGCAGGATGCCTTTAGTCTTGCCGACTGCTCTATATTAGGGAATATATTCCTGTCGAGTATTATATCGAGTACCCACTGCTGCTGCTCCTCGTTCAGATACGAAAGATCAACACCCTGAATAAAACCAATCTTTTTCCTGTCAACAAAGTCAAGCAGTTCATCCCTGACTATCCGCATCTATAAGTAGTACCTTCTTGCCTTCTCTTACCAAACCTATACCTAAGTTCACTGTTGTCGTAGTCTTTGCTACTCCACCTTTTTGATTCACGATTGCTATTACCTTACACATACCGTTGTACCTCCATTCCTATCGAATCACCATGCCACTTCCTACATAGTGACATTTTTCTTCTACCTGCATAACGTTACTTGGTTTCTTACCAGAATCCTTTTTCTTTCTTGATACTTCTGCATACACACGTTTATATTTATCTGTTCCAACATTATCGAAAAAAGTTGAAACATTATTCACGTCAAATCGCTTATCTCTCTGAAGTAAACGTACAAACCAGCGTATGTCATTTTTTGTCCCTTGAAGCCTTATCTTTAACATATTGACACCTCCTTGAATAGAAAATAAAAGGCAGGGATATTCAATATTTTGTAATTAAATATCCCTGCCAAATTGGCTATTTTATTCACTTTTATTCATCAAAGAATATTGTGTCCCTCGTGTCGACTCTATAGTCGACAACGACATGAATTCTGTCCACTATCTGCTTTTTATTCCTTTTCACATCGGTTCTGCCGAAATTGAAAAAGCTGCAAAAGTGCGTAAATTCAAGGATTTTCACGAATCTGTACGACGTAGCCCTATTATAGTCTCTACATGGCTCGATAGGTCCGGATTGATGTCGGTCATCGGGAACCTATTCAGGCTAATATGGTATGTACCAAAATGTCTCCGCTTGTTTGCGGAAACATATCTACAAATTCTATATCAAAAATATCTTGATACATTCCGCTATCCATATCACAGCCTGAACCTCGTTCGTCCACGGAAAAAGTTCAACTTTTTTAATCGTTTCTACTATTATAGTGATTCCAACATAAAAGTCAAATCTTGCGAGGAACCGCCATCGCTTCAACCTTGTCCGTTCTTCCTACAAAAACAGGTCAACGGCTATTTTTAGACCTAACTGATGTTCAGTTTTCCATGCACTCGACCTTGTTATGCCTGAAAATCCGGCATAAGCAATCTTATTACTTCTTCGCATTTTCTTCCAATTCCAGCATGTACTTATCAAAGTCAGACATGAACAATCTGTCCTGAATAACACGATACTTTTCAAATTCAGTCTCGGCTTTAGCCTTGGCAATCTCTGCCGTGATCTTTCCTGCATCCTGAAGGACCTCTCTGTCATCAGCCATCAGGAATAAATCCAGACGCTTTGCCCAGTCCTCCATTGTCATCGGAATGTGACGCTCTGCACGATCCTCTGCCAGATCCAGGTATGCCGAAACGATACGCTCTAATGAACGCATTTCCTGATCAGAAAGATAATTTTTTGCAACACTCACATCACTTTTTACAATCTTTCCTTCCGGTGCTGCTGCCCACGTGGTCAGCCCCATATGTGGCTTATCAGCATCTGCTCGCTCATAAATCAACTCTGCTGCCGTATGTCCGTGAACTGCATAATGCATCTTGTTCTGCACCTTGGCAAAAAACTGCTTTGTCGTTTTTGCTGTGCGGTCATAATCAAGAGCTGTAGCATAAATGTCCGTTATCTTCTGATAGAATCTACGCTCAGACAAACGGATCTCACGAATCTGCTCAAGCAAACGATCAAAGTATTCTGTTGTGAGCACGGAACCACCATTTTTTAGACGTTCGTCATCCATAACCCAGCCTTTGATGGTATAGTCCTTTGCAATTTGATTGACCCATTTACGGAACTGCACCGCACGCTCAGAATTTACCTTAAATCCTACTGCAATGATCATCTCTAAGGAATAGTGATTTGTGCTGTAGCTTTTTCCGTCGGCGGCAGTTATTCGAAATTTTCGAATAACTGAATCCTCTTGTAACTCACTGTCCTCAAAGATTTTCTTAATATGATAATTTATAGTGTTAGTGCCGACATCGTACAATGTGGCCATCATTTTCTGTGTCAGCCATATATTTTCATCCTCATAGCGCATCTCTATGCTGTCCTGCTGATCACCGACAGAGGCAACATAGGTTAAGTATTCTGCTGCACTGGAACGGATGGTTATTTCGTCTTTTTTCTTTTTCAAATAGGAGGCCTCCTTTATAAACTGAAATGCAATTTTGCTATTGTATCTAGCTGCTCTGCTATTTCTGTAAATGGTAAATTCAAATCCAGAGTCCTGACTGTGATCTGGTTACCACTCATCTGATATACATTATTCGGATATATTTCTTCATCAGTCTTCGCATACAAAAGCATTCCCGAAACCGTATGGTCCTTCTCTCTCAATTCGTATTCCTTATTCTTCACATAAGTAAAAATCTGATAAAGGTTAGCCGAGTGAAGTGTATGCTTGTTAAACTGTACCTGCATACTATGCTCATAGTACTTTGCATCAATGATAAGAACTCTATCATCACGCTGGAGCATAATATCACTTTGCATCACCGGCAGCATAGAATTCTCGTCGTTGTCCAATTGCCACGGAATCTGTGATGCATTTGCGGTAATCTGATTTTTAAACTCTCTCCTGTAGTATTCCAGAATGAACTTTTCATACAATCGACACATACGCTGCTCATCCAGAAAATCCATCAGTTTGGTGCTTCCATCTGATTGAGTCTGCAACAGACCCTTTACTACCAAATAACATATCGAGATCAGCATACGATAGGTCTGATTGTTTCGATTATACTGAACATTCCAATTTACCGTATACAAATCAATAAAATCCACCTCACTGAAATACAGCATTAACTTTCTAAGATTTTTCTTTCGCTGTTTCGATATATTCGAGCGCAGGAGGATCTCAACTGTAGATTTGATGATCCGATTCATGATACTGTTAACCGAAAACTCATCATATGTACAGATTAGCTGTTTCCGTAGCATTGACTGTGTCTTGATGGACTCTGCAATATCAATCTTTCCTCGCAGTGAAGAGAGCGCCTCTGTCTGCGGAATATATTCTTTACCCAGTCCTCGCTTTAGCTGAATCGCGATACCTTTTTCTAAGATAGCCGCCATCAGCTCAGCAGTATTATTAAATTGTTCTGTGGCTATATTCTTATAACCTTGCTCATTCAATATCTGAAATGCATAGGACAGCATATAATAGATGTTTTGAATTGGTATCACTTAATCGTACTCCTTAGATTTTCGCTCCAATCTTTCACCTTCATAGGTTCATCAAACCAATATTCTTTCAACAAAGGTATCAACTCATATTCCACAACACCATAAAGCCAACTATCGTCAATTGCATCAGGTTGTAAATTGCAGAAGTAGCTGTGACCAATGCAGAACCCTTCGCCCAGAGATTCGTCGACAGAAATCTCTCTATTTAAACTCTCGACGCAACTGATCAGTTTGTTGAACTTCTCATTATCTAATGCCATACGATACTCACGGAACCCCGAAGTCTCAAACCCTGGCTTGATATCAAAGAAAGCAAACCTTCTACGAAGTGCATAATCCAGCATAGCAAGGCTTCTGTCTGCAGTATTCATCATGCCAATAATATAGACATTCTTCGGAACTGCAAACTTTTCATCCGAATACAGAAGCTGCAGCGCATTTCCTCGTTTATCATTTTCAATCAGCATAAACAGTTCACCGAAGATCTTACTCAGATTTCCACGATTGATTTCATCTATAATAAAGAAATATTCGTTATCACTGTCTATCTCAGCCTTCTTACAGAAATTATAGAATGCACCTTTCTTCAGTTCAAATCCTGTAGCAGATGGACGAAAACCCATAATAAAATCTTCATAGGAATAACTCTGATGGAACTGCACCATCATCACACGCTCTACATCTTTTACACCCATCATGGAATATGCCAAACGCTTAGCAGCATAAGTTTTTCCCACCCCTGGAGCGCCCTGCAAAATAATGTTTTTCTTGTTTCTAAGCAAGCCAACTAATCTAGAATAGTCTTCTTCAGACATATAGACATCATCTAGGAAATTCTCCACAGTGTACTCTGGATAGGTAACTTCCTGCTCGTCGTCAACTATATCATCGTCTTCAAATAAGTCTTTAATTTCCTGCACAAAATCACTATATGGAGTAATATCAGTCAAAGTTTTCTGCGGTGCCTGATGGTTAATTGTCCAATTACCCTTATTGGTCCAGTTAACTTTTCTGACATTTGAATACTCATCTGCACGATCAGCATCGTATTCGTAGTCAGACTCAACGATTCCTTTACCAAGAATGCCATTGTTGCCTTTCTTCACAAATACAACATCACCAACCCTTATATCATGGACGAACTGCCATGTAGCATGAGCTGAATTCTTATAAGAGCTACTATCGCCATATTCCTGCTTCATCTGCTGTTTCATTTCATCTTTAGAGCTGAATACTCCAAGATCTCCAATTTCTCCCCAGCCCAACAGCATATAGCCATTTTTATAGCACTCTTCCCATTTATCAGCACCTTGCCCCGGGGCATAGAGCCAATAACGAACGGTATCGATATCGTTGTCTGCAAGAGCATCGCTATCATTCGTTTTATTGCTCTTTGCATCAGAGACGCCTTTTTTGAAAATATCTGATGCCATCTCCGCTGTTAATTCCACTGTCTTTCCTGCCTCAGTAAGTGTCCACACGCCTCTTACGCTCTTATCGATATAGCCCGCTCCGACGAGATAATTTCTTGCAAAAGCAACTTCATTTTCAAATTTGTTAACTTGTGTTTTGCCTCTGGTTTCATTTATTACCTCGTCCGACAAGTGCTCGTTTTCTATGATTTTCTTTCTTGCCTCTGCTGGTGTCGCAGATCCTCCCAGATCACGCAGCGCCTGTAATAATGGCATAAACCATTTGAGAAATTCTGCTTTGGAAGTCTTTTTGCCTTTTTCAACAGACTTCTCTTGATTTACTTTCTCAGAGACAATCCATGCCGTATAGGATAAATCCGGGAAGCTCTTGTATTCATATTGACCCGCATCCAGAACTTTTTTACACAAATCCTTTATTTCAAGATAATCTGCTGCATATGGAACTTTCTTCAACTTCTTCTCAGCGGCCACAACAAATTCACCCGGCATATTCTGAGCATTAGCTATAAACCAGCGATTTCTGGAATCCAGGTTAATAAATGAATAAGGACGAATCCAATACAGACCCATCGTAATATTCCAGCGAATGCAAAGCTGATCATGTACCATATCATAAACGTCAGAAAATTTCCGGCGGTTATCTGCTGTGTCATTATCGGCAAGTACAAGAGCAGTTTCAAACAAGCTCCACAAATTATCAATATCACCTGCTTTTCTATCATCTTTAAATCCATAGAATGTTGCTTTCAGATTATTGAGAACCGGAATTCCATCAAAAATACTCGGAACATGTGTAGCAATCCCAAACTCTGATGCTATCCCGTTAAGAATAGCAATTCTATTAGCATTTGTTATTCCCTTGTTGAATGTGCCAAAGATGGTGAACGGATCAACATCAATAATCACATCGCCACTTTCAAGTTTCGGAACACTAATTCCAGCTGCGTCATACACCGCATATATTTTCTGAATAAGGGTCTTTCTATCAGTTTTAAAAGGAAGAAGCTTAGTAGCAAACTCTGTGTAAAAATCTATCCAATCGTATTGCATTTAATAAAGTACCTCCTTATGCATTATCCCATTTTTGAACTACCAAGTGGCTCAAATCCACAAGATTCTAACATCTCATTAACCTCATATATGCTATTCTCGGCACATGAGCTTAATACGCATCTATAAGCATTATTTTGTGGATTAGTTGGCTTTATATTGAAATCGGTTTTCCCGACCAACATTTCTGCTTCAGGCACTGAAAGCTGTAATCCGTAACACAATCCCAAAACCGTTTGAACTGTTGTGGGATATTCTTCCTCATTTCTTAATCTCTGTATTGTACGTTCGCCCACCAATGAGGCATCTGCTAATTTCTTATTAGAAAGCTTTTTCTCTTTCATAAGCTGTACCAATGTTTCAGAGAAGGCTCCCGGATATAATCTCATTGCATCAGCGCTTCGACTTGCTCTCTGGATTTGAGATAACAATGTTCTGTTGTGAGCATTCATCTCAAATGAGTATTCTTGTGCTGCCACCTGACTCGGCGTCTTGTACATCATTTGGACATAGTATTTTTGTCCCTGATACTTCGACTGATAACTATATCCCTTATCAAAAGCAAGACAGCATTCATCCATGTGAGATAAAGCATACTGTGTAAGTTTTACTCGCCCCTCTGAATGTATGATATACTTCTCATCATCAAGGCAAACATGGCCCTCAACATAAACAAACTTTCCTGTATCAATGGCTTTTCTAAAGTCTTTATTTAAACAATACGCCTTAAATAAATCAGCTGAGGATATTGTGAACGATTGATTATCCGTCAAGGCTGATGCATCAAATGAAAATGGAGTAACATATTGTCCATTAACATATGTAAATGCACCATCAACTTTTGCAAAGCCCATTTCTCTTATGCGCATCTTAACTGCCTGTTTTGATAATCCATAGAAATCAGCTAATTCTGAAATCATTTCCTCGATTTGATAACCATCTGTACCATCAAAATGAATATGGTATTTTTCTATGAGTTCTGAAATTTTTATTTTTGCTGTATTTGTTGGCATCAAGATATGTGGAGCAACTCCATTAGCTTGCCACTCCATCCAATCCACAGCCTTCCACTTTTCTGAATCTTTTGCATTGCTACCTATAGAACACTGTATTATTTTCCCTAATTCATCATTTGCTCCAAGCATCTTCATCAAAGCATGATACGGTTGATGCCTATACCAATGGAAGCACTCATGCGCAATGGTAAAGTTCACAGTACCTAAGGTTCGTTCATAATATACACGAGGATCTATCAAAACTGTTCCACGTTTGGCATTTCTGATAACAATATTCTTGTTTTTATCCTTAATATTTCCGTCTTCAAAAACAACCAAACCAAAAATATCAAGTTCTGATGAAAGCAACGAATCTTCTATAATCGAAAGACCCATGTCCTCTGCAATCTTTCTAATAGGAACAGCTACCGGTTCCTGTAAAGCCAAAGGATAATATTTCTCCAGGAATTTTGTAGCTTCATTTTCAAAAGCATCTCTTGAAATAATCGGTACCAATTCACCGGAATACTTGTCATTATCTGAATCTTCCTGTTGCTCACATTCATTAATATTTATAATTTCAAAATCTGTTAGTTCCACGCCTAAAAGAACTTTACACCTTACATCAAGCCATTTTTCAGTAAACGAAACCCTACCCGTTGAAGATATAGAATGTTCGATATCACAACTAACGATTACAGAAAAGCTAATCGCACCATCATCTACCTGTTCAATATGGACTACATTTTGGATTTCGATGTCTGATAGTGTAGCTTTATTCTCTTTCACTTTTTCCGTCATATAATCAAGAACAGCGTCTTTTATCTCATCATATCTTCTTTGGTCGATCAATTTTTGCAAAGGACTCTCATCCTGAGCATCATAATAGTCTAGTCTTGAATCATTCAATTCTTTTCGTACTGCTCTCCAGTTTTTCATATACATGTCCATATATGCAATAAATGTCGAATTATGTGTACGTTCCCTCAGATGAATCAATTCATGTAAAATAACATATTCTAAACATTCAATAGGTTTCTGGGCCAACTGCAGATTAAACCACAGCTTCTTTTTTTCAGTGTTACAGGTTCCCCAACGCGTAACCATATATTTTGTTTGCCACGACTCACAGTGAAGCTCAGTAATTTGTTCCCATTTAGGAAGAAGTCTTTCTATCTCAACTTTTAGTAAGCTACGATACTGTTCACGCACATAGTTTTCTCGTTGCTTAACCGTACTATCTTCTCTCATTGAGAGAATTACTTTATCTCCTTGAATTTCAAAGCTGTTCTTTTGAGCATCTGGTACAAAGGATAAGTAATACTGTTTGCCCCAGATGTACATAGTTTCACCGCTAACATACTGTCGCTTAGCACTTCTTGGTTGTTGCTGGAACTTCTCAATTTGTTTTTTTATCCAACTGAGATTGGTTCGAGCATACACCTCGATTGCCTTATCATCCATTGATAATGGTGCCGAAATAACAACATGTCCATCAGGCGGTTTTATCTGAAGGTGCATATTCTTAATATTCTTTTTTTGAATATCGATCGGTATGCCCGAAATCACAATTCTCATCTATTAATATTCCTCCTGCTTCTCAATAATCTTATACAAACGTTCAACCTCTGCATCATCATTGAGAATTGCAAACAACGCTCTCTTGATTCTTCTTTCCTTGATTGAATCCCCACGAAAACCACTCATTTTACTATTCATAACAGCTTTATGAAGTTCAATAGCCAACACTTCATCCCCGCCAACATTATCATATAATGCTTGCATGGCCTTACTATATCTCACGCTTTCAGGATAGTCTTCATTTTCTTCCGGATGGTCAACATTCTTTGCGAGTTTAATATATTCATCAAGAAGTTCCTTATAGGACAAAACGCCCTTCTGTCTATCTTGAATCAGTTTATCCAAAATCGCTGACATCTTTTCATAGTATTTTGGATTTACAGTTACCTTTTCTACCATTTTACGACGGATATTGTTTTCAATTGCTTCCGCCGCACCTTCTTTCTGACCTGAAGGCGTATCTTCTCCGGTCATCGTTTCACCTTGATCCATTACGAAATCGAGAAGTGTTAGGTCATCAAATTCACCAATTTTGATACTATCAGAAGCCATGATGTAATTATCAATAAGCTTTCGCATATCCGGTTCATATGCCTTAAAATCTAAGAAGTCGCCGCTCTTATTTCCGATAGTTTGCTTTAACTCAATATAGAAATGTACTTTATTCTCATAAGCATTAAGTTCTGTTGCAGAACAAATATCAACCATATACTGCTTTGCTTCAGCATAAGCACGAACTAAACTGCTTACGAGTTTATATAATTTTTCACGAAGGCGAGCATAGATTTCATCCATGTCTTCGCTCATGCCGGAAACGCCGCAGAAATAGTGAAGATACTGCAAATCTTCTTTCGGAGCTTCGACACCCTCGCATAATTCTTCTAGCTCTTCGTAAATATCTTTGAAATGTTTAATAGCCTCATCACCTCTATCTTTAAGAAGTCCATCTACATCTTCAGGGGCATAGTTCTCAAATGCTCCAGATGTGTACTTATCCATAGCATTTTTTAAATTTCCAAAAAGCTGCTTGTAATCCACAATATAACCAAATTCCTTGGTATCACCATCTAATCTATTTACACGACAAATAGCTTGGAATAAACCGTGGTCTTGCATGCTCTTATCAATGTAAAGATATGTACAAGGAGGTGCATCAAATCCTGTGAGAAGCTTATCAACTACAATAAGTAACTTCATATTTGCAGGCTCATTGATAAACTTTTCCTTTGCCTCTTTTTCAAATTCCTCCACTTTCTTTTGAATAGAAACTTTCTCCGGAAGATTGTCAGGATTAAATCCTAACATACGAAGATAAATCTCATATTTTTCAAAAGTCTCTGTTTCCTCATCTGCACTTACAGTATCTGTTCTGAGATCTCCTGCCTGTGGTGTATATGATGAAATGATTGCACATTTCTTAAACCCACGCTGCTGAAAAATTTCATAATATTTGCATGCTGAATAGATAGAATCCGCTACAAGAATTGCATTTCCATTACCATCCATCAAACGAGGCTTCAAATCAAAATCCTGAATAATGTCCCATGCAACACGCTCAAGTCTTGAACGTGAACTATAAATCTTCTGCATGCTTGCCCATTTTTCTTTCAACTTTGCCTTTGCTCTGCTTGAAAGAGTACGAGTCTTTACATCAAACCACTGGTCAATCCTGTCATGGGCTGTAATATCCTGTGGAATATCTCTATATTCGTATCTCAAATCAAGTACAACACCATCTCTAACCGCTTCATTGTATTTGTAGCTGTGAATGTATGTTCCGAAAACTTCGATACTTGTTTTCTTATCTTTCTTTAATAACGGTGTACCTGTGAAACCAATAAAGATTGCTTCCGGCATAATTGCCTGCATTGCTGCATGTAATTTACCAGACTGAGTTCTGTGACACTCATCAACAAATACAAAGATTTTACCCTTTGCTTTAAAATCTGCAGGAAGCGCTTTTTTTAACTCATCAATATACTTATCATAATCAGATTCTGTGGCTTCACCACCACGACGGCCAAACTTATGCACCAATGAACACAACAATGAATCATCATAAGAATTCAATTTTTGAAGCAAGTCATCACAACTCTTGGTTCTGGTGATTTTTTCATCGACGCCGATATAAGTCTTTTCAATCTGTTCATCCAGCTCATCTCTGTCTGTTACAATAAGCACGCGAGGATTTTCTTCTTGACAATTCGCAAGAATCCATTTTGAAAGCCAAACCATAGTAAGTGTTTTACCACTACCCTGAGTATGCCAAATAATACCGCCACGCTGCTTTGCCAATCTGTTCTGCGTACGCTTGATGCCATAAAACTGATTGTATCGACATACCTTTTTGATTCCTTTGTCATACACAACAAAGTTTTCAATAAGGTCAATAAAACGTTTTTTATCAAACATCTGGTAAATTTGCTGTAAAAGCAGGTTGTCCAGTTTTTCGCAATAAGCCATGATGCGTGCGTCCTCTGGAGCACGCTCATCTTCATTTTCATGAAATCCATCTGGCTTCCATTCCATATAATATTTTTCACCGGTCAGTATTGTTCCATAGCGAAGACCCTCTATTTCATTACCGGCCATACAGAATTGCATCGTCGTAAAGAACGGCGCAATGAATCCATCTTTCTGGTTTGTCAGATTTTGACGAATACCATTAGAAACAGAGACACTACTTTTCTTCAATTCAATGACAGCCATAGCAATACCATTCACATAAATTACGATGTCTGGTCTCTTTTCCTGACGGTCAACTACTGTAACTTCCTCCGCAATCGCAAAGTCGTTATTAGTAGGTGTTTCAATATCCATAAAGTAAACTGTCTTCGGTGCTCCGTCGGCTGTTTCCTTTACCTTTGCACCGTATTTCAAAAGGGAATAGACTTTATGATTTGCATCATACAAACCATGTGTCATATCATCTGCTGCTTTTACTAGTTCAGAAACAGCACCGTCAATTAACTTCTGGCTGTATCCGCTAAGGCGTAAGTACGCACGAAGACGGTCTTCACGGATGTTCTTATTTGCGGCGTCTTTTAAATTGCCTAAATATTCATAATCAAGGATATCTCTATCCTTAAAGAAGCTAACTACACGATCTTGGGTAGCTCTTTCAGTGTCGCCAATACTCATGCGTACATTCCTCCTTAAACTAATCGTATTTTTCCTGTAAGCAAGTCGCTCATCATACCTTTTTTAATATTCGAATATTTATCACACTTACACTGATGAAGAGTGATGAGGTGGTCGATGTTATCAAAATATCCACCAATCTTACTCTGTTCCTCTTTTGAAAATGGAACCACAAATTGCGAATTGGAGATTAAATTCCAATCTGCACGTGGCATTTTTGAGCCCGATGACTGGTTTGCAATATTATCAAATTGCTGTGTTTGAATAAGGCGATAAAGGAAGTTTTTTTCCATATTAATAGGCTTTAATACCCACCAATCGCCGACTGCAATGCCCTTAAAATCTGGATTTAACCAGTTATGCAGATATGGACGAAGCTTTCCATAAAGTACCTGCGAGCCATCAAATGTAATTCCAGACTTTACCGCTTCTTTTAAGCGGATATCTTTATTCAACCGTCCTTCTTCTGCTACTACATCTTCATACTCTACACTTGGAACATCTGACGCAGATGTAGAAACGAAAGACTCTCTTGCTGCAATATCACTGAACTTACGCTGTTCCCAAGCTTCAGTAAATCCTGGCAAACGCATTTCTGGAACTGTGTCATCCTTTTGTGGAAACATTTTCGATAAACATCCATTTTTAACAAGCTTTATCTTATTTACAACTTTTGTTTCTGATGTCATTAATAACTGTATTTTATTTAATGATTGTACTATTTTCTCCTGTTCATCAAATGGAGGTACCAATATCAATGTCTCTGAAATAGCTCCTTTTGATATTGATGACACTTTTATACCTGTTATATATGGCAATATTTGATTGTGAAATAAATCAGAATTCATGTAATATCCTAACCACCCCGGAGCAAAATCACCTTTTTTAACTCTACATGGAATGGTATGAAGTCCTGCAACAAGTTTACTATCACCGAGATTCTGTACCTCAATAACTTTTCCAACAGTTTCGTCCTCTGCCGTATCTGCAACAACAATGTCACCGTCCTGAAGTAATTGAGTCGATGAGGATAACAGAGATAACTCATTTACGTATGGAATTTCTTCTTCGTTACAATCCAATACTTCCGGAAACTTTGTTAAAATATCACCATAATGAATATTTCTTACAGCTCCACCACGATTATTTAAATTTTCACGTGACAGAGTATTATTGGATATCACCCTAAACGTTTCGTCAAATGTTTGGAGTTCCCAGTCTACTGGAATATCACCAATCTCCGTATGTTTTAATTCTTTTACCATTTGAAGCCCATCCTCTCCAGATGACTCTTGACCTTTGCCTCATAGTCAGCAGTCTGCTTCATAAGATCAGGAAGAGTATTTTCATAACGTTTAGAAAGTTCAATAATGCGGTCTGCAAGCTGATGGGAGATTGCTGCATACAAATCATTAATACCTGTACCGATGGTGTAATACCATTTTTTATTTACCAGTAAATCTATGATTTCATCGTCTGTTAAAGTTGCATATCTCTCACGAGCCTTCTCGTCAAGTTCTTTATCCATCTCCTTGATAAGCTTTGTTGATTCTTCGGACTTCTTAGCTAATTCAAACGCAGCTTTCAACTCTGCATAATCATCTGCATATGCTTCCGGAGCTGGTGCTTCTGCGCGTGCCATTGCCAATGCATATGAAACGGATGTCTTTGTCACAGTACCTTTTTCTGTATAAGCCACTTCAAGAATAATATTGTTACTAATATAATCCACATACTCCTTTTTCTTCATAGGAAGCATGCCCTGTAATTTGACTAGTCCATCAATCAGTGGAGTATGAACATGGCTCATGATTTCATCCATCTTTTCTTGGATATCCTTGCTCTTAACTTTTCCACCTTCAGCCACATCGGACAAAACGGAATCCTCTGCAGATTCTTCAACTAAAGACATAAGACGAGAATCTGTTTCTACAACAAAATCAACAAGGTCATCCATCGCTTTTTTCTCTTCCGGGAAAAGTTCGGAAATAATAAGCGCTTTGGGAATAAGTTTTCCTTCCCATCCTGCAACTTTCAATTCCTGATTTCCATCATCATCTTTTTTCTTTGTTTCTTTCATAATGTTTTCTGTTTCTCTTGCAACGCCATAACCAGCTTCGTCGGAGATAATCATAGAAACATCATCACTAAGCACTTCATTCCAGTAAGCAAGAAGTACCTGATATACATCATATTTATTAATAAGTGAAAGGCTCTCAAACTCTTTCAATATAGCTTGAGCCAATTCAATAATCAGTTCTTTTGCAGACACGCCAGCCTTCAAATTCTTAAGTTTAGAATCTGCGTAAGACTTCCAATTTGCGAATACTTCATCAATCATTTCTCCATAAACAGCAAATTCTGCGTTAGAGTATGTTGTCTGACGAATCACATCTTCTTCTACATTCAGCTTATAGTATCCTTCACTAAACACACCAAAAAGTTCATTCTTCAGAGTCGGGAATGCAGTCCAGAAACGTTCTAGTGCATCAATATCCGCTGCTGGTATACCACCATGAATATGCGCATAGATATCCTGAATATCCTCCGGGGCAGAAGAATCAATGTAACGAGAAATATTTAAGTTGTACCCATTCTTTTCCTTAATTTCTTTGTTTGGTACAAAACGAGCATATTTAGGATCTGTTGTAATCTGCTCATTAAAAGTAGTTACAATACGATAAATATCCTGTTCACGGAGTCTGTTCTTGCTTCCATCTTTTACATAGCCCTTGCCTGCATCAATCATAAATATACCAGCGCGGTTTTCCGCACCTTCTTTATCAATTACGAGAATGCAAGCAGGAATACCCGTTCCGTAAAATAAGTTTGGAGGCAAGCTGATAATTCCTTTAATCCAGCCTTTATCAACAATTGTCTGTCTGATAGTTGCTTCAGCATTTCCTCTAAACAATACTCCATGAGGAAGAATTACTGCTGCTTTACCAGTAGACTTCAGGGTTTTCAAAATGTGCATTAACCAAGCGTAATCACCATTCTTTTCAGGTGGTCTATCCCCATATCCAGAAAATCGCCCAAACTCTTTTAACCCATCGGACCAGTTTTTAAGAGAGAATGGAGGGTTTGCCACAATATAATTAAATCGCTCAAGTTCTGATGGATTATCAGTTTTCATAAACTGCGGATCTGAGAATGTGTTTCCTGCCATAATTCTAATTGTAGCTTTATTATGAAGAACCGCATTCATCTTTGCCAAACCAGCTGTAGAACCATCTTTTTCCTGACCATAGCCTGAAATTTCAAAAGGAGCTTCTGCTAATGCTCTGATTAACAAAGATCCACTTCCACAAGCCGGATCGCATACGGTTGCATCATGGTCTGTACACTTATCGATACCGATAATTTTTGCAAGAATTCGAGATACCTCTGCCGGAGTGTAGAATTGTCCCTTACTCTTTCCACTTTCAGACGCAAAGTTACGCATCAAATATTCGTAAGCGTCACCAATAATATCGTCGCCTTCTACTTTGTTCTTTGAAAAATCAAGTTCAGGACGCTGAAAAATTGCAATAAGCTTAGTAAGCTTATCAACCATCTCTTTGTCTTTACCTATTTTTGCTTCATCATTAAAATGAGCAATATCTATAACGCCCTTCAACCCTTCGTTTACTTCAGCTAGGCGAGCTATAATCTTATCTATACCTTCACCAATGTTCTTCTTATTTTTAAGTGCTATAAAATCATCAAAAGAACAGCCTGTTCTTTTCTCAGGGTCAGGATTCGGATCATTTGCCTTATCAAAAACCGTCAAATCTCCGTATTTCTGTCCTTTGTATTTATCAGTTACATACTTCATAAATAAAAGTGTAAGTATGTAATCCTTATATTGTGATGCATCCATGCCTCCGCGCAATGCATCGCAGCTCGCCCAAAGGGAGCTATATAGCTCTGTTTTCTTTACTGCCATTGCCAGAATCTCCTTGTATTTTATTTACTGTCTCAATTACTCGATAGCGCTTTTTCCACTTTTAACCCACACATCAAGTTCAGAACATTTAAACTTCCATTGCTTCCCGATTTTGTGTGCTGGTATTCCTTTATCATTACGTATCCATCCTCGGAGCGTCACCGGCTTGACACCTAGGTATTCAGCAGCTTCTTCAATGTTTATCCATTTATCATTCAACTTATCTTCCATATTTCACCTCTCGAAGTTACGTATAGATATAATTACCCAATAATATTATAGTCATTTTCGCCAGCAAAAACAAGCAGTTTCTTGTTATTTGCTTATATTTGTTATTATTTTTCTTAGAAAATTTACTATTCGTTCATATTTGTTTTTAGGTAGCCGGACATGTATATGTCCGGTCTTTTCTTTTGTAAATCCAGGATTTTCAATCATTATCCGTTCCATCAATCATCTCATTATTCCTAAAAACGGACATAGGCATGTCTGAGGTTTTTATTTTGAAATCTGGCATATTTAAGATAGTTATTAAAAACTCGTCTCGGACAAGACGTTAACCAGTCTGACTTGTTCATCAACTCACCATCTTCGTGGCCACGTGGTGTGTTCGTAGTTGATGAACAAGAGAACATTATTAATAGAGTTGCCAGCTTACGAACGGCTGGTCACCGGAAAGAAGCGGAGTTATCCGCATGAGGTGACCATCTTATGAAAAACACTGGCAGCCATATCGGTTATCTCCGCTTCGGTTCAAATGCCGAAAGGAGAAAATCGAATGGCAAACAAAGACAATCAGAGTAAAGAGTATCGTATCTACATCAAGGAATCCAAAAGCTGGGTGGATGTCAACAAGGAGTTCTACACGAACTACTACCGTGACATCAACGCCTATCGCAAGCGTCAGCAGGAACATGGCCGCTGTGTCTGCCCTGCAAGCAAACGCTACTTATGTGACATGGATTGTTTAACCTGTCCTTATGCCAAAGCTGGCGATCAGCTTTCTCTCGACAATACTGTAAGTGACTCTGACGGAAACGAAAAGAGCTGGCTTGATGATATGCCAGATGAATCTGCAGCTATCGCTGAAGTATTGGAGGATGCAGAACTTCTTCACGCTCTCTATGCAAAGCTGAATGAACTGGACCCGGAAGGTCGACTTATCTGTCAGCTTATTATGCAGGGAAAATCTGAACGTGACTGCGGCAAGGAAATGGGACTCTCTCGCAATACCTTTGTATATCGTAGGGACAAGCTGTTCAAGAAGCTCCGTTCCGAGCTTAAGGACTACATCTAATATGAATGGTCGTCCTCTGCTTCTTCAGGGGACGATTTTTCTTTTCAAAAAAGTTTCTTATATTTTTCGGCCAAACGGCAATCTCACCTCCATTGAGTAGTGTAAGACGAAACAAAGCGACCTACAGAAAGCGAGGTGAACATCGTGAATCGAACTTTTCACAACAGAAGCGGCACTGACGCAGAAGTGATTGCTACTCTCACTGCAACCAGCCAGGTATCCGCAAGAATGGCGAAGAATCTCAGAATCATCGCCGCACACAGACAATCCGAGGAAGGAGAAACAGTAAATGTCAAAAATGAACGATATGGCTATGACCATCTACCAGCCCATACACCAGAACGTTTCCACCTATGAGGTCAGCAAGGATGACCTGTATCAATGGGTCGATGAAGTTCTGAAACCTACTGCTGACTTAGGCTTTTCCGGTGATGGAAAACTTCCTGTGCGGTGAATGGTGCGGATTCTGTAAAGCAAATCATAAATGCCGAGCCAGAGCTGAAGCCAATCTTCTACTCGCACAGCACGATTTCAAGTTGCCGCCACTGTTGGAGGATTCGGAAATTGAAGTCATCCTTTCCCGTGTCGACGAACTGATCTCTTGGGCCAACGACATCAAGGAGTATGCAATCCAGCAGGCAATCAGCGGTAAAGAATGGACCAGCTGGAAGCTGGTCGAGGGTCGTTCCAACCGCAGATACACCAGTGAAGACGACGTATCGAAAGCTGTCGAAGCTGCTGGTTTTGACCCTTACGAAAAGAAGCTGCTTGGTATCACAGCCATGCAAAAGCTGCTCGGTAAGTCTCGCTTTGAAGAGCTCCTTGCAGCCTACATTGAAAAGCCACAAGGCAAACCTACTCTTGTGCCGGAGAGCGATAAACGCCCGGCAAAGAACACAGCAAAAAATGATTATATTGAGGTGACAAACTATGAAAACAATTATGATTAGCACAATTCTTGTAAACATCTGTATCGGCTACTTCGCGTGTGTGGCCTTACTACTGCAATCTCTATGATTCAGAGTATCATCAATGACCACAAACGCGAAAAGCGCGAACAGGGAAATGACAAGCGTGATCTCGAATACCACGAAAAACGCATGAAGGACTCTAAGTAATCTATTAACCTGCTGGCGGTGATTTTGCTGCCGCCAGTACATCTTTCAACAAAAGGAGACAATCTATGAATGGCTTTGCAGAAATCTTAAATCTATTTATTGCTAACGCCATCGCATACCCCTTTTTTGTAGCGGTATGTGACTTCATCATTTATAACATAGGGAAAATCATTCTCTATCTTATCCGCTATGCGGTATACCACATCCGACGTGACATTAGTAAATACAAATCCAATAATAAAGATAAACAGTAACACGGCAGGTGGCAGAGATTTCTCTGCTGCCTGTTTTGTAGAAAGGACAATCTCGTGAAAACACTTAGCATTGATATTGAGACATACAGTGATGTGCCTCTTCAGAAAACAGGCGCCTATCGTTATGTGGAGTCCCCCAATTTTGAAATCTTACTCTTTGCCTATAGCACAGACAACCAACCCGTTCAGGTGATTGACCCTGCTTGTGGAGAACAGATTCCCAAAGAAGTCTTTCTTGCCCTGGAAGATGAATTTGTCATCAAGTGGGCATGGGCTTTACTGTTGTTCCTTTCGGTCAGGGATTTAAGGATATGTCCCACCGGCAAAGGAACTTATGAAGCTAACGCTGGAGCAAAAGCTGGCTCACGGTGGTCATCCGGTACTCCGTTGGATGATGGATAATATCTATATCCGCACCGACCCAGCAGGCAATATAAAGGCTGACTAAGAAAAATCCACAGAGAAAATCGATGGAGCCGTCGCCACTATTATGGGACTTGACCGTGCAATCCGCTGTGGAAATAATACAGGCGCTTCTATCTATGATGACAGAGGAATTTTATTCATATAAAAATGGAACTTTTGTTTTTACACAAAAAGCTCCACTTCTGTTTATTTATTTGAATTTATGATTCCTTCGATATCACGACCACCGTAGAATATTCGTGCTACTGTGACTGTCCTCTCCTTGTCATCGACAAGATAATACACAATAAAATTGTCTACCGGAAGCTGATGCATTTTCATCGAATGCCAAGGCTCCCATTCAACTAAGGTATAACGAGCTGGCATGAAATCCAATGAACGAACTTCCTTTCGTATGCGCCCCAGCTGAGCTGCGGCTGTCTCCGGAACAAGGAGTTCATTCGCAATGTACGAATAGATTTCACGCAAATCACCAAGTGCATCTACAGAATAGCCGACATTATAGCTATCCGTCATATGCCAAACTCCTTTGCAAGTACCGCATCGACTTCATCTGCAGAATATACCTTTCCTGCTTTGATGGAATCAACACCCTTCTGGAGTTCTGCATCAAGTTCCTCTCTGGTCATTGCACCAACAGCTGATGGCTTAGAAGAAGGAAGTTTCAATTCAAACGGCATACCTTTTTTCAGTACGATCTGACTATAAAGCATCTGAATTGCACTGGATGGAGAAATGCCAAGCTGAGAAAGAATGCTCTCAGCATTATCCTTGAGATTAGTATCTATTCTTGCATAAACAGCGGATGTATTTGCCATAGTATCGCCTCCTTTTTCTTCATTATATTTGTTTTTGCTTGCAATTGCAAGCATTTGCGCAAATTATTTTGTGATGTAACTTTGAATTTTATACGCCTCTTAAAGCATAAAGGAATATTTATGGGATTTTTATCGGGGCTATTTCATTCCAGAGACAAGCCTATCAACAGTACCAATGGCAGTGCCTATCGTTTTCTCTTTGGTGGAAGCAACTCTGGCAAAGCCGTCAATGAACGAAGTGCCATGCAGATGACTTCAGTCTACGCCTGTGTCAGAATTCTTTCGGAGTCTATTGCAGGACTGCCGGTTCATATTTATAAGTATACTGACTCCGGTAGTAAAAAAAGGCAATCAAGCATCCTCTGTATCGACTGATTCACGATGAGCCAAATCCGGAAATGACATCTTTTGTCTTCCGAGAGACCTTGATGACGCATCTTCTCCTTTATGGAAATGCCTATGTGCAAATTATACGAAATGGCAAAGGTGAAGTCATCGCTCTCTATCCGCTGATGGCTAATCGAATGAGTGTGGATCGTGACGATAAGGGATGACCAGATAATCATCTGGGATGCCCACATCACCATCCAACTTAAATCTGACGTTAGTATCAATGTAGATTCATAATTTCGTAGGCATAAAAAGACTCTCCATTACTAGATAAATTCCAGTGATGGAGAGCCCTTACTTACAAGTTGACTATCAATCTTCCTCTTTTTCTTTCTGAGCCAATGTGGTTAATTCCATCATCTTTTGTTGATAAGTAACTCCGTCAATTTCTTCGTCAGCATACTGTCTCATTAATTCATCAATCTGTGCTTTTAATTCTTCTCTAACCATTTGTCCTTCCTCCTTAATCATCCTTTAGCAAATACCATTCATGTTCACGACTCACTCAGAATACATGGCACTTCATTCCACGACATTTAAATCATTTTATTATCAACTTCCCTCCTTCTTTTTTGTAAAATGAGTTATAGCCATGTATGCTCCGTAACCTACCAACGCAAGTACTCCTAAAACTATTTTCCCTGCTGAACTATCATTTGGTTCAGTAGTAGTTCCTCCCATAGGATTTTCGTTTTGGCTATTAACTTTATTCCAGTATGCTTCCGATTCAGCAGCCTTCTCTGCTCTGCGGCGTCGACGCTCTTCAGAAGTTTTCTCTCTTATGTAGCGCTTGCGTTCCATTGACGTATCAATTTCTTCTAAGATTCTTTCATCCCATTCGAACCAATTCCAACCTCGAAATGCATAACCACCGTACCCGTTGTCATCGCCTTTTTCAACTACGAATAGTTTTCCTTTCTCTGTTGGATAATAATTTCCGGGCTCACCAGAAAGGAATCCTTCTTCTTTTAATAAGATGTTCATTTCCTCTGCTGTCAAGCCACACCTTTCTCCTAATCGTTTTGCTGATAATGTCATGTATCGTCCTCCTGCGTTATTTATCTTGGATGTTCTTCTGCCAGTTTTCGTTCTTCTTCATCCCATCGTTTCTGAACTTCTTCAAAATATTTTTCACTTTGTTCAGAAAATGTGCCACGCATATAGCTGATTTCATCCATCAGGCCTTGTCCCCATGTTACGTCGATTAGCTGTTCATGATGATATGTTGCTTCACTAGTACATCTGGACAACACCGTATTTCCTGAAGCATCCAAAATGGAGTACGGATATTGATACTTCAAGATTATGTTGTTCTTATTGAGTACATCTTCCTTAATATCTCTGTCCCAACAAAGTATAAGAAGTTGTAAACTATTGAACCTAAATACATACGATAATGCATAATTCTCAAACTCTTGTATTTCCCTCTCCTCTCGCAAGGTGATCTGCCCGGTATTATAATCAATGTTTGTGACAATACTATTCGCCAGTAATAGTGGCGAATCTCCCCAGCGGAGTTTCATATTTCCAAACATATAATCCGGTGCAGGCGAAGTGTTTACTGCAAGTCCCGCCAAGATTGTAATATTCCCTAGCGGACTACTTTTTTCTTCATTCAACAAGAATTCTTTTACTTCATCATCAAAAAAAGATACATCCTTCTTCCTAGCCCTCAAGTCATTGAACGCAAACTTCAAACACATTTTTTGAATCATTGTATAGTCATATTCTACAGAAAGAGTGTCATCTTTTTTGTACTTCACTAAAAAATACTTCTCAATAAATTCTTTTGCATAAGAATCGATGTACGAAATCCTATTGTTATTACAGTCTGCACAAACATCCTTCACCATAGGGTCCCCTTGATGCACGATACTTCTCTCTCCGTCTATTGTTGCGAAGCATTCCGGAAATAATCCAAGTATTCCACTTGATATTATATGCTCTTTAGTCCCTTTAGCTTCTTTTCCACAATAAGCACAAATCATACATAGCCACCTCCTGTTATCTATTTCACTGCCAAGTCTGCCTCTTAATATCAAGTGGCTTGAACTGCGGTCGTTTCTGACAACAATCCCAGTGCCACAACCTATGACATCTAATCCACAGCCTAAACCCTACCGCATTTTTCCGATCATCGACTTTTTCTCCGGTCAGGCTAAAAAGTAGATATGTTTCCATACAAGAAAACCGAGCTTTCCGCAAGGCTTCTCTGATGATGCTAACCTCGCAAAAAGCCCGGAAATACGCTACTTTTCAGCCTTTATTTATCTTTCCTTGACAGCAAGCACACGCTCTCCACATGCCCGCTGTGACAAAACTGATCAACAACCGCCACCTTATTCGCCACATACCCCTTCTCCTGAAGTATCTTCACATCCCTTGCCAAGGTTGCCGGGTCGCAGCTCACGTAGACGATACGCTCCGGTGCCATATGGACCAGAGTATCCAGAAGAACCTGATCACAGCCCTTTCGTGGCGGGTCTACGACCACGACGTCCGCGTGGGAGCCGTCGCCGCCCTTCTTGTATATGTCGGGAACGACTTCCTCTGCCTTACCGACAAAGAACTCGGCATTTGTGATCCCGTTGATCTCGGCGTTGTGTCTTGCATCATCTATAGCCTGTGGAACGATCTCCACTCCGTATACCTTCTTTGCCTTCTGCGCGAGGAACAAGGATATGGTTCCTATTCCGCAGTACATGTCCCACACGGTCTCGTCACCGGACAGGTCCGCATACTCCAAAGCCTTGTTGTACAGGACATTTGTCTGGACAGGATTTACCTGATAGAAGGACAATGGGGATATCTGATATTTGATGTCACCGATATAGTCCGTGATGTATGACTGTCCCCAGAGGGTTATGCACTTATCACCGAGTATACGGTTCGTATTCTCCATGTTGACATTCAGGCAAATGGATGTCATGCCGTCTATCTTAACCAGTTCATCTATCAAAATCTCACTGTGCGGAAGCTTGTTGCCATTTGTCACCAGACACACCATGATCTCCTTGGTGGTAAATCCAACTCTGATAAGGATATGTCTGACCAGACCTCTTCCAGTCTCCTCGTCGTAGGTCGATATGTGATTGTCCTCAATGAAGCTTCTGACGATAGCAACTATTTTGTCATTCACTGGCGCACCGATGGCACAGCTCTCTGTGTCTATGATGTCGTGGCTTCTTCCTGCGTAGAATCCGATGACCACATTGCCGTTCTTGTCCCTACCGACAGGGAACTGTGCTTTATTCCTGTAGTGAAATGGATCATCCATGCCGTAGGCTGGCTTTTCCATGATGGCTTCCACGTTCTCCATCTTGCCGATCCTCTGCAGACAGTTCTTCACCTTGTTCCACTTGTATTCGAGCTGCTGCTCATAGGAAACCTGCTGCATGGTGCATCCACCGCATCGTTTCGCCTTGTCGCACACCGGCTCCACACGGTATGGCGATGGTGTGATGAGCTTCATCAATCTTCCGTAGGCTATGTTCTTCTTCACCTTGACGATCTTCACCTCCGCCAGATCGCCCACCACGGCATCCTTGACAAATACAGTCATGCCCTGAACGTGTCCAATGCCCTCTCCGTCATTGCCCATGTCCTCGATGAGCACCTGATAATCCTCATTTTTGACAAGTGTGACTTCACCAGTATTTGCCGCATCCGTTCCGGATGTTCTAACAACTGAACTTGCACTATTCACTGCCTCCATGGTATTTTTTCTCTGCATACCATTTACTCGTCTATTGTTCTTAGGTCTCCTATTGTTCCTAATATCTGACATATACTATCTCTCTTCCTATTGCCGTTATTAATTATCCGACGTCTTTCGGATGTTGGACTGGAGAGCTCTGTTGAAGCCCAGCCAGCCATTGTTGTCCTTTGCCGCATCCAGCTCCTGGATAAATGTCTGGATCTTGGCGTCTGTGTTGTCCGCCATGGACAGTGCCAGAGCCTCGATGAGTGCCGGCTTCTTTGGTGAGCCGTACTCAAGCTCCCCGTGGTGAGCCAGTATGCAGTGCTCCAGCTCATTTGCCGCCTTGGCAGGGAAATTGTCTATGGTATTGATCTTATCGCGGATCATCATCGTTCCCATGACTATGTGTCCCAGAAGCTGACCTGCGTCTGTGTAGTCGTTCTCAGGGAACTTGGAGATCTCGTAGACCTTGCCAATGTCGTGGAGAAGTGCCGCTGTGATCAGCAGATCTCTGTTGAGCACCGGATAATATGTAGTGTAGTAGTCGCACATCTTGGCAACTGCCAGCGAGTGCTCCAAGAGGCCTCCTATGTATCCATGGTGTATAGATTTTGCCGCTGAATGATTCTTGAATTCCTTGACAAATGCAGGATCCTCGGCGAAGAATTTCTTCAGAAGCACCTTGTAATAATCCTTGTCGAGTGATTCCACGAGAGCCATAAGATCCTTGTACATCTGCTCTATATCTTTCTTGGTACACGGCATATAATCAGCCTCTGAGTATTCTCCCTCATCTGCAATACGAATCTTCTTGATATTGAGCTGAAGCTCATTGTTAAATGATGTGACCTGACCATCCACCTTGATAAAGTTCTTTGACTCAAAGTGTCCTATCGCATTGCTCAGCTCCCAGACCTTTCCGGCTATACTTCCTGTCTTATCCACAAGCTCCAGGTTGTAATATGTCTTTCCTGATTTTGTAGTTCCTGTCTGCTTGTTCTTGCAGAGATAGACATTTGATATCATGTCGCCTTCATTGAAATCTGTTATAAATACCATTTTTCTTTCCTCTTTCTATGCTTAATTATTAATATGTTATTTACATTTTAATCATATATAAGAATACAATAGGCGGTTGTGAAAATCCAGTATTTACTGAACATTTCCACAACCGCCTATATTACCATATCCCCCCACATCACATCTTATCATACTCATGAAGCTTATCTGAAGCAGCCTTCCCATTCTTCCGTGATTCTTCCCTGTCAAGCTTTCTCACTCCAAACAGCCCCTTGATGACAAATGCTATTCCCACGCAAAGTGTTCCAAGAATAAGTGTAAGCTCAAGTCCTGACATATATCTCAGTGAAACATTCAATGATATTATGATGCATACAAAGAATGCTATACAAAGTCCTGTGAACACAAGTCCTGTTCCCATGTTCGGCTTAACCAAAAGTGCGATAAATGCGATGACCAGCAGGACAATAAAGATTCCTCCAATATTCACACCACCACCTATACGAAACAGTGAACTTAAAAGTCCCCAGTCGGACACGACGACATTCTTAAGAAACATCACACCGCCTGCTATCATCAATACTATCCCCAACAAAAACTGCAATAACTCTTTCATCCGCTTTTTCTCCTCTTCCTTTTGTAATACGTAACTCTCTTTGTCTTAAGTCATATATCGCTTTATTTTTCCCAGATCAAACTGTATTTTATAATATCAGCTTTGTGTTTCTCCCGCAACCACAGCCGCTGAATTAATCAGGGAAAATGTGCCTATTTCTACACCTGCAATATGTTGACGCTCTATAATTATAAGGGGTATAATCAATTATGTATGTGTAGAATTAGAGACTTTATGTATATTTAATTATGCTTTTCATGCACTTATCGAGTTAAACACTGATCCTATTCATCATATGATCACAAGATTCATGCCCGTGCATATGAATTTTACAAATCTGCATTTGTATGAACATATTTATATAAACGAATTTACATAAGCACTATAAAATAAAAAGTTAAATAATAAGGAACACAGAAAATGAATCTAAGAACATTAAGAGTTATAGAATACAACAAAATAGTTGAGATGCTGACAACATTTGCCTCATCACCCATGGCGAAGAGGAAGTGTCAGCGCATAAAGCCCCGCAAGGATCTCGCCATGATCGAGACGCTCCAGCAGGAGACAAGGGATGCTCTTCGTCGTCTGAACACCCAGGGCAATCTATCATTTGCAGGACTTAAAGATATCGGGGCATCTCTAAAGAGACTTGAGGTTGAGGGAATCCTCACCACCGCAGAACTGCTTGATGTGGCAAGCATGCTGGACCTCGCACTCACCGCCAAAAGATATGGTGAGAACGAAGGCACAAGCATGACAGATACGAGAAGGCGCAGCAAGGAGCAGATTGAGGAAGAGAAGGCTTCCAACAAGATGCTCGGGCTCAGCATGAACCCGGATGGCACCACATGTCCGGACAGCCTGCGCACGAGATTTCTGGAGCTCATGCCTCTGGAGCATCTGTCCAGGGAGATCCACAGATGCATAATTTCCGAGAACGAATTTGCCGATGACGCTTCATCAGGGCTCAAGGCCGTACGAAGGAACAAGCGTCTGACAAATGAAAAGCTGCACAACCAGCTTGCAAAGCTTGTCAGCGATACCAGCAAGCAGACCATGTTCCAGGATAACCTGGTAACCATGAGAAACGGCAGATACTGTATCCCGGTCAAGGCCGAGTACAAGAACCATTTTCCTGGTATGATACACGACCAGTCGTCGACCGGAGCAACAGTGTTCATCGAGCCTATGGCCATCGTGAACCTGAACAACGAGCTGAAGGAGCTGGACAATCAGGAGCTTGCCGAGATTGAGAAGATACTTGAATCTCTGTCAGCGCAGACCGCAGCGGAGATCGAATACATAAAATACGACTTCGACACTCTGGCTGAACTGGATTTCATCTTTGCAAGAGCTTCATTTGCAAGAAGCTACAAGGGAACCGAACCGGTATTCAACACCGATGGGATCGTCGATATAAAGCAGGGGAGACATCCGCTGCTGGAGAAGCACACCGTCGTACCTGTGGACATCAAACTGGGTGAGGACTACAACCTCCTCATCGTGACCGGTCCTAACACCGGTGGTAAGACGGTATCACTTAAGACTCTGGGACTCTTCTCACTCATGGGACAGTCCGGACTTCATATTCCGGCACTTGACGGTTCAAGACTGAATGTATTTGACGACGTATTTGCCGATATCGGAGATGAGCAGAGTATAGAGCAGAATCTGTCCACATTCTCATCCCACATGAGCAACATCGTGTACATACTGGATCATGTCACCCCCGGCAGTCTGGTTCTCTTCGACGAGCTGGGCGGCGGTACGGACCCTATAGAGGGTGCAGCACTTGCCATCGCCATCCTGTCACATCTGAACGACATGGGTGTCAGATGTATGGCAACCACACACTACAGTGAGCTCAAGACATTTGCCATGAGCACACCGGGTGTCGAAAATGCAAGCTGCGAATTTGACGTGGCAACACTCCAGCCAACTTACAAGCTTATGATTGGTATTCCGGGAAAGTCAAATGCTTTCGCCATAGCGAAGAAGCTTGGCATCGACGATAGCATCATCGAGAGCGCCAAGGCCAATATCGACAGCGATACAGTTGACTTTGAGACCCTGATCGCGGATCTCGAGAGAAGCAAGAGGGAGATTGAACAGGACAAAGCCGACATTGCAAGACTCAAGGAGGATGCAAAGCAGCTTCAGGAACGTGCACAGATGAAGGATACAGAGCTCTCAGACAAGAAAGCCGAGATTCTGGCAAAGGCGCGCCAGGAGGCATCCGAGATCATAGAGGAGGCGAAGGCTGAGGCCGATGCCGCTATAAGGAAATACAACAAATGGACCACTAACCCGGCAAAGGCCGATGCCAAGGCGATGGAGGCCGAGAGACAGAAACTCCGCGCGAAGATCAACGACCTCGGCAAGATGAACGAGGAGAAGCGCAAAACTGTAAAGTCAGACCACAAGGCATCCGACTTCAAGGTTGGCGATACCGTACATGTTATCAGCATGGATTCCGAGGGAACCATCATGGCACTGGCTGACTCCAAGGGTAAGCTGAAGGTCCAGATGGGTATAATCAGCGCGGCTCTTCCACCTACTGATCTTCTGCTGGTTGAGCATGAGAAGAAGAAACCGCAGAAGGCCACAGTCACAGGTGGCAAGAGCATGAACAGGATGATGAATATCAAGCCTGAGATAAATGTTCTCGGAATGACGGTCGACGAAGCCACATCACTTGTGGACAGATTCCTTGATGATGCCCTTATGGCACATCTGCACAGAGTCACTATCATCCATGGCAAGGGCACCGGTGCTCTTCGAAAGGGAATACATCAGTTCCTGAAATCACAGCCACATGTCAAATCCTTCAGACTTGGCGAATTCGGAGAGGGTGATGCGGGAGTCACCATAGTGGAACTTTAAAATAATGCTTCAACAATGAAATCGGTGTACGCCTTCGGATTTTTTACAAACTATATTATTATAAATTTACTGGGAGGTTTATATATATGAGCAAAAATAATATTCTCATCGTTGACGACGACGAGAACATCGCAGAGCTTATATCACTCTACCTCAACAAAGAGTGTTATGAGACCGAGATAGCCGCAAGCGGAACGGAAGCTCTACAGTTATTTGAAGAATATTCACCTGATCTGGTTCTCCTGGATGTCATGCTTCCGGGAATGGACGGCTATCAGGTGTGCACAGAGATAAGGAAGACATCGAATACACCTATCATCATGCTCTCGGCCAAGGGTGAGGTATTTGACAAGGTGCTGGGGCTTAAGATCGGTGCAGATGATTATATCGTCAAGCCATTTGACTCCAATGAGCTGGTGGCAAGGGTCGGCGCCCTTCTCAGAAGGTCAGCCATGACTGAGAGTGCACAGAAGCAGCCACAGAGCGCAGCTTACGATGTCACAAGTGCAGACCATGTAGGTACATTTGTGGAGTATGACGGGCTGGTCGTAAATATCTCCAACTACACAGTAACCTTTGAGGGACACAATCTCGAGATGCCGCCAAAGGAGCTGGAGATCCTCTACTTCCTCGCCAGCAGACCAAATCAGGTATTCACCAGGGAGCAGCTTCTGGACAAGCTGTGGGGATACGAGTATGTGGGCGACACTAGAACCGTGGATGTACATATCAAGAGACTTCGTGAGAAGCTGAACAACAATCATAACTGGAGCATTGCCACTGTATGGGGCATAGGCTACAAGTTTGAATGGAGATCATAATGAAGAAAACAGCATTTGACAAGATCGTGGTCGGATTCGTAGTGCTGGTTGTGATCATATTTGCACTGCTCATGGTGTACAGTATATCAACAGCACAGAATTCTGTTCTCTCAGAGCGCAAATCCACCATGAAGAACGAGATCACAATGCTTGCCGATGGCGCCATGACTGATTACAGCAACGGAACCATTGACAGCAAGGAATTATACAAGGAGCTTCAACATGCGGCGGATACCCTGGACATGGGAATCTGGCTCACCGATGAACGCAGCAACATTATTTTCAGGTCGGGAAGCTCTTCAGGAAGCAGTGAATCCGGTGGGTCTTCCAAGGATTCAGATTCACACAGCAGCACAAATGACAACCTCAAGAATTATGTGGAACCGGATGAATTGTTTGCATCATTCTGCTTCGAGAATACATTTGGCGGCTATTTCTCGGAGGACACTCTGGTGATCGGCCAGCCTCTCTACTCGTGGAACAATTACATGGGAACTATCATCCTGACATCACCTATGACATTCAAGCAGGATATAAAGAGCAGGATGCTTTCAACGACATTTGTGCCATTCCTGATTCTCATGCTGATAGCCATGATCGCGCTTATGCTCATGTCAAACAGCCTGCTCAAGCCTATACGTGAGATCATCAAGACGTCCAAGTCATACGCCCAGGGTAACTTCAATGCCAGGGTAAATGTGACCGCGAAGAACGAATTCGGCGAACTTGCGAGATACATGGAGGAGATGGCAGATGAGCTGAGCCGTTCAAATGAGTACAGGAAGTCATTTATATCAAATATATCCCATGACTTCAGATCGCCACTCACATCCATCAAGGGTTACATAGAGGCCATGCTGGACGGCACTATTCCACTGGAAAAGCATGAGAAGTACCTCGGCATAGTGTTAAATGAGGCACAGAGACTGACCAAGCTGACACAGGGACTTCTGGAGCTGAACAACTTTGACTCATTTGACCTGCAGCTTGACAAGTCCAACTTCGATATCAGGGATATCATCACGCCAACCATCAATACATTTGAAAAGAGATGTAATGACAGGGGAATTTTCCTGGACAGCGTCTTTCTCACGGACAACACCGTGGTATATGCCGACAGGACCAAGATACAGCAGGTTATATACAATCTGGTTGACAACGCCATAAAGTTCACACCTGAGGGACGTCAGATCAGAGTTCAGGTGACCGAGAAGGACAACAAGATATTTACAAGTGTCAAGGATGAGGGTGTGGGAATTCCAAAGGATGCCCAGAAGAAGGTATTTGAGAGATTCTACAAGACGGATCCGAGCCGTGGCAAGGACAAGACCGGAACCGGACTGGGACTGGCAATAACCAAGGAGATCATCAAGGCTCACGGCGAGCAGATCACCCTTACATCCGAGGAGGGCGAGGGAAGCGAATTTATCTTCTCTCTTCCTAAGGAGAAGGATATGCAGGTGCCTATCAAGCCTGTGCATGTCGAGCACACTGAACACCACTCCGATACAGACATATCATCGTCTGGCGTGAAGAGCAATGGCAAATTCAGGATCAAGGACTCATAACATATCGCAGAATATTAAAGCCGGGGTATTACCCCAGAGAATGTCTCTGTTGTAATACCCCGGCTCTATTTATTTCACTTTACATTTCCTACCATCTATCCACACATTTTTCACCTGTGAAACATCTATCGGCTTAGTGAAGTTCAACTCCATTCTCTGTATGCTGTCGCCATCACCGGTCTTGCCGATTCCATATACTACATCTTTCAATTCTTTATTGTCTGTCATCTCAAGTATTATATTCTCCAGCGAGTCATCATCGACCGCCGCATTTTCAACAATGTCAATGGTTATGCCCTTTGTATTTATTGTACATTTTTCAATGCCATCTATGCCGGATACATCCACACTATGTCCCTGCATATCATCCTGAACCTTAAACTGTAAGGTCCAAGGGCCATCCACTTCGTCTGCTACATAGGTGACCGCGCCATCACTTGATTTATTTTTGTTGAACAGGGTAATGCTGTTACATCTCATGGTGATGACATCCCCCACCTTGTATGCATTTTTCTTTTTTAACTTGTATACAATATCAGACATTGTCTGCTTGTTCGTGAGCGAGATTCCATCGCCAGGAGCCGTGCTGCCCGCATATTCACTGACGATGTTCGCACCGCCTTCTATTATCTGCATCTGAGCATCAAAGCTCTCATATTTTTCTGTGTCAAAGTCATCGTATGTGATCACCATCGCAATGTTGACCTGATCGCCATCCACTGCTACCTTCTTCAGATCAAAGCTTACTTTTGCATCGGACTCGGTTATCACCTTTACACTGCCCTTATACTCGTTATTTATGTAGCTCTCGTCCACATATTTTGATGGAATAACACTTCCTGTCTCCCTGCTCAGACTATCAAAAAACCATGCCAGCGAGCCGTTCTCTGCCGCATATGTCAGTCCGCCTCCCGACAGGATCAGAACAGCCGCCACTGCCGCTGCCACCGTCTTCCATCCATGATTTCTTCCGGTTTCCCTCACCTTCACCTTGTGCCTGAGCCTCTTCACACAGGCATCCTTCTCTTCATCCGACATATCCATGGTCTCAATGTCCACATTTACATCGTTCATAACATCATATACATTTCTGTCTTTTCCGTTTTTCATGATCATTCACCGCCTTTACACTTGTTTCAATCGACTTCTTGCTCTGGACATTCTGCTGTAGATAGATGATGAAGATACCCCATAATCTTCCGCTATCTCATCTACACACTGGTCATCCCAGTAGTACCTCAGAATGATGTCCCTGTCTTCGTCCGACAAACCACTCAGCAGCTTTTCCATGCTGTCCGATATCTCCTCATTGAGTATCTCCAGCAGGTTGTCATTTGCAAGCTTGTTCTCATAGTCTGCTATGTCTTCCTCCGAACATCTTCTGCTGTATCTTCTCAGATAATCTATGGATCTGAATCTTGCAATTGCCGTTATCCAGCTTCTGAACGAGCCTTTGCTCTCGTCAAATCTGTCTATATTGTTCCATACATCCAGAAACACATCGTCCATGCACTCTTCAATTTCCTCCGGCATGCCCGAAAGATTCTTGTACACAGCGGCTTTCACCTGCCCGCCATATTCCTGAACCACAAACTCCAGAGCTTTCTCATTATGCCGTTTCAGCTTCGATATATAATTGTTCCTGGTTACTATATCATTCACCTCCCCGTGTGTTTCTAATATATATTCCGATCAAAATCTGTGTTTTCTTGCAGTAAAAGCAATTTTTTTTATAAAAAAGCTGCCAGTTTTTTGAATTATACTGACAGCCATCTCTTTAATTATTATATTTGTTATTCATTTCCTTTACAGCCTCACCGATCTGGGCTCTGAGCTCTGTGGGATAAATGACCTCCACCGAGGTTCCATACTGCATCGCCCAGTGCGCCATCGCCTGACGGCTGCACACAAGCCGCACGTAAGTTACATCATCCTCAGTCTCCCTGAAGCCTTCGTACTGTCTGGCTATATTTTCATCGACCACATCAAAGTTTCTTCCAAACCAATCCACCACATCCGATATGGCAGCCTTTCTGACACGCATCACTATGGTCACCGGCTCATCGGCAAACATATAGATATGCTCAGCCATATGCTTTGGAAGGTTGAGTCCATGCTCCATTCCCTTTACCTCTGTGCGGTTCTTCACAGGCCTGTCAACTATCTGGACCTGTGTCATCTTATCCACTCTGTAATTCGACAGATTGTCATACTTGTCGTAATTGCAGATGAGGTAATACTTTCCGTCATTCGCCACCATCTGATACGGATTGACTACGTACGGCTCCTCCCGCCTCGGATGAAGCTTCTTGTCCTCACCATAATTATTGTACACAAATGATATCTGCTTCTTCTCAGATATGGCATCGTCTATCATTCCCACGTTGAACAGTGTCTGCTTGTTGCTGGTGTGCTCGAGACCCGGAAGACTGCTCACATGCGTCATCTTGTTTGTAAAATATATATTTGACAGACCTGCTATCTTGTCTATGAGCTGGCTTGCCTGACCAGCCGGTATGGTCTTGGAGAACAGGATACTGTCTATCATCATTCGAAGCTCTGCATCGTCAAACTCGTGGTTGTAATACCAGTTCGACGTGAGTATCTCCTTTGTGCCATCCTTCTTTTCTCGCTCAGTCTCGGTGTACTCAATGTCATAGCCATAATCCACCAGACAGTTGAGATTTGCCTTTACGGATTTTCTGTCCACGGTGATATCATAGTCCTCTTTGAGCTTCGCTATGATATCCTTCTGATCCATGGTGTGGTCACAGTCCGTGTATTTCTTCAGTATGTCCAGAATGCATATGTTCAGCATCTTTTTTCCACTTGTAGGATACGCCATGTATATTCCCCCTCTATCACTACATGTCCCAACTAAGGCGATGTAGATTTCCTGCTTCCTCTAGACCTGGGAAATCATTCTGTCTGAGTGCTTCATACAGCACTATTGCCACAGAGTTGCCCAGATTCAGTGAACGAATGTCCGGGAACATTGGAATCCTGATAGATGTATCCTTATAATCAACCAGGATCTCCTCAGGTATACCCGCACTCTCCTTGCCGAACATGATGTATGCGTCATCCTCAAACTTCACATCTGTATACTTCTTCCTGGCTTTGGTTGTCGCCATGTATATCTTTGCTCCGGGATTCTTTGCAAGGAAATCCTCGAAATTCACATATGTTGTCACATCCAGCTTGTCCCAGTAATCAAGCCCGGCACGCTTCAGCTGTTTCTCATTTATCTGGAAGCCCAGCGGCTCTATGAGATGCAGTCTTGCGCCTGCTGCCACACATGTTCTTCCTATGTTGCCTGTATTGGCCGGGATCTCCGGCTCATGTAATACTATATTTAGCATACTACTCCTCCTATAAAAACCTTGGCGGTGTAAGAAATCTCCTCTCGTCGTCGTGCACTACAACCCTATCGCTTTTTTCCGTAAGATGGCCTATGACTGAAGCCTCATATCCTGCCTCATAGAGCTTATCAGCCAGCAATTTTCCATCCGGAACTACGAAGAGTGCAGAACCACAACCATCTATCATATACGGATTATCCCCGGTGTGCTCACATATCTCTATTGTCTCCTGAAGTATCGGTATATTGTCATGACATACCTCAAGCCCGCACTTCAGCGCATCTCCCATCTCCCAGAGAGCTGCAAATACGCCGCCCCTCGATATATCGTGTGAATATATACAGCCATGATCTAATGCTATGTCAACCTGGCCGCCAAGCAGTATAAGCTGCTCGAGCTGCTCCACAGGTCTCAGATAGCTCTCCGAATACCTCTCAAAAAGCTCCTTCTGATTATCATAATAGATCTTCAGGGTTCCACCAACACCAGTCTGTCCACACATAACAATGTCCATACCGGCCAGTCGTTTTGATCCACACAGGTCTAAATCATCATATCCTGCATGTTCCTGACCTACAGATATTCCCATCATTGTCAAACTTATAATTGGCTCGGCAACAGAACTGTTCACCTCAGTATGTCCCGTCACTATGTCAACGCCGTACTCCGCACATATGCCCGCAAGCTTTCTGAGCAGTTTCTTCATGCGTCGTTCATCGTCATTAGGCATAACTATGGTATCTACTGCCGCCCATGGCATATATCCGCCAATCCTTATACTGTTGTAAAGTCTCACTATATCAAGTCTGAGTCCCATATACCCGCTGTCACAGCACACACCAGCCGCAACATTCACGCTTTTAGCTGCGCCGGTGTCTCCGCTACCCCCATCACGCAACAAGAGCCGGGCATAGTCATCTCCTATTCCGGCTCTCGTCACATCGTCGTGGACAGTACGTGGCAGACTCTTAAGTATCGATCGCACCGTCTGGTGCTCTCCAAACTTTCCTCTCATATCTACTCTCCAATTCGACCTGTTTTCCTATTAGAATGCTGAAACTAAAAGTGTAACAACCATTGCGATACACAGAACCACAACAATTATTCTGGATACCAGTGTCTTACCTTTCTTGCTGCTAAGATCTATCATCTTTCCACACTCCTTATCAAAGTATCTTGCTCTACAAAATTAACTTAATAATAACAAAATATAAACCGTAGTTCAACAGCAATTATTTTTACAATCCCTGCCCCTTAAGGTAGTTGATAAACTGCTGTGCAGTACGTCCGCTTATGCCGCCATGTGCAAGCTCCCACTTGTTTGCCTCTGCGCAGAGCTCCTTCTCGTCCATGGTGATGTGCTCCTTCTCAGCAAGTCCCTTGACGATCTCAAAGTATTCCTTCTGTGAAGGTGCGCTGTAGCTGATCGTGACTCCGAATCTGTTGACCAGTGACAGCTTCTCCTGAATGGTATCACTTCTGTGAATACCATTGTTATTCTCCATATCATTCCTGTCGTTCCATGTCTCCTTGATGAGATGACGGCGGTTGGATGTGGCATATATGAGCACATTGTCAGGTCTGATCTCAAGTCCACCCTCGATGACAGCCTTGAGGTACTTGTACTCTATCTCAAATTCCTCAAATGAAAGATCATCCATGTATATGATAAATCTGTAATTTCTGTTCTTGATAAGCGATATGACCTGCGACAGATCCTGGAACTGATGCTTGTATATCTCTATCATACGAAGTCCTCTGTCATAGTACTCGTTGATGATCGCCTTGATCGTGGTTGACTTTCCTGTTCCACTGTCACCAAAGAGAAGTGCATTGTTCGCCTTGCGTCCCTCCACAAATGCCTCAGTGTTGTCCACGATCTTCTTCTTCTGGATCTCATATCCGATGAGGTCATCCAGCATGACATCCTCTGTGTTATTTATAGGTACAAACTCCAGATCTCCGTGCTCACGGGTGATCCTGAACGCCTTGTTAAGTCCGAACATACCCACACCATAAGCCTTGTAGAATGATGTAACTATATCAAATATCTGGTCCTCGTTCTCTGCCTGCTCTATGGCATTGCTGACAGCCTGAACCTTCTCACTGACATTCTTATTGTACATTCTCTCCTTCTTGCCTATGGACCTATAGTTGTTGATAGTTGAGAAACAGTCTATTCCAAGTGCGCTCTCTATCTCTGAGAAATCAAAGTCGAACAGCTTCTTGAATATCCTGAAATCATTCTTGGCGAAATAATTAACGGTTCCGTCATTTGCTCCTACCTTCTCACTGGTTATACTGAATGAGTTCTCATTGGTGATGAGTATAAATGCCAGATAGTTGTGCCACAGATTCTTATCGAATCCATAACTGGTAGCAAGATCCAGAAGTCTCTTGATCTGATCGTATATGCGGGCACACAGCTCCGCATTCTCACACCTCTTGAGATTAAAATCCTCAAATATTCCAGACAGCTTCATAAGTATACTGTCCTCTCCAAGATCTCTGTATAAAACCAATTTCGCTATGTCTCTGTACATGTGTATATCCTTCTTTCTGAACGGCTATATGTATCACCACACAGATGATGCCATATATGAGCCGTTATTTCTTTCTCTTCTTGTAGTTTTTATTTCTGCTACTGTTTCTGACTGTATTGTTTCTTTCTATGTTATTTCTTTCCGAGCTATTTCTTCCCGTATTGTTTCTGCTTGTGTTGTTTTTCCCAGAATTGCCGCTTCCGGCTGTACTGCCCGGTGCATTTGACTCATTCGTCCCGGTCTGCCCGGCGTCCACCTTGCTGACATCAGACGCACATTCCTCATCCAGCCTTCCATTCCATCGCCCCTCGGGGATGTTGCATGCCAGATTATATTTCTTCCACGATATGCCCTTGTCTCTGAGTCTCTTAACCACATATTCTTCAGACATCGCATACAGGACGGAGAAAAGCGGTACAAATATGAGCATACCCAGAATGCCCAACATATCACCTCCAAGCATGACCGCCACAAGTACCCATATAGATGGAAGTCCCACCGAACCGCCAACAACATGAGGATATATGAAGTTTCCCTCTATCTGCTGCAACACGACAAATATGATCAGAAACACTATGGCACGCTTCGGATCCTCTACCAGGATCATAATCGTTCCGGCAAAACATCCGACAAATGCTCCAACAACCGGGATCAGTGCAAATACTGCTATTATGATGCTGACCGTAAGCGCATACGGAATACGGAATATGGTCATCGTAATGAAAAACATAAGTCCAAGTATGCACGCCTCAAGGCACTGACCTGAGATGAACTTGGAGAAGGTCTTATCCGCAAGAACACAAGTCTGAATGAATCGGTCCGCCTTTTCTTCCCTGAACACCGCATACAATACACCCTTTACCTGCTTCTCCAGAGTCTCCTTCTGAGCCAGTATGTAGCACGCAAAGAACAGTCCCACCAGAACATCGACCACGGCGCCTACCACACTGCTGGCAATGGAGAACGTGGAAGACAATACACTGCTGCCGCCGTTCTTCACAATACCAACCACATTTGATATAAGTGCATCCCAATTAATATTGATACTCTTTATCTTATCCACTATCTCCGGCTGGTCCTTCATCAGCTTGATTGCCTTCCTCTGTATATCATCCATGGCCGATGGCAGCTTCTCTGCAAACATAGTTATAGTCTTGGACATCTCAGGTATGATCATAGTTATTGCAAACGTGAGAACAGCTATTATGCACAGAAACGACAGTATGAGGCACACTGGTCTCCTGAACCTGTACAGTCTGCTGTCTTTATTCTTAAACAATACCTTTTCAAGTCCCTTCATAGGTACATTCACCACAAATGCTATGGCAAATCCTATGACAAATGGCATGAGTATATTGATGAGCCAGCTGAACATACTGGACACCTTATCAAAATTAAACAGTACATATGCAAACAGCACCACACCGCACAATATAATCACGGTCCTCACTGTATCCCTCTTATTCCAGTTCATGAAGTCCTCCTAATAATCCACATTATTATTCTATGTAGTCATCAATTACATATCTATTCACCCAGATGTATATCTCCAAATGCCTCGGACAGGGAATATGTCAGATTCTTCTTGGGCTTGTACACATCGATGACCGGGGCCATGATCCTGAAAAAATTCTCCTCATCCTTTGAGAGCTTGAACACCTCAGCGGTATTCCTGGCATCCCACAGGGCATCATGCTCTGCCCCCTGAAAGTTTTCTCCCAGATAAAACACAGCGTCCGACAGTGATATCCTTCTTGACGTTCCTATGAGCTTGGCATATTCCTTCTGGAAATCCTTCCACCTTGATATGATACTTTCCAGCCCGGGGTGCGTGTATTCCTTCAGCCTGGCCTCCTTGCGGAGCTGTCTCAGGTCATTCTCACTCCATGCGTATATCACATCGGCATCAGCACACCACTCTATAAAGCTCCCCATGGCAAAAGCATATGAAGGAGCATTCTCCACCATATCATCTGTTATTCCTGTGAGCTTTATTATACGCGAAGCCATGGTTCCATATGCCGGCTTCACATAACTCTTAAACGAATCTATCTCATTATAATCTTCATCCAGTTTAACCGCACCGATCTCTATGATCTCGCTCTTACATATTTTCTTTTCCTTCTTATACTCTGAATCTATCATATTCATTTCAAAGTCCACAAATACGTATATCATACACTGTATTTCCCCTTACATTGCCGATTTAATCATTGTAACACTGTGACCGGAAAACTGTAAACAAGCATATTAGGTATTTGTCAGCATTTCCGCAAATATTTGAGTATATTTTTGTCCTATTATGAGTTAAAATTTCTGTGACGACATAATATGCACTTATACGGCAGCATACGACACGAAAGGAATATACATATGAAAAATATAATCTTTGATATTGGCATGGTCCTCGTAGACTTCCACTGGAAAAGCACCATGGAGAAGCTTGGCATACCAGCGGACGTGATAGATACTCTTGATCACAACATGATAAACCACCCTATGTGGAATCATTTTGACCTGGACGATATGCCTGAGCCAGAGCTCATCAAACGTTTCAAGGAACTCAGCCCGGAATGCAGCAGCTACATAGACCTGTTCATGAACAATCTCGATGAAGTGGTGGATATGTTCCCGGGAGCCGACATGTGGCTCAAGGATCTCAAGTCCAGAGGTTACAACATCTACCTCCTGTCCAACTACCCAAGAAGACTGTTTGCACTCCACACGCCTAGATTCCACTTCCTGCCTTACACGGACGGAAGAGTGGTCTCCTATGAATACCACGTGACCAAGCCAGACGCCGCCATCTATGAGCATCTCTGCAACAAATATAACCTTGTCCCTGAGGAATCCATTTTTCTTGATGACAGGCAGGCGAATCTCGATGCCGCCGCAAAGCTTGGTTTCCACACTCTTCTGGTCACAGATCCTATAGGAGTGAGGGGCGCACTTGACGACATACTCACACGCGAATAAGGAGATGCCCGATGAAAACAGATACAACTCAAAGCAGACACAGTGGTCTGCTGTGGCGTTCCATATTCTTTCCGCTGGCCTTTATTTATATGGAGCTCCTGTTTCACATTGCAATTTATGGATCTGCAGGCAGCAGCATACTACATCCCCTGACATTTGCGCTGGCATGCGGACTTACCCTGTCAGCACTGACCTCCTTCTGGCACAGATATGCAAATGCAGCCATAGCCTACCTGCTGTGGAGTATATTTACGATCTACTATATTGCACAATTTGTATACTATAAGATATTCAGAACATTTTTGAGTCTGGTGTCCATCGGCGGTGCCCAGGATGCTATGAACTTCAGGACTGTGCTTTTTTCAGCATTGCGATCCAACTGGTATATCATAGTGCTGTTCCTGCTTCCACTTATATGTCTTATCATCATGAACAGGTTCTGGTTCTCATTTGGCAGATGCCGCATCGGGCAGAAGCCTGGTGTGCTCAGGGCAGTGCTGGTGCAGCTGGGTATCTCCGTAGCTGCATGGGTACTTGCCATCTGTATTCTGGCAGTGCACGGGACTGCGGCCTATACTCCATATGCGCTGTTCCACGGACGCTATGTACTTGAACTGTCCATGAACAAGCTTGGAGTCATGGTCACCACGGGAAGAGACTGTGTGACCATGGTGACTCAGAGCAGCCAGAGCAAGACATTTGAGCTTGCAGATATTGGAGATAATCAGTCAGATGCACAGACTGCCGCATTAGATATCAATGCCGCATCTGCGGACGGGACAGATTTTTCATCAGCTTCTCAGACCGGCGGCTCAGATCAGGCGGCAGGATCAACCGAGGCCGGTGAGCCGGCATATGTTCCACAGATTGATGAGAGCATAGACTTCAAAGGTCTGTACAACCAGACCGACGACGAGGAGCTTAAAAACCTGACGGCATATTTCTCGGGGGTACAGCCAACTTACACGGACGAATACACCGGCATGTTCGAGGGGTACAATGTGGTATTTGTCACCGCTGAAAGTCTCAGTACATATGGAATATCCAGGGAGGCCACACCGACACTGTACAAGATTTATCACGAAGGCTTTGAATTTACTAACTTCTACAACCCACTGTGGTATCACAGCACCATAGACGGCGAATATACCAACTGCCTTAGCCAGTATCCGGCATCCTCCAAATGGAGCTTTGAGGCATCCGCGGACACCTATCAGCCATACGCCCTCGGCAATATGTTGAACGCACAGGGCTACAAGAGCTACGGCTACCACGACTTTGATGCCACATACTACGACAGAACAAGAACCCATCCGAATATGGGCTACACCACCTTCAAGGCCATCGGCGCAGGATTGGATATTCCTGACCACGTTATGTATTCCGATCTCGAATGTATGGAGGCTGTGTATGGGGATTTCATTCAGGATGACAAATTTAACATGTATTTTATGAGTTTCTCCGGCCATCTGCCTTACAATTACGACAATCAGTATATATGCATGATTAACAGGGAGGGAGCCGAGAATGTCCTCTCCGGAAAAGGGTACTCAGATGAGGCCATAGCCTATGTTGCAGCCCAGATGGAGCTTGACAAGGCTCTGGAATTCCTGATGGATAAGCTGGAAGAGACTGGCAAGCTGGACAACACTCTGTTCATCGTGGCACCTGACCACTATCCTTACGGACTCAGCGACGGCACCTACAACGAGCTTGCGGGCAAGGACATAGAGAATGATGACTTTGAGCTTCACCACAACCAGTTTGGTATATGGAGCTCATCCATGGAGAAGCCAGTAGTTGTCGACAAGCTCTGCTCCAGTGTGGACATACTTCCAACTGTGTTAAACCTTCTCGGAGCCGACTTTGACTCAAGACTCCTGGCAGGACGCAACATTTTGTCCGATTCCGATGAGCTTGTGATCTTCGCGGATCAAAGCTTTATGACCGACAAGGTCAGGTACGATGCCAGCACGGGGGAGACCTCTTACTTCGTCCCTGAGTCACAGATCCCTGATGGATACGTGGATCAGATGATCGAGGAGGTTGAAAACCGGCTGTATATATCGGACGAGATGATAAACACGGACTATTTTTCATTTGTATATAGCAGATAAAAGGCCGAGACAATCCCCGCCAGCACATCGGCGGCGGTCTGGACAAAAGCCACTCCATCTACGCCATACATGCGCGGCAGTATGAATACCAATGGTATAAAACATACTCCCTGCCGCAGGGCGGATATGAGGGTGGCTTTTCCATATGCTCCAAGAGCCTGATAGTACATTCCGGTCACCAGACACACAGCTGCAAACGGCATGGATATGGCATGCGCCCGGAGAGACAGCGCCGCAAGCTGCATAGCTTGAGTGCCACCTTCATGCAAGAATACACCGGCCACCTCGGATGCCCACACCCAGGTCGCAGCACCCATGGCACACATGAATATAACCGCAGTTATCATAGTAAATCTCAGAGATGCCCTGACCCTGGATGAAAGTCCTGCACCATAGGCAAACCCGCACACCGGGGCAAATCCTTGTCCATAGCCCACCAACACCGCAAATATGACTGCAAATATCTTATTTGCAACTGTGATGCCCGCCATGGCTCCATCTCCGTACTGCCTGCAGCTTCTGCTTATCATGACCGCCGCAAGGCACATGAGCCCCTGTCTCAGGAAGGATGGCAGCCCTGTTCTCACTATACGCACCCCATATCTGAAGCTCCACAAGTCTGATATATGCAGCCTTACCACGCTGCACCTTGACCTGACACATATATACATTATGGCAAGACTTATCCCCTGTCCGGCAAGGGTCGCTATGCCTGCACCGGCTATTCCAAGTCCAAGCACTCTCACCAATATATAGTCAAATAACGCATTTGACAGTCCTCCTGCCAGAATACCCAGCAGGGCAAGATACGGCTGCCCCTCAGCCCGCAGGGCATTGTTCAGAACATAGGCACCGCACATGACCGGAGCCGCGAGCATGATATATATTCCATACTGCCCAGCAGGAGCAAGACTTGTGTCCGTGGCCCCCAGAAGTCTTACCACATCCTCCCTGAACACGGCAAATATAACCGCCATGACCGCGCCCGACAGTATTCCTCCCGCCAGTGCCGTGGCAAGCGTCTGCTCCGCCTCACGCTTCTTCTGCTTACCGAGGAGTCTCGCTATCTCACTTCCAGCTCCCATGCCCCAGGTGTAACCCACAGCCTGTATCAATGCCATGACAGAGAACATGATCCCCACTGCGGCCACACTGCTTTCTCCAAGATCTGAGACAAAATAAGTGTCCACAATATTGTAGGAGGTTGCCACCAGCATGGTGAATATTGTAGATACCGAAAGTGACAGTATGAGAGAAGGCACAGGAGTCTCAGCCATTTTGCTGTGATTCTCCTGTGCCTTCTTCTGTGTATCCACACTCTCAGGAATGTCCATTCCCGAAAGTATCAATATGTCATATATTCCATTATCGGGTCTGCTGTGTAACCGCCGTCTGTTGCTGCGCCTGTCCATGTGTGTAGTCCCTGCTTTCTTCCTTACTCTCACGCAGGAATTTCTTAACCTGCTGCAATTTCTCCTTTGCATCGTACACACCCAGCTCATACATGGCCTCGATCATCTCCGGCTTCTTCTCAAGCCTTGATATCTCTATAGTCTCACTCGGTCTGATTATCAACGTATCACCCTCCTTTTCAAGCTCCTCCAGCTTGTCCAGGGTCTTGTTGTAATACATGTGTCTCATGTGACATCTTTTAACGAACTCAGGGTACTCCCTGTACCTTCCGGCCTCCAGCCTGAGCATCTTGTCCGGGCCCTTGCGGTATCCCTCCGGTCTTGTCAGAACTACTATATTTCTCCTGTAGCCCATCCTTCTGAATGCAAATATCGGTATGCTGTCGGATACACCTCCATCCAGCAGCTTCATTCCATCGACCTCTACAATATTGGACACCAGTGGGAGGGATGCCGAAGCCCTCACCTTATTCACATCCTCAGGCTTTCTCATGTCCGTACACTCCAGATACTCCGCCTCTCCTGTATCCAGATTAGAACATCCCACATAGAGCTTCGTAGGATTTGCAAGGAATGCATCGTAGTCAAGTGGATCCAGTTTCTCCGGGATATCGTGGTAGCAGAACTGCTCACTGCAGATATCTCCTGTAGTTATGAGGGAGTACAGGCTCATGTAGTGCTTGTTGTTCCTGTACTTCATATTGTAACGCATGTTGCGCCCTCTCTGTCTCGCCACATAGGAGAGTCCATGTATGGCTCCCGCCGACACCCCTATGACACCGTCGACCTCTATATCATTGTCCATGAACACATCCAGGACTCCGGCGGTATATATGCCTCTCTGGCCGCCGCCCTCAAGTACCAAACCTGTCTTTGCCATATCGATCACCTTTCATCCAAATATTTATATATCCGTCTTTGTCTGAAAAATCCTCAGACTCCTGTCAAGAATCCCATTCATATGAGCTATAGCAGTTCCATAATTCGTCATCGGGATACTCTGCTGCTCCGCCCTTCCCTGACGACTCTTCATCTCGCGTTCATTCAGCATACAGCCTCCGCAGTGTATCACCAGATCATATCCTGTCAGATCCTCCGGGAATTCCGTTCCGCTGACAAATGTAAATTCAGGCTCAAGTCCCGTGTATCTGCGTATCCATCTCGGCAGTTTCACAGTTCCTATATCATCACACTGTCTGTGATGGGTGCAGCCCTCGGCTATGAGTATCCTTGGAGGTCTGCTGTCCGCATCTGTACGCTGGCCTTCATCCCTCAGCCTGTCCAGGACATATGCGCCATTTACCGCCGCATCAAGCTGCCCTTTAAATCTTGCCATCAGTATTGAGAATGACGTCAGATATATGTCATACGGCACGATCTTCATAACCTTTGCAAATGCCTGGGAGTCAGTGACCACCAGAGATACATTCCCCTCCAGCCGTCTCAGAGTATCCTCAAGCTCCGTGTCCCTGCACACCACAGCCGTAGCTCCGGTCTCAAGAACATCCCTTATGACCTGCTGCTGCGGAAGTATCAGCCTGCCCTTCGGAGCTGCAGAATCTATCGGTATGACCAGCACCACCATGTCTCCAGGCTGTATCAGATCTCCGACCAGTCTCCTGGTCATGGTGTCTGTCACCGTGAGCTTTCCTATCAATTCCTTCAGCTCCTCTATTCCCTGTCTGCGCTCTGCGCTGACCCATATGGAATTCTCCGCTGAATTCTGAACCATTGTATCATCTTTAACGAGATCACTCTTATTGTACGCAATTATATAATTTATATTCTTCTCTTTGAAAAGCTCTGTGAGCTCCCTGTCCGCCGCCGAAAGGCCAACCGAACCATCAACTACGAGCACAGCGACATCTATCTTCGCAAGCACCTGCCTGGTCTTCGACACCCTGAGTTCACCCAGCTCGCCGGTATCGTCTATTCCCGGTGTATCTATGATGACCACCGGTCCAAGCGGAAGCAGCTCCATGGACTTGTACACCGGATCCGTGGTGGTTCCCGCCACATCCGACACAACAGCAAGGCTCTGCCCCGTCACTGCATTTACCAGACTGGACTTGCCTGCGTTCCTGCATCCAAAGAAACCTATATGCACTCTGTTTGCCGACGGTGTATCGTTTAAACTCATTTTGCTCCTCCACAATGTGTTAGAATCTAAAATCTCTGTCTCCGTGCTTTATCCTGTCAAGTCTCTCGACCACTATCTGTCTGACTTTCTCATTCGGAATATTCTTCAGCTCATCCTGTATGAGTCTCCGGCCTATCTCCGCGGTCTCCGGCGAAGCATAATCCACCAGATATTCCTCCAGCGTCATGAGTGCGTTCGGATGACAGCAGTTCTGTATCTGTCCGCTCTTGCACAGGCTCATGAACCTGTCGCCGGTTCTGCCCTCTCTGTAACATGCCGTACAGAACGATGGTATATAGCCCTTGGTCATCAGCCAGTTCACAACCTGATCCAGAGTTCTCGTGTCGCTGACATCAAACTGCTCCGACTTCTCATCCTCTGGCTCCGGCTCATAGTAGCCACCCACACTGGTCTTGGAACCACCGCTTATCTGCGACACTCCAAGCCTTATGATCTCATCCCTGACCGTTGGATTCTCCCTTGTGGAGATTATCATTCCTGTATAAGGAACGGCGATTCTGATACATGCTGCGATCTTGCAGAATACATCGTCGCTTATTCCGTTGTCAAATGCCTCAGGATCTATGTCGTCAGCCTTCTTGACTCTTGGCACACTGATGGTGTGCGGACCAACTCCATGAACAGCCTCAAGGTGCTCCGCATGCATCAGCAGCCCCGCAAATTCGTACCTATACTTGTCCAGACCAAAGAGCACTCCCAGACCCACATCGTCTATACCACCTTCCATAGCACGGTCCATAGCCTCTGTGTGATATGCATAGTCATGCTTCGGTCCATATGGATGAAGCTTCTCATACGCTTCCTTATCGTAGGTCTCCTGGAAGAGGATGTACGTTCCAATTCCTGCCTCGTGCAGCTTCCTGTAGTTCTCCACTGTGGTCGCCGCTATATTTACATTTACACGCCTTATTGCACCGTTCTTGTGCTTGATGCTGTATATCGTGTCTATACACTCCAGGATGTACTCGATAGGATTCATCTGAGGATCCTCACCGGCCTCAATGGCCAGTCTCTTGTGACCCATATCCTGCAGTGCTATGACCTCCCGTCTCACCTCTTCCTGGGTGAGCTTCTTTCTGGCTATATGCTTATTCTTGATGTGATACGGACAATACACACACCCATTTACACAGTAGTTGGACAGATACAGCGGCGCGAACATAACTATTCTGTTGCCGTAGAAGTCCTTCTTGATCTGCTCCGCCAGATCATATATCTCATTTATCTTGTCCGGCATCTCACACGCAAGAAGCACGGATGCCTCCCTGTGGGTAAGCCCCTTCCTGAGCTTTGCCTTCTCTATGATACTGTCGATAAGCTCCACATTGTCCTTGTTCTGATCCGCATAGTCCAGCGTCTCACGGATCTCGCCATCATCTATGAAGTCCTCTGCCTTCATGGATCTCACATCATACATTTTTTGTCAGCCTTCTTTCTTGTATACTGTATGCCATTCCAATCTTATACACACAATATTATTCAGTGGTCTCCGCCTCTGTTGTCTCCTCACTGTCAGCATCCCCGGAATCGACCGGCGTACTCATGCTGTCTATTTCATCCGGCATACGGACATAGTCCACATACCAGCCATCGTCGCACTTCAACATACATTCCTGAACGTGTACCGTGACCTCGCCGCCATCCTTGCCTGTCACTATCCAGTCGGCTTCCACACTTCTGTACTGGGACACGCCCTTAACTCCGTTGTCCGCAAATTGCTGCTGCACATCCTCTATATTGCTCACCGCCTGTATATCGGTGACCTTGCACTCGATCGTATCTATATCCCCGACCTGCTCATCTGTATACGCTCTGAACTTGTTTATATATATGTCCTGTATGTCACTCACCGACAAAACCTTTGACGAATCCTCAAACTTCTTCACGTATCCCGGGGCTATCATGTCAGCCATCTCTCCGCCATCGCCAAATGCGTATATGCGGGCGGTCTCCTTTGCCAGCTTGTCCGCCTGATATGAAAATCTGTAATAGATCACATAAAATACCGCAAATACTACCACGATCGCCACTGCCAGAACTATTATAAGCTTCTTGAGGAATCCGCTTTTTTCATTACTGTTTCTCTCTTTACTCTGTCCCATATCTCTACTTCCCAATCCTTGTTTTTGTGGTTAAATACCCTTTTATATTGTATTCACCTGATTTGATATAGTCAACACCTAGCTTCCGTAACCCCCGAACGGGCAGATCATCAACATGACCTGCCCGTTCAGAATAATTATCCATATATCGTTACCAACAATTCATTGTCTCCATCGTATCAAGCTTCCTCTGGATCTTGTCAACGACCATATCCCTGATCTCTGTGGTCGTCTTATCCGCTATAACCTCATATGGGATCGGCTCCAGAAATGCAAGCTGTGTCGTCACACGCCTCAGTGACCATCCTTCAAATGGCTTGAAGGAATCATACAGCACGACTGGAACGATAGGACACTTCGCCTTCTTGGCGATCTTGAAGCTTCCCGGCATGAACTCCTTGAGCTCATTGTGACTGTGATCGTATCCTCCCTCCGGGAATAAAATATATCTCCTTCCCGCCTTGATCTCCGTGGATACATCGTTTATAACCTGTACCTGCTGCTTTATGTCTTCCTTGTCAAGTCTCTGTGCCTTCACAAGATCTGTAAGCTGATCTGCTATGAACAGCTTCGACCTCTTGGCATCCATGACATACGTAATCGGTTTGTCATGGGAAACTATAACTCCCAGTACATCATACTTACCCTGATGATTGGCATACATGATATATCCGCCCTCCTTAGGAAGGTTCTCCATACCCGTGGCAACCGTCTTGATAAAAGCACGACGTCTCACATGATTGCACATAACCTGTGCCATCTGATAACATATATCCTCACCATATTTTTCCGGGTGCCTAGCATAATACGACATCTTTGGCACATAGTACATGATCAGAAACAAGCACGAAACTATTACCCAAATAAATCTTAACATAAATACCTCTAACCAAATACCTTTAACTCAAAAATGTGTGCATATACATGCACACGTCCTCTTTTTCATAAACTCTTATATACATAGTTCACTGTATATACAGTGAACCATATACTATCTAGTAATTTTCTCAGTAAAGGCAAAAGTTGTCAAGTAACATTTTATCTATTGTGTCTGCACATAAAAAGGCAACGCCACATCGGTTTCATCGTCCCGCTGCTGGCACTGCCTTTTATAATAGACTCGAAGTCCCGCGCTGACGCGCTCTGTCTTCGTCCCGCTGCACTTTCGACTGACGGGATTCTTCTAGACTCGAAGTCCCGCGCTGACGCGCTCTGTCTTCGTCCCGCTGCACTTTCGACTGACGGGATTCTTCTAGACTCGAAGTCCCGCGCTGACGCGCTCTGTCTTCGTCCCGCTGCACTTTCGACTGACGGGATTCTTCTAGACTCGAAGTCCCGCGCTAACGCGCTCTATGTTCGGCTTACGCCGAACGACTTCTCGTTAAAACCGCTTGAAACCCCCAAATGCCTGCAAGCAGGCGCTTGGGGTTTCTGCGCTGGGTTTTATATCTTCTCTGTTACTCTGAGTCTTGTGAGTGCACGGGCAAGTGATGCCTCGCTCTGCTTGTATTCCTTCAGACTCTCTTTCTGTCTGAGTCTCTCTTCCGCTCTGATCTTTGCCTCCTTGGCTCTGACCCTGTCGATATCCTCCGGCTTCTCTGCGGAATCCACGATAAGGACAACTCGGTTATTTACTATCTGAACAAAGCCCTCACCGACAACACCGACTACCTGCTCACCCTTGCTGGTGGTAATCCTGATCTCGCCTATGCTGGTGGCTATGACCATGTTCTCGTGATGTGCAAGAACCGCTTTCTCTCCATCTTCAAGTGGAAGAATGATCTTCTCTACTCGGCCTTCGAAGAATATCTTATTGCTGGAAATAACTCTCAGATAAAATGTATTCATCTACGCACTTCCTTTACTGACCTTTCTCGGCCTTTTCCTTTACTTCCTCTATAGTACCTACATTGAAGAATGCCCACTCAGGATACTCGTCCATCTCACCGTCAACGATCATCTTGAAGCCCTTGATCGTATCCTTGAGACTTACATACTTTCCAGGAATACCTGTGAAGTTCTCAGCAACATGGAATGGCTGTGACAGGAATCTCTGAACCTTTCTGGCTCTGGTAACTGTAAGCTTATCCTCATCTGACAGCTCCTCCATACCGAGGATTGCGATGATATCCTGCAGCTCCTTGTACTTCTGAAGTATCTCCTGTACACGTCTTGCAACATTATAATGCTCCTCGCCGACTATATCAGCCTCAAGAATTCGTGAGCTTGACTCCAGCGGATCTACTGCCGGATAGATACCCTGCTCAACAATCTTTCTTGAAAGAACTGTATTTGCATCCAGATGCGCAAATGTTGTGGCTGGGGCAGGATCTGTAAGGTCATCGGCTGGCACATATACGGCCTGGACTGACGTGACTGATCCTTCCTTGGTAGATGCGATTCGCTCCTGAAGCTCACCCATCTCATTTGCAAGTGTTGGCTGATAACCAACGGCTGATGGCATACGTCCGAGAAGTGATGAAACCTCTGAACCTGCCTGTGTAAATCTGAATATATTGTCGATGAACAGAAGCACATCCTGATGATTTACATCACGGAAATACTCTGCCATTGTAAGTCCTGTCTCTGCAACTCTCATTCTGGCTCCAGGTGGCTCATTCATCTGTCCGAACACCAGGGCGGTCTTGTCGATAACGCCTGACTCGCTCATCTCTGTCCACAGATCATTTCCCTCTCTTGAACGCTCTCCAACACCGGTGAATATTGAGTATCCACCATGTACGGATGCGATATTCTGGATAAGCTCCTGGATAAGGACTGTCTTACCAACTCCGGCACCGCCGAACAGACCGATCTTACCACCCTTTGAGTAAGGTGCAAGAAGATCTATGACCTTGATACCTGTCTCAAGTATCTCAATGACAGGACTCTGATTCTCAAATGTTGGCGGCTCTCTGTGGATTACCCAGTGCTCTGTGTCTGAGAGATCCTCCTTGCCATCTATTGTCTCACCAAGCACGTTGAACAGACGTCCAAGTGTCTGATTTCCTACTGGAACTTTGATTCCTGATCCGGTCGCAACGACTTCCATATCTCTTGAAAGTCCCTCGCTGGCGGACAGCATGATACATCTTACTGTATTATTTCCTACGTGCTGTGCTACTTCCATAACACATTTTTTTCCATGATTATCTACTTCAAGAGCATCCTTGATGTATGGCAGATCGTTGTCTGGAAATTCTACGTCTACGACAGGTCCCATGACCTGTACTATCTTACCATTTTTCAAAACATCAGACCTCCTTTACAATTATTTATTGAGCTTATTAGCTCCTGTCTCTCTGAGCTCTGGCGCCGCCCGCGATCTCTGTGATCTCCTGCGTTATGGCTGCCTGCCTTGCTCTGTTGTATTTGATATTGAGATCATCCAGCATCTCCTTGGCACTCTTTGTGGCTGAGTCCATCGCCATCATTCGGCTGTTCTGCTCACTGCAGAAGGACTCTACCAGAGCGCCGTATATATATCCCATGACACAGTTTGGCACGATCCGGTCAAGCACTGCCTTCGGTGAAGGCTCCATGGTAATCTCCTCGTGGAACACATCCGCAGGAACGCCTGCGAAGTCAGTCCTCTTCATAGGGAGGAGCTGTATCATCTGCGGTTCAACGACCACACTGCTCTTCATGTTGGTATATATGATGTATACCTCATCTATATCGCCATTCTCATAGTTCTCAAGCATCTTGTCCGCTATGACTCTGGCTCTGTGAAGACTAGGATTCTGCGCTGTATACTGGAAATGTATATCTATAGGCACTCCCTTCTTTGCGAAGTAGTGTCTTCCCACCTGGCCGACTACATACAGCTCACTGTTTGGGTGGGCTGCAAGCTCCTGCTCAGCGATCTTGATTACATTGTGGTTGTAGGCACCAGCCATACCTTTGTCGGCGGTAATGACCAGATAACCTCGCCTTCTGTCCTCTTCCTTGATTCCCTCTCTGCTGTCGAAGTACAGATGCTCCATCTCAGGAACATGTCTGAGCATTCTGGCAAGAGCAACCTGGAGTGTGTAGAAGTAAGGCTCCGTGTTCTCAAGATCTGTCCTCGCCTTTTTCAGCTTGGACGATGAGATCATATACATTGCATTGGTGATCTTCTGAGTATCCTTGATACTCTTTATTCTATTCTGGATTTCTTTGGTATTTGCCAATCAAATCACCTCTCAACGAATCTTCTGATTTCTCCTGAAATCTATCTCTCGATAAACTCCTTAGCAGCTGCGACTATCTTGTCCTTCAGCTCATCGGTAAGCACCTGCTTCTCCTCGATCTCATCCACGATATCCTTGTGGGCACTGTGGAAGTATTCAAGCATCTCAAGTTTCTTCTTCTTGACCTCTGAAACCTCTACCGGAAGGAATACCTTATTGGTAGCTGCTACCAGGATGATAACCTCCTCTGCCATTGACAGCGGATTGCACAAAGGCTGCTTTAAAAGCTCCATAAGTCCCTTGCCGTACTGCAGCTGCTCCTTGGTGTTCTCATCCAGATCTGAACTGAACTGTGTGAACACCTCCATCTCTCTGTACTGTGCCAGATCGATACGGATACTTCCTGCGGCCTTCTTCATCGCCTTTGTCTGCGCTGCACCACCAACTCGTGATACCGACAGACCGACGTTGACAGCAGGTCTCATACCTGAGAAGAACAGATCGCTCTCGAGGAATATCTGTCCATCTGTGATAGATATAACATTTGTAGGTATATAAGCAGATACATCGCCTGCCTGTGTCTCGATAATAGGAAGGGCTGTGATGGAGCCTCCGCCCAGCTCATCCTTAAGCTTACTTGATCTCTCAAGAAGTCTTGAATGGAGATAGAATACATCTCCAGGATATGCCTCACGTCCTGGTGAACGTCCGAGAAGCAGTGACAATGTTCTGTAAGCAACAGCGTGCTTTGACAGATCATCGTACACGATCAGCACATCCTTGCCCTTATGCATGAAATACTCAGCGATCGCTGTACCTGAATAAGGCGCAATATACTGAAGTGGTGCTGAATCACTTGCTGTAGATGCAACGACTATCGTGTAGTCCATGGCATCATATTTGTTCAGGTTATTTACAACCTTGGCTATTGTTGAAGCCTTCTGGCCTATAGCCACATATACACAGATGACATCCTTGCCCTTCTGATTCAGAATGGTATCTATCGCTATGGATGTCTTACCTGTCTGTCTGTCTCCTATGATCAGCTCTCTCTGTCCTCTTCCGATTGGGAACATGGCATCTATCGAGAGGATTCCTGTCTGAAGCGGCTGGTTGACCGACTTACGATCAACTATGCTTGGAGCCGGATTCTCTATTGGACGATAATCCGTTGACTCTATGCTGCCCTTTCCATCTATAGGTGCTCCAAGGGCATCAACTATACGTCCGATAAATGCATCGCCTACAGGGATGCCTGCACGCTTTCCCGTTCTGCTGACCTTTGTTCCTTCTTTGATTCCTGTATCACGACCGAACAGAATACATCCTATCTCTGTTCTTCTGATATCCTGAACCATACCTTTGACACCATTCTCAAAAACAACGATCTCGCCGTACATGGCATTGTCTATACCGTATACGGTTACGATTCCATCACCTACATAGATGACCTTACCGACTTCTTTGTCCCTGGAGTCAAAATCATAATTCTCTATCTCTTCTTTGAGTATAGAAATAATATCCTCTGAACTAATTGAACTCAATTTATCACCTCATAACCAGTTTCTGTCTAAGGGATTTGTACCTGCCCAGAATGCTTCTGTCGTACTCGCGGTCTCCCGTTCTTATGACAAATCCACCTATCAATTCTTTTTTCTCCACCATAGAAAGCTGTACCGCCTTGCTTCCATACTCTTTCATAAGGAAGTTCTCGATACCTGCCTTCTGCTTATCAGTTGGCGGTGTGACATAATAGAGAGTTGCCGAAAGGATATCCTGCTGCTCTCTGGCATACTTCTCATACTCGTCAAATATGTCATGTATCATGTCAAATCCATCGTTGTCACACAGGGTCTTCATGAAATTTACCAGATCCTTATTGCCAAATCTGTCAAATACCCTGTCAACGACCTTGCGCTTGTCCGCGTGGCTGACCACCGGATCTGCCAGTGCATATACCAGCTCCGGACTACCATCCACAAGCGCCTTTATCTCCTCCACCATGTCCTGACTGATTCCAAGCTGATAGAGGACAATTCCGTAATTAATTGCCTTCTGTGTCACCTGAATCACCTACTTCATTCAAAAACTCGTCATACATGGCAGCTCCTGCTGATTCCGCATCACCTTCACCGCCCACGATCTTGCCGGCTGCTGCCATGGCAAGCTCTGCGATCTGTGACTGCATATCAGAAAGTGCCTTGTTCTGCTTGATCTCTATGGTCTTCTCCGCATCCTTTATCATCTTGACTGACTTTGCATCAGCCTGATCTATGATACGGCTGTACTCATTCTGGGCCTCCACACGGGATTTCTCACGGAGATCCCTGCACTCAGCATCAACCCCTGCAAGGGTATCCTCATACTGAGACTTGAGTTTCATTGCTTCAGCCTTCTGATTGTTGGCATCCGATATGGTGCCAGCGATCATATCTTCTCTCTTCTTGATGACATCGTTGAGCGGTCCTATCAAGAACTTCTTCAAAAGAAGAAACAGAACTATTAAGTTGATAATGGTGAATGCTATTGTAGAAAATTCTATATCAATCATATAGCCACTCCTATCTTTCTGTTTCTATTATCCGCATCTCTTCTGCAATTCCAGATTTCTATTAGATATTTCTATTAAAATATCCATCTGACCAAAAATCTGATTACTTAAGAAGAATGATTGCAAGAAGTCCGATTACGAAACCGTAGATAGCTGTTGCCTCTGCAAGGGCACAACCGATGATAAGAAGCTTTGTGATCTTTCCGTCTGCCTCCGGCTGTCTAGCTACAGCCTCAACTGCCTTTGATGTTGCAAGACCGATTCCAAGTCCTGCGCCAAGTCCTACTAATGCTGCTATACCTGCTCCAATTGCTAATAATCCGTTCATATCATTTTCTCCTTCTTATTTTCATTTTTAAAATCAGATAATCTTTACTCCATCGCTTCCTGCATGTAAAGAGTAGTCAGGAAAGTAAATACAAATGCCTGTAAAAATCCATCAAAGAAATCAAAGTACAGGCTGAGTGGGATAGGGACAATGAGTGGAACTACTGCCTCTATCAGCTTCATGATGACGAATGCTCCGAGAACATTACCAAAAAGTCGCATACACAGCGACAGCGGCTTGATGACAAGCTCAAGTACATTAAGCGGTGCAACTATTGCTACCGGCTCTGCAAAACTCTTGACCCAGCCTTTTGTCCCCTTTCCTCGTATTCCTGCCACCTGTACGAGTATGATACTCATGATGGCCAGTGAGGCTGTCACATTCAGATCCTTTGTCGGTGGTTTAAAGCCAAATACACCCATGATGTTGGCCATGCCGATGTACAGAATAACCGTTATCAGATACGGAACATACTTCATGCCCGCCTCTCCGATAACACCTTTGAACAGGTTGTTAAAAGTAGTTATTATGGTCTCCAGCACAAGCTGTTTCTTACCCGGATTCTCAACTTTGAGATTCCTTACAAGGATAATCGACAACAGCACAAGCACTGCCATAATGATCCATGTTACCACCACAGATTCTGTTACCGGTATTCCACCAAATATTGGTATTGTAAATACTGTTTTGCATTGGAGTTCATTGGATAACTCTTCTGCCAGATCCGTAAGACATCACTTCCTTTCACACTGTTTTCTATCAGGTGTTTGCGAAAATTCAAATATCCTAGTGTCTGAGCTGCTTTAGCATACCCATCAGGGAGCGCTCCCGCTTAACTCAGCCTGCTGCGGTACTAAGATGCCGCTAACGCGCCATCTAAGGACCGGCGGCTTCGTATATCCCTGAGTGGGTAAAGCTAAACAGCTCAGGCACATTCTCAATTACTTATTTCGCAACCACCTATATGTCAAAACACTATTTCTTCTCTCATTTATTATTTGTTTATTATAGAAATAGCATTCCTGGCATCTGCCTCAGACAGCCCCACAAGTACGTTCTCTGTGTTGATCCAGTGAGAATCGAGTTCATGAGCCTCCCAGTCCATATCCATATCATCCAGTATGACATATCCCTCTACGGAATTCGCAGTCACATAATCCTTGACTGCACAGGCTCTGGTATAATCTCCATACTTGCTTCTGAGCTCATCCCCTGAAGAAGTTGCCCCATATACTTCCATTCCAGCATCCGCAAGTCTGTCTATCAGTTCCCTTACGTGTGCCTTACTGATATCCTTATCAATCACCTGTTTTCTCCAGTCACTTGTCATGACCAGCTTCGCTCCTGTGGCATCCACAACCATCTTGAGGTTAGCCACATTCTTAGGATTGATAAACTCCCCATGCTTCTCACACAAGAATTTCTCCGAATTCAGTACGCCGTCTACATCAAAAAATACTACATTCATACGGTCATACTCCCCTATCTTTTTTTCTAAAAAGCTACTCTCGCTCCTTGCTTGCGTATTTTATCACCATTCAAAACAAATTTAAAGTCATTTATTTGCCCTTATAGTCAAATTTTAATCATTTTTTATTTTTGTATTATTTTTCGTAACAAAAACAGTTTTTTGTCACAGTTTTCCCAAGAAACCCGCATAAAATCTAACGTATCGCCAGTTTATACTTTTTTTATAATTTTAACATTTCGTTTATAATTAGCTTTTCTTCCAAATCATCAAAGTAAAATTCGCCACTCCCATCACCCTTCCGCCAGAAACAGGCTGGGTATTCTTCCGCGGCTGTATATCATCTGCTATATATGTGGTATCGGTAGCGAATACGACTGAGCTTCGGTGCTTCTTGCCGAGTTGGAAGCCGCATCGCCCTTATCGCGGCCGGAAACGAGTGCATATAGAAGCTAAGCTGAAGCGAAGGAAGTAGAGCGTGATACCACATATATAGCAGATGATATACCCGCCCCGCGGAAGAATACCCAGCCGTCCGTCCTTCGCCCCCACGAAAAAAGGCTATCTCGTGTTCGACGCCCTAACGCTCGACACGTGATAGCCTTGTTCCCTCTGCCGTAATCCGTCACCCCCATTGTGACAGACTATTGTAGAAAATGACCCCCTTGTCATCTCTCGATGTAACAGATAAATTCATTATATCATATTTAATTTCATATTAAAGAGCAGTTCATACACTTTTCTGCGCACACACAAATCGCAAAAGTGTATATTCTTACACTTTTCAACTGGACAAGCCTGTTTCTTCTATTATATAATGTTACTGAGGTGAATTACATGCAGCAACAATACGATATAGGGAAAAGACTCAGGGAAGTCATGGCTGAACGCGGGGTTACGATCAGTCAGTTAGCTGAGATGACAGATGTCTCTGAGGATACGATAAAAGCCATCAGGAGCGGCAAGACCAAGAGCCCGGGAATACAGCTTATGATATCCATCGCAGACGCACTTGGATGTACCATGGATGGATTTCTCCACAGGCGCAGCCTTACGGACGAGGAATTGTATCTCCTGCAAAAATACAGAACACTCAACATCCACGGCAAGCGGATGGTCATGCTAATGGCGGACTCTGAAGATCACATGCAGAAGAAGCTTCCTTCAGCGGATGCGTACTGCGCCAAAACGCGCAGGATTCCGTGTATTTCCTCAACTCACACGCTTGCTTCCAATTCAGACTACTCAACACACGCGACAGAATTTATAGAGATACCCGCCGATTATTTTCCAAACGCAGATTATTGTCTGAGGCTCACGACCAATATGCTCCATCCTATCTATATTAAGGATGATATTATAGCCGTGGAACAAAACTTTCCTCATTTCGGAGATATTGCGTTATTCCTGAACGAGAATGGAGTCGAGATGATCAGAAAATATACAGAAAAAGATGGCTCACCATACCTTGAAGCTGTCAGCAGATGTGATAGATCCCTGTATCTCACAAGTGATATCATTTGTCTGGGAACGATCCTCGGAATCGTCCGTCTGGAAGACACAAGAAAACCGCCTATTACATAAAGGCGGTTTTTCTTATATATAAATATTATGATGTCGATTACTCTGCTCCACCGGTGATAAGCCATGGTGACGGCTGGGTAACGAACATGTTGTCCTTGTTGGTTTTGGATACAGATATCTGAATAGCCTCCATATTCTTTATTCCGAGCTTGTCAAATATGAGCTTTGCCTGTGCAAGTATTCCTAGATCAAGTGTGTATATGACAAACTGCATATTCGGATTGATCTTGAGCAGTCTCTCCATATCTGACTCCAGATAATGATTTGCAACTATGAATGCCAGTCTCGGAACAGGTATGGCTGCCAGAGTCTCCTCGCTCATATCTGGGATTATCTGTACATTATGTACTCCGAACTTGTCAACATTCTCCTCCATGGATCTTCTCGAACCCTCGTCCGGCTCAACGGCTATAATGTTGCCCTCGCTTGCCACGATCGCAGCCTCAATGACTATACTCTCGGCCTGGAGTGCCAGGATGGTGTCATGCGTATCCACATCCAGCAGACTCATGATGACTGCTCTTATCTCCTTGCCGACATAGTGTACTGTTCCAGCCGAGAAGAAATCATTTGCAATTCCGTATCTGACGGATTCCCTTGTCTTCTCGTTCATGATGAATATAACTGTAGGCCCTGTTATCTTCCTGTTCAGCACCTTCTCCAGCTTGTCATGGTGAACCTCGCCGCCGGGCTCCACACCCTCTGCATACCACATGTCATACTCGCCAAAGCCCTTCTCCCAAAGCGTGTACAACAGATCCTCATGACTCTGATCTGCAAATATAAGAACTCTCTTGTGTGTGTCTATAGTCGGAACAACGTTCTTCTGCTTTCCGCATATATTCAGCATCTTTATCTTCTCAGGACTGACCTTCATCATGTCTGCAAAATAGCCAAGCCAACTGAGCATATCCTTGTTCTCGTACATAACCATAACCCTCCTTTAGTTGTCCGTCCAATCTTTTATATAGCATATTTATTATACTATTTTATCGATCTTCTGTACACCCAAAGAGAGGCAAACAGACACTTTTTTGACTGTCATCAACTTACCACGTTCAGCTTGTGATCTCTATACATATTGTATACAGACTCCGGAAGCTTATCGTCGGTTATGATGGTGAATTCCGGCTGGAGATCACTGAGCTTGAAATCTCCCTTTGTCTCGAATTTCGTGCTGTCCGCCAGCAGAAATACCTCGCTAGCATGGCCTATCAGCATGCACTGATTCTCATAGGTCTCCCTTATAAAATCATGTGCGCCATCCTCGACCGAAAGTGCCGAAGGTACTACAAATGCCTTTGAAAAATACAGTTTCTGCATCGCCTCATGTGTCAGGAAGCCATAAAACAACTTCTCCTTCGGGAGATATTCACCGCCCAGCAGGGTTATCCTGTAATTTTCACATTCCGATAATATGGAGAACACCTCCGAGGAATAGGTTATGACGGATAGTGAGTCAAAATTGCGCGCCTTCAGTGCCATGGCGAACAATGACGCCGTGCTGCCTGAATCTATCGCTATGGTGTCTCCATCCTTCACATACTCAAGCGCTTTCCTGGCTATCTGCTCCTTGAGTTCCATATTGGATGTGCCCCTGACATCCATATTCTCAAACCGGTATCTCTTCTTCACAGAAACCGCACCGCCGTGTACCCTCGTGAGCATGTTGTTATTTTCAAGATCCTCAAGATCACGTCTCACCGTCTCGGTCGACACGCCCAGCAGCTCAACCAGTCTGGCAACAGTAACCGAATGATTAAGATTTACCTGATCCAATATTATCTGTTTACGCTGATCTGCTAACATCTGTCCCCTCCCTTACTTCCTTATAAACTGAGCCCTATGTTTTCTGACCTGCAACATGATTGTATCAAAATAAGCGGTGCCGTGTAAACCTTTATTCCGACATATCCAGTCCATACAGCCTGCAGAGAACCGCAGTATATCCCTCTATACAGTCGAGGATCCTGTCGATCTCCACATGCTCCTGTGCCTGATGCGCCTGACTCATCATCGCACCCGAATATCCTATAGTCGGTATGTTGTATTTGCCGCATATAACGCTTCCGTCGGTTCCAAACTGCCAGTATATCTTCTCAACATCCTGACCAAGCTCCTTAAGCGTCCTGTATGTCAGCTCGACATACTCATTATCCTTGCCGGTCACCCACGCCGGATGCTGCTTTGCCGCCTCCGCCTCATAACCGGTGTAACACGTCCTCTTATTCATTCTCGGATGAACGACAGCTCTGAGCTCAGGATCCTTTTTCTTCTGCTCATCCAGGAATTTCTGAACCCTGCTCACCGTATCCTCTATGGTCATAGGTGGCACATATCTCTGATCCACTGTGATCTCACAATAGTCCGGCACACAGGAATACTTCTGTCCCGGTGTTACCACCACATCAGTGATGACCATGGACGTCTTACCCATCTCATGTACGAGCGGTTCCCTGCCAAAGTTATGCATGATCGCATCCATTATAGGGAGAGCTTTCTCAACAGCATTTATGCCCTCCTGCGGAGCGGACGAGTGCGCCACCTTACCGTACACCTCTATGACAAGCTCGATCTTGCCTCGCTGTCCGATGGCAAGATTGCCGTCTGACGGCTCCCCCAGATAGCACAGGTCAACATCAATGCCGTGCTCCGGAAGAGTGTGCTCCATAAGATAAATCGTTCCGATACTCTCCGCCGGCTCCTCATAGACGACTGCAGCAAATATAAGATTGCCCGATATCTTCGCCCCGGCATCCACCAGCTTTTTGATCTCCATAAATGCAAAGAATTCCGAAGTCAGGCCAGCAAGCATATCGCTTATGCCTCTGCCGTATAACTTTCCATCCTCCACCTTCGGCTCAAATGGCGAATACGGACTCCATGCATCTATGCTTCCCTCAGGCACAACATCCATATGTCCAGTCAGAAGCACGTTTGGACCGTCACCCTCTCCGCGGATGACTCCGACCACGTTGCCGCACTCATCGCGGAAATGCTCAATACCAAGCTCCTCCATGGCCTGCATAAACACCTCCGAGGTGGCTCTCTCCTCCCCGGAATATGCCTGTGCGCGTATATTCTTACTGACAAATTCTACCCATGAATCTTCCATATTCTTATAATAATCTTTCATGATATACATCTCCCTTTCCTGAACCGGTTTCATAATACGATCTGCTGATCATCAACTGATACGGGTACTCTTCTCCCTCGCAACGTCGAGCCAGTAATCCAGCCTTGAATCGAGCCAGAAATGCTGCAGTCTCGCCATCTTCTGTCCATACCAGTTCATGTAATCAAACTCCACGTTGGAGCTGGCCGCCTGATACAGTGCCCAATACGCCCACTTGATATCGCAGGCTATCTTGTTCAGCTTCATTCTGGCAAATGCTCTCTCATCAACCTTGCCTCCGCCGTATATCTTCATCATCTCCACGTCCATATCCTCGGTGAAATAGTTCACAGCAGATATCAGACCCAGATCCACATAAGGATCATTCATGGACGCATACTCATAATCTATGATCTTCAGATCATTTGTCTCCTCGTTGTACATCAGGTTGTTTGTCCAGAAATCATTGTGGCACGGACACAGCTCCTCACTGCCCGCCAGCGCCTTCTCAATAGCAGAGAGCAGATACTCCATCTTGTCATTAAACGGTGATATATAGCCGCCCTTCTTCGCCCTTGCGTTCATATCCCACGCCTGTTCAAATATGCTCTGCTTCAGGTTCAGCGGCTTTGTCTCGAGATGGTGGAAGTCCCTGATCCTCTCGAATATCGACTGGAATATATCTTTGTCATACACATCGCCAAATGTCACCTGGCGGTAGCCGTCAAGCCACTGGAATATCTCAACACCTGTATCCTCGAAATAATAATAGACTCTTGGGCCTGCCTTGCTCTCGTCCGCGATCACATTTGCCTCGTGGCATACTTCACGGTTTATGTAATCCGTGCCGGCTCCCGGTATCTTGAGGAAGAAATGCTCTCCCTCCACATCCACTTTGAAATTCGGATTCGTTATTCCTCCTGAAACGGACTTGTAACTGATCTCCTTGCCCTTCCAGTCATCGATCCTTGCGATCGCCTCATCAATTGTTGTCTTGCGCATAAAAAAGCCTCCTCTCCTACTTGCTCTCATCAATCAATGCTTCTCTTCCAACCTCTCCGGTTCTAACCTTCACAACATTTTTCACATCGTATACGAATATCTTGCCATCGCCATAGTTGCCGGAGTACAGCACCTTCTCCGCAGTTTCCACAACCCTGGACACAGGTACAGTGCTGACTATGACCTCGACCTTCACCTTAGGAAGCAGGTTCAGATCCGCATCCGAACTGCGGTAATATTTGTCATTATTTCCCTTCTGTATACCATATCCGGTCACATCCGTGATCGTAACTCCAGTTACATTTATGTCATTCATGGCGTGAAGCAGTGCGTCAAGCTTGTTCTTTCTCGCTATGATGACCACCTTGGATATGTTAAGATTCTCCGCATTTTCTGTGCTGTCAAATGCCTTGCCATCGATCTTAGGCACATTCATCATAGGCGCGCTTATTCCGTCTGAGGACAGCACCTCTGTGTAAGTATTTGAAAATCCGTGCTCACTGATATCCAGTCCATCCATCTCATCCTCAGCCGATACACGAAGGCCGATGGTCTTCTGAACGATCTTGAACAGTAGTGCCGAAGCTGCAAATACATACAGGAACACAACTATTCCGCCAAGGATCTGGATTCCGCACTGATAGCCACCACCGCCGAGCAGCAGGCCCTTTGTCTTTGTGGCGGTTCCGTCTGAGAACAATCCAACCGCTACAGTTCCCCACAGGCCACCGAATCCGTGTGCCGCGATGGCTCCCACAGGATCATCTATCTTTACCACGTTCTCTATGAAATGCATTCCCCCAACTACTATCGCTCCGGACACGATTCCGACCAACACCGCAAGTGGTGTACTTATAACGTCGGCTCCCGCAGTGATAGAAACCAGGCCTGCCAGAGCGCCGTTGAGTGTCATGGCGATATCCGGCTTCTTCTTCCACGCCCAGCTTATACACATCGCTGTGACTGCTCCAGCCGCAGCGGATAGATTGGTGTTACAGAACACCTTGCCAACTAGCGACACCGTATCTCCTGTCAGTGGCAGAACCGAGCTTCCGTTGAAGCCGAACCAGCCAAACCACAGGATAAATATTCCAAGCACTGACAGCGGCATGCTGTGTCCCGGTATCTTCTTCGACTTTCCGCTTCTTGAATACTTTCCGATACGCGGGCCGAGCATCCACGCTCCTGCAAATGCAGCGGCACCGCCCACCATATGTACAACTGTGGATCCGGCAAGATCATGGAATCCGAGCTGTGCCAGCCAGCCGTCTCCCCATATCCAGTGTCCCGATATAGGATAGATCACCAGACTTATCATCAGACTGTAGATACAATATGCTGCAAATTTAGTTCTCGCCGCCATGGCACCCGACACGATGGTCGCCGCCGTCGCAGCGAATACTGTCTGAAATATCAGGAATGCCCAGAATGGGATCCCGTCAGGAAGCATGCCGCCTCCATATACCGATTCCATTGCCACACCTTTGATCTTACCCAGTACAGCTCCGTCGCCGCCATACATAATTCCGAATCCTATCAACCAGAACGTCACCGAACCGATACAATAGTCAACCAGATTCTTCATGGCGATATTTCCTGCATTTTTTACCCTCGTCATGCCGGTCTCAAGCATCGCAAAGCCCGCCTGCATGAAGAAAATGAGTACCGTTCCTACCATAATCCATATCGTACTGACTGCACTATATTCCATCACGATTCCTCCTTAATCTCTGTTATATCTGTCCTGCCTTGTGACAGCGAACCGTATGTCCCGGTGATACCTCTGTCTCCTCCGGGCGCTCCTTCATACAACGTTCATCCGCATATATACAGCGTGTACAGAACGGACATCCCGGCATCGGCTTTGCCGGATCAGGTATATCACCTGGCTTAAGGTCTATGTCAAATCCCGCATCCTCAAGTCCCTTGCTTATACTCGGAGCCGCCTTGAGCAGAACCTTTGTATATGGGTGCTGCGCATTCTTGTATATCTCGCTGCTCGGTGCACTCTCGACTATCTCTCCGAAATACATGATCTTTATCTGATCCGCGATCTGTCTCACCACAGCCAGATCGTGGGCGATCAGCAGCATGGACAACTTATATTTGTCCTGCAGATCCATCAGCATATTTATGACCTGTGCCTGCAATGACACGTCCAGTGCCGATATAGGCTCATCGGCAAATATGATCTTCGGTGTGACGACCAGACACCGCGCTATGATTATCCTCTGTCTCTGTCCACCGGATAACTGATGCGGATATCTGTCAAGGAACATCGGTGCCATTCCAACCTGTGAAAGTGTGTCCAGAATGATCTTCTCCCTCTCCTCCTTGTCCTTCACTCCATTCAGGATCAATGGCTCCTCAAGTGATTCACGGATACTCATTCTCGGATGCAGCGATCCCAGAGTGTCCTGAAAGATCATCTGTATCTTTGCCTTCATATCGCTCTTTTCCTGGGGCGTCATATCATCCACGGATTTTCCTTCAAATACGATACTTCCGTCCGTCTTGTCCTCAATTCCCAACAGGACTCTCGTCAGCACCGTCTTGCCACAGCCCGACTCTCCGACGATCGCAAGTGTCTTGCCCTTTTCCAGCTCCAGCGAGACATGGTCGACTATGTTCTTCTGTCCGACAACCTTGTTGAACATTCCCTTTTTCACCGGATACTGCTTCAGCAGATTATCGCAAGATAATACTATATCCTTCATATGATCACCCCAATTCTGTATCTTCGTTAATGTCATAATCCAGTGGGAAATGGCAGGCACACATATGTCCCTCTCCAACCGGTTTCAGTGCCGGCACCTCTTTATGACATATATCTTTCGCATATTCACAACGGGAAGCAAATGGGCATCCCTCCGGGACATTTGACATATCCGGCGGGAATCCCGGAATGGATTTCAGTCTCTTCGTCTTACGAGCCTCGAGAAGCGGAACAGAACGGATAAGTCCAACCGTATAAGGATGCTTTGGATTTCTGAGCAGATTCTTCTTGGATGCCGACTCCACGCATCTTCCCGCATACATGACAAATATGTCGTCTGAGAACTGGGACACCACGCCAAAGTCGTGGGTGATTATCATGATGGAGATGCCGGTCTGCTTCTGCACCTCACTGAGGGCTTCGATGATCTCCGCCTGAATGGTGATTCCAAGACTTGTTGTAGGCTCGTCCGCTATGAGCAGATCCGGGTACAATATCATTGACATCGCTATGAATATCCTCTGTCTGAAACCCGCTGAGAACTCACACGGGTATTTCTTTATGACCTCCTCGCCGTTGGTTATTCCGACAAGCTTGAGAACTCTCATTATCTCCTGTTTTGCCTTTTCTGAACCCGATGGGGTATGTGCGTTATAGGCCTCGGCAAGCTGTGCTCCAATTGTCATGTAGGGATTGAACGATGTAGTAGGATCCTGGAATATCATGGAGATCTCATTTCCACGGATGCTCTTCATCTCCTTCTCCGGGAGCTTCAGTATATCCTGACCTTTGAACCTGATCTCGCCGCCTGCTATGTAACCCGGAGATTCCACGATCCTCAGTATCGATCTCGCCGTCACGCTCTTGCCGGAACCACTCTCTCCTATTATTCCAAGCACCTTGCCCTTCCGCAGTGAGAAGTTGACTCCCTCAACTGCTTTCACGACTTTGTGCGGACCGGTCTTGAAATAGGTCTTTAAATCCTTTACCTCAAGGATCACATCTGTATCTTTTTCTGTATTATTATCCATACTGTTATCCTCCTATTTGCGAAGCTTTGGATCGAAATGAACCTGAAGATTGTCACCGATAAAATTCAGTCCGAGAACCATGATGATAAGAACGATGCCGGGGATCATGATATACCATGCATCAGATGCAATATAGCCACGGGCATCGGACATTATGTTTCCAAGGGATATCTTTGGCGGATTTATACCGAGTGACATGTAGCTGAGCAAGCTCTCGTTGATGATCATTCCGGCGATATCAAGCGGTATGAGAGGAAGCATGGCAGGGATCAGATTCTTGCCGATATACTTCGTGGATATCCTCCATGAGCTCGCCCCCATGAGCTTTGCCGCTGCGATATAATCTGTGCTCTTCTGGGGTATTACATTTGACCGCACCGTTCTCGCATAGGCCGGCCACAGTGCCAGACTCAGCACTATGGTTACCGACACCTCATTCGGTGCGAACAGTGTGAGTGCGATCATGGCAAGTACGATAAATGGGAATCCCATCTGTACATCGGTGATTCTCATCAGCACTGAATCCAGAGGTCCCGGACTTGTGAGACCGGATATGATTCCGACTATCAGTCCTATGATGGCGGCCAGCAGAACGCTGCAGAAACCAATTATGACTGAGGTACGGATCCCATACAAAAGTCTCGAGAACAGATCACGTCCTATGGCATCAGTTCCCAGCCAGTGTGCCGGATCCTGAAACGGTTTCAATAATCTGATGGATGGGTTTGCCTTGCCCGGGTCCGACGGCGCGATGAGCGGCGCAAAGATTCCGGCAAGGAGATAGATTCCTACAATAATGATTCCAAGTGTAAATAATTTGTTTTTACCAATCCACTGAAGGACTGATCTAAATTTACTTTTTTTCTTCATAATTACAGTCCTCCCTGTGCTTTTCTCATTCGTGGATCAAGACGGATACTTCCAAGATCAATGGCAATATTCAAAACAATAAAGAATACGGAAAACAGAATGATAATTCCCTGAACCAGGTTGTAATCTCTTCGAAGGATCGCATTTAACACCGTGTATCCGATTCCCGGGAAGTTAAATACATACTCGACAACAACGATACTTCCTACCAGAAAGCCAAGCTGTGTTCCTAGGGATATCAGTACAGGGATAAGTGAATTCCTGAGTGCGTATTTGAAATATATCGCCACTGTCGATATTCCTCTCGCATATGCAACCTTGACAAATTCCTGATTGTAGCTGTCTATCAGTGAGGAACGCACCACCTTGGTAAGCACCGCCGTGAGCGGGAGTGCCAGTGCAACTGTCGGGAGCACGCAGGATGCAGGTCCTGAATAATCCATTGACGGCAGCAGTCCAAGTCTGACTGAGAAAATAATGATCAACACGGAGGATACCCAGTAGTTAGGCATTGACTGGAACAGTACCGCAATACTCGAGATGAGACGATCTTCCCATTTATTTCCATTTAGTCCTGCGATGGTTCCCAGGATCAGGGATAATATGATCGATATGACCACTGAAGATATCAGCAGTATCAATGATAAAGGTGTGGCCTGCTCCATAACATTCAGGACTGTATCGCTCTTGAAATAGGACTCTCCAAGATCTCCGTGGAACAGATTCACCATGTACATTTTAAACTGCTCTGGGATGGACTTTTCCAGTCCCATACTGTCTCTGATCGCCTGCTGCTGTTCTACTGTTGCTGTCGGAGCCATGACCTTCGCCGGATCTCCCGGTATCATTCGAAGTATTACAAAGCTGATAAATATAACGCAAAAGGTAACAAAAATGCCCTGTGCAAGTCTTTTTAAAACGGTTCCCAGCACTTTGATTTCCTCCCTTCTTAAAAAGGGCCACATGCTGTATCCTTACACATGCAGCCCCTTTTTGTGAATCTAATATATTGCTATGCGCTTACTCTTTTGTGACATTTGTGAAGATATAATCTGCACCACTTGTGTACTCAAGACCTTTGACATTTGATCTTACTCCGAAGATAGTCATGGACTTGATGATAGGGATATCAGGCATCTCCTCTGCCAGGGCCGGAAGGTACTCGTCCTGAAGGATCTGCTTTCTCTTATCTGGGTCTGTCTCAGTTGCGAATCTGTCCATGATGTCCTGAAGCTCTGCCGTAGGCTCATAGTGGCTGATTCGACCTGCTGCATACCATGAATTCAGCTTCAGCTCAGGCTCGATACCTGATGGCTGCCATCCACAGTCGATCATGTAGCAAGGAGTTTCTTCATATAACACATCGCCCCATGATGAAGTATCAAGTGGAACGACCTTACAGTTGATACCGACAGCCTGTAAACAAGCTGCAATGTACTCGTAATATTCCTTTGTCTTAGGGTAAAAACCAACGGATGTGTAGATGTTGAGCTCTGGAAGACCCTCGCCATTCTCATAGCCGGCTTCCTTCAGGCACTCTGCAGCCTTCTCAGGATCGTACTCGCCGACACCACCTACAGCCTTGTAGCCCCATATAGTTGAGGAGATAAAGCTGTCTGCCTTCTCTGCATATCCGCCAAATATATCATTTACGATTCCGTCATAATCGATCGCGTAGGCTATCGCCTTTCTGACGAGCTTCTCATTCATAGGCGGCATCTTGAACTTTGGAATAAGGTGCTTACACTCTGTGGTGAGGAACTTGTCAACCACGATATTGCTGTCTGACTCAAGCACAGACACCGCATCGGAATCAACACGCTCGATGACATCGGCCTCACCTGACTGCAGTGCTGACAGACGTGTTGTGGCATCCGCAACGTACTTGTACTCGATCTTCTTTATCTTAGGAAGAGTTCCCCAGTAATCGTCGAACAGCTCATATGTCGCTGTATCGTTCTCAAAGCTTACCATCTTGTATGGGCCGGTTCCGTTGTATCTCTTATCCAGAGTGTTCTCAGGATCTGCAAGATCGTCAGCGGACATTATCGGAGTTGAACAAAGCATGTTGACCAGAGAGCCAAGAGGCTTTCCCGATGCCGGAGTTATGGTAAATGTATAATCGTCGATGACCTTACACTTTAACTCATCTGCCCACCATGAACCGGATACGTTCTGTGAGCTTGAATATGCCTCACATGATGCTGCGGCATCCTCTGCGGTAAAGTCTGAACCGTCGTGGAACTTTACGCCCTCACGGAGCTTGACCGTCAGGACTGTCTGACTGTCGTCATATGACCACTCAGTAGCAAGATTAGGCTGTGGCTCCTGTGTCTTCTCATCCATGACCAGTAGATGTTCCAGAGCTATGGCCTCTGCGTGAAGCATCATCGTGGAAGTGTGCTTCAGTGGGCTGAGTGATGCCTGCCAGTTCTCTGCTCCCAGGATCACCAGTGTGTCCTTGTCCGTCTTGGACTCAGAGCTTGTTGTCACTGCCTGTGTGCTCCCATCTGTACTTCCTCCAGAGCTTCCACACGCAGTCACCGTAAGTGCCAGCGCGGCTGCCAAAAGTATTGAACAAATCTTCTTTTTCATAATTCTTCCTCCTTTTCGTGTGTTATCTATGACTCAAGCTGATGCAGACATTTATCGAGGGTTGATGCTATCCAGTCGATATCGCACTCCTGGAATGCCATAGGCGGACGAAGCTTTAAGACATTTCCATAAGGGCCTGCAACAGAAGTCAGTACATTGTTGTCTCGCAGAAGTTCGATGGCATCCAGTGCCTTCTGCTGATCCGGAGTCTTCTTGCCGTCATTCTTCGCAAGCTCAAATCCAATGAACAGGCCTGCGCCTCTGACGTCTCCCACAGAATCAGGATGTCTGTCCTTTACCTCCTGCAATGCTTTCAGAAGCTTTGCACCGACCACCTTGCAATGCTCCTGCAGCTTTTCTTCTTTTATGACATTAAGCACAGCCTGTGCGGCTGCGATAGCCACTGGATTTCCTCCAAATGTATTGAAATATGGAAGTTTGTCGCTGAATGCGGCGAGCACCTCATGCTTGGCGGCAAGTCCTGAGATCGGAATTCCGTTACCCATAGGCTTTCCTGTTGTCACCATGTCAGGTATGATTCCATGTCTGGCAAATCCCCAGAACGCATCTCCCGTTCTTGCAAATCCCGGCTGTACCTCATCGGCGATGAACACACCGCCATTCTTATGAACCACGTCGATGGCCACCTTCAGGAAACCGACCGGATTCGGATGTACTCCATCTGATGAGAATATAGAATCTGCAAGGAAGCATGAGAACTTATATCCTGCTGCCTCCAGCTCATCGATCTTCTTCTGCATCTCTCCTGAGTACCATGCGGTGAACTCCTCAGGTGTACAGCCATGTCTGTAATAGTCAGGTGTCTCAATGAGTCTTACATTCGGAAGCAGTGGCTGCTCACTTCCAAGAGCCGGTGAACATCCCGATGTCAGAGCACTTGTTCCGTGGTACGCCTCCCTTGAAACTATGATTCCGGTGCCGCCCGTGTATTCCTGTGCCACTCTAAGTGCCAGGTCATTTGCCTCAGAACCGGTACACATGAACATTATCTTGTCTATCTCGTCCGGCATCATCTTCAGCAGATCCTCACTGTAATCAATGATCCTCTCATGCAGATAACGTGTGTGGGTATTTAAAAGCTTCATCTGCTCTGTAACTGCCTCGACCACAGCAGGATGGCAATGACCGATTCCTGCCACATTGTTGTACATGTCCAGATATTTATTCCCCTCTGCATCCCAGAGGTACTGTCCCTGTCCTCTCACAAGGTTGACCGGCTTTCTATAGAAAAGTCTGTATGCGCCACCCATCCATTTCTCACGGCGGTTTATCATATCCCTTGTCGTGTTACTGAGCAGTGAACTGTAGTCATCACTGTAGCTGTTAGTGTCCATAATGCTTGATTTAGTAGCCATATTCCACCTCCAAAAGATTTCCCTGTTAAAACAAAAGGGGCACAGAGATGAAACTTTACAGTTCTATCTCCGTGCCCCTTTGCACTCTAAAATCAGATACGCGCTTCTGTTTTGCTTTGTATCATAGCCACGCCATGTGGGATTGTCAACACATTTTGTGGGTTTTTCTGGTTTTCATTTGTTTTTCATGTTTTTTTGTGTTGTTTTGTGGTTTTATTAGTTTATGTCCCCCAAATATTTATTTTATTAACCTGGGACAGCGCACAAAAAAACATCACCCCTGTGTCTGAAGTGATGTTTTCCTGTTATATGTAATTATCAGTAATCCTGCCTGTATTATGCCTCGAACTTCTTCACAAGTATACTTGCGTTGTGTCCGCCAAATCCCAGTGAGTTGCTGAGCGCATATGTAATATCCTTGTGTACACCCTCGCCCATGGTGTAGTTGAGATCCATCTCACCCTCTGTCTCGCGGAGACCAACTGTTGGATGGATGTATGAATCCTCTATGGACTTCACACATGTTATGAACTCAACTGCTCCGGCAGCTCCAAACAGATGTCCTATCATGGACTTTGTGGAATTGATGTTCACGTTGTATGCGTCATCGCCCATAGCATACTTGATGGCTCTTGTCTCAAAGAGGTCATTGTGATGGGTACTTGTTCCATGTGCGTTGATGTAGTCAACGTCAGCAGGTGTGATTCCGGCCTCCTCCATGGCAAGCTTCATGGCACGTCCTGCACCACTTCCGTCCTCCTTAGGGGATGTGATGTGATATGCATCACAGGTTGAACCATATCCGACTACCTCAGCCAGGATCTGGGCACCTCTCGCCTGAGCATGCTCAAGTGACTCAAGTACAACAACTCCTGCGCCCTCTGCTATTACGAATCCACATCTGTCCTTGTCAAATGGTATGGACGCTCTCATAGGATCCTCTGCACTTGAAAGTGCTGTCATTGAGATAAATCCTGATACATTTGTCTCACAGATAGGTGACTCTGCACCACCTGCAACCATGACATCGGCCTCTCCTGCCTGTATATATCTGTAAGCCTCTCCTATAGAGTTTGTTCCTGTGGCACAGGCTGTAACTATGTCAGTACATTTGCCCTCAAGGCCAAACTGTATTGCAACATTGCCCGCAGCCATGTTGGATATCATCATAGGAACCATCATTACACTGACTCTGTTCGCTTTGCCCTCTACAACCTTCTTGTGCTCCTTCTCTATGGTTGCCACACCGCCAAGTCCGTTTCCTATACATGTTCCGATCCTTGTTCTGTCTTCCTTCTCAAGGTCAAGACCTGCATCCTTGATCGCCTCGCCTGTAGCTGCTATGGCATACTGACAAAATGGCTCCATACGTCTTGCCGCCTTTGGATCCATATACTGCTTTGGATCAAAGTTCTTCACCTCAGCAGCAAGCTTGCACTTGTAATCGCTGACATCAAACTTTGTGATCTCTCCGATACCAACTGTATTCTTCTTTATATTATCCCAGAATTCTTCTACACTGTTTCCTATAGGTGTCACAGCACCCATGCCTGTTACAACTACTCTTTTCATCTCATACCTCGTATTTTTCATTCTATCTGCTGACAGTGCATTTTTGCACCCCAGATAAAAATAATTTTACCACAATGTAATATATATAACAAGGTTAAATAGTTTTGATTACTACATAGTTTGCTATTTGAGCAGTCCGCGGCTCTCCTTCAGGGTGAGTATCCTTCGGACGCTCTCGTCTATCCTGTCCTCTGACAGCTCGCCGTCCGCCACTGCCTGTTCTATGGAATTCACCGCCGACGCCATATCCTTCGGCTGCAGTATCATATCCATTCCGGCTTTTACCGACATCACTACCGCATCATCCACACTGTAATTGTCCGCTATGGATTCCATCTCAAATGAATCGGTTATGGCAACTCCTTCAAACTTCAGTTCATCCCTGAGAATACCGGTCGCTATCTTGTATGAGAGAGTGGCTGGAACCTCGTCTATATCCGGGACGATCAGATGTCCGACCATGACAAATTCTGCCCCCGCCTCTATACCCGACCTGAACGGCTGCATCTCATCCGCCATAATCTCTTCCTTTGTTCTATGCACATAGGCACTGCTATAATGTGAGTCCTCCGCCGTGTCTCCATGCCCCGGGAAATGCTTCAGGGTGCACATGACTCCTCCGTCGTTGAAGCCCTTCACTGCATTTCCAACGAGCTCTGCCGCCTGAGCGTAGTCATCACTGTATGCGCGCTCGCCGATAACCGTATTGTCTGGGTTCGACCACACGTCCGCCACCGGCGCAAAGTCGAGATTGAAGCCAAGCGCCGACATATCATTTGCTATGGTGTATGCGTTCTCATATGCCGTTTCGTCTCCGTCGTCCTTGTAATAGTACATGGAGCCTATATATGTGGTTCCGACAGTATCCATCAGGCGGTTTACCACGCCGCCCTCCTCGTCGGTCGCCACAAATAATCCTATACTGCTGTACTTCTGGGAGTTGTCGATCATCTCCTTCACCTGATCCTGACTCTCAAGGTTCTTCGCAAAGTACACGATACCGCCAACAGGATAATTCTCCAGAGCCTGTCTGGTCGCATCCCCTGCCACTGTCACGCCGTCCTCTCCCGTGAGCTCCTCCGGAGTCACAAACATCATCTGACAGACCTTTTCATGAAGCGTCATCCCAGCAAGTGTCTCATCCACCAGACTCGGCTTCTCCTCCTCGGTCACCTCCGTCGTTTCCTGGCTATCCGCGGTCTGCTCTTCTGTCGTAGTTCCGCTCTCCGTGACATCAGCAGCTACGCCTGTATTTCCATTGTCATTTTCTACGTGGTCCCCGGCTTTCCCCGCGCTGCCTCTCAGCATGAAGATTCCCCATATTCCGGCTGCCAGACACACCATTACGATCAATAACACAATTGCTTTTTTCATTGGTTTTCTCCGTGATTCAATTACAACTGGAACACAACCACCAGAAGCATCTTGAACTGCTCCTTGCCGTATACGGCATGTGGATGCTTTGCAGGCATTACTATTGACTCGCCCTCGTGGAGTTCATACTTGACACCGTCTATTGTCACCTCGCCCACACCGTCAAGGCATGTCACAAATGCATCTCCGTCAGACTCGTGTGTGCTGATCTCCTCATCCTTGTCAAATGCAAATAAGGTTATACTCATGCATACATTCTGGGCAAGTGTCTTACTTACGACCTGTCCCTCCTGATATGCCACCTGATCCTTGAGCTTAAGTACCTCTGACTGTGCGATATTCTTCATGATTCCCATGTTCGTTACCTCCTGATATATTCTGATATATTGTTCGCTTATAGTATTATTCCACTTTTTAGTATTCTAGTATGTTGAAAAATCAACGTACTAGAATTGTTGTAATGATTTATTATGACATTTGTACGAATCAAAACAACCTGGCATGCACACATTACTATCAGAGTACATCTGATCAATAACAAATGCCCAAAATATGACAAAAAAAGCCATTTTTCTATTATAAGTATAGTTTTATCTTTTGTAAACCCAATACCATTCAGCTATTATTAATTAGTGAGGGTCACTACGTTTTTTTGGATTTAAAGGAGCTCTGATTATTATGATAGGTGAACAATTAAGAACACTGCGCACCGCGAACAAGATGACACAGAAAGAGCTTGCAGGGGAGTTATCAGTGGCATTCCAGACTATAAGCAATTGGGAGAACAATTCCATCGACCCGTCTGTGAGCATGATTCTCCGCATCGCTGAATATTTCAACTGCTCCACTGATTATCTTCTCAAAGGGGATGATTCAAGTGCCAAGTATATTGATACAACCCAGTTGACAGAACATCAGCACGCACAGCTTCTTGGGCTTGCAAAGGAATTCTCCAAACTGAACAAGAAATAAAACATAACTTTATAATGTTCATATTACAGATACAGGGTATCACAACATTGTTGCGATACCCTGTTTTCTATTTGTATTATTCCAGATCGTGATCTGTATATTCTACAGGCTCATGCCACCGTCAACCTTGATGACCTGACCTGTTATGTATGATGCCTTATCTGAAGCAAGGAATGCTGCTGTCTCAGCGATGTCTGATACTTCACCAAGTCTCTTGACTGTGATATGGTCAAGCATAGCCTCCTTTGCCTTGTCTGAGAGTGCATCTGTCATGTCTGTCTTGATGAATCCAGGAGCGATGGCGTTCGCTGTGATTCCACGGCTTCCGAGCTCCTTGGCTATAGACTTGGTGATACCTATAACACCAGCCTTGGATGCTGCGTAGTTCACCTGTCCAGCATTTCCCTCTATACCTACTACGGATGACATGTTGATGATACGTCCGTACTTCTGCTTCATCATGGTTCTGTACACATGCTTGATACAGTTGAATGTACCCTTGAGGTTGATATTGATAACATCGTCGAAATCAGCCTCCTTCATTCCAAGTACAAGATTGTCTCTTGTGATTCCCGCATTGTTCACGAGAATATCTATTCTTCCATATGTAGCAACTGCGAACTTCATGAGTGCCTCAGCCTCAGCGAAATCTGCCACATTTGCCTTGAAAGCAACTGCCTCTCCGCCTGCTGCCTTGACCTCCTCAACCAGGCTGTTTGCGCGCTCCTCTGAGCCATTGAAGTTTACTACTACCTTTGCGCCGTATCCGGCAAATGTCTTTGCTATCTCACGTCCGATACCTCTTCCGGCACCTGTTACCACTGCTACCTTGTCCTTAAGCATTCAGTTCCTCCAATTTCGCTAAATCGTCTACAGTTGCAATATTTATACTCTTTACCTCTCTGTTGATCTTCTTCATGAAGCCTGTGAGAGTCTTGCCCGGGCCGACCTCGATAAATGTGTCAACACCGTCAGCTATCATGTTCTCTATTGTCTGCTGCCATCTTACTGATGAGTACACCTGTCTCTTCAGAAGCTCTTTTACCTTGGCTGCGTCTGTGATCTCCTCTGCGTCTGCATTGCAGTAGTAAGGAGCAAATCCCTCTGCAACATCCACGCCCTGAAGGAAGTCATAAAGCTTCTCTCCTGCTGGAACAAGCATCTGTGAGTGGAAAGGACCACTTACGTTGAGTGGGATAACTCTCTTGGCTCCAGCCTCTGCAAGTGCTGCTGATGCTGCCTTAACAGCCTCTGCCTCACCTGATATAACGATCTGTCCAGGACAGTTGTAGTTTGCTATCTGTACCTTGCCAGGTGTGTTCTCACATATCTCGGCAATCTTGTCAGCGTCCATTGCTATGACTGCTGCCATTCCGCCCATTCCGAGAGGTACTTCGTTCTGCATGAGGATACCTCTTCTTCTAACTGTCTTGATGCCGTCAGCGAGAGTCATGGCTCCTGCTGCAACAAGTGCGCTGTACTCACCGAGTGAGAGTCCTGCAAATACATCAGCCTTGAGACCTGCGTTCTTCAGGTGCTCATATATGGCAACCTCTGCAGCAACCATGGCCGGCTGTGTGTACTCTGTCTTGTTGATGTCATCGTTCTCCTCGAAACAGATCTTCTTAAGCTCTATATCCAGAACGTCATCTGCCTCGTCAAATACCTTCTTGCTGTCCTCAAAACTGTCATAAAAATCCTTTGCCATGCCCACATACTGTGCGCCCTGACCTGGGAATATAACTGCTGTCTTACCCATTTCTTTTTTCCTTTCTTTTAACCTTTATTTTCTATATTTATATCTATCCTGCCACTATGCAGGCTTTTGAAATCACAAGTCATTTGCTATTATATGCCATGCCTCGCAAAATCGCAAGGTCAAGATGCCGCATGTGCGTTTAATGACGCAATCATCTACCGAGCAAGCTCGGAGATGATTGTGTCGCACGGCTCACGAATACTATGTGCGTTAATACCCCAGGTTGCTCCGCACTTCGTGCTCCCGCAACCTGACGCAGTACATTCACACTCCGGCCTGCCGGCCTTCGGTGTTTCATGTACCGCTTAACCGCCAAATGACACCGACATCTACCGAGCAAGCTCGGAGATGCCGGTGTCGCTTGGCGGTGTATTAACGCACAAAAAAAGCACATGCCATCAAGCCCCACGGCTCAAAGCATCTGCTGTAAATCAACTCTCATATAATATATATAACCTTGGATGGTCAGTCAGGACTCATGTCCTGGCTGGCTACCAAAGTTATGTCATGTCCGATACATGACAACTTTGAATAACAAATGTATTCAAAACAGTCCAATCTGTTCAGTTAGCAATATTACTCCTCAACACCCTTGCTCTTAAGGTAGTTAAGTACGTCCTCAAATGTAGCTACGTCATCGAGCTCCTCAGCAGGGATCTCAACATCGAACTCATCCTCAAGCTTCATAACGATCTCGTAAAGATCAAGTGAATCAACACCAAGATCATCCTTGAAGTTTGTGTCAAGCTTCATCTCGTCCTGTGAAACTCCTAACTGCTCCTCGAATATTGCCTTAACCTTATCAAACATGTTCTAATCCTCCTAAACTATAGTAAATGTTACCATTATCCTCACGGACGCTTATACTATAACCTAAGGCTACAGTAAAGTCAACACGAAGATTTTCATTGTTTTTTCGCTTATTTTTCAGCGTCAGACTTGATCGCACCTGTCTCATATATGAACTTAACTGTGCTCTTTGTACCATCGATCGTACCTGTGAAACTTGTGTAAGTTGTATCGTCTGAGAAGAGTGCCTCTATATAATCAATGTCTGCCTGATAGTTGCCTGCAAACAGCTTTGTGATCTTCTTGATACCCTCTTCGTTGAACTGCTTCATTCCATCGCTGAGAGTCTTTGAACCTGTTACAAGCTCCTTTGCTCCGTCATCCAGAGTCTTGCTTCCGCTGTCAAGCTGTGATGCTCCATCACTGAGGGTCTTTGCTCCTGCTGCGATCTGGCCTGCACTTGAATCAAGAGTTCCTGCCGCTGTCTTTAACTGGCTGCTTCCATTTGCCAGTGTTAAGCTTCCCTGATACAGTGTGTTCATATTTGTTGATATTGTAGCTGCTCCATCGCTGAGAGTCTTTGTACCCTTCTTGAGTGCTGCTGCACCTCTTGAGAGATCTCCGGTTCCCTTTGCGATTGCCTTGACACCTGCATATGCGGAATCGATTCCTGTTGAAATGCTTGAAGCACCGTCACTGATGGTCTTGAGTCCTGTTGACAACTCGCCCATCTTGGTATCCAGTGTCTCAGCACCCTGCTGTAATGCTGTTATCTGTGCTGTTGTCTCCTCTGAAGTCAAAGTAGCTGTGAGGGTCGTTCCTATCTGATCGATCGCATTGAGAGCACCCTTTGCCTTTGCAAGGCCTGTGTACTGTGCAAAATATGCATCGTATGTTCCATCGCCCTTTGCCGCATCCAGAGTAGTCTTACCTAATGCAAGTGCTCCTTCAAGCTGTGACATAGCCGCATCTATTCCGGCCTCGCTTGTTATGGAACCGCCGAGCTGGCTGTATACATTTGACTGAGCCTGGCTTACGATCTGTGATGGCATTCCTGTCAGCATGGTGATCAATGTGTTCACACCATTATTGAGCTCTGTAGCGCCCTTTGCAAGTGCCTGTGAACCTGCATATGCATTGCTTGCTCCTGATGCCAGTGAGCTTGCGCCCTTGGAAAGTCCAGGATTGCTGTCCGTTCCCTCAAAGCCTGCCTGAAGTTCATTTGCACCCTTGTTTAACTTATCAGCACCACTCTTGAGTGTGCCAACACTTGTATCTACTGTCTTAGCTCCAGTTGCCAGTGTCTTAGCTCCGTCATTAAGTGCTGAAGAACCATCCTTTATGGACTTGATTCCATCGTCCAGGGTTCCCATGGCTGTTGATATCTGTGAAGTACCATCTGCCAGCTGGCTTGTATATGTCTCAAGTGAAGCTGCACCGTCTGCCAGTGTGTCAGCACCCTTCTTTAATGAGTAAGTACCATCCTTCAGAGTCTCCAGACCATTTGTGATCTTTCCTGAACCCTCCTCGAGCTGATCTGCAGAATCACCGAGCTGATCTACGCTGTCTGTGAGTGAGCTGACATCAGCCTTATCCTTAACCTCGTCTATGGCATCCTCTGCGCTTGATCCAAGAAGGTCACTTGCTGCAACCGTCATGGTCATTGAGAGCTCGAAGTCTGTGACATCCGCTGTAACCTCAACATAATCAGGTACATCTATGTTATCAAGTGCTGTCTCTATCTTGCTGTCATTTATACCATCCTGTAAGCACTGCTTGAATCCAGGAACTGCATATCCGACTACGATCTGGTTGCTTCCCTCTGAGATGACCTTACCATTCTCAACCTGAACGTTTGAGAACTTATCTACAGGAAGGATCATTCCTGAGAGCATTACAAATGGTGAGATGACCTCTGTATTCTTGCTGTCCACTGTGACTGTCTTCTTGGTGTTGTTGGTATAATCAAATCTGATGGTGACCTTACCGCTCTTGCCTGCAAGCTCTGAAGGCTCTATCTCCTCGCCGTCAAGCTTGTATGTTATCTTTACATCTACAGGGAGCTCCTCATTTGACTTGCCCTGATAGTAGATATCTGATCCATTTGCAGCCCATGTTATAGTGCCATCGCCGTTGTCCTTGTATTCCTCATAGCCCTTCACGTTCTGGATGTCTGTGAGGTTTGTCTTGTCGTTGAGTCCCTCTGCACCGTCTGAGTTCTTCAGCCATGTGCCGACTGTAACGTCATTTGCATTTCCATTTGCATCGGCAAGGACATATACTGTCTCTTCCTTGTCTGCGTCAGATGCGCCATCCTTGGATATCTCAGATGTAAGTGCATCCTGAAGTGTGTCTGACTCGCTCTCGGTTGTAGCCTCGGCCTTGTCTGAGGATGAGCTGTCATTTGTATCTCCGCATCCTGTTGCCAGTGATGCCATCATAACTGCTGATAATGCAACGCATATATATTTCTTCCATTTGATCATATTATTACCTCTTTTCATAGATTACAAAAGTTCCGTAGTTACATCTGTTTATAACTGCTATACCTGAGTGGCTGCAGTGTCCTCATCGCTAACCTTCGCTGATGGTCCATCCATCAGGTTCTTCCTGTATCTGAACATGATGACCTTATCGAAGAGCATCAGTGCTGATGGAAGCATCAGGATAACTGCACACATACTTATTAGTGCTCCACGAGCCATAAGTGTACACAGCGCGCTGATCATATCTATATCTGAGTAAAGACCTACGCCAAATGTTGCAGCGAAGAATGAAAGTGCACTGACAACTATGGACTGTACTGACTCCTGGCATGCTGTTGCCACGGCGTCAAACTTTCTGTATCCGTTCAGTCTGTTTCTCTTGTACTTCGTTGTCATCAGTATGGCGTAATCAACCGTCGCGCCGAGCTGGATAGTACCGATAACTATTGAAGCTATGAACGGTATCTCTGTTCCGGTGAAGCATGGGATACCCATATTGATGAATATCGCAAACTCTATGACTGCCACAAGTACGATTGGCAGTGATATTGAACCGAATACACAGAGGATGATAATGAATATCGCTCCGATGGATACTGTACTTACAGATGCGAAATCCTTATCTGTTATAGTGATAAGATCCTTTGTACAAGGAGCCTCACCAACCAGCATGTTCTTCTCGTTGTATGAATCGATGGTATTATCGATCTCTGTACACTGATTGTTAACCTCATCTGAAGCAACCTCGTACTCTGATCCGACGAGTATCAGCTGCCAGTCATCGCTCTTGAGCGCCTCTGTGACATCTGAAGGTATGAAGTCGGTTGGAATACCTGCTCCAATGATGCTGTCAAGTCCGAGACAGAACTTAACTCCATCGATGTTCTCGATATCTGACATCATGTTTCTTGTGTCCTTGTCACTCTGATCATTTGTGACAAGTATCATATGTGTTGAATTCATGTTGAATGCCTCAGCCAGCTCTGTGTTGGCCTGAACACTCTCCAGGCTGTCTGGAAGTGATGAATCCAGCTTGTAATAAACCTTTGTATGATTGTATCCGTATATTGCAGGGATCAGGATGATCACGAACAATACAAGGAATACTTTGTAGTGCTTAGCTATGAATTTTCCTACTCCCTTGAACTCTGGAAGTATTACTCTGTGTGTTGTCTTCTCTATCGCCTTGTCAAATACAAGGATGAGTGATGGAAGTATCGTTACACATGCGATAACTCCGAGTACGACACCCTTTGCCATGACGATACCAAGGTCAAGTCCGAGGGTAAAGCTCATGAAGCACAGTGCAACGAATCCGGCAACTGTTGTTATGGAACTTCCCACAACTGATGATATTGTCTCTGCGATAGCGTGTGCCATAGCCTCTTTCTTATCCGTGTATTCCTTCTGCTGTGCCTTGTAGCTGTGCCACAGGAATATGGAGTAATCCATTGTAACTCCGAGCTGAAGTACCGCAGCCAGCGCCTTTGTTATGTATGATACCTGACCCATGAAGATATTTGATCCAAGGTTGTACACGATCGCCATTCCTATACTTGTAAGGAAGAGTACCGGGATCATGATAGAGTCCATTGTGATCGCCAGGATGATACTACTCAGGATAACCGCTATAAGTACGTATATCGGGGTCTCCTTCTCTGACAGCTTCTTGGTATCGACGACAACCGCTGACATACCGGACAGGAAGCACTGCTTGTTTGATATGCTTCTTATCTCCTCGATGGCATCCATTGTGCCGTCCGCCGATGTGGTATCATCAAATATGATGGCCATCATGGTGGCATTCTTTTCGTCATTGTTAAATGCATCATAAAGGCTTTCAGGAAGCATATCCTTTGGTACTGACAGGTCTGCAAAGCTGTCATACCATATAACCTTTGATACATGGTCTACTTTTTCAATCTTTGATTTCAGTGCGGATACATCTTTGTCTTCCATCCCCTCTACCACATACAGTGAGAAGGCTCCTGTACCGAACTGGTCAACCAGTATATCCTGACCTTCCATGGTCTCGATATCCTTCGGAAGATATGACAGAATATCGTAGTTTACCCTGGTCTTGATATAACCGTATGCCGCTGGTATGAGAAGAACTAAGCTGAGAATCAGTATTACGACCCTCGCACTTACTATCTTTTCTCCTAGTTTTAACATAGCCATAACATCTCCTTTTTCTATTCTGTGGTGGATTATACAACCTGATATTTCTTAAATAAACTACCCAAAATACGAAAACGTTTACATTTTGTTACAAATATGCTAATCTGTAACAAACGTTTGAACACATATTCAAAATTGATTATAAACAAATTATAAACTGAGGGAGGTTTGGGAAAGTGCCTAATCCAAGCGAGGAAAAGACTGAAGATAAAATTATCAAAAGCTTCAAAAAGCTTGTAAACGAATATTCCTTTGATAAGATCACTGTCACGATGATCGCTGAAGACGTTGGAATATCAAGACCTATATTCTACAGACATTTTAAAGACAAATATGAGCTGATGGATTACATGCTCTACAATGAGGTGACCAAGGAACTGGAGGTACTGCTTGAGCACAACATGATCCTTGAGGCCATAAAATATCTCTTCACACACATTATTAATGAAGCGAAGCTTTACAGAAAGCTTTTTGAGACAACCGGGCAGAACAGCTTTGAGCAGGTCATGATCGAACAGTTCACCAGTTTCTTCAAGGAACACCTGAAGATATTTGACACTGATCAGATTCCTGACAATCCTATGCTGTCTCCTCTTATTATATGTAAGTATCTGGTAATGGGTCTCACCGTTGCCATCAAGGGATACCTGAACAGCCCGGAGATCACGAGTATCAACGTGGATCAGGCTGTGGAGGCTTATTACTTCCTGGTGTCACACTCCATATTCGAACTTACCAAGGAGGACTTCAGACCAAAGCTGTTCCAGGCGGTGGATCGAAATTACATTACGCTGCCTTCCAAGAATTAACTGCCGGACGCCCATGGGTGCTGAGACGGACGCCCATAGGTGCTGACGAGGGATTGTGCCCATCCGGGAAAGCGCAAAAAGCCTACACGGTGGTAATCTACTTTTTCGTTAACACCTATGGGCTGGTTTTTTATAGCATTAAATTACACTATATGTCATTTAATATTTTCATAATTATACAATTCCTCCTTATTCCTTCTTTTCCGTTTACTTCTATGTTTTCGCTGCATGATGCATTCTGATTTTACTTCCGGCAGTTATTGGAAGCATGTGGAATTACAAAACTTAAAAATACAGGTTGCCAGTTACATATACATACGTCCTTATACCTCTTATCATTTAGCCTCTGACTGTAATCTGGCTTGATATATCTCGTTATTTCGGATGATCTCGTCAGCGGTGCACGGCATGTAGTTGTTGATCATGCAGCCTACATTGTAAGCACGTCCCTGGCCGGTCATGAATCTGTACACTTCAGGACTGCTCTTGTGGATATGTCCATAGAAATGGTATGCCCCGCTTTTCTTCTTATTCCACTCAGCTATCGGAAAGTGACACATAACTATCAGCTTACCTCTGTCGCTCACATAGTCCATCTTCTGTATATCGTCGAAGTAGGACTGCAGCTTCTCACTTCCCATTATTACCTGATCGTGATTGCCAAGGATGAGGCGCTTGTGTCCTTTAAGTCTTGCAAGGATCGGCTCCGGATCTTTCAATTTAAAGCAGAAATCCCCGAGAATATACACTGTATCATTCTTTCCTACCCTGCTGTTCCAGTTATGTATCATTCCATCAGCCATATCATCCACATCTGTAAATGGTCTCTCATCAAATTTTATAGCATTTGCATGTCCAAAATGAAGATCTGACGTATAAAATATCATACAATATCACCTCTCATTCCTACTCAGCGTACCATGTAAATATATGCAGCAGCCTGGATAATTTTCTATGTCTGGCTGCTGCCATGATATAACATAACCCGTCAAACATTCACCGTGTTATCTCTTATGATCACCTATATCAGGCTATCGCCTTCCGCCTGCTTCATGTCATTATAAAACCATCTTCTAAGCGTGCATATATCCCTCGGAACATTTGCGGGATCCTCTGTATCGTGAAGCTTTCTCACCCACGCATAGTACTCATTTGCAAGAGGGGTGGTGAGTGCCGATGTCTTCTTGATATATCCGTTTCTGATAGCCTCATGGGATATTGTCCTCATAAACTTCCAGAAATTGTAGTATGCAAGCTTGAGCTTTGTCATATATCCGGCGCTGTCCTCGATGACAAACCCCTCTATGACTCTGCCGTTATACTCGTAATCATCCTCAAGGATATCATAATACCAGTCATAGAACTCCTGCCAGGTTGCAAGCTCGCAAGCCTTCTTCTTTGGTGTCAGGCCGAACCGGTGGGCTGTATCACACATCGCATCGTAATCATACTTTGCATAGTTTATCTGGTTGTAAACTATATCAAGCAGATACAGATTGCTCTCCGGGTACTCTATGATGTGAGGATCATGCTTCATATCAACACACTCAAATACAAATGTCACATTATTGTCCTTCGCAAACCGCTTCATATTCTCTATATTCTCCAGTGTCACCTTCTCATATATCATATCCTTCAGCCAGCCGGCGAATGGTCCCTCTATGGTGGATTTGCTCGCTATCAACAAATCGTCGTTGTACTCATCGTAGCTCACGAGTCCCGGGAAACCGTTCTCCTTGACATAGGCAGTCACCGGAAACTGCAGCTTATTCTGCAGCATATCAAACTTTGTCTCAGGGCGCTCATTGATATTAAAGAACTTGTCATACGCCCTCGCTGCGACTCTTCCCTTGAATGTGTCAATGTACAAGCCCCTTGCTCTTGTGGTCTGCTCATCCCACACCCTGTCATTGAATGCCTTGCTCGTGAAGTTGAATGACGAAATATTGCCAAATGTCTTCTCCTGTATGTACCTGTTCCCCCGCAAGGAGATGATCACATCTGCAACAGAGCTTGTGGTAACGGTCTGTTCCTCCTGTATCTCAGGTGCCTTGAACACATCATTGTGGATCTCCACCTCATGGATTCCATCAGCATCCACCCGAACGCATCTGAGTTCCCCGCCATACTCGACTCTGCCCTCAAGGTTGAACACTCTGTCATTCACCCGCACCGGGAGCAGCTTGGTGTTCCTGTGTCCATGGATCTGATAGTAATTCGCCGGCATCTTCCCGTAGAATGTCTCTGCGATCTTCTCGAAATCATTGTAAGCTCCGACTCCATGTATCATCTGATCAGTTGCCACAAATGTGAGATTGTCGGGAATCACACTGAGTCCCGCATGGGTCACCAGATATACATTATCACCGTAGCTATAGTAAGCACACTGTCCAAACCTTCTGTAAAGCTTCCGCACCTCCTTCTTGTCGATTCCGGAAGCATCGAGGATTGGTCTTGTCACAAGCTCAAACTCCTTCGACCTGCCGGTGCAGTCATTTGCCCACAGCCACAGCCATCTCTCGTGATTGCCCTCAAGCATGAGAACATTCTTCCTGTCCATGATAGATATCAGGAAATTTACAACCTCCGCATTCTCCACGCCTCTGTCGATATAATCACCTGTAAATATATAGAACTCATCATCATTTATACCGCCATTGTCATCCAGATACTTCATCAGCGCTGTATAGCATCCGTGAACGTCCCCGATGTGATGGATCCTCTTATACTGGGAGAAATCCCTCTTCTTCATCCAGATGCTGTCAAGCTCGTCCGGCTTTATGACCGTGATTCCCGAAGGGATCTTTTGTGTGGCAAAGCGGGAGTACATCTTGTCAATAACGTCATCTGATACCCTCTTGAACTCCTCCCTCCCGGCATTTCTTCTCTTCACCTCTTCTATAGGTATATCTGTAAAATCTACACAATACATTCTGTATCTGTACGTCTCACACATATTCTTATATCTGTTCATCTCCGAAGTCTTGGAATTCGTGGCATCTATCACCGTAAATTCGCCCTTCTGCATGCGGATCTCAAGAAGGCTGAACAATGTCTTCCACACCGTACCATCATTGTTCTGACTGATTCCTCTCGTACCATCCACCTGCAGCACCGGACTCTGACAAAGCAGTCTGATGTCGTCCGCTGAAAGTGTGTATGGTTTTAATCCATTCTGCTCGATCCATGTAGATTTGCCACAACCGGCAGATCCCCTAAGCAAAAGCAATACTCTCATATTCTATCTGCCTCCTTCTTTACAATACTATTTTGTCCAATATACCCTATCTCCCTATATTTTTCACCCAACCTGTAGTTTAATCTATCTGTTTTCTAAATTGTGTTTCTTGGATGGTGTTTCTTGGATCGTTACAAAGTCATGGACAAACATAGAATTCGGCTCGCCGCAGATTTAGACGATAACACGGGCAAGCAATTCCATTTTCAATCCATTTTCTGTGCAAGCATTACTCTTGCAAATAAAAAAGCTCCCCGGCAAATGATTCTTTCAATAACATCATTCGTCCAAAGGAACTTTTTTATATTTTTATGTCATATATCTTTGTCTTGTATATCTTTGTCTTCCGGCCATCAGGCACGAACAAGCACCATCGCACTCATCTTCGGAGCTTTGATCGTGAGTACGTTGTGCTCCACCATGAAATCCTGTGGCTCCAGTGTATAGCCCTCTTCATTTGTCAGCATGACTCTTCTGAGTATCGAGTGGTTGTACACACCTATCTGACGGATATGAAGCTTCAGATCCACATCCTCATAGTTGGTGTTCATGATGACTACCACCTGCTTGTTGTCAGTAAATCTTCCATAGCAGAGTATCTTGTGTCCGCCGTGGAGATATAATACAGAACCTGACTTAAGTGCCTCGTAGGACTTGTGTATTCTTATCATATCCTTGTGGAACTGTATAAGCTCCTTGTCCTCGTGGCCCCACGGGTAAGTTCTTCTGTTGTCTGGATCTGTCCATCCGCACACACCGGCCTCATCGCCATAGTATATGGTAGGAGCGCCCGGCCATGTCATCTGGAATACGACAGCCTGTCTGAATATACCCTTGTCCACGCCCTGATCGGCGGCATCCGCTCCCATGGTGTGAAGACGTCCGACCTTTCTGTTGGTTCTCGTAAGGAATCTGGAATGGTCGTGGTTGGACAGCTCATTCATGGACACGTCTATCGATGGTCTAAGAAATCTGGACATGTGATAGTTCATCGCGCCCTTGAACGCGTCATAATTACCCAGAAGGTCACCGCGGAACTCGTCGCTGTGCTTCTCAACACCGCAGAGGAACCATGTGATAGGCTCCATGAACGCATCGTAGTTCATGACAGTATCCCACTGATCTCCCTTCAGCCAGCTCTTAGGATCACCATAGTGCTCCGCCAGAATAATGGCATTCGGATTAGCCTCTTTTACATTTCTCCTGAACTCCCGCCAGAACTGGTGATTGTACTCAGGGGAATGCCCCAGATCCGCAGCCACATCAAGTCGCCATCCATCTGCATTATACGGAGGTGACACCCATTTCCTTGCTATCTTCATGATGTACTCAACCAGCTTCGGCGAGTCCTCATAGTTGAGCTTTGGAAGAGTGTCATGTCCCCACCAGCCATCATATGTTGTATTGTACGGCCATGCATTGTCATTGTAAAACTTGAAGAAAGTGTTGTAAGGGCTATCCTTCGATACAAACGCACCCTTCTCGTAGCCCTCCTGATTCTCGTATATACACTCCCTGTCCATCCATTTGTTGAATGAACCACAGTGGTTGAACACGCCATCCAGGATGACCTTCATGCCACGCTTGTGTATCTCCTCAACCAGCTCGGCAAAGAGCTGATTGCTGGCCTCAAGATTCTTTTTATTTGTAACTCTGTTGATATATCTCGACGACTGCTTGTTCTCAAGGCATCCGCCCGGAAGGCAGTCACCCTCATCGTCAACTATTCTTCCATAGTGGGGATCAACGTAGTCGTAATCCTGTATATCATACTTATGGTTGGATGGTGATACGAATATAGGGTTCAGATATATTACATCCACTCCCAGATCCTGCAGATAATCAAGCTTATCCTTGACACCCTGGAGATCTCCGCCATAGAAACGTCCCACATCCATGGTGCTCGGCCTCTGATTCCAGTCCTTTACCTGAACTGAACCGGTACCTATATATGCGTACTCATTATCCAGCACATCATTGGAAGTATCCCCGTTGCAGAACCTGTCCACAAATATCTGATAAAATACCGCACCCTTTGCCCACTCCGGCACCTTGAATCCCGGACATATCTCAAAGTCGTACTCTCTGTCGTTCTGCTTCGTAGGTCCCAGCTTGTCATAAAAGCATGTGACCCTTCCCGAATGTATCTCAAAATGATATCTTATGAATGGCAGACCTCCAGGTATCGTTGCGGTATAAAAGTCAAATATTCTGTTGGAGCTTTCCTTTGTCATCTGTATCTTTTCTTCATTATATATAAGGAACACTTCATCCACATTATCGGCTGTAGTCCTGAATCTGACATTCACATCCTGATCCACATCCGGCTCCTGTGGGCTGACATAATATTTGCTTCCGTCCGCAAACAGTCCGCCTTTATTTAGTATGGGCTTTACATTATATACATAATCATGTATCTTCTGCCCATTGGTCTTCTTTTCCACCATACAATAAAATCTCCCTTGCACATACTCTTTTTTATATTAATACTTTTCGGGAGATTAGGCAACAAGATAAAACATATATTAGCTGCAAATATACAGCAGGAATCGCCTCATATCAGACCATCCTGCCCAATTTCTGTTTTAACCAAAAGTAAAAGAGACAGTCACCGAACGACTGTCTCTTTTGGAGAAGGTATTTTGTTACTTTTATGGGGTGTAGCCAAAACTATATAATGTATTGGGGGTTACAAGTATTATTATATACAAATCCCGACAAAAGTCTGCCCAAACATTTTTTTATTTGGCAAATGTCATTGTGCAATATCACAATACATTTACTGGATATTACCTGATTTTTACTTTTTATTGTTCACATTAGACAAAACGCCGGGCATTTTCTAAAAACCGCGTCTCTTCAGGTCACTCACAAGCTCCACATAAAATTCCCTCACATCAAATGTATCTATATTTTCCCTGTTCAGGTCTATCACGTCTCCGTGGGAGATTCCACGCCTGCCCTGAGGCTTCAGATATATGAAGTTTGAGCCCCATTTGAAAGATTCATATCCGACAAGTCCATCGTTCTCACCATCAAACTGCTTTACGAATGCATTGGTGGTGTTGAGCGGGAAGCGTCCGCCGGAAGGCTTCTTCATACATGAACCCGTGCTCTGTATGTATACCCCCTGCGGATCAGGGAGCTCTCTGTTCAGGTTTTCACACGCTGATGCCGTGAGATCCGTCACCGCAGCTATGAAGTCCGGGTTTGTGTCACCCAGCTTCTTGAGTGCAGAATTGTAGGCATTTGCCACGGTCTGCTGCTGTTTCTCCGGTATCTTGCCCAGAAGATAATCCGCAAATTCGCATCCCCTGTGCGGAGTGTTAATCGTTGTGAGTGATGCTACATAAGGGGCCATGCCGAGCTTCGATATGGCATATCTGCTGTCAAGGCCTCCCTTGGAATGGGCTATGATATTCACCTTTCCGCATCCTGTTTCCTTCAATATCTGCTGTATCCTGTCAGCTATCTCCCGTCCGGAGTCTGCCACAGATGCGGCGGACTGATGGTTTCCGTAGAATATGGTAGCTCCATTTGCCTCAAGCGCCGCAGGGATCCTGCCCCAGTAATTCAGATACCTGAAATCCCTGAAGAACACTCCGTGTACCATCAATATCGGGTATCTGGTGGCGCAGACCCGGTCCGCCTGTCTCGCCTTATCCCGTATCAGCTTCTCGTTCTCCAAGGCCGCCTCACCGGATGCCAGACTTATCAGCTTGCCAAGGACTATCAGATGTACCACCGGTATCCATCCGCACAGTATACCGATCACTCTCCATTTGATACCGAGCTGCCTGGATGACACATATATTCTTATTATTCCAACCCAGAATGTGACCGCCAGTACAGCCACCGCCGTGAGTATGTACAGAACCCAGTTCTTCCATGTCCATGCCCTGGCATCTATCACATGCACCAACATTAGTATCAGCACAGCCACAGACATGACCGTTGCCGCCAGGAAAGAATACAGATTCTCGCATCCCCTCTGACACCTTCTGATACCCTTAGACTGTATATTCTTCAGACCGAGAAGCGGCATCGCGGTCAGCAGTACATATACTGCTATGAACACCACAACTATAAGCGGCATGAGTGGTATATTCCACTCCGGACATCTTGTCAGCAGATATACATTTGCCAGCAGGAACGGTATCACCGCATTTATCCCTCTCTTTATTATCTTCATCCTTTGTTCTCCCTTCCGTCATATATCCAACATAAGCCAAATGCCCGCAAGAAAACTGCGGGCATCTGTATTGTCTTTATATATTACTGTTTGTCTGTCTGAGTCTCAGCTTTCTGCTCTGCAACAGCATTATCTGCTGCATTTACATTCTCTGCTGTACTCTGCTCTGCACCGTTGCTCTGAACATCTGCATCTGCATCCTTAGCATCGTCTCTATCGAACAGTGCTTCAAACTCAGCTCCTGTTATTCTCTCCTTCTCAAGAAGAAGCTTTGCAGACTTGTGAAGAACATCCACATTCTGCTCCAGAATCTCATAAGCCTCCCTGTAACACTCGTCAACGATTCGCTTAACCTCCTCATCTATGACGGCGGCTATCTTTTCGCTGTATGGCTTGGTATGTCCAAGATTTTTCCCGAGGAATACCTCCTCCTGATCATCGCTCTCATAGTTGATAAATCCAAGATTTTCGGACATTCCATACTTCGTAACCATGGATCTTGCATAACCGCTGGCCATCTTGATATCCTGTGAAGCGCCCGTGGTAAAATTGCCAAATATGATCTTCTCTGCAATTCTTCCGCCCATGCTAACTTTTATCTCGTTGAGCAAATGCGCTTTAGTAAGATATTCCTGATCACCCTGTGGAAGCGGCATGGTATATCCTCCGGCTCCGGTACCTGTAGGTATGATAGACACAATATGCACCGGGCCAACATATGGAAGGAGATGGAACAGTATCGCATGTCCCGACTCGTGATATGCCGTGATTTTACGATCTTCCTCGGAGACCACATGGCTCCTCTTCTCACCACCGACTCCAACCTTGATATATGATTTGTCGACATCTTCCTTATTGATATATTCCCTGCCGGCCTTCGCAGCAGAGATCGCAGCCTCATTCATCAGGTTCTCAAGATCAGCTCCCGAAAATCCGGCTGTTGTTCTGGAGATCTCGTTGAGATCAACATCTTCTGCCAGAGGCTTGTTCGCAACATGAAGCTTGAGGATTTCCTCTCTGCCCTTGATATCAGGAGGATTGACAGATATCTTTCTGTCAAAACGTCCCGGACGGAGGATCGCTTTATCCAGTATGTCCACACGGTTGGTAGCTGCAAGAACTATGATTCCCTCATTCGCTCCGAATCCATCCATCTCTACAAGGAGCTGGTTCAGAGTCTGCTCACGCTCGTCATGTCCACCGCCAAGTCCTGTACCTCTCTGTCTGGCAACAGCATCGATCTCATCTATAAATACGATACATGGTGCATTCTTCTTTGCCTGTGCAAAAAGATCTCTCACTCTCGCTGCACCGACACCGACGAACATCTCCACGAAGTCTGATCCTGAAATACTGAAGAACGGAACCCCCGCCTCTCCTGCTATGGCCTTTGCCATGAGTGTCTTACCTGTTCCAGGAGGGCCGACAAGAAGAACTCCCTTCGGTATACGTGCACCGACCTTGATGAATCTGCCTGGGTTCTTGAGGAAGCACACTATCTCTTCGAGATCCTCTTTCTCCTCACTGAGACCGGCAACATCGTCAAATGTTATTTTCTTCTTATTATTTTTCTTATCTTCCTTCTCTTTCTCATCAGGCTCTGTCATTTTCGCCCTGCTCTTGCCAAAGTTCATCATCTGGCCTCCACCGCCCTGTGATGATCTCACGAACAGCAGCATGACAAAGAACATGACGATCATGACAAGGGCATACGGAATTATCACACTCCATATGCTCGTCTTCTCCACATCGTTCAGGCTGCATCTGGCAACGACCTTCTTATCGTCATCCGAGCTTACGGTCGCATTATACTTGTCCACACTTGCCTGATAGTCGTTATAAATCTTCACGACATCATTGACATCTGTGGAATAAAATGCAAGAGTCTTTCCGTTGGTGAACTGCACCTGAACTATCGCCGTAGGAATCTCTGCATTTGGCTGTATCGACAATGCCAATATCTTGCCATCATCCAAATCCTCTGTCAGATCTGTGTAACTGTAAGTGGTGGTCACTTCAATCTTGTCGCTCTGCATCCATCTGTTTATGAGGATGAAAGCAACTATCAGGATCAACAGATAGATTATCATTCCATTCCTGAATTTTCTCTTATCCATATTTTCCATGTATATGCTCCTTAATCAATATATTACTGCTCTATGACACCTATATATGGAAGGTTTCTGTACTTCTGGGCACAGTCAAGGCCGTATCCCACAACAAATCTGTCAGGGATCTCAAAACCTGTCATATACAGCTCAACCGGGATAACTCTTCTGTCCGGCTTGTCAAGCAGGGTCACAACCTCAAGGCTTGCAGGCTTTCTCTCGCCGAGAAGCTTCACAAGGTATGAAAGGGTTCTTCCCGAATCAAGAATGTCCTCCACGATGATTACATCCTTTCCCTCTATAGACTCATCAAGGTCCTTGTTCAGCTTGACAATACCTGATGACTTTGTTCCATCGCCATAGCTGCTCACAGACATGAAGTCCATGGTGACCGGACTCTTCATTCTCTTCGCAAGCTCACACATGAAGAACACGCTTCCCTTAAGGATTCCGATCAAATGTATCGTCTTTCCCTCATATGCCTTATCTATGGCTGCTGCCATCTCGCTTATTCTGGTTTCCACCTCACTGCTGCTGAGCATAACACCAATCTGTTCTTTCAACTCTGTTTCCTCCTGTTAAAATTCAACTCAATTATCTTTTGTGTATCTTCTGTCACTTTATAATTCTCGCCAATCCTGAGTCCCACAGCCCACACGACCTCCTGCCCGGATGTCACAAGTGGAATATGACGCCGCTTGTCCACCGGTATCTTACAGTCAGTATACAGACGGTTGAGCTTCTTTCTCGAGCCCGCAGAATTAACGACTATATAATCCCCGTTTTCAAATGTCCGCAACTGCAGACACTGTTTTATTTTACCATAATCAAGAAACTTCGTACACTCTTTTTTTGCAAGATCAAGGGCTTCAGGTCTATCGTAGATCCTGACCGTAAGCCTTCCCTCACACAGCTCATACTCACCATCACAGGTGATGTCTATGTCCACGCAGCCCGGCAGCCCGCCATCCTGACAGCTCTGGTCACCGGCGCGGTTCTCACCGCCGGCAAATACCAGTCTGCCGTACTCCAGCCACACCCTCGCACCGGCAGGAAGATTGATCCCCGCCCCGGTGTCAGCCGAGTACAGCTTCGTAACCTCCGACACATGGCTCATGCCGATATCCTTCAGGCCTCCGCACACCATTCCGATGAGCTTTCTTATGACAAGCTCCTGCACGAGCCTGTCCTGCTCCTTGAGAGCCGCCATGTCCAGCTCATATCTCCGGTCAGTGCTGTCTCCGGTCCAGCCACAGCCTTCACTTCTGACATCAATTCCCTGTCCCGTCAGGAAATCATCAACCAGTCCGGCAGCAAGCCGCTCGTAATCAGCCGCCATCATGGCCATCTGGCAAATGTGCTCCGTGGCCTGTCCATTTATCTCATTCATAAGAGGAAGTATCCTGTGTCTTATCTTGTTCCTGGTGTAATCATCCTCATTGTTGGTGGCATCCGTACAGTATCTGATCCCCTGCCGGTCAAGATATTCTTCTATGTGGCTCCTGTCGCTCCCAAGAAGCGGTCTCACTATGTGATCCCTCACCGGGGCTATACCCTTTATGCCGCCCATTCCGGTTCCCCTCGCCATGTTGAACAGAACCGTCTCAGCCACATCGTTGCGGTTGTGGGCGACTGCGATCACACAGCCCTCATCCGCATATCTGGCACGCATCCTGTCAAATGCATCATATCTTGCATGGCGTCCGGCCTCCTCCACGGTCTGTCCGGCCTGCTCCGCAAGCTTCCTGACATCGATCCTGTAAGAGTCGCATGTGACACCATATTCACCACACAAAGTCTCAACGTAGCTCTGGTCACCATCCGCAGCCTCACCGCGTATCATGTGATTTATGTGTACAACGTGTATATCTATTCCCAGCTCCGCCCTGTGCCTTGCCAGCACCGTGAGCAGGCTCACCGAATCCGCGCCGCCGGACACACCGCACACGCAGTGACTTATACCATCAAACATGTGGTATTTTCTTATATACTCAAGAACATTTTTTTCAAATACATCCATACATTTATCCTTCTGTAAATATCATAATTTCATATTATAGCATAGAGTTACTCAGGCTGCGCTACTTTTCTCAGATCCTGATATCACCGCCGCCATGACCGTCACGTCATCCCGAAGCGACACATCCCCCTGTCCTATCATGGCGCCCAGTATATCATCGACCATCCGTCTGCTGTCACCCACTCTTATTCCCTTGAGCACATCCTGCATGTGATCGGACACATCCATATCCGAGAGCCCATCGCTCACCATGACCACGGCATCCCCCGCCGCAAGTTTCACATCCGCCATGTCGCACTCGGCATCGTCCAGCACGCCCACGGGAAGAGTAGTGCTCGTTATCTGGCGTACCTCATTTCCATCATCGCCCGGGCGTATCACATAGGTCACCGACGCCCCCTGCTTGAAGCTCCTCATGGTGCCGTCGTACATGTCTATGACCACCATATCAAATGTCGTGAATATTCTGCCCTTATTTCTCCTGGACATACATCGATTGGCAAATGCAATGCTGTACTCCGGGGTAAATCCCGCCTCCAGCAGCTCCTCCATTGTGTCCAGCATCATGCAGCTCTCGCAGGAGGCCAGGCTTCCGCTTCCCATGCCGTCAGACAGCATCATCACCAGCCTGCCATCCTCATACTCCTTCACCGAGAAATTATCCCCCGACACCGGAGAGCCATATTTCTTTATCCTTCTGACATGGTAACGCCCCTTGTAACGCGCCGCCTCCTCGTACACGGCAGATCTGTACTCATCGAAGAAAAGGCTCGGCGAATCCAGGCCCGCCCTTATATTCTTCCTGAAGTACCCACTCAGTACATCAGCCACCTGTCTTGACAGCACCATGCCCTGACCTGACGTTTTTCCCGCCACATAGTATCGGCTCCTGTTGCCACTGTCCATGGATGCCGTGACCCTGACCTCGTCCATCCCCAGCGATCTTATCTGCCCCAGCAGCTTTTCATCGGATATCTCCCTCGCCTCACCTATCAGATCTATCTGTCTCCTGAAGCCATCCACGAGCTCGCCGATCTGTCCCAAGCTTATCGCCGGCTCATCGCTCCCGGCAAATGTATAATCGAGCCGTCTAAACACATTTGCCATATCTTCTATCTTGCAGGCCGTGAGTCTGTTAATCTCCGCAGCGGCCGCCTGAAGACACGCCGGATCTGTCTCCTCGTCCATGGCGCCCAGCAGAGCACCAGGTATACACGCGAACAATACGACCGGAACGGCGATATTTATATAGTAAAATGCGATCTCCCGCCCAGAGCCGTTCCACAGCACTGTCCCATCCGCCACGGAGGCAAGAACGCATCCCAGAACATAGAACAGACTTGCAGACACCTTTCTTCTCCCAGTGAGTGCCCGGCCTATGAGCATGACCAGCGTCACAAGGAGCATCCACATGAGCCACCTGCTGTCATTCAGCTTGACCGACACGATGCTTCCCGCCACCGCCGCCATTCCGCATCCGTACACCGCTCCAGTTCTATACACCGCGTACAATATCAGAACTAGAGCCAGCATAAATGCCGGATTCACACTGTAGATATCCTCACCCGGAACAACCCACAGAACGACCGCCGCCAGCGCCATGAGGCTCACTATGCCCTGACTTACATTCCAGCTCTCATCCCTCTCCACATCCGAGGCATCCCCGCAGATATATGTATATAGAAGTCCAATCCCCGGTTTCAGTATCACACTGGCACACATGAATATCGCAGCCTCCACCACTCCATAAGCGGCAGCCATAAGCATGTTATCCGCATATACCACTATGTTTCCCATAAGCACGGCAGCCGACATGACGACGATCACCCTGACATACGATCTGGAATTTCTGGAGTACACGATCTTCATAAGACACATCGCAAGTCCCAGAAGCACCAGATATTTCTCCGTCACCATCACACCGGAATACACAGGCCCCGGTATCATATACTCATCTGCGTGCAACAGCCCTGCTATGCCCATAGATCCGGCTGCGACTCCCGCCGCACACCCGATGCAGGTTATCATGTATCTCCCACACACCGCACAGGCCGCCACATACACAGCCAGAACCACCGGGGCTATCCCCCAGACCATGCATAAGCCGCTGACCATACACAGAATAGCCACCGCCATCACTCCGACGAACCCATTTACCTTTTCTCTCATCAACACTTTCCCGCCTTCCTGTTCATAGTGACAAGAAGTATATCCGTCAAATGCGCAAAAAAATAGCGAATGCTGAAATCAGCATCCGCTATGTTCTGACTTTATTCCTCCGGCTTTACCACGATTTCGTCAGGATATATGAGACCGAGCTGTGATCTGGCCACATCCTCAACATACTCATCTGTCTGCATATATTTCTCACGCTCTTCAAGCTTCTTATAATCTTCCTTCGCACTGTCAAGCTGTTCCTGAAGCTCCGCCGCCTGAACCTGCAGGCTCTCCTTCTGTGCTTTCAGGCTCTGTGCTTTGTACAGTACAACCACTGCCAGCAATATCAGACAGCTCACAACCAGAACCATTCCAAGCTTCGTTGTGATCTTGTTATTCTTTTTTGACTTTGATCTGCCGACCGTCTTACTCATTAGAAACTCCCCATTCATTACTTTATTACTTGTCTTTTCTTGTAATAATATACAAAAAGTTCGTAGCCAAACGAACATATTGACATAATTTTACTATTTAAGACTAATTATGTCAACGCACTTTTCGCCGTCACATTTTCACATTTTTTGAATCTTGTTTTTTCTTACACAATATATGGTTTGCAATTTTCGAAGCAGCCCAATTTATAGTAAAAAATACAAGTAAAAAACTTGAAAAAAATCCTAAAAAAATATATAGTCTCAGATCTCCGTCACAGCATATGTAACTGACCGCCATAACTACTACACTTAATATCAACCAAAGTGTAATATCGCATATCCACGCCACCGCACGGCTGTTCCTAAAGAGCTTTGAGATGAACCAGAACAGCGATCCCAGTACACCTGAGCACACTCCGGCTGCAACACATATCCCATATCCCCAGAGCTGCCCTGCCGCCATATCGCTCATCACTTGAACAACCCCTTTATAGAAAAGGCACCTTCCTTGTCACCCGAATATATCATGGAGTTGATATTTCCTGTGAGATCCAGTATTCCCTTGTCAAGGTCCAGATTTGTCGCCTGCATATTCTTGCCTATTATCTTGAGTTTCCCCTGCTCGGTCACCAGCAGAACCAGATCAGGATCTATGGATGTGACCTTGCTGATCCCTGTCATGGACAGACTGTTCCTGTTGTCCATGACCACCTTGTGGGTTTTTGCCTTATTAACTTCCCCCATGTTCAGAAACCTTCTCAAGCTATTTAATAAACTATATGAGCCCACAAAAAAAATATGCCGGAATACACTATGTATATTCCGGCATATTTTTACACATACTCAAACATATCCTTGGCATCTTCCTTTTTAGTGGAATCTGCAATCATTGTAACTCTGACCTTCACCGTCTTGTTGCCAAATGCTATCTCGATAACATCTCCAACCTTGACATCGGTTCCGGCCTTAGCCACTTTGTCGTTGACCATGACTCTTCCGGCATCGCATGCCTCGTTCGCCACGGTTCTTCTCTTGATGATCCTGGATACCTTAAGATATTTATCAAGTCTCATATCAAACCCTTAAAGATTAGTTGATTGAATCCTTTAATGCCTTTCCAGCCTTGAACTTAGGTGCCTTTGAAGCAGCGATAGTCATTGTCTCGCCAGTTCTTGGGTTTCTACCCTCTCTAGCTGGTCTCTCTGATACCTCGAATGTACCAAATCCAACTAACTGAATCTTCTCACCTTTCTTTAACTCATCTGCTACAACGTCTGTGAAAGCCTTTAATGCTGCCTCAGCGTCCTTCTTTGATAATTCTGTCTTCTCAGCGATTGCTGCAACTAATTCTGTCTTATTCATTAGATAATTCCTCCTTTAAAAAAATAAATGCTCTCTGTCATCCGCCTGCTACCCGCAAAAGCAGAAAACTCTGAGCTCAACATGTATAGTTATACCTAAAATGGTTATATTTGTCAAGGAAAATAAGGGATTTCGAGGCCGAAACCCCTTGATTTTACTCACTTTTTGCCAAATTCTTGCATTACCGGCTACCCTTCCATCTGTTTGCCCAAAAATGCCGCCGCGATCACCGCTGCTTTTTGCTCTATCTCTCCTATTCTGTGTCCGCTGTCACGCACTATCACGATGACAGAGCCCACTGCATCGCCCTCTGATATGATGGTCTGCACCACCTGTCCATCGTAATCCAGGTCGTCTGTGGTTATGTGTATGAACTTCGCATCGCCTTTGCGGGCAACTATCGCTTTCCTGTCGTTTATCACGCTCTCAAGCTCACTGTGAAGCTCCTTGCCCATCAGCTCCCTCTTAGGCATCCCCGCCACCGCTATGACAGAATCACGATCCGTGATAGCCACGGGAAGCCCAAGGCTCTGGGATATGGCCTCCACATACTGCTGTGCAAATGCAGTCAGATCAGCCATGGGCGAATACTTCTTGAGAACGATCTCGCCCTCCTTGCCGGTAAATATCTCCAGTGGATCCCCCTCTCTTATCCTGAGGACCTTTCTTATCTCCTTCGGGACGACTATCCTTCCGAGATCGTCTATTCTTCTCACTATTCCTGTCGCCTTCATAAACAGTATCAACCCTCCATTGCATGTTAAATAATTGCTTTGGAGTTATTATGTGGAAAATCATCAAAATTATTCTTCCATGATCCCGGCCAGCGTCATCTTTAGATCCGCTGCGCTTATCGGCTTTGCTATGTGTCCGTTCATGCCCGCTTCAAATGCTTTCTTACGGTCTTCGTTGAACGCATTCGCGGTCATGGCGATTATAGGTATATCTGCAAGCCGTTTGTCGTCAAGCTTTCGTATGAGCATGGTTGCCTTGTAGCCGTCCATGTTCGGCATCTGTATATCCATGAGAATGAGATCGTAGTATTCAGGCTCCGCTTTCTCCAGCATGTCTATACACTGGATTCCGTCTGCAGCGTGGTCGACCTCCATGCCTGCGCCGGCAAGTATGGTCATGGCTATCTCCGCATTCAGGTCGTTATCCTCCGCCAGAAGTATTCTTCTGCCCTCAAATGAATAATCTTCATTGCGTTTCGAGACCGCACCTATGTCAGTTATCTCCTCCGATATTCTGTGTGTGAGCGTCACGGTAAATGTGGTTCCCTTGCCCGGCTCACTCTGTACGTCTATATCTCCGCCCATGAGATCGACTATCTTCTTGACTATCGCCATGCCGAGTCCTGTTCCGAACTGTCCACTCTCCGTAGATGTCTGCTCCCTGCTGAAATCCTCAAATATGTGCTCCAGGAAATCCTCTGACATTCCGATTCCCGTGTCGCTCACCATCGTGCGGATCTTCACATAGCCGTCCCTGTCGCACGGAAGCTCGTCTATATTCACGGTAACGCTGTCCCCCGGAAGAGAATATTTGTATGCGTTGTTGATGATGTTCATAAGTATCTCTTTCAGTTTCACAACATCACACTGTATATTATTGTGCTGGGCATTCACATTCCATGTAAAGTCTATGTTCTTCTCCTTCATCTGGCTCTCAAACAGCCAGTACACCGAATAAAGACTTTTGAGTGATATACTGCTCTCGTCCAGTTCTGTCTTGCCACTCTCTATCCTCGCCATTTCCAATACATTGTTGATAAGAGACAACAGATAATCACTTGATGATCTGATCTTGGCTATATAATCGCGCGCCTTGTCCTGGTCGGACAGGTTGTCATTCAGAAGGTCTGTGAAGCCTATTATCGCGTTCATAGGGGTTCTTATATCATGAGACATGGAGTTGAGGAACACCGTCTTGGCGTTGTTAGCCTTATTCGCCATATCCAGGGCATTCTCCAGATCGTGGTTGGCCTTCTCGATAACCTCAAGCTTCTCAATCTTTCTGATATCCTCCATGCAAAGCTCTATATACACGAACATCGCCGAAAGCGTCAGTCCAGCCAGAACATAAGAACCACCCGCAACAATCTGCAACACTGAACATATAAGCGCAGGTATGAGTGCTATAGTTATGATGACAGCAGATCTCTTCTCTCTTCTGGTAATGGAATATACTATCGCACTGACGAGTGTCACAAATACATAGGTATACGGAAGCACCACCTGAAGTGCAAACAATACTCCTCTGCGATACATGCCCGTATCATCCACGTAGAAAAGCCAGCCTGTCCACCACGAGACCACACACAGCACAATCATCAGAACAAGCGGAATACTGCGCAATACCCGTATTATCTTTTTTTCCACAAATAATGAATTCTGTATACTCTCGAAAAAATAAAACCATTCATATGTCACAAATGTCTCTGCGATCATGAATCCGCAATTCAACACAAAAACCACCGCGGCCGGCATACGCACCAGTCCTGCGTCAACCATTCTTACAGGTATATTTATTATCTGGAAAGCAATTACTCCGAATACAAAATGAGAAAACAATCTTATGATCTTATTATTTCTTTGATTAAGACATCTCACACCTATATAGAGCATGATTATCAGTATGGTGTATTCACACATCATCGTCTGCAAGTGCTGTGTCATATTTATCCCCCCCTTAGCGTAATACGCTGAATTCTCTGTTATGACTGCTCCATACCTCGTAGAGCATTTCCTCAAACTTTCCTATGTTCACCGGCTTGGACAGATATCCCTTCATCCTTGCCCTTGGTAGCATTGAACTCATCAACCAAATTGTCAAATATTGCCTGCTGGGTTCCATTGTAGTAATGCCATATCTTCAGTGATACCGGATGATCTGGATCAAGATTCACATTCTTCGCTGTATCGCCGTCTGAGTCACCACAACCAGCAAGCATACTCACGACCATAACGGCCGCCATCATTCTGGCAATAGTCCTCTTCTTCATCTTATAAGTCCCCTCTCTTTTCTCACACTACAATGATCTATTCAACACTCTTAAGAGCATTTACAGTTATCTTATACTGCTCACTGACCTTCTCATACAAAGCCTCATATCCATCAAGCTCTCTCCCCCTGAGCTTCTCTGTCAGATCCGAGCTCACTGTATACAGATTCTTAAGTCCAAGGTTCAGACATATCCCCTTCAGTGTATGTGCTGCCCTGAATGCCTTCTCAGCATTCTTCTCCGTAATAGCCTCTGTCAGTTCATTGTAGCTTCCATCATCTATAAACTTAAGTGCGAATCTCTGTATAAGGCTCTCACTGCCAAGTCTGCCAAGTACATCCTCAAAATCTGCTCCTATTGTATCATAACACTCTCTGATGTTCATATCTGGTTCTCCTTCTTCATCTCATATCTGCACACAAGCTCTTCAAATTCCTGTCTGGACTCCTTGAAGCACTCTATAAGTCTCGGTGAAAATGTTCCACACTCTCCATCAAGTATCATCTGATATGCCTTGCCCTTCTCTATAGCCTTCTTGTATACCCTGTCACTCACAAGAGCGTCATACACATCCGCTATGGACACAAGCTGTGCCGATATCGGTATATCCTCACCGGCCAGTCCGTCAGGATAGCCCTTTCCATCATATCTCTCATGATGGTGGCGGCATATCTCATAGCTGATCTTCTCGTATTCCTCACTCCACGTGCCTGCAATCTGTGTAAGTATCTCACAGCCCTTTGTCGTGTGGGTCTTCATATATTCAAACTCTTCATCTGTAAGCCTGCCCGGCTTCAGGAGCACACTGTCCTTGATGGCTATCTTGCCTATGTCATGAAGTGGACTGGCTGCAACTATTACAGCTATCTTCTCCGGTGTAAGGCCGTACTCCGGATATTTCTCCGCAGCCTTCTCTGCAAGTATATTGGTAAATTCCTTTACCCTCTTGATGTGCTCACCGCTCTCAAGATTTCTGTATTCAACAACCGTGCCTAAAACGTCCACTATCTTCTCATTGGTCTCACGTATCTGCTCTGCCTGAGCCTGAAACAGTTTGTTCTTCTCCTCCAGCTCTCTTGTCTGCAGTCTGACTTTATCCTCCAGATGATTCTTATACATGAACAGATCCACGGTATTCTTGACCCTGCGTCTGACTGTCACACTGTCAAATGGCTTTCTGACGAAATCCGTAACCCCCATTTCAAGGCACTTTACCTCAACATCCCTGGCTGATTCCGCACTTATGACTATGACCGGTATCCTGTCAAGCAGCTCGTGTTCTCTCATGTAATCAAGCACCGCATATCCATCGACAATCGGCATGATCAGATCAAGGAGCATCGCTGTTATCCCTTCACTCTCTGACTTCAGTATGTCTATGGTCTGCATACCATCAGCAGCCTGAATCACTTCATACTTATCACCAAGTGCAACTGCAAGTATCTCTCTATTCAGCTCAATGTCATCGACTATCAATACTTTTTCTCTCATTTAATTAACTCCTCAACATAGTATTTTTAATGTCCCAGAAAAAATATGTTAAAGCTTTACAACCACCCACAATAATTTTATAATTCCTAAACAATATTGTCTATGGAATTAATTGCCATTAATATAGATTTTTTCTCTCAAAATAGGTAAAATTGTCTTAAAAACAGAGCTTTATATATTAATATATCAAAAACCTACACACATAAAGGGGGGGTATTTTATGGATAATTTTGTTATATTACAGCAGATGGTTGCCATTGACAGAGCTCAGAACCGTTTTGAACTCCGGGCATCCATACAGACTCTGCTCCGTATCATCGGAAGTTGCACTTCGTCAGAACGAGTTTATATTTTTGACTGGGATGAGACTGACAACGTATTCCGCAACTCATATGAGTGGTGCGGTGACAATGTGCAGCCATGGATTGACAATCTTCAGTCCGTGGATTCCGCCGACATGCCTTACTGGCTGGAAGCATTTGAGCGCGGCGACAGTATAATCATAGATAACGTGGAGGATGTGAAGGATCTCATGCCTTCCGAGTATCAGCTTCTGGTCATGCAGAATATCCACTCTGAGATAGCATTTCCTATCTTCTATAAGGACCAGCTCAAAGGCTTTATCGGTGTGGACAATCCCCACATAGAGAGTTCGGAATCCTTTATAAGTCTGCTTGGGGTTGTGGGCGGTCATCTCGGAAATGTACGGGAGACTCTCAGAATGACCGAGCTTCTTGAGCAGCGCAATAATTCACTCGAAAAGAGCCTGTCGGATCTGAACCGTGAAAGGATGTTCATGTCAGTCCTGTGCACAGACTACATATCCGTCTACTGCGTTGATCTTCAGAATGATTCCCTCGAGCCTTTAAAGCTTGACCCGGTGGCAAACGCTGCCCACATATACGACATCAAAGCCGGGAAAGCATTCTGCTACTCAGAGCTGATCAGACAGTATTATGAAAAATATGTCATCAAAGAATCTGCCCCAGACTTCACAGAAATCCTCAGCGCAGAGCATATACAGAATCATCTTGCCTCTCACCCTAAGCTCTCTTACAGATACCGGGTGACTCCGAACGCAGCGGGTCAGGAAAACTTTGAGGCAGAGATATTCCCTTTTTCAGCGGCCTCAGCTTCAAGGGTGCTGATTGGCTTCAAGCAGATAGACGAGCTTGTGAGCTTTGAACAAAATTCGAGGAGACAGCTGCAGGAGGCACTTGACGAGGCTAACCTGAACAACGAGATCATATCCGCCATAAGCAAGATCTACTTCTCAATATACAGGATAGATCTTACACAGGACATGTACGAGGAGGTGTCCAGTGATAACAAGGTACACAAACTTACAGGCCGCATGGGAAGAGCTTCCTCCAAGATGAAGGAGCTGTGTCACCGCTTCGTCGTTCCCGAATATCAGGACAAGATACTTGATTTCTTCGATCTGTCGACCATCGCAGAGCGTCTCCACACAGACGAGACCATAGCCATGGATTATCTCGCCAACGACGGCAACTGGCACTCGGCAAGATTTATTGTAAAAAAGCGAGATGCTCTCGGCAACGTGACCAGCATACTGTATGCAACAAGGCTTATCAGCGAACAAAAGAGACGTGAACAGAACTGGATGCTCCTGGCAGAGGAAGCCAACAAGGCCAATGAGGCAAAGTCCGAGTTCCTGTCCAAGATGGCTCACGATATAAGAACACCTCTGAATGCCGTAATGGGATTTGCCGACATAGCAAAGCGATCACTAGGCGATCCAAGCAAGATAGACGACTGTCTGGGCAAGCTCAGGACGTCCGGGGCTTATATAGAACAGCTCGTCAGCAACATCCTTGACATAACGAATCTGGAAAACGGCAGACAGCAGCTCAAGCCTTGTGAGACATCTGTATCCGAGCTGTGTCATACTCTGAACATGGTTTTCGATCAGGCTCTCATGAACGACGGACTCAATATAACCTTCAACTGTCACGATATATATCACGACTACATCCTGGCCGATGGACTCAAGCTGAAACAGATCTACTCTAACCTGCTGTCTAACTCCATCAAGTTCACACCTGGTCATGGCGACGTTGGATTTGAATTATATGAGGAAAATATACCAGGCTCCGATAAGATACGTCTCGTCGCCAGAATAAGCGACACGGGAATTGGAATAAAGCCTGAATATCAGGCGAGCATGTTCAACAAATTCTCCCGCGAGACAGACACCAGGATCAGCAAAGTGCGCGGAAGCGGTCTGGGGCTCGCCATAGTAAAGGAGCTTGTGGATCTAATGCAGGGTACCATCACAGTACAGAGCAATCCGGGTGGTGGAACTATCATCGAGGTAAGCATCGACGTCCCTTATATCATAAAGGATGATCTGTGGTCTGGACAATCCGGTGATAGCAGCGACGCAGAATCCCTGTGTGTAGGAATGCACCTTCTGGTGGCAGAGGATAACGAACTCAACTATGAGGTCGTGTCTGAACTTCTGGGTGTGAATGGTATTTCCTGTGAGCGCGCTGAGGACGGCTCCGTGTGCGTTGACATGTTCTCCACATCTGCTGCCGGAACCTACGACGGTATCCTTATGGATCTTCAGATGCCTGTGATGGATGGAATCTCGGCGTCCTACGCCATAAGAAAGCTCGAGCATCCGAATGCACAGAACATTCCTATCATCGCCATCACCGCCAACACATTTGCTAAAGATCTCGAAAGATGCCGTCTGGCAGGCATGAACGAACACCTGTCAAAGCCGCTGAACATAAGGCAGCTTATAAGCATCCTCTCAAAATTCAAGAAATAAAAAAGTCAAGAAATAAAAAAGTCCCTGTATGATATTTCAATCATACAGGGGATTTGCCGTTATTACTTATTCATGATCGCATCTATAGACTTAATGCATGCACTCCTGAGGCCTGACTCCTCGAGGGATGCAACACCGCATATGGTTGTTCCCGCAGGGGAACATACATTGTCCTTCAACACGCCGGGATGCTCCCCTGTCTCTAGCTGAAGTTTTGCTGAACCAAGTATCATCTGTGATATGAGTCTGTACGCAGTCTGTCTAGGCACACCATACTTAACCGCTGCATCCGCATATCCCTCTATGAACAGATCCACAAATGCAGGACCACAGCCGGTTACTGCGCCTCCTATTCCCATGAGATTCGATGGAAGCTCCTCCACAATTCCCACAGCCGCGAACAGCTCTTTGATTTGTGTCCTTTCTTCCTCCTCAAGGGAATTCTGTGCTTCAAAGAGCATAACTCCCTCATATACCATTGCCGGAGTATTCGGCATCACAAACTGCACTCTCACCGAACTGTCAAAATACTCACTGTACTTCTTAAAATCCCAGCCAGCTGCCACCGACACAAGAGCCTTGCCGTGAAGTCTCTCTCCTATCTCAACGAGAACGTCATTGATCTGATAAGGCTTGCATGCCATGATGACCGTATCCACGGCATCCACCAGCTCTGCAAGTGTCTTACACGGGGTAAATCCATACTTCTCTGAGTTCTTCACCAGCTTGTCATAGTGTGGTGCATATGCATATACACTCTCAGCCGCTATCTTCCCTGAATTCACAAATCCTGCACAGAGTGCCTGTGCCATATTACCCATGCCTATGAAACCTAACCTCTCCATGATACATTCTCCTTCTTTCAAGCCTTTATATATTTTGTCTTTTATATCTGTCTTACTCAGCCATCCGGCGAAGCTTCTTTGCACGCTTCTCCTGATAGAGAAGTCTGTCGACAGTTGCAAGCGCCTGGAACACGTCCACATCCTTGTCATTATCTATGGTGCAGAACATGAACAATCCTCTGGTACCTTCAGAAGCAGTCTCCATATATCTGTTGACCATCTCCGGGCATCTGTCTGCAAATCCTCCGATTATGCCCTAGTGCAGCAGACTGCTTATAGTAGCCGCCACATCTTTATCTCCTATGAGAGATATGTTATTTATACAGATAAAATCATTGACCTTTTTGCTCTTCACAAAGTCAAGGATGTTTACCTGTGAATATCTGTAATCTATGATATATATTTTGGAGTAGTGATCCACAAGAAATGGAATAAATGCATTTCCGTAGGACTCCTTCATTACTACACACGATGAACCGTCTGTCACCTTTGGGTTCTCTATCACTGCCATCGGCGTGTCACCGCCCACAAATGTAGAATACATGGTTCCCTTATCCCATCCATTCACATCCATTATGACATTCCACTTCTGCTCCGAGCCATCCTCGTTCCAGTAGGTCATGTCATTTGTTCCTATCGGTTCGTAGGCGTATATCGTATCAGGATTATTCTTCATGTCAGAGTTCTGCAGGGTGCTGTAGAAGCTTCCGAGGAATCCCTTGAAGGTATCCGTCTTCCTCTTGTCACGTGGAATGGCCGTTATGCCCTTAGTCTTGCAGAAATCCTCATACGCATAGTACGCGCCATCCGCGGTCCAGTGGTGATCTGTCCTGAAGAATATATATTCATCCTTATGCGCCTTTAACGTGTCAAATATATCGACCGTCTTCACGCCATTCATCATGCCATAGTAATACTCTATCGCCTGTTTCTGATCGGAACCGCCAAGCTTATCCAGCTCGTCATCCGATAGCAGGACACCTGAATTGTTCGGCACAAGAATATCGTACACATTTGTCTGGCCCGAGAGCTGTGCCGCTGCATTGTTGATAGCATCTATATATTCTGTTGCGGAGTCCTGAACGAAATAGTACAGGCTGTACGCAGAACCATCCTTCACATACAGGTTGTCCTGAAGCTGCTTCTGGAACGCATTGTCCATAGCCTTTGAATCTGGTGGATCGACCGTCTGGACCGAACCGCTCTCAGTTGTCGCATCCTGCTTGTTCTTCGATGTCAGACTCGCAGGAAGTCCTATCTCAGGATCCTCTGTCGTAACCTCCGTGGTACTCTCAGTTGTCGCCTTGCCTGCATCATCAGGAGTGGCGGTCACCGCACTCTTGTCCACCTCAGGTATCTCATCGCCCTTGGCATTTCCTCCAACCACCTGCGTTCCGAGCTGTATTCCGTACAGCTTCTTAAGGCTCTGGTCAGCCGACACAAGCTTATCCCTCATAGGGTATGTGTCAGAATACCACAGTGACACGTCCTCGAAGTATGATCCGTCGAGGAATGACGTTATGGTGAATGACGGAAACTTTGCAAGTGTCCTCTTCTCCATCGTGGATTTCTTAGGTCTGACAAAAAACAGCAGACCGATAAATGCTCCTATCGCCATGACTGCGGCAAATATAAGAACACCCAGAGTTCTGAATTTCTTTAATTGTTGTCTCTGACTTCTGGTATATCTTCTCTTCATAAAAATCACCCATTAAAACTGGAAATACAGGAAAGGATTATAGCTTGCACCCACAAGCGCCAGCACTGAGATCACGAGCATAAGTACCGGTGTTATCATCTCAGTTACATTGAACACGTTGAATACAAGTGGGTTGACCTTTCCAACTTCTATAGCCCATTTTCTGAGTCTCTTGCCCAGATCCGTACACGCAATACATGCAAATATCAGGAAGAATATGTTCTTCACAAATATTGTTCCAAGTGCCATATTTGCAAATCCCGATGTTCCTATTCCAAACATTCCCGCAAGCACTGTTCCAAGCTCACGAAGGCTCTCAAATCTGAATATGGTCCATCCGAACAGGATAACGAGCAGCGTATATATTCTGGATGCCACAGGGCCGAGTCTTCCGCCCAGATAAAACTTCTCCAGAAGGAGGAAGCCCAGATAATAAATTCCCCAGAATATATAATTCCAGCTTGCTCCGTGCCACATTCCCGTGAGGAACCACACGATAGCCATGTTGCGGATGTACTTCGCTGTGCTGCATCTGTTGCCGCCAAGCGGTATATATACGTAATCCCTGAAGAATGAGCTGAGTGATATGTGCCATCTCCTCCAGAAATTATTTACCGATGTAGCCATATATGGGTAGTTAAAGTTCTCATCATAGTGAAAACCTACCATCCTTCCCATTCCGATGGCCATGTCTGAGTATGCTGAGAAATCAAGGTATATCTGAAGCATATACGCTATCATTCCAAGCCACATTTCAAGTGTCGTCTGAGCCTTGAGGCTCGCCACTCCCGCCGGGAGCAGGGTGTCGGCTATGCTGGCACAGGAATTGGCCAGTATCGCCTTCTTTGCCAGTCCGACTGAAAATCTTCTCAGTCCCATGTATATGTCGTTCGCTGTTATCTTCCTGTTGTCTATCTGATCAGCAACGGTCTCATATCTGACGATAGGTCCCGCTATACACTGATGGAACAGACTTGAATACAGAAGGAGCTTCCAGTATTCTCTCTGTGGTCTGACTTCGTTCCTGTACACATCCACCACATATGATATGAGCTGGAATGTATAGAAAGAGATTCCTATTGGGAGAGCTATTCCAGGCACGGTCTTCGGCACGCCGAACACTGCCTTTATGTTGCCGAGGAAAAATCCCAGATACTTGAATATCGCAAGACAGCCGAGCATTATCACAAGGTCACACACAAGATAAAACTTCTCAGATCTCTTGGTATATCCGGCACGTGCCTCATCTATGCGAATGGCAAACAGCCAGCTCACCAGAGTCTCTCCCGCCAGGAGCAGAAGATATCTCGGGCCTCCCCAGGCATAGAACACCAGTGAAAATATCAGCAATACATTATTGCGTTTCTCAGGGCTCACCGCAAAATATGCTATCAGGTTTGCAGTGAGAAAAACAAACAAAAATATTAAACTCGAAAAAACCATAAATATTCTCCCATCATGTCAATCGGCTGTATTATACTTCACAACAGTCAACAACACAATATTAATAATGATTAACTGTACGCTTCGGAATAGGCGCCTACAGATCGGTCATCTGCACTTCCCTGTTCTTTGATGTTCCGTTCACCATGAAGCTCACTCTGCCGTTACCGATCACGATATTTTTCTCCTCTGCACCTATATCAGTTCCCACACTGTTGATCACCTGTGTGTTGATATCCGAGTTGGAAAATTCCAGTCTGGCGGTGTGGGTGCTGTTACCCATGGCGTAGGCATCCTTGCCCTGTGCCACCACCTTGACGTAAGCGTACTGTATGCTGACGTCCGTATCGCCCTCACGGCAGCCTATACCATAACATTCATTTGCCCTGATGTTCATGGTAATATTGATATTCTTCATGGCAACCCTGCAGGACTTTCCATTCATGGTTCCTATGACTGCTGTCGATATGGATGCCCCGGATATCTTGCCGGATATATTGTCAATAGCTATATCCGCGCTTCCGTTATATGAGCCTATGGATACACTTCTGGCGATTCCATTGTATATCTCCATGTCGCAGTTCTCTATGTGAAGAGTGCAGTCGCTGTCCATACAGCCTATCATCACACCCTCCTGACCTCTCTGATCTATCTCGTATCGTCCGTGTCCAATATATATATTACCGCCAAGGCCGGATCCTATTCCAATGCCCCTCATTCCGGTGGCCGTTATGGACAGCGTTCCATCCTGATTGAAATACAGATCTCCGTGTCTCGACGCAAAATCGTTTCCTATTCCAAAGTATCTGCCACCCGCAAGTGTGATCCTCAGATCTCCATCTCCGGCAAGCTCGAGCTTTGACGACTCGGCTACCTGTATACCGCCTGTGCGCAGCTCATTGTCCCCGGTGAGGACTATCCTGACATCGCAGTTGTCTTCTATCTTTATACAAGGTATGCCCTTCTCTCCTCCAAGGCTTATGCTGTCCACCCTGAGCTCGCCTCTGAAGCCGTCTCCTATGGTTATCAGCATGTTGGACTTGAAGCCCGGTGTACCTGTCATGTTGACATACCTGTACTGGTCATCTATCTTCTTGAAATCAAGCGCCGTATATTTGTTAAATGCAAGCTGAACCATCGATATCTCGTCTTCATCGGTTATGACATAGGTCTTCTTGCCATACTTTGTGATCTCGTTCTGATTGTACTGGACTATCTCGTTTATGATCCTCTTATCTATCTCGGCAATCGCCTCCGGTGAAGGCTTCGCCGTGTAGTAACCCTGAATGAGATCTGCGCCAAGTCTGATGACCTCCTTGAGCTCAACATCCAGCTCAACGCCCTCCGCCAGAGTGACGATATCATTGTCATGCGCAAATTCTATAATATCCTTAACAAAATGCTGCTTCTGCGGATCCTCATGTATATTTGTCATGAGCATCCTGTCTATCTTCACGTAACGCGGCATATATCTGAGAAGATTGTTGACATTTGAATAACCTGAGCCATAGTCATCTATGGCGGTCTCTATGTTCATCCTGCCGTACTTGTCCTTTATCTGATCCAGTAGCTGGTCGCTCATCTCAGCCTCCTCGGTGAATTCCACGACCACCTGTCCACCAAATTCCCTGAGTTTGCTCTCTATGACAGCGGTGTCCTCCTCCGACAGCCTGCAGCCCGGTATACTGTTAAAGAATATCTTTCTGCCCTCAAGTTCCTCTCGCTTGTCCTCAACGAGTCTCAACACATTGATAAATGTGGCTCTCTCCACATCGCTCAGACGTCCAAGTCTCTCAGCACTCTGTATTATGTCGAGAGGAGACATGTACTGCTCTCCTGCCGATCTCATGAGCACCTCATAGGCATAGATCTGACCTGTGCGGGCATTAACTATAGGCTGGAAATGATATGTGAGCAGATTCCTGTCAAGAATCTCCGTGGCAAGCTTGTCCTTCTCTATATCCTCCTGTGACAGCTCTGCATTTCTCGTGCTCTCAATGTACGCCTTCATCTTGGCATTGTTCTTGTTGCTTATGAGTGCGTTCACATAGTTGTCCAGAGCCTCCGCATTCGCAACCATCTGTCTGTCCACCGCATAGCATATCTCCATGACAAAATTGTCGCCATTTGTCCTGTTAAACTCCCTGGTACGGCTCTCCACACTCTTAACTATGGCGTCTGCGTGATCCTCCGCATCTCCCATCACCTGATATGCCACGATGAACTCATCGTTACACATTCTCATACATACGTCTGATTTCTCAAGGGATGCCGAGATCATTCTGGCAAGTGCCTGTATGGCCTCGTCCCCAACCTTTCTGCCGAGACTTGCATTTATCTGTCCCAGTCCCTTTATATCTATAGCCAGCAGCTCAATGCTCCTGCCATGTGCAACGGCATCGTTACACATATCCCTGCACCTCGCCATAAATCCGTTATAATTGTACACTCCGGTCAGATCATCACGGATCTGCGATGCATTGACCTTGTCCAGAAGCTTCTGAAGACTCGCCTGTCTGTAGAACGCCTCCATGCCCTGCATGATCTGCTTGATCCATGTGCTATATGAAATATCGTACGCCCTGCACTCGCTTCCATAGCTCACAACCGCATATCCAAAACATCTGTCGTCGAAATTGAGTGGAGTGAATATGTAAGCCTCAGGTCTGTCCCTGTCTGCATCCAGCTCAGGTATCAGTCTGGACACGTCAAAACAGTCATCGAAATCTATCGCACCGTCTCCATCACCGCAGCTTCTGATGACCCTGTATATATTCTTCGTGTATCCGACTCTCAGTGCATTTGACCCCATCATGACCTCAGGAAACTTCCAATATTCATTCAGGCAGAGACTGAAACTGCTCATGTTGCCATCCGTGTGGGCATACTGGAATATGGTATTGTAGAATTCCCTGTAATCTCTCTGGGATAACAGATCCTCCATCATATGGTTATAGTATGAACCATAGATTCCCGGCCGAGCGTTCATATCCCATGCCGTCACGTCTCTCTTTCCCGGCTTCTCCGTACACTGCTCACATCCACAGCTTTTTCCCCAGTGTATAGACGCACTGCTCCTATAGTTCTCCAGAGATCTTCCGTTTATCTCTGCGTCTATCCATTTTGCGGCGTACTCGCCGTCAACCTTTGCAGGTATATCAACCGATGTCAGCGGTATGACTCTGTCATCGTTCGTCTCCGCAGCGTCATATCCCGTTATCGCTATATCCTCAGGGACCTTAACGCCTCTCTGTTCCAGCTCAGCCGCCAGCCCCAGTGCCATGTGATCACTGGCACACACCACAGCCTGTGGAAGTCTGTCTCTGTTCTCTGTTATCTCCATTGCGGTCTGGCGTCCTGAGTCAAACCAGTTATTGCCATAGTAGACCGACGATTCATCCACAGCGATACCATGACTCTTCATGCTGTCAAAGAATCCCTGCTTCTTCAGCTCGGAATTGGCAGTATTCTCCCAGCCATCAAGCAGCACTATATCACGGTATCCGTGCTCTTCTATGAGATGATCCATAAGCCCGCATATATTCTTTCTGTGATCAATATTTATGGATTTATATCCTTCTATCTCGTCGCCGACTATCAGTACCGGGCCATCAAACTCATGCTCCACACGCCACCGGAGTCCCTCCTCTGTTCCCGGCGTCCTGATCCTGTCAGTACATATGACCACCGCATCATATTTGTCAAATTCTATCAGGTTGAATATGTTGGCGTCCCCCACTTCTCTGCTAGCTGTATCCTGATACTTCAGATACATTGAGAACACGCACACATCATAATCAAGCTGAAATGCCTTCTCAAAAAACCCCGAGAGGAATCTACCCTGGGTGTACTCATCAGCCTGGGCTGTCAGTACCGCAATCCTCTTCCTTGTCATAACATATACACCCTTTACCCTTTTAATTTTTACCCCCTGGGCACCATATCCACCAAATAACATGCCCATAATTAGTATAATTCTATCACGTTCTGTCGAAAGTGTATATCTTTTTTATTTTGCCGTATCACCCATGCTTCCGGCACGCAAAAAGGACGCATATACGGAAAATCTGTATTCCGGTATGCGTCCCTTTGTATGGCTTTATAATATGCTCTATCTTACGATTAGAACTCTGCCTCAACACACTCAAGTGCTGCTGCGATTACCTTGTCCATATCATAATACTTGTACTGTCCAAGTCTTCCGCCGAATATTACATCCTTGCGTGTCTCTGCAAGCTCCTTGTACTTCTCATAAAGCGCATTGTTCTTGTCGTTGTTTACAGGGTAGTATGGCTCTACGCCCGGCTTCCACTCTGCTGAATACTCACGGCTGATAACTGTCTTTGGCTGCTTTCCAAACTCAAAGTGCTTGTGCTCGATTATTCTTGTGTATGGAACATCTCTGTGTGTGTAGTTCACAACAGCATTTCCCTGGTAGTTCTCCTCATCGAGTACCTCTGTCTCGAATCTTACTGAACGGTACTCAAGTGGTCCGTACTGGAATCCGAAGAACTCATCGATCATACCTGTGTATACAGTCTTGTCTGCGATGTCAGGATTCTCCTTGATAAAATCGAAGTAATCTGTGTCAGTCTTGACCTCAGCGCCCTCAAGCATCTTCTCAATGATCTGTGTGTATCCGCCCATTGGGATTCCCTGGAAACGGTCATTGAAGTAGTTGTTGTCGTATATGAATCTCAGAGGCAGTCTCTTGATAATGAATGCAGGAAGCTCTGTACATGGTCTTCCCCACTGCTTCTCTGTGTATCCCTTGACAAGCTTCTCATACACATCTGTACCGGCAAGCTTGAGTGCCTGCTCCTCAAGGTTCTTTGGCTCTCCAATGTTCAGATCTGCGATCTGCTTCTCGATGATTGCCTTTGCCTCTGAAGGCTTCTTGATTCCCCACATCTTGCTGAATGTGTTCATGTTGAATGGAAGGTTGTACAGCTCATCCTTGTATGAAGCTACAGGTGAGTTAATGTAGTTGTTGAACTCTGCAAACTGGTTTACATACTCCCAGATCTTCTTGTCAGATGTGTGGAATATATGTGCGCCATACTTGTGAACGTTTATACCCTCCACCTGCTCTGTGTAAATGTTGCCGGCAATATGTGGACGCTTGTCTATAACCAGACAGCTCTTGCCTCTCTTGCCTGCCTCGTATGCAAATACTGCGCCGAATAATCCGGCTCCTACTATGAGGTAATCATACTTTGCCATGTTACTTAATCCTCCTTATCTTCCGCCAATCTCTTATCTATAATTGGATATGCTCTATAACCCTCAAACTCCTTAGGTCTGAACAATACTTCCTTAAGCCATGCAAGGGATCTCTCCCTCTCTGACATAAGTATCTTATTGACATTGTCGTAATCCACAGGCTTCAACAGCTCATCATTTCCAAGAATGTCTGCCGCATCCTGAACGTAATGATCTCTCACCTGGAATACATCCACGAGGGATTCAAATCTTGTCATTCCTCTTGCACTGTTTGCAAGTCCGATAAAGTTTGTCTCAAATACAAGTGAGAAGCTTATTCCGTGGCATGAATCAGTGAGAACGAAATCTGCATTTCTGAAATAGTTCAGCCAGTCCTCGACTGTTATGTCGTCGACGATCTTGTCGTCCATATCCATGATCTGACGGTTCTTCACCGGGTCCTTTGGACGTCCGTCCAGAAGAACAACTACCTCAAGGCCGAGCTTCTCTGAAACCTCAACCACTGCGGCTCTCTTCTCCGGAGTTGGATCAAGTATATATGCAAGCATATATTTGCCATCGTGCTTCTTCTTTGCCTTGTCTGCCAGTGAATCGAATACCTTTCTGTCTGCAACAAATACAGGATCGAGAACTCTCACCGCATCTATTCCATACACATCCTTACAGATCTCAACTCCACTGGTCTCTCTGATGGATATTCCATCAAACTGTCTCATGTATTCAGATATCGTCTCCCTGTCCTGTACATTGCAGAAATCCCTGTCATGTCCAAATGATGCAGAGAATGCGATCTTCTTCTTATCCGGCTCAACAAAATCGAAATAGAATGAGAAGCCGAAGCCTCTGCTTATACCTCTGTTCCACACCTGATCTGATCCCATGATGAATGTATCGACCTTGGAATTGAGCTCTCTCATATCCTTCAGTGTGTATCTCTTGCTCTCATGGTAATGTGCCTTTGCAAATCTTCTCGCATGGGTGTCAGGCTTGCCGGCTCCGGTCTTGGCTGCAGGCATGTCTATCATGAGCACTGACAGACCAAATGATCTGATGATCTCGTGAAGTGCGTAATAGGTAGCAACACTTCCGTAGTTTGCACCGAACCACACGCCATATATACCTACATCGTACTTGTCCTTTATGGCATAATCGTATGCCTTCTCCATGGATGAGCCATTCTTTATCTGCTCAAAATATCTCTGTCTGGCAGGATGATTCTTGAAGCAGTGGTCAAAAGGCTGTCCTGTCTTAAGCACATCATCACGCGGAATCTCCTTGTTCAGGAGCAGCTTGTCCGCTATGGCTGCATATATCTTCTCACCCTGTGGACTGTTGACTGACACAATGGATGTTCCCTTGCCGTCAGTGTAATCTCTGTTGTACTTCTGGATTCCCCAGAAATCTGCAAGTGTTATATCACCTGTTCTCGGAAGCTTCGCATATGCGCAGTGTCCACAGAACTTTCTCGTCGATATACAAGGAAGGAATGCTCTGTAATATGGATCCTGTGTCCTTGTTCTGTGATAAACTGTTCCGTCAGTGTACTTTACAGTCATCTCTGTAGACCAGCCGAAGTAGTCCTTGTCTCTGAATCCAACATCAGCAACCTTGCCCTGATCCTTGCCGTGGTATTTGTTCAGATAATCATCGAACAGCTTTGGCGATGGGCCGCCGTGGCACATCAGATCTATTGTGTAGAGATTTGATATATCCACATTCTTGAGTGTTGCGTAAAGTCCTGCGACCTGACATCCGCATCCGCAGAATACTACCACTCTGCCTTCCTTGAGTATCTTCTTAACGTCCGCATACACCTTCGATGCATCAGCCTGAACATACTTGGATTTTCTGAGCTTGTCCAGATCATCCGGGCTCTCTATGATAAAGTGTTCAACCTTAAAATCGTCTGTGTATCCTGCTCCGCATACAGCTCCACCCTGCTCAAATGCATACTCAGCCAGCAGTGTGAATATTCCACCTGACGAACTCTTTGCCCTTATCTCATCGTCTGCATATGCCGCATAGCATGCAGGCTCGACAGTGTTCTTATACTCAAGATTTATAGATGGACAGATCTTTCTGCACAGACCGCAGTTTGTACATTTGCTGCGATCCACTACAGGAGCAAGAAATCCCTCTGAATCATACTTCATGCTTATAGCATTTACCGGACATACACTGTAGCACGCGCCGCAGCCACAGCAGTAATCAGGATGTATGCATCCGACTGTCTTGTCGCTGTCTCGTCTCACCGCTTTCTTTCTCCACTCTACTCGCTCTTCTTCTCTCTGTCTGGCACTCTCCTGCTTCTCAAACACTTTGATCTCAGGCTCTGCTTTTTCCTTCGTGGTGAATACCTTATTCATCCTGATCTCAGCAGGCTCGACCTTTACAACAGGCTTTTTGCCGTCTCTGAGAGCGTAATCACCGCTCATCGCCCTCTGCGCCGCATTTACTCGCTGGGACGCCTTGAGCTTATCCTTTGGCTTCGAACCGTTCTTCTCTGAGGTGTAATCTCCCCCCAGTGCTCTTCCCGCAGCCGCCAAACGGTTTTTTATACCTTTAATAGTAGCCATACCCTAAAGATACTCCTTCCATATCACTTTATATATGCAGATATTCCTTCCAGAACTTAGTTGTCTTCATCTCGTCAAATGCATTTCTGTAAGCCTGCTCAACTTCCACATGTGTCTTCTTGTATTTAGCCAATACTTTTCTATATCTCTTTATAAGCGCAAAACAATGCTTTCTGTTGATTGTTCTTCTGACTCCTGTTCCACCGTTCTTGTTCACGGCAACGAGAGTCTTCTTCATGTAATTCTTTCCCGGAACAAAGAACCAGTCGTACGCGATGATATACGGTGTTCTTCTGAGCATGAAGTTTGGAAGAAGATGTCCGTTTATCGTGAGCACATACATTACCTTGCGGAACAGATTAAGACTCTCATACTTGTATGGATCTGTAGGAAGATCCCCTGCATAGCCAAGCTCTGCCAGCGGCACAAGCTTCTCGTTCTTAGCATTGTGCTCCTTGAGGCTCTGCTCTCCGTCAAGATGCATGATATACTCTGGTCCCTTGAGGTAATCCTCAATGGAATCTATGAGCAGCTCAGCATTGTTGTATGCAAATCTGGTTATATCCTTCCAGAACATTCCCTTTACTCTCGCAAGGAAATCCACATCCTGGCATATTCCGCTTGCCGCCTGGATAACAAAACTGTTTCTGTGAACCTGATAAAGCTCCATGGCGGCGTTGAATTTGCCTGCAAATCCCACATGCCATATACAGATACCATTAAGTGCTATAAATCCCGGCTTATTTCTCAGTGAGAACTCTACATCGTCACCTCTGACAAATACCGGAAGTGGTAAGCCTCTGTCCTCGATGTGCTCCACAGGTATACAGCAGTACCACCAGCCTGCATATGCATCATCGACATTGAAACTGTAGTTCTCATTTGCAACTATGTTCTTGAGAAGCCTCATATCCATAGCTGACTTGACCGGACCGTATGATCCGTCTGCCTTGTGGACAAATCCCACGTCCTCATACTGCTTCTGGCGTATGTCGTAATCGAACATGGCTCCACTCAGGAAGCACTTCTTGTACTCGTCTTTGAGGAGTCTGAGCAGATAATATGTTCTGAACAAACTCTCTGGCATGACCATAACGTCATCATCCATGAGGAGTACATGTGTAGGCTTCTTTGGAAGCTCCAGTGCCTCTATCATTCCACGGGTGAAACCGCCGGCTCCACCTACGTTGTTATTCATATAAACCTTGAGATCCTCACTGTCGAGCTCTGATGGATCGAGTTCTCTGTCATTGTCAATGACATGTACGAACATGTGTCCCTTGATGTCGCTTCCATCATAGAGTACATTTGACTTGATGAGGTCTATATTACGCTTGATATATTCCTGCTTCTTGAATGTTGTTGTGACAAGAGAGATATTTACATCTCTTATTCTGTCCTCCTCGATGTCAGCAGAATAGTATCCGCTGTATATCTCTGTATCTTCCAGGGTATCCATATAGAAACCTACAAGAGCCTTATCTGTCTCTGGTATGTTCACAACCACCTCTGAAACCTCATCACTCTCAACTACCTGTGATACAAGTGGATTGTAGGTAACCGCAACGGATGCTGAATATATTGCATATACGGATATTGTAGCTTTTCCCTTCATTGTGAGGTGGAGCTTGAAGTTCTTTACCCCTGTATACTCTGACCAGCGTTTTACCTGAATGCAGTTGTAATAGCTCATGAAATTAACCTTTGTGAGCTTCTCAACAACATGACATTTCTTCTCTGAGTCGTATATAAATGGTGATTCCTCTCCCTTTCCAATGGCGCTGAATTCAGGATACTCTATCAAGTTCACATCCAGATTCATCTGCAGCATCACATTCTGCAACTTCACATTCTGTAACATTATCCAATCCTCCTGTGTTGTATATCAAACATCTTGCCTGATTTCTTGTTATTTCTTGTCCTTGCTCTGGGTCTTTGCCGGTGCAGGTGCATCCATCTCGGCCTTGAATGCATCGCATACCGTATCGGCATCTCCCACCATAACTACATTTCCATGATCCAGCCACATAGCCTTGTTACACTGCTTCTTGACAGCAGCTATGTTGTGGGATACATACAGCAGGGTCGTTCCATCCTCCAGCATGGCAGTCATCTTGGCCGCACACTTCTTCTTGAATCGCATATCACCTACAGCAAGTATCTCATCCGCAATGAGAATATCCGGCTCAACCGCCGTCGCTATGGAGAATGCAAGTCTTGTCTTCATACCTGAAGAAAAGTTCTTGACCGGAGAGTCAAGGAAATCCTGCAACTCTGAAAACTCAACTATATCGTCAAACTTTGACTCTATAAATGCCTTTGAATATCCCAGCAGAGTTCCGTTGAGAAATATATTCTCACGGGCCGTGAGCTGTGGATCGATTCCGGCTCCAAGCTCTATGAGGGCTGCCACAGTTCCCGATACCTTAACAGTACCGCTGGCAGGCTTCAATATTCTGCTGACTACCTTGAGCAGGGTGGATTTTCCGGCACCATTGGTTCCAAGGAAGCCCCACGCCTCGCCCTTCTTTATATCAAGATTGATGTCCTTTAACGCTATGAACTCCTGGAACATCAACTGTTTTGTCACAAGTCTTATAAAATACTCTTTCAGATTGTCCACCTTCAGATTGTTCTTGTTGAATCTTATGGTCACATCCTTGAGCTCTATAATGGTCTCACCCTTTGCCACAGTTGTTGTACGCTGTGCATTTGAGGTGAAAATCTTCTTATCATCAAGTTCGTTCTTTTTCTCTTCTACGTTAGCCAACTGCCACACCTCCTAAATATACAGAATGAACTTGTCCTGATTCTTCTTGAAACACAGCACTCCCAGTCCAAAGAAAAAGAATGCATAGAGGAATCCGAGACCGATAGTAGTGAGATCAGGCATCACTCCCTGATGCGCTATGCATCTAAACTGCTTGATATATACATACAGTGGGTTGAAGTAATTCACAAGTAACTTCAACCAGTCTGGCAGCATATCTATAGGATAGAATATCGCTGAACAGTACATCCACGCTGTGGTGACCGCATTCCATATATATCTTGTATCTCTGAAGAATACATGGAGCTGTGCAAGAAAAAAGCCCAATCCGCAGGCAAATATATAGGCCTGAAGGAATATGAACGGGAACAACAGCATCGTCCAGTAAAATGGTGAACGTGTGAATATGATAACGATAAGAAACGCTCCCAGTGAAAACAGGCAGTCAACAAGTGAGCTTGTGATCTTTGCCAGCGGGAACATAAACTTTGACACATACGTTTTCTTAAGCAGTGACGAATTATCTGTTATACTTCCAAGTGCCTTACCACATGCACCTATTACAAATTCGTACAGTATACGTCCTGCAAAAAGGTACACAGGGAAGTGTGGTATCGATCTGTTGAACATCTTGGAGAATACGATAACCATTACGATCATGATGAGCAATGGGTTCAGGATACTCCACACATATCCAAGAAAACTTCTTCTATACTTTAACTTTATATCTCTTGAAACAAGCTGATTTAAAAGATCTTTATAATTAAAAACTTCTAAAAAGCTTCCGCTTTTTACTTTCATTTTTCGTTAATCCTCCATAGTAAATCTATTCAAAACTCTTATTGTGCCTTACCTTGTTGTAAAGCTTTGAATTAAGCATTTTGTTGTAGCCTTCCAGACCCACATGCGCAGCATTCAGAAGCTTAAGTATCTTATAATGCTTCAATGTCATATCAACGACGTGTCTGTCTCTCTTGACTATATAACTCATAAGCTGATCTACCCGTGCAACACCTCTCTTTCTGTCGGAATCGCATAGCATGGAAGTTACCATGAAGCTCAGCAGAAGAAGATGTATCTTCTTGTCGCAATATTCAAGAGCCCACTGCTCCGAGATGTCCTCTCTGTTCTTGAGCATCTTTACTATGACCATCTTGGTATGGTCGATTCTCTTGAACTGATTCTGCGCGGATACGCTCTGGGACACATCCCCGATCCTGTACTCGTACACGAACATATCGAGTGGCAGTATGGATTTTGCCAAGCAGCATGGATATGTCGCATATTCGTGATCCTCGTAGAATACTTTTTCTGCAAGTCTGACTCCATTCTCACGGTAAAACTGTGTTCTATATGTTATTCCATGGAATGTGAGGCTTCTGTCAAATTTTTTCCAGTCTGACATGACCTCTTCCATAGTATATTCTCTGTCGAATTCATCAGGGAAACATCTCCAGTTCTTTATCTCCCCTGTTGTTATATTGATGGTGTGGTGACATGTCAGAACAACATCCGCACTGGCATTCTCGAGCTTTCCTATAAACTCAGGAATACTCTCTGTGAGAAACCAGTCGTCGGCGTCAAGCACCTTCATGTATCTGCCCCTGGCCTTCTCAGCTCCGGCATTTATCGCTGAGCCATGTCCTCCGTTCTCCTTATTAATAAGTGAATAGCTGTCAGGATACTTCTCAATGTACTCCTCACATATACTCTCACTGCCGTCTGTCGAGCCATCGTTTACCACTATCACGTCTATTTTGTCCATAAGCTCCGGAACAACAAGTGATCCAAGACATTTGTCAAGATATGGCTTGCTGTTGTAGGACGGAATTATCACACTTAATATTTTTTCACTCATTTCTTCTTCCCTAACCTGTTCTCATCTATTCCCTTCATAATAAGTCTGAAGGCCTTAAACCATGATATATCACTGTCAAACTGATGTCTCTTCCTTATACTGTAATACGCTGCGTACAATACCGCCGGTACATAACCCATGATGTATCTTGTCGTATTACCTCTGTTTATGAAAAATTCTTCGTTATACCCCTTAAACCATGTTGACTTTGTCTGCGCAACATCCGCTATGACAAATGGTACATAATATATTGCAAGTCCGTTCTTCCGGCAATCCGTGAGGAATCTGAATTCCTCTTCAGCTCCGTTGCCCGAGCCCGCACCCATGCGCTCATCAAAATATACATTATTATTTACTATGCTCTCTCTCTTGAATGATATCTGCCAGGATGCCACATGCATGAGATCCAGATATCCAAGCTTCTTAGGCATGTCGCCCCAATGGGCAGGTCTGTTGCCTATGTTGAATATGATGACATCCGCCTCTGGCAGATCTCTGTACGCAGTCAGTATCCCTTCTTCGTAATTCCTGCTGAACACCTCATCGTCATCACACAGCAGACACACATCCGCCTCGGAATGCTTTATAGCATAGTTCCTGCTCTTGGTAAGACCCTTGTCATTCACCGAAAAAATTCTTGTCTTATGTCCGTTCCTGTCATATTCATTGTACCCATCATATCCACACTGGTTGACTATGATCGTGTCGGACTCTATATGGGATTTCGTTATGATATCCTCATCCTGAAGGTTCATACACGAAAGCAGTATTTCTAGTCTCATATGTCAAACACCCATTTCTATCTGATAAAGCCCTAAAAAAGGGCATAATTAACAAAGACCGCAGAAAGCGTAGTTTACTTACTTATACAACGTCTCTTTTAAAAAGTCAATACATAGAAAAGAGCACCGGCAAATCTACATCTGATTATATATAGTATTTGTCGGTGCTCTGCCGCTTTATGTTATTTATATTTTGGAATTAGTCATTATATCCATTTGGATTCATCGACTGCCACTTCCATGAATCAGCACACATCTCGTCGATTCCGTACTGAGCCTCCCAGCCAAGCTCCTTCTTGGCAAGTGAAGCGTCTGAGTAGCATGTTGCAATATCTCCAGGACGTCTCTCCTTGATCACATATGGAACGTCATGTCCACAGGCCTTGCTGAACGCCTTGATAACATCAAGGACACTGTAACCATTTCCTGTTCCAAGGTTGTATACCTTAACTCCAGGATTCTCCTTGATCTTGTTGATAGCCTTTACATGTCCAACTGCAAGGTCTACTACATGGATGTAATCTCTCACACCTGTTCCATCCGGTGTGTCGTAATCATTGCCAAATACGCCAACGCTCTGAAGCTTTCCGATTGCAACCTGTGCAACATATGGAAGAAGGTTGTTAGGAATACCCTTTGGATCCTCTCCGATAAGTCCGCTCTTATGAGCTCCGATTGGGTTGAAGTAACGGAGAAGAATTACATTCCACTCTGGATCTGCTGTGTGGAGGTCTGTGAGAATCTGCTCGATCATCCACTTTGTCCAGCCATATGGGTTCGTAGGTGTTCCCTTTGGGCACTCCTCCGTGATAGGGATAAATGCAGGATTGCCGTATACTGTAGCTGATGATGAGAAGATGATGTTCTTGCATCCGTTCTTTCTCATAACCTCGCACAGATTAAGAGTTCCTGTGATGTTGTTCTGATAGTACTCAAGTGGCTTTACAACTGATTCACCAACTGCCTTGAGTCCTGCAAAATGTATTACACAGTCAGGCTTCTCATCTGCAAATATCTTGTCCATAGCTTCCTTGTCAAGGATATCTGCCTTGTAGAATGTGAGATCCTTTCCTGTTATCTCCTTGATTCTGTCGACTGCCTTCTCGCTGGCATTGTAAAGGTTGTCGAGAATTACTACCTCGTAGCCTGCATTAAGCAGCTCAACACATGTATGACTTCCTATATAACCTGCTCCGCCTGTTACCAAAATTTTCATAATGTTTTCCTCCTTTATGATACTGTGACTCATAACCATCTGCCAGACACCTGTGCTTTTGGGGGCACTGTTAATGTCTTGCGCAAATGTCGATCACCAGTTTATAAACATTTTTATTTTGCAATGACGTTTTCTCCAACACTATACCACTACATCCTGTTATGCACAATAAAATGTGGCATTAATAAATATTAGTTATGGAATACGTCTGTCACAGATACACATATATTATTGCATTTTTAGTGCACACTATATTACTGTGCATTCACATAATCTACGAACTTGAGGAATGCAGCCTTTCCAGCCTCATCTCTCTTGTAAACGCCTGCACACTCAAGGATCTTTGCGAATACATCGCCGATCTCATCCTGAAGTATCTTGTGTACGTTGTCTGCATTTATGTCGTACTTTCCAATGAAAGTCTGTACCCAGTCGTAATGCTTTGCTATATTCTCATGAGCCTTGATGTCTCCACCTGCCACAAGAACCTCTGCCAGCTCTTCCATCTCGCCCTTGAGTCTTGCAGGAAGGACCGCAAGTCCCATCACCTCGATGAGTCCGATGTTCTCCTTCTTGATGTTGTGATACTGCTCCCATGGATGATAGAGACCAAGTGGATGCTCCTCTGTGGTGATGTTGTTACGAAGGACTAAGTCCATCTCGTACTTGCCATCTCTCATTCTTGCGATCGGAGTGATGGTGTTGTGAGGCTCTCCGTCTGTCTCCGCGAATATGTACGCATCCTCATCTGTGTAGCCTCTCCATGCGCCGAGAATCTTGTCGGCAAGCTCTATGATCTTGTCTGGATCCTCTCCGTCAAGTCTGATGACTGACATAGGCCACTTCACGATTCCTGCCTCAACATCCTCATATCCTGCAAATGTAATCTTTGTCTCAACAGGTGCCTTTGTCATGGCAAATGTATAACGTCCGCCCTGGAAGTGATCGTGTGTGAGGATAGATCCACCTACTATAGGAAGGTCTGCATTTGATCCCAGGAAGTAATGCGGGAACTGTCCAACAAATGAAAAGAGTTTCTGGAATGTAGCCTTTTCTATCTTCATAGGGATGTGCTGTCCGTTGAACACGATACAGTGCTCATTGTAGTATACATATGGAGAATACTGGAATCCCCACTTGCTACCATTTACCTCTATAGGAATGATCCTGTGATTCTCTCTTGCTGGATGGTTGATCCTTCCCGCATATCCCTCGTTCTCCATACACAGCTGGCACTTTGGATATGATGACTGTGACATGGTCTTAGCAAGGGCAATCATCTTCGGATCCTTCTCAGGCTTTGAAAGGTTGATGGTGATGTCGATATCACCATACTCTGTAGGCTTTACCCACTTGATATCCCTTGCAACTCTGTATGTTCTTATATAATCTGTTGCTCTGCTGAGCTTATAATAGAAGTCTGTCGCCTCCTCTGGGGACTTTGCATACTTCTCTCTGAACGTCTTTATGATCTGGCTTGGCTTTGGAACCAGCGCATTCATGATCTTCGTGTCGAACAGATCTCTGAGGACAACTGAATTCTCTGCGATAAGTCCATTCTCAACTGCGTAATCCAGAATCCCCTTGAGACACTCCTCAAGTTTTTCCGGTGTATCTATAGCTGGCACCTCACCCGGCTCCTCGTAGCTGTCCTTCTTCAGCATCTCGAGGATGGTGTTGGTCGTATATATTCTATCCTCTTCCTCTATCAGCTCATTTGCAATTCCGTACTCAACGAGCTGCTTGATATTTGTATCTATCATGGTTGTAACCCTTCTTTCCTTATATCTATTTCTACACTCTCTTCTCCGCAACGAGACGGGAACACCAGCCATTAAAGTTCGCTTCCAGCGAAGGCTGGTGCTACATAATAATTTTTCTACGAAAAATTATCACATTTACTCAACTACCTTGATTCCGCCGTAAGGTCTTACCTTGAGGACGTGGCATGCGCCCTCTCCGAAGATCGACTCGATGTTCTTCTTGTACTCAGCAACAACCGCATTCTTGACAAATGCCTGGATGGTTCCGGCAAATCCGCCGCCGTGTACTCTGCACACACCATCCTCGCCGATGAACTTCTCTGAGAATCCAAGTGCTATTGATACGTTCTGTGTGAGCGGATCCTTTGCACTGTATATATTCTGAAGAAGCTTGAATGATGAATCTCCGCTTCTCTTTATAACATCGAGGAAATGGTCAAATTCCTGATTCTCAAGTGCTGCAACACCCTCTGCAACTCTGTCCTGCTCTGTGTAGAAGTGAAGCGCACGAAGGACTGCTCTGTCATTCACCTTGCCGCTGGCTCTCATCTCACCAACCTTGCTGATGAAATCCTCCTCTGAAACTCTGCTGAGGAGTTCCTCGCCGAAGTAATTTGCAACCTGCTTCATCTCTGCAGGGATTGCTGCGTAGTCGTCTGTGAGGTCTGCATGTGAACCCTTTGTGTCAACGATACACAGGCTGTACTGGTGAGCCTCAAAGTCAACTGGGACCTGCTTGATGACAGGATTAGCCTTGTCGAAGAAGTCGATATATATAAGTCCTCCGACTGCACATGCCATCTGATCCATAAGTCCGCATGGCTTGCCGAAGTATACGTTCTCTGCGTACTGTCCTATCTTTGCAACATCAACTGATGAAACCTTCATGTCATTGTAGAGGCCTGAAAGGATAGTTCCTATAAGGCTCTCAAATGCTGCTGATGATGACATTCCAGCTCCCATGAGCACATCGCTTGTCACAAATGCTGTGAAACCGCCTACCTTGAATCCGTAGTCTCTGATTCCTGCAACAACGCCCTTGATAAGCGCTGTTGTTGTTCCCTCAAGTGCAGGATCCTGCTCGATATCATTTACATTGATAACTTCCTTAGGCATATCGTCTGACACAAGCTCGATCACGCCGTCCTCTCTAGGTGCCACAATTGCTATGGCATCAAGGTTGATCGATGTAGCAAGTACATGTCCGTTCTGATGGTCTGTATGGTTTCCACACACCTCGCTTCTTCCGGGAGCGCTGTAGATAGCAACCTCCTGATCTCCGAATAACTCTGTAAATTTATCAAGAGCTTTTACATATCTTTCCCTGTTGTATGGGATCATATCCTTGTCGAGATAGATCTGTGCAAGCTTCTCGTCAAACTCTCCACCTGCGATAATTTCCTTTAATTCTGCGATTTTCTTCATTGTCTGTAACTCCACCTTTCTCCATCTTTTTATATTTTTTTCTTAATGTCCGTTATTTTGTTGTCCATATTGCGCACATTTTCTGCGCTACGCCGTTGCGCTTCTTGCTTTGTGAATATAATTCTATAACAATATACAGATTTTGAACATGGCATAGCGTTGCAAATATATGTCCATTTGTTAGATTGTTTTTTCTGGCGGAACATATTATTGTATGGATAATCCGGTTGAATGTATGTTATACTCTTATATATTATAATGAGAGAACGAGTTCATATGCCTTCATTACAGAAACGTTCAGATCTTATAAATTTAGAACAGTACGAGAATCTGTATATGGACTTTGCCAAAATCTCCTGAAGATGATCAGATCAATTTATGAAGTTACTTTATTAAGAAAATGCGGAGTTTGTAAAATGGAAAATAAGATCGTAATGGAATTCCCCCAGGAAAATGACACAGACCTCTACCTGAATGTGTTCGGACACTCAATAACCGAACCGCTGCACAAGGCAGGCCCTGCGGTCAAAACATTCTACCTTATACATTTTGTACTTGAGGGGGAGGGCGACTTCTATGTAGGGAACGCACACTATCATCTGAAAAAGGGTCAGGGATTTCTGATTGAGCCGGACACCCCTGCCACATATATATCAGACGAACACCATCCATGGCGTTATGTATGGTTCGGTTTCTCGGGCAGATGCGCCCAGGACACGCTGAGCAGTATCGGGCTCACCCAGAACCAGCCTATATTCACCTGCGAGGATGGCGACAAACTGAAAAAGTACGTATTTGATATGCTTGCTCACAACACCTCGGATCACGCAGACCACTTCAGGCTCATGGGCATGCTCTACCTCGCTCTGTCTGTCATCGCAAATGCACAGAAAGACAAGCTGGAGACTCCATCCGGAAACGCATATGTGAACCATGCCATATCATATATCCAGAACCACTACAGTATGCCAATGAAGGTGGAGGAGCTGTCTGACTACGTTGGAATCAACAGAAGCTATTTCTCTGACCTGTTCAAGCAGTACACCGGGATGAGTCCTGTGAAATACCTGCAGAATTTCCGCATAACAAAAGCCCAGCATATGCTTACCATATCTGAGCTTTCTATAGAAAGTATTGCATTTTCATGCGGCTACCAGTCCGCCGAGGCTTTCCACAAGATTTTCCGCAAGACCACCGGCATGTCGCCCAATGCCTACCGGCAGGAGAAACGCCAGAGAACCATCTCCAACCAGGAAACCATGAACAACAACCGGCCGGATTATATTGATACAGATGATGATTTTTAAAATTATCTCCAGTGGCAAAGGCACCAGACATTATTACTGTATGCTAACCAAAAGTAAATCAATGCCATCAGCATATTCTTCTAAAAATCAGCAGGCGTCTGTGTGCAAAATTCTCCAATATGGTGAGCCTGTGATCGTCATCTGTGATATTCCAGAATATAAGTGCTGACACATATTACAAATTCCTACTTTCTTTTCCACCTAATTATCATCATAATAATAGATGCACATACGCACAATCCCCCTACAGCAAATGCCCCAACAGCTATTTCCTGCCACATTTGTGCATTATACAATTCTACCCCCGTAACTATTATGCAAATACCTAATAATGCCATTGCCGTAATCACCAAAGGCATCTTTTTAGTCGCTATACCAACTATTGATACAAGGACTGCCACAACTCCGATGGCAGCCACAACAATTGCCATATTCATATTTTCTTCTCCTCTACTTCTTTTTTGACGGAACCTTTATCGATGTTTGACACGCGACATAGCTCGCACCAGTATTTTTCATTGCTATGTATCTTGTTGTGGTACTCCAGCCATCGTGGACCACCAAAAACGTATACACCTTTCCCGTTCTCATATTCTTATATTCCTTATAACCTACCACTGCAACAGTATGATTATAATAGTATCCATTTGCAATAGAAAACATACACGGATTTCCACTGTCAATTTGTTTCTTCAAAGTTGAATATGTCCACATATAGTTACTGTTTCCAGTGCCTGAAGAATAACCAAATCCCTTTTGCCACGTCCTTTTCACCAAGTTATTATTTTTATTAACTGGCAATCCCCTTTTCTTTGTATAGCCAACATTACCAGAATTAGTCTTATTTTTTCATTGTGTTTTATCCCCCTCTTTAATTATATATAAGTTCAGATCAACTTAGTTTGCAATTCAATAATATAGTATATCTATATTGACGTCAACAAAATATTTTTCTAATATGTTCAGTTACAACGACATCTCTATATGCCGATGAAGGTGGAGGAGCTGTCTGACTACGTTGGAATCAACAGAAGCTATTTCTCCGACTTGTTCAAGCAGTACACCGGGATGAGTCCTGTGAAATACCTGCAGAATTTCCGCATAACAAAAGCCCAGCATATGCTTACCATATCTGAGCTTTCTATAGAAAGTATTGCATTTTCATGCGGCTACCAGTCCGCCGAGGCTTTCCACAAGATCTTCCGCAAGCCCACCGGAATGTCGCCTAATGCCTACCGGCAGGAAAAGCGCCAGAGAACGCTCTCCAGTCAGGAGACCATGAACAACAACAGGCCGGATTATATTGAGATGGACGACGAGCTGTGATCTTTACAAGACCACAGCTCGCTTATCATTTTGACATATTCTATTTATCATAAGCACAATATAAACGCAATTACATGAATCACCAGATCATTGTCGGATGCCACATTATCAGCAATAACAAACACAAACCAAATCTCCTTTGAATCAAACGCATTTATATTTTAAAAAGTGTTAGCAGTAGAATACTTACCATTTCCATACCTTGACTATAGTTCAAGAGATTACATATGTAATCTCTCTTTCTACCATTAACACTATGTTCTGATTTAGGTTAAACTCAATCTTTGTCATTTGCTTCACGATATTATAATCTTTACTAATTTATCTTATAAAGTTCGTCTGGTTGCCTCTCTCCGTGTCAGGGAGTGCAACACCTGCTGCCTTGCCGGCTTCAAAGCATTTGAGCATCCATGCAAGGTTCTTAGCAAGATTCCTCATGGTCTGCATACCCTCCGCATCCAGCTCAGCCTCTCCAGGCACGCGTCCGTGTACAAGATTCCAGTATGTAGAGCCAGCCACCGGCATCTGTGATATTCCAAAGTATTTATTCATCACATCGAATGATGCTGATGTTCCGCCACGTCTTGCTACTGCCACAGATGCGCCCGGCTTATACTCAAACGCTTTCTTGCCACTATAAAATGCCCTGTCCAGGAATGATAATATTCTTCCACTTGGATGAGCATAGTATACAGGTGATCCAAATACGAATCCGTCAGCCTCTGTTGCCTTCTCCACAAATTCATTCACCTTGTCATCATCAAATATACAGCATCCCTTTGCACCACACTGGCCACAGCCTATACAATCTCTTATCGGATCTGCTCCGATCTGGAATATCTCGTAATCTATTCCCTCTTTCTTAAGCTGCTCGCCTACCTCGTAAAGTGCGCGGTATGTATTGCCCTGCGGCTTCGCACTTCCATTCAACATTAAAACCTTCATATTCAGTTCCTCCAATCATTTACACCACTATTTATATGTAACTGTCGATTACTTATCAGCAGTTCTCTTTTCTTTTATATATTTGACTAAAAATATTATCGCCAGTACAAGCAAAACGCTGACACAGAATACCGTCACGCCCAGGGAATACACTGACTTTTTTATCAGCTTAGCCACCACAAATACTATAGCCAAAATTACAAATAATATTGATTTGTATAAATTGCTGCTCACGTTTTATCCCTCCATGTTAATTTCCACCGCCACACACACATGGCAGTTTCTTCTATATTATATATACACTTAATGATAAATTTTTTCCAGCTATTTATCACCGCCTGATCGACTTCCTGTACTCCATAGGAGACATTCCTTTTTCTTTTTTAAACACCCGGCTAAAGTAAAGCGGATTATCGTATCCAACTATCTTTGCTATCTCTGTCATGTTGTAGTCCGAGCTCTCGAGAAGCATCTGGGCGTTAGCTATACGCTTTGACATGATGTACTGTGTGGGCGTGGTTCCGATGCGCTGTCTAAAGTTCCGTATGAACCAGCTCACGCTCATGTTGTGCATGCTTGCATAGTCCTCCACAAGTATTCCCTCGTTATAATGCTCACTAAAATATGCCGCCGCACGGTCCATCTCCTCTGCCATGGCCGACACAGTTTTGGAATCATCCTGCCCCTGCTGCCTGTGAGCTGAGATAAGCATCTGTCTGAATATGTATTCCAACATCTCCTCATAGTCATCCCGGCAGAGCTGTAGCTCCTGTATCATTTGCCTGAACAAAATTCTGTACTCAGCATGGTCTCCACCATAGAACATATTCACATCGTCATTTATTCCGTATCGCCTGAGTGTCTGCTTCACCTCTCCCCCGGTAAAATGCACCCAGAACACCTCCGTGTGTTCGTCTCCGTAATACACATACCGTTGCATCTGTCTCGGCCTGTATATCACCATGCTTCCGGGACAGGCGATCACATCCTGCCCATCTATCTCAAAATGTGCCTTTCCCGCCGCCACATATATGAGCTGATAATCCTTACGCCCCTTAGGTCTGTAGGTCGTAAACTCTTTCTGTGTATACAGCTTGTACGTTCCGCAGCTTGTGACTATGAGCGGTCTGCTCTTGTCCACTATGTCGAGCAGTGAGTTGTGAAGATATGCTGAGTTTGTATACATGTGTGGCTCCTTTCTATATGGCAAATCACACTATTATTTCACTATTTTTACACTATTTTGAAGCGTGTGCAGACACATCCTGTATGCTTTATACTTTTTCTTTTGTCTGTTCAGAGACTTCACCCTGCAAGCGGACTTGCAGGGTGCGGTGTATCCGCCTTATAAAACTAGAATGTGCATATTTTGTCTCATTATATGTATGGACTTTTCATGTGCCGTTATCTTATAATATATCTAACAAACGACGAATATACAACGTTTTATATATTAAATTAACCACAGGAGGTATTGTTATGATCATTCCGCGTCACTACGAAAATCTGCATATTCTGCACGAGAACACCATGCCGGATAGGAATTACTATATTCCTGCTGGGAAGGCATACAGCACATCCCTTGATGCAAGGGATCACTCGGACAGAGTACAGTTTCTGAATGGAACCTGGAAGTTCCGCTACTATGACAGCATTTATAAGCTTCAGGACGAATTCCACAGTGAGGGATATGATATATCCGGTTTCGATGATATTCCGGTTCCATCAGTATGGCAGATGCACGGATACGACTATCACCAGTACACCAATGTCAGGTATCCATTTGCATTTGACCCACCTTATGTTCCAAAGGACAACCCATGCGGAGCATATGTGACCGACTTCGACTACGATCAGAACGAGGACGCGCCACTCGCGCACTTGAACTTTGAGGGTGTAGATTCCTGTTTCTATGTATGGCTCAACGGCAGGTATGTTGGCTACAGCCAGGTGTCCCACTCAACCAGTGAATTTGACATAACCGAATTCATAATAAACGGCTCCAACAGGCTCTGCGTGCTGGTCCTCAAATGGTGCGACGGAAGCTATCTTGAGGATCAGGATAAGTTCCGCATGAGCGGTATTTTCAGGGATGTATATATCCTGAAACGCTCTGAGGGTGCTGTATACGACTATTTCATAAAGACCAGCTGTGACGATATAAAGGATCCAACTAAGGCAGATGTAACCATAGACTTCACAGCATTTACAGAATATTCCTGCGTTGAAGACCGTTTTTCATCAAAACCGGAAACAGTGGTTGATAAAGGCGCTGATTCAAATGTTGATATTGAAGTTACTATTCTGGACGCCGATGGCAGCATATGTTCATCAGGCTGTGTAAAATGTGAAATTTCCGCTCAGAGCGATGCCAATACCAATGCAGACGAAGGCAAAACCGCAGCCAGCTCCAGCAGCATTACTTTGTCGATCGACTCCCCTGTGCTGTGGAATGCAGAAAAGCCATACCTCTACACTGTCATCATAAGATGCGCCGGTGAGGTCATCACTGACAGGATAGGAATCAGGGAGATAACGATAGAGAATAAGATCGTGTACATCAACGGCATGCCTATCAAGTTCCACGGAGTGAACAGACACGACTCTGACCCTGTGACCGGTTTTACAATCAGCAGAGAACAGGTCATCAGGGATATGTCTCTCATGAAGCAGCACAATGTCAACGCCATAAGGACCAGCCATTATCCAAATGTTCCTTATTTCTATGAGCTCTGCGACGAATATGGATTCTATGTGATAGACGAGGCTGACATAGAGGCACATGGTCCAAGTGAATTGTTCTATTCTGATAATAATTGGGATAACAAGGCAGCAAGGTGGAATGAGCCGATCGCCAACAATCCTGAATTCTGTGAATCCATTCTTGACCGCATCAGGCGCTGCGTCATCAGGGACAAGAACCGTGCCAGCGTAGTCATCTGGTCCATGGGAAATGAAAGTGCTTACGGCGTGACATTTGAGGAGGCTCTGGCATGGGTCAAGTCCTATGACAGCTCCCGTCTCACCCACTACGAGAGCGCCCAGTATACAGACGGCAAGAGAAAATACGATTACAGTAATCTGGATCTCTACAGCAGAATGTATCCATCCATATCCGAGATGGCTGAGTATATAGATGGTGATGGCGACAAGCCTTACATCCTGTGCGAATATTGTCATGCCATGGGCAACGGCCCTGGAGATCTGGAGGACTACTTCCAGTTCTTCGACAGCCACGAGACCACCTGTGGCGGTTTTGTGTGGGAGTGGTGCGACCACGCCATATACAGGGGCAAGGCGGCAAACGGCAAGGATATGTACGCCTACGGTGGAGACAGCGGTGAGACTATCCACGACGGCAACTTCTGTATGGACGGTCTGGTGTATCCGGACCGCAGACCACACACAGGACTTCTTGAATTCAAGAACATCAACCGCCCGGTAAGGATCACTGGATATGATGAGACAAATGGAGTTTTGACTCTGCACAACTACATGGATTTCACTGACATCAGGGACTACCTCACTATGAGCTATGAAGTCACTTGTGATGGGCAGGTGGTTACATCCGGAAATATTGATGTTCCTTCCGTGGCACCTCACGGCGATGGAACTGTCAGCCTGAACCCTACTACAAATATACAGAAATCATTGTCAGACTTATATGCAGCAAGTCATGCTGACATTTCTGGCAGCTCAGATGTTACTGATCGTTCCAGTGTTGTTGAATGTTCAGATGTCGCCGATTGCACAAAAGATATTATTACACACAGAATGTTTCTCCGTGTGATATATAAGGCAGCTTGTGACAGTGCATTCGTAAAGAAAGGTGATGTGTTGGGATTTGACGAGATAGAACTTGCCACACAAAAACAGAACGCAGACAAGGTCCTGGATAAAGCATCGTCTTTGGACAAGGCGCAGAATTTGGCGGAACAATATCTGACTACTCAGGATACAGCTTCTGCCCATCTTCATGTATCGGAAAGCGACACAGAATTTGTTGTCAGCGGAAGTAATTTTGAATATATATTTGACAGGAACACAGGAAACTTTACAGGCTTTGCAATGGACGGTCAGGAACTTCTCGCTGCTCCATGCGATAAGACTATCTGGCGCGCGCCTACAGACAACGACAGAAATATCAAGAACGAGTGGTTAAGAGCCCACTATGACATGATATCCGAGAGGACATATGAGACTGGCTGCATTATAAAAGATGGATGTGCCGTGATATCGTGCACGTCAAGCCTCTCAGCACCAACGGTACAGCCTGTTCTGAGGATAAACGCTGAATGGATAATAACACCTGAAGGAACTATAAAATCAAAAATGCATGTAAAGAAAAATGCTGAATTCCCTACGCTCCCAAGATTTGGCGTGAGGATGATTTTGAGAGAAGATATGCGAAATGTAAATTATATCGGTATGGGTCCATATGAAAGCTACGCAGACAAGCACCATGCAAGCTGGCATGGCTCATTTTCTGCATCCATTGACGAGATGCACGAGGACTATATCATGCCACAGGAAAATGGAAGCCACTTTGACTGTAGCCTTGTTCAGGTCAGTGCCCCTGGAGCAAGCGACGAGTCTGACAGGAATAGCTCCGACAAAAATAACTTTGTCAACGGTTCATCATATCAGAGCATTTGCAATGCGCAGACAGCCGAAACGATCGTAGCCACAACAGCCCACAGCATAACCGTGACATCCGCTGTGCCATTTTCAATGAACGCCTCGCCTTACACCGCAGAGGAACTGACCAAAGCAGCCCACAACTACGAGCTGCCGGAGAGCGGCAAATCCGTCCTGTGCATAGACTATCGCCAGAACGGAATCGGCTCCAACAGCTGCGGTCCTGAGCTTGATGAGAAATACAGATTTGACGAGGATGAGTGGGAATTTGGATTTACCATGCATGTGAAATAGATACAAAATTATCGCTAAATTAAGTTTATCTTATGAAAAAGGACAAAGTCTCCAAACTTTGTCCTTTTTTCCGCTTATATGAGTATTTAGATACAATTTTGTATCTTTTTCACCATTTTGACTGTGATTAGCGAGAATCAATTATCAGATTTACCCGAAATCTGCCAAGCAGCGGTATTCCTCTTCATCCGGCGCATCTTCTCCGGATCCTTGCCCGATTTTTGGACGCCACCTACCACATCGTACTCTATGCCAGATGACACATCGACTACGTCGGGATGTACCTGCTCTATCGCCCGCCGCACATTGTCCGGCGTGAGACCTCCGGCAAGCACAAACAGCCTTCCATCACGCTCTATTTCATTCAAACTATTCCAGTCAAATGTCTTGCCACTTCCAGGTTCACCGGCATCGAACACATAACCTGCAATATTCGAAAGGCTTTGATAATGTGGGTACATATCCATATCCTTTACATTGAATGCCTTCCACACAGGCAAATGTGCACTCTCTATAAGCTCATCGCTGACCTGTCCATGAATCTGGATGAAATCAAAGCCCAGCTCTGCTATCTCTGTTATCTGCTCCTCATCCGGGGATACCACCACCGCAACCTTCTTCACATCTTCCCTCAGTTCTTCAAGTAATCTGCGCGCAGTATCCACACTGACATTTCTCTTTGATTTCGGGAAATACATCACCATTCCTATATAATCAGGTCTCACCTCATTCACCGCGGCCACATCGGCCGGGGTCGTGATTCCGCACATCTTTATCTTCATGCTGTCTCTCCTATTTTTTAACATCGGCTCGTCAACAGGCGAAAACTGATGCTACATATCCTTATCGAACGTCAACCCTGATAGGTCAAGTTTATATATCGTGTCAGCCATCTTTTCGTTTTCCAGAAACGCAATCATATATATCGGCAAATATACTTTTTTGCCGCTGACCTCTACATTTCCCTCCGAAAAAACATATGCATATTCTATTCCGTAATTTTCATCAGCCAAGACATTACACAACGCAGAGTGCCGTTTGTAATCCTTACCCGATTTTATCTCCAGCGGAACTACTTTTCCATTCAGTTCTATTACAAAGTCAAGCTCCCCCTGCTTTTTGCTGTTAAAATAATATTCTTTATGACCTTTGCTGAGTAGTTCCTGGGAAACCACATTTTCAAATAGCGCACCATTGTTTATAGACTTTTCTTTATTCAGTATCGCCATTTTTACCTGATCCGAATACCTGCTTGTCAGCAGCCCTACATCGGAGAAGAATAGTTTAAACAGATTCCTATTCTCGCTGATCACAAGTGGAAGTTTCGGCTCACTTATATTATAGACCGGTATCGCAACCCCAGCATCCTTAAGCCACATGAAATCATTTGCAACCCTATCATAACTGAGGCCTTTACCTATACTATTGATCTGGAATCGTTTATTTTTCTGATCAAGCTGTCCCGGCATAGCATCATATATCTCCTGCAGTTTCAGCTTATATCTTGTCTCATACTTTGTAAAATCACTCTTATATAATCTAACTATCTTTTCATGTACCTTCGCTACCTTCGCAAGATCATTTGTCTCCACATAGGTATTGACCGCCTCCGGCATTCCGCCCACGATAAGATACAGATTGAATACATCAAGCATTTTTTCATGTACAAACGAATCAACAGGCAGCCTCTGCGTAAAGCATTCCTTCAGTGTGTCGATCACATTCTGATTCACACCAACAGAAACCATAAATTCGCACAGATCCATCGGATACATATCGCATACACGCAGATATCCAACCGGTGCAGATCTGAGGTCATTCAGCTCTACGCCCAAAAGCGAACCGCTCATAATATACCTGTAGCTCCCATCTTCCACCAGAAACTTCACTCTTGTCACTATATCTTTAAACTCCTGCACCTCATCCAGAAATATGATCGTACGGTCTTTCTCAAGAGGCTGTTTTGTCACCAGACTAAGTCTCATAAGCAGATCCTTTGCATCTCTGGCACCATCAAACAATTTGACAAGCTCCGGCTGGTCAATAAAATTTAATTCCACATATGGCACTCCACTTTTCCTGAGGCATTCTTTTATAAGATATGTCTTACCGATCTGTCTCGCTCCCGTTATGAGCAAAGCGTCTCTGCCGCTCTGAATCCATGAATCTATATATTTTTTTGCCGATCTTTCCAGCATAAAATCACCCCACATACTGCATTTGCAACTTTTCTATCCCTATGATATCAATTTTTTGCAACTTTTCCAACCTTTTCGCGGTGATTTTTGCAACTTTTCCAACCTTTTTTTCGGCAGATTATGCAACTTTGCGAGCTTTAGTAACAATTTTCTTTTATTTTACGGCGGGTCCCCCTTATGAAAAGAGTTGTCCGGGCAGTTTCTTTTTCTCTTTATATGGAAACTGCCTGTCGAATTCTTCCACAGCCTTTTCGTCCACGAAATATCCTGTACTCACCCGTGACTCCATCAAGATATCCGGAAATCAGCTCCTTGCAGAGGAAAAACGATGCATCCTCCCCCTCATCAAGTCCATGATAGCGAATGCCAAACTCGCTTGCCGGTCTGAATCCGCTTTCTCCAGCCGTATAACCAGATCATCATTATGACTGACTTGCGTAATATTTATGTGAATTTGTCAAGCATTTTATATATTATTTTCTTACCTGTCTGGCAGCCTCAACCATATTTCTGAGGCTGGCGTCAGTCTCAGGCACACCTCTGGTCTTAAGACCGCAGTCCGGATTGATCCAGAGCTTATCCCTGCCTATCTTCGTGAGCATGACATTTACCGCCTTCACGATCTCTGCCACCGACGGAACTCTTGGAGAGTGAATATCATATACGCCAGGTCCCACCTCTGTCTCGAAGTTGTTCTCCCTGAGAGAATCCAGGATCTGCAGATCGGATCTTGACGCCTCAAATGTGATCACATCCGCGTCCATATCATCTATGGCAGGTATGATATCCGTAAATTCACTGTAGCACATATGTGTGTGTATCTGTGTCTCAGCCTTCACACCGCTGTGTGTCAGACGGAATGCAGGTATCGCAAAATCAAGGTACTCCGTATACCAATCAGATTTTCTGAGTGGAAGCTTTTCTCTGAGTGCAGCCTCATCTATCTGTATCATCTTTATTCCATGCGCCTCCAGATCCAGCACCTCATCTCTGATTGCAAGCGCTATCTGTGATATAGATTCCTTGATTGATATATCCTCCCTTGGGAATGACCAGTTGAGTATCGTCACCGGACCGGTCAACATTCCCTTCATGATCTTGTCTGTGAGCGACTGCGCATATACAGACCAATCAACCGTGATCGGCTTTTTGCGGTATACGTCACCCCATATCACAGGCGGCTTTACGCATCTCGTTCCATATGACTGTACCCATGCTTTCTCAGTGAACAGGAATCCGCCAAGTGCCTCACCGAAATATTCAACCATGTCATTTCGTTCATACTCGCCATGCACTAGCACATCCAGTCCGATGTCCTCCTGCCACTTTACACATTCCTTTATCTTTCCCTTTACAAAGTCCACATATTCCTGCTCAGATATCTCTCCCTTTCTGAGCTGTGCTCTCTGTGACTTCACATCCTTAGTCTGAGGGAATGAACCTATAGTGGTTGTCGGAAGCTCAGGAAGCCCAAATTCCTTCTTCTGAAGTGCCTGCCTCTCACTTCTCTTCGGAAGTCTTACATAATCTGCCTCAGTCACTGCCGCAAGTCTCTGTCTCACCTCGTCGCTGTTGCAGTCTCTTGTTCCCGCAAATAACTCCTGATTCTTGTGGTATGCCTCAAGCTCTGTATAGTTATAACTCTCGGCAAGTGCCGCAAGCTCCGAGAGTTCAATAAGTTTCTCCTCTGCAAATGCAAAGAACCTCAGATAGTCCTGTGACAGCTTCGTCTCTTGCTTAAGTGTGTATGGCACATGAAGCAGTGAGCATGATGTAGACAGAACCACATCTATCTTCTTATCGCGGAGCTGCCCTACTACATTGAGAGTCTTGTCGTAATGATTTCTCCATATATTTTTGCCATTTACCAGGCCGGCAAAAAGTACCTTATCCCCAGGGAAGCCGTATCTGTCTATAAGCTGACCGGTCTGTTTGCCCTCTATAAAATCAAGGCCTATTCCGGCAAATGGCATATTTATGATATCTTCATACACATCCCTCACATCACCGAAGTATGTCTGGAGAAGTATCTTACAGTCTGCACGATCTGCAAATACCCTGTCATACACCCTGTGGAAAAGTGCCTTATCATCGTCATCCATATCTCTCACCAATGATGGTTCATCAAATTGCAGCCACTCCACATTCTCTTCATCGCACTCGGCGATGAGCTGTCTGTAAGCCTCTGCCACATCATCAGCAAAGTCTTCTGCATTCTTTGATCCCACATATCTGCAGAGCTTAAGCATTGTGTATGGTCCTATAACCACAGGCTTTGTCTTGATCCCCAGCTCCTTGGCCTCCTCGTATTCACCTGTAAGTTTCTCGCAGTCAAGGCTTATCACCGTGTCATCCTCTATCTCCGGAACTATGTAATGATAGTTTGTGTTAAACCACTTCTTCATCGCAAGAGCCTTCACATCCCCGGATTCTCCCTGATACCCCCTTGCCATGGCAAAGTACGTGTCAAGCTTTGAGACATTTAGCTCTCTGTATCTCTTTGGCACAATTCCGAGAAGAACTGCTGTATCAAGCACTATATCGTAAAATGAAAAGTCGTTGCATGGAATAAAGCCTATCCCTGCTGCCACCTGTGTCATCCAGTGTCTGTGTCTGAGATCCGCTGCAATTCCTGTAAGCTCCTGCGCCGTTATCTCATGTCTGAAATATTTTTCAGATGCAAATTTTAACTCTCTTAATGTTCCCACCCTTGGAAATCCTATAACCGATGTCTTCATCATATCCTCCTGTAATTTCATGCGTCTGCTCCACAAATTTTCGTAAGGAGGACCCGCTTGCGGGAGATTCCTTGCGAAGTACGCAGACGCCGTGCGAAGCGCCTTTCATGCGTCTGCTCCACATTATATAAAGACATCCCTCACTTGTATAATACATAAAAATATAGCGTGGATATAGTTTTATGCTATACCCACGCTATTTCTACGTCTTTTTTTCTATGTCAGCTATGTGGTTTTAACCCTTCTCATATGTTCCGCCGCCTTCTCCCTCACATCTCCGCAGGCAGGCTCTCCGTCATCCCTCATCTCGTTGAAGCGTCCCCTGTGCTGGAGCTTTCTCTGAGGAATTTTTACTGAATCTTCCGACTCGTCACTGCCAGCCGTGAGATAATTTGCCAACGCACCGAGATAGGTGTTTCCAAGTCTGCTGAGGATCGCCTTCCTGTGGACGATATACCCTATCCTCATATCGCTCTCATCCGCAAGTGGCACCGATATAATGTCCTTGCCGTTCAGCTTTTCATCTATGACACCGCTGCACACAGTATATCCATTCAGACCTATCAGCAGATTGAACAGTGTCGCTCTATCCCTGACTCTTATATTCTTCTTTCGCTCCGTCGTAGAGAATATTTCCTCCGAGAAGTAAAAAGAGTTGTGCTCTCCCTGCTCAAATGACAGATATGGATACGCCTCCAGCTCTTCATTTGTTATGATATCGTTCTTCGCCAGTGGATGCTTTCTGCTTATGAACACGTGAGGCTTTGCCACGAACAGCTCATGAAATTCCAGGTCATTTGCTCTGAGGATCTTGTTCAGCACCTTCTCATTGAAGTCATTCATGAACAATATTCCGATCTCGCTTCTCATCCTGGCGACATCATCTATGATCTCATAGGTCTGTGTCTCCCTTATGCTGAAATCATATTCGTCCTGTCCATACCTCTTTATCAGGTCAACAAATGCATTTACCGCAAATGAATAATGCTGGGTGGACACGCAGAAGCTCTTCTTGCCGCCATCGTCCCCCTTGTATTTGTCCTCAAGGACCTTTGCCTGCTCAAGCACCTGTCTCGCATAGCCTAGGAAGACCTCGCCCTCTATGGACGGACTTATTCCCTTATTTGACCTGTTGAATATATTTATCCCCATCTCTTTTTCCAGCTCATGGATGGCATTTGTCAGGCTTGGCTGGGATATATACAGTCGGTTCGCTGCCTCGGTGATCGTGCCCGTATCCGCAACCATCACCACATATCTAAGCTGCTGAAGTGTCATATTCTCACCTGCTTTCTACTATTATTTTCTTGAACTGCTTTGCTGCCTCATTCAGCGGGTGCAGGCAGTCATACACAAGACATACATTCCTGTCCGGAAGCTTTTCCTCAAGTGAAAGCTTTACAACCTCTTTGTTCTTTACTGCCTCCCTCGCCATCAGTTCCGGTATAAATGCAAGTCCAAGCTCACACTTCACAAGTGGCAGTATCTGATCCGTGGTGGCCGCCTCCGTGTCCGGCGCAAGCTCCACGCCATGCTCCCTGAATATTCTGTCGTAGAATCTGAATGTCATAGTCTCCCTGCCTAGACAGATCATAGGATAGTTCCTCATCTCCGCAATGGACAGTTTTTGCTTTTTAAGTGAAGAAAATGTCGTTCCGCCGATAAGTATCTCACGATATGACTGCAGCACGATCTTCTTGAGAGGAGCCTCCACATCAGCCGGAGTTGTAACTACTGCAAAGTCTATACTTCCATTCTTCACTTCCTCCACAGCCTGAGGTGTAGAATGGTTGTATATCTTGAGATTTATACCCGGATACGCCATGTGAAATGCCCGCAGTCTGTCCAGCAGATATATATTTAACGCCGTCTCACTGACACCTATCGTTATACTTCCGTGAGTGAGATTCTCACCATCTGCCAGCTCATCCTCCGCCGTCAGAAGCTGTGACATTGCAGCCTCCACATATGAATAGAGCTGTTCCCCGTCTCTTGTGAGCTGTACACCCCTGTTTGTCCTGACAAATAGTATCCTTCCAAGCTGCTGCTCCAGGCAGTTCATCGCCCTGGTCACATTTGGCTGACTGTTTCCAAGAACCTTTGCGGCTTTGGTAAAGTTATGATATCTCGCAACATAATAAAATATCTTATAATACTCGAAATTAATGTTCATAATCTATTGTTAGCCACAGACTATATTACATGTCTGCTATACTCCCTTTCTTAAAATTATTTTCCATGTAGCAGCCCCAGCATATCATTTTGTTATTACTGCCATATCAATTATGATTTTCACTTATTGCTACTCCGATAGTATAATCTAACCAGATTTAAATGACAAGACAGCATTTATCATATGAAAGGATGCGCATATCTATGGAAGAAAATACCATTTTCCCAAGGGAAGAAAAATCAGAAATATTATTTGAAAAGATCCTCAGGGATCCCTGGGCATGTGAAAAGCTCATGGACACATTCTGTAATTACCTGTTCTGCAATGATGACTTCGACTGCAATCTTTCACCGGAAGAATTTACAAAATCACTGCTCTCAGCTTATCTGGACAGAGATATGTCGGCATTCCTCATGTCCATCTGCAACAATACCATGTTCGATCTGCTAAGGAATTCCTACCTCATCCCATATCGCTTCAACGCCGATGGCAAGACCAATCCTGTCATCATGACCGGTGAGCACGGCGAACTTCTGCCTGAATTCAGAAACTCTGTAAGAGAAAAGGATTATCAGCACTTTCACGATATATACACACATATGACACACAACGAGAATATGTATCTTGCAAAGGCGTACAGATACAGCCATGAATACACTTCTGACAACATGGAAGTCGGGCAGAAGATCCTTGAAGAGTGCACCGGAGTCCTGCTCATCAGGGAACTGCCGGACACGGTAAAGCTCAAGGAGACCGAAGCTGAAGCATACTGTGCTGTGTGGGATATCATGGTTGAACTGGAAAAGAATCTTCCCATGGCATTTGTATTCTACGGTCAGGATACTTTGAACAAACAAGGCATGCGATATGACGAGCTTGGAATATTCCTGCCGGATTCACTGCTCATGAAGAATCTGGAAAGACACGTTGCGAAAGCCGAGGCGATCATATATGCGGAAAAGTAAGAATGCAAAAAACGTAAATGCGGAATCATACATAGACATTATGGAAAAAAATCACATGGAGATTCCATGGCATGACTACGCCAGTGCCGACAGCAATGTACTCATATGCAAGGCAAGTCTGATTGAAAAGGCTTCTGTCATAGGCAGAGTCGGTCTTATCATGCTCTCATGCGGAACAGGTGCATGGCGTGTCCGTACTTCCATGAACAGGCTTTCCAAAGAACTGGGAGTCACATGTACCGTCGATGTCGGACTCATGTCCATAGAATTCAACTGTTTTGACGGTCACGACTGTGTATCACAGTCCCTGTGCATCGCCAATACAGGCGTGAACACCTCAAAGCTATATAGAATGGAGCAGTTTGTTGACAATTTTCCAAATGAAGAGGCGCATTTGACCGGCGAGGAAATCCATCAGAGACTTGATGAGATAGAAAAAATACATACCTTGTATTCTCCTCTCCGCCTCGGACTTGCCTCTGCTCTCGCCTGCTGTGCCTTCACATTTCTCCTAGGCGGCGGGCCTGTAGAAATGATGCTGGCATTTATCGCAGCCGGAATCGGAAACCTCATAAGGACAAAGCTTATCAAACACCATTTTACTTTATATATGAACATAGCTGTATCCGTGTCAGCCGCTTGTCTTGTGTACGCACTGTTGCTAAAGGCCGCCGAGCTGGCATTTCATATACCCGCCTTCCACGAAGCCGGATATATCTGCTCAATGCTGTTCATCATACCGGGATTTCCATTCATTACCAGCGGTATAGACCTTGCAAAGCTGGATCTGAGATCCGGACTTGAGAGACTTACATACTCGATCATCATTGTGCTTGTGGCAACGATGTTCGCATGGATCATGGCGCTTCTGCTGAAGCTTCACCCACAGGATTTTGTAGCACTCGACATAACACCAGGACTTCATCTGGTATTCAGATTGATTGCCAGCTTCTGTGGTGTGTTCGGATTCTCCATCATGTTCAACAGCTCCATACACATGGCCGCCACAGCCGCTGCCATCGGTGCCATAGCCAACACTCTCCGTCTTGAACTGGTAGATCTTGCCGGCATCCCTGCAGCTGCCGCCGCATTTGCCGGAGCCCTCACGGCCGGACTGCTCGCTTCATTCATCAAAAGCACCAACGGTTATCCGCGAATCTCACTGACAGTCCCATCCATAGTCATCATGGTTCCAGGGCTTTATCTTTATCGTGCAATATACAACTTTGGAATCATGTCACTTTCCGATGCCGTGTCCTGGTTTGCGGCTGCCATCATGATCATCATAGCCCTGCCACTTGGACTGATATTTGCAAGGATCCTGACGGACAAAACCTTCAGGTACTGCACCTGATCCCCAAATGGGGACAGGCACCTCCGTCCCCCAGATGGGATCAGCGCCTGAATGTCAAATCTACAACCAAGGAGTATATGAACCATGAAGTTTTATCCACATAGACAAATGTCAGAATCTTTCATCACCGCGGCCTTCCTGTCAGTATCAGGAGGCCTGCAGGATGCATATACCTATATATTCAGAGGAAAGGTATTTGCAAATGCACAGACAGGCAACATAGTTCTTCTCGGTCAGAATCTTGTAGACCGAAACTGGAGAATGTGTGTACACTATGCCGTTCCTCTATTATTTTTTGCGCTTGGAATTGCTGCTGCCGAGTGTATAAAACAGAAATTTCAGAATATGCAGCAGTTTCACTGGAGACAGATCGTTGTATTGTGTGAGATTTTTCTGCTTCTTATCGTGGGATTTCTTCCCATAAAACTCAATCTTCTCGCAAATGCCATGGTTTCATTTTCATGTGCCATGCAGGTTCAGGCATTCAGGAAGGTCAACGGCTACGCATTTGCCAGCACCATGTGCATTGGAAATATCCGAAGCGGCACAGATGCCCTGTGTGCATACTTCAGAACAAAGGACAGGAACACACTGTTCAAATCCCTATGCTACTGGGCGATCATCCTGCTATTCGGAATCGGTGCCGCTGTGGGCGGTCACTTCATCCGTATATTTGATATGAGGACCATCTGGTTCTCCTGCTGTCTGCTGTTCGTGAGCTTTCTGTTCATGTTCATCAAGGAAGAGAGAGAGTAAAAATGAGCTTACGCGAGTCCTCAAGGAGCAGACGCATGAAAAGGCGCTTCGCGCGGCGTCTGCGTGATATATCGTCAAGCTTTGCTTGATGACCTACGCGCACATCAGTGCGCTTCCAGACATCATAAGGGATCTCCTCTATCGACAACTACCTGGAATCCGAACGCCTCTGCGCGCCTGTCAAGGCAGCCGCGGCACTGAGCTGATTCCTCCCCCGTGCATATCTTGTTGTCGTAGAGCTCGTATTTCTTTCGGACAGACACAGGAGACAGATTCGGCATGACCACATTCGCACCGTGCATAAACCCACGCTCCCTGCCATCCGCCGCTATCGTTCCGAGAGATGTGGTGGATGGTATGAGTGCCTTCGGGAACATCAGTCTCAGCAGGCTTATCATCACCAACGTCTGCCTGACCGTTCCCTGCTTCATCTTCGCAAATGGCGTCTCCTTGTGAGGAACATACGGCCCGATTCCTATCATCTGTGGTTGCAGCTTCGCAAGGAAATGCAGATCCTCGGCCAGATTCACCGGCGTCTGATACGGCGATCCCACCATGAATCCGCTTCCCACCTGATACCCAAGACTTTTAAGATTATACAGACATCTGACTCTGTTGTCATAGCTCATCGAATCCGGGTGTAATCTTTCATAATGCACCCTGTCCGCGGTCTCATGTCTCAGAAGATATCTGTCCGCCCCGGCCATCCGCCACAGCCTGTAAGTCTCATATGGATGCTCGCCAAATGACAGCGTGACAGCACAGTCCGGATATCTCTCCTTGATGCACCTCACTATGTCAGCTATAGCCTCATCCGAAAAGCCTCCGTCCTCGCCTCCCTGAAGCACAAATGTGCGAAATCCCAACACATATCCCTCATCGGCACAAGCCAGAATCTGATCCATTGTCAGACGATATCTGTCCACATGGCTGTTGCTCTTCCTGATACCGCAGTAGTAGCAATCATTCTTGCAAATGTTCGTAAACTCGATAAGTCCTCTTATATATATCCTGTTGCCAAAACTCTGATGAGCCAGATCGTAAGCCTTCCTTCTGAGATACTCAAAGTCAGAGAGATCATCCTGAGAGCTCTGAGGGTTCTCTGAATCCGACAAAATTCTTATAGCTTCACCCAGCTCATTGACTCCCGGCAGTTCACCTCTGCCCTGTCCATATTCAAATGTCTTATCTATGATATCTCTAACTTTTCCCATATAAACTCTATACCCTGTTTTTACATTTATAACTCTGTATGATCAAGTGATTTCCGATACAAGGTAAACAAAGTTACATCCAGATACTCCATTCCATCCCTTTCTACTCCGTCATACACAGCAGACTCCTAATGTGCGCAAGTCTGGCATCAAACTGATCATAGAAATCCTTCTCCGCATCATACATTCCCACATACATAACCTGCAGCACCAGCATGGTCTGATTTCTCGCTGTCTCATCCTCGCCAGCGCGCATATACTCGATCAGGTTTCTCTGCATGTCCTTCTGGAACTTGTGCCAGTCATTTATATATTTCGTGTACCGCGGCAAGTCCTCTGTATCTATCCATTTCGACACCTTGACCTTAGTCCTGCCCGCGCGCTCACACTCATGTATCTGCAGGATGTATCTGAATCCGTCATCGGTGTAATATCTGCCAAGTGGAAAGAGTCTGCAAAAGCCAGGTCTCGCGCTATGGATGCTGCATCTGCCATCATCGTTTAAGAATGGGCACTTATCCGCCGTCATCCTTATATTTGGAAGCACCAGACCATCCACCACATTGACCTCAAGCTCCTTTTCAAGCAGCTGTGTAAAGTTCTTTCCGGTCTCCTTACAAAGTCTCATCACGTCCAGTGGATCAAGGATGATGGAACTCCCCATCCCTGTGCAGCAGGCATGGCACCCCTTGCACTCATCGCAGTACGCCTTCACCATATCATTTGCATCGTATAATCTTCCATCTGAGATATCTTCCAGTTTCTCATTTCTTATCATAGCAGTAATCCTCAATCATTTTATTATTTGTCTACAGAACACCATACTTGATCCGCACCCTGTCAAGCTTCTCAAGAAATGGTCTTGCCAGTAGCCACAGGAATATCACCGTTGCAGTTCCATGCACCACGTCAAATGGGAATCCCGTCACATATGACGCTATGATCATGCTCCTGTTCACAGCCGGCTGCCAGATTATCACCGACGCCGGATTCATTATTCCGCCGTATATCAGGATACAGATAAGTGCACCGAATATGCACAGTCCAAGCTTTGTCGTGTTCTTTGTCCGCACTCCGCTTTTGGAGAAGAAGAGTCCCGCCATGAACCCCACCAGTCCCATGGCAAACATCTGCCACGGAGTCCACGGGCCCTGCCCCATCAGAAAATTAGACACGAACATGGACATTGCGCCGACCACAAATCCTCCTTCGCAGCCAAATGCCACTCCGGATATGATCACTATGGCCATGGTCGGGCTGAAGTTCGGGAGCATGAAGAATGCCACCCTGCCCGTGACGGCCAGAGCACACATAACCGCCAATATGACTATATCCCTTACCTTGGGCTTTCTTCCCTCAAATGATACGAAGAACGGGATCATTGCCTCTATTATAATCAGCAGAGATATAAAATAATATTTTTTGTCTCCAAGTCTCTCGCATCCAAACCATATCGTAAGTGGAATCACAACGAGCATAGCCACTATACTTAATATCGTTCTCCTGACGGATCTGTGACCGGCAGCTTCCATGACGATATCCTCGTTCTTCTTTTTGGTGACAGGTCTTATAGCAAGGAGCAGCCCCGCTATGGCACATATCATCACTCCATACATAGCCAGATATTTCCATCCCTTTGACGTGATGGTCATCCCTCTCTGCACAAGATCTGCCAGATTGGACTGAGCCATGGTCTGCCAGAAGCAGAATATGATGATCACCGACGTGACAGATATCGTGAGTATCTGCCACCATTTCAGGGGGTCCGTCTCCCGCTCCTTCGTCAGCACAATATCTCTGGTTATTTCAGCGTCAGGAATCCTGTTATCATCATCCACATCTGCATCTTCACATCTGGGCTCACGTGAGTCACCACCAGAGCTGCCTTCCCCTCCGGCTTCGCTGTCAGAAACGCCATATGCCCTCAATATGTCGGTCACAGTAACAGCACCATGAAGTATCCCCTGGGAGATCCTTGCCGCCGCAGTGGTGAAGAAATTATTGCCCGCCAGATATTCCTGTACGCCGTTCACTGTGGCAAGCTCCCCATCGAACAGCAGCGCTATACGGTCTCCCGCCACAGCGCAGAATTCCACATCATGGCTCACCACCACTATGGTCTTGCCATGTCGCTGCAGATCTCTGAGCATACACTTGAGTTCTGCCTTAAACCCATTATCAAGCCCCTTTGTCGGCTCATCCATGAGCAGAATATCAGGATCATACAGAAGTACCCTTGCAAGTGCCAGTCTCTGCTTCTCTCCTCCTGACAGATCGTAAGGATGTCTGTCCATCAAATGCTCCAACTTACAGAACCTCACTATGTCCACCAGCTTTTTTCTGTCACTTGCGTCCACCAGTTCTTCCCGTACAGAACGTCTTGTGAAAAGAAGCTCCGGGTTCTGTGGGAGCATGCCCACACTTTTACCCTGTTTTATCTTTATTCTTCCACGGTACGGCTTATTTACCCCCGCTATCAGGGAGAGCAACGTCGACTTGCCGCATCCGTTGCTTCCATTTATCATAAGTATCTCATTATCGTATATGTCAAGATCCAGACCGCGAAGTACTTCCTGCGAACCCTTGTCGTATCTGAAGTGAACCTCATCTATCCTGACTGCCCAGGACTTGTCCTGACGATTCGCAATTTTTCTTGTAGTTTCTACAGCACCATGGTCAGTTTTCTGACCATCTGCCTCCCTGGCATCCCCTTCATCCACCAGCACATACCCAGGCGCAACCTCATGCCCCGATTCCCTGTACTTACTGTCAAACTGTGACAACCAGTTTCGCCCCTCCGTTACGGTCACCGGAGATTCATCCGAGCCATCAAGCCCCAGATACACCTGGACAGCCGCCGGCATGGAGAGATACAATCCATTTCTGTTTATACCTTTTTCCTTTAACCTCTGTCCTTCATTTTTCAGGGTGGCAGCTACCTCCTTGACAGTTCCCTGACACAGCACTGTGCCTTCATCCATGACCACCGCTCTGCTGCACACCGGAAGCACCTCCTCCAGCCTATGCTCAGTCATGATGATGGTCGTGCCAAGCTCCCTGTTGATTCTCACAAGACATGCTATGAATTCATTCGCAGCTATCGGATCGAGCTGGCTGGTCGGTTCATCCAGTATCAGCACCTCCGGAGACAGAGCCATGACCGACGCAAGATTCACCATCTGCTTCTGTCCGCCAGACAGCTCTGCGACACGCCTGTGGAATATCCCGGACAACCCGAAGAATGAACACATCTCCGCAACGCGTCGTCTGATATATCCATTATCGTATCCCAGACTCTCCAATCCAAATGCCAGCTCATGCCACACTTTATCAGTGACAAGCTGTGCATTGACATCCTGCTGTACAAATCCGATCTGCCTTGCTGATGTCCGGTCATCCATCTCCTCCAGGCTTCTTCCTTTGAACTCTATCTTCCCGGACGATCTTCCGTGAGGAGCAATACTTGTCTTCAACTGCCTAAGAAGTGTGGTCTTTCCACATCCGGAACTTCCCAATATGACCACGAATTCCCCCTGCCCCACTGATAGCGTCACATTTTTCAATGCATCAAGCAAATATCTCTCGCCCGAATCATCATTGTTATCGGGATATGCAAATGTCAGTTCTTTTATATCTAATATATTCACGGCTTCTCCTTTGTCACATTTTTCGAATATTAACATTTTCTTTTGCCTGCATATATATTGGAACACATATAAGACATACATACACTACATACATACTTACAGTGAGTGTACCACTTACACTTCCTCTTATAGACGGATAATACCAGAACGCAAATCCTCCGCGCACACTGCCTGCCAGCACATACAATCCACACACAAGTATAAATGCAAGCGCTTTAGTATCACTTTTTCTAAATCTATACAGTGAATATGCAGATCTTCCGGGAAGTCCATATCCCCTTGATCTCATACTGTCTGCAGTGACAAGCGCCCGTTCAAGAGCCCAGGTTACAACGGCAGAAAACACATGGCAGCCCGTTCTAATTCTCACAAAACACGAATCTTTTGGTTTGTATCCAGATGCCCTCTGAGCTCTGTACACCTTTCCAAACTGTCCTGCTATGTCCGGAATAAACCTCAGTGTCATGGAAAGTATCAGTGACAACACTGGCGCCGCCTTGCCGAACAGATACACCATCTTGTCCGATGATATAACACAGTTAAAGCACGAAAACCAGCATATCACTGTCACCAGCATAAACGCAGCCATGATTCCATACATTATAGACTCCAATGTCAACGGATTTCCAGACGGAAAATATGTGAGTATCGTCACTCCCTGATGGCTGAACGCCGGGTTGATGAGCGCCGTCAGCAATATAAGTGGGATCATATATTTTATATTAGTCCTGAAGCCATCATATCCCCTAAGCAATACCGAATACACAAATGCCCCTATAAAAGACATGCCCAGGCAAACCGGATGGGTAAATGCCAGGGCATATCCTATAGTGAATATAAAGTATACCAGATTGACTATAGGGTGATATGTGGAAAATGAATCCTGTCTTTTCACAATTATATTTTTATCTCCTATCAATCACTATGTCCAGTACCCATGTCTCAGCGAATCTGTCAATGCATCTCGGATCCAACATCTGCTCCCAGGTCACATGTATAGAGCCATTTTATCACATCTCCCTGCTTGAGTTCATAGCTTGAACAGCCATAATTCGGGAACCAGCCATTTACCGAGTACATCCAGCCTGAGCCATCACCACAGTCAAATTCATACAGATTGTGAATTCCTTCTATATAATAACTTCCATACATAGGCGTCCATGAATATTCAAGCTGTATACCATAATCCCTGCACACCGACTTAAGCACTTCGAATACTGTGTCCCCCTCCTCAAATGTGGCAGTCACAGTTCCCAGAATGACACCATCATCAGGTACATAGTCCTTTTTCTCCGGTCTTAGCAGTTCCAGATTGTCAAATATTGTGGAACATCCTATTGATATAGTGCAACTGTAGGTTTTCTTCGGCGCCTCAGTTGTATTCTCTGTGGTTGCCTTTGTCGTGGCAGAAGAATCAGCAGTTGTCTTATCCGGTTTCCGCTTTTCCGTAGTCGCCGTGGTCCCCGGCTTATTCTCCGTTGTTTTTTGAGACTCCGTGGTGGTATTCTTCTTTGTAGTAGCCTCCGTCTTCTTCTCCGTGGTAGTCTCAGAATTTCGCTCCGTCACATTCTCCGATGTGCTCTCAGCGGAAGTCTGATATTCTGTTTCCGATGTATCAGAATCCGAATGAGTCTCTGAGGAGATATCGGTTACAGAACTGTCTGATTTCTTTTTCCTGTCATTCCCTGCATCAGTATTTTCCTCTGTCGCACTCTTCGTTGTCTCCGTCAGTTCCGCACCGCCTACAGCTTCAGTTGTGAGTCCCTCTTCGGTCTTTTCCAGCTTGAAGCCTCTGGCTCCCGGCGCATTCCCCCCATACCAGAAAGCCCACACCAGGATCAGCAGAACAATCACAGCTCCGCTTATGTGTTTCTTATATTTTTTTACAAATTCTTTGATCTTATCCATATGCCTACTTCTTTCGGATCACAACGTTTACAGTCTTGCTCCATGCTCCGTAATAATAAGTCTTTCCAACCTTCTTGAATCCCTGAACTCTGACATAATACCGCTTTCCCGCCTTGAGTCCGCTCAACGTCACATTTGTCTTCTTGTTTACCGATGCCCTGTACACCTTGACATTCTTTTTAAATGTCTTATCCGTGGAATACATCACCCTGTAACCCGAAGCACTCGCATTTTTTTTATAAGTCACAGTGCACTTTTTCTTCACCGTTGACTTTATCTTTGTTATCTTTTCCTGATTGACCCTGTATATTGTCTGGGTCGTATACGCAGCCTCCCCGCCACTTCCAACAGGCTTAACTGCATAGATATATTTCTTGCCATTTGCGACCTTCCGGTCAGTGTAGCTCAGAGATTTTGTGGTGGCCACAGTCGTCCAATTCTTTGCATTTCCAACCTTTCTGAGCACCACATATCTGTCAGCCCGTGCCGCTTTCTTCCACTTTACTGTTATGCCTGCTGCTCCATTACCCGCCGACACACTCGTCTTAGCCGGCGCAGCCATCTTTATGACAAATGTCTTGCTAGCTGAGCCCTTGAATATTCCCTTGCCGGTCACCACTACCTTTGCCGAATTGCCAATATTGACATTGTTCTGATATGAAATGGTGTAATCCACGCCATCCTTAAGCACTCTGTCACCAATCTTCACCGTCACGCCCGGCTTCTTGGCCTTGCCGTCGTACACATACGTGCTGGTGCTGAGTTTCACATCCGCTGTCGCCACGGATCGGATATATAATGACTTTGCATCAGACATATCATACAGTGTGTTCTTTCCTTTTTTGAATCTGTCATAGGCAACCAGAGCATATCCAGCCTGCTGCGAAGCCATTCCATTTACAACCAGTTCTCCATTCTGATTTGCCGCATGCGCAAATCCACCGGCACTTGCAACATAGAATTCCATCAAAGCATCCAGCACAGAATGTCCATTTTTGACAAATGCCTCATCTGTTCCGGCATCCTTGCCTATATCAAGCAATCCACATATCACCTGCGCACAGCTCTCAGAATTCACAGTTCCCCATGAAGCAAATCCACCATCAGCCTTCTGCAGCCCCGACATTACATCAAGCGCCCTGTCAACCGCCGTCTTAACCTCTGTGTTAGACTTGTAATACGGCGCAAGTGCCTGAATTGTCATACCTGTCATATCCGGGTCAGCATTACTACCAGAAAATGCCCAACCACCACTAGAAAGCTCCCGTCCAAGGATATATTCAACAAGTCCTTCTCTTGTCGTCTGAACACCGTCACTTCCATCCGGAAGCTTCGGAATATCATAACCTACCGTGTCAAATGCAATCAACGCAAACACCGGGCCATTGATTCCCTGTGTTGTTACATAATTCATATCGGCCAATGGCTCAAGCAGATTGTATCCACCAACATCTGTGGCATCAGCGCCAATCGCAGTTAAGGCCAGTATTACCCTGGAATTATCCGTACCCTTATACTGCTTTTTATCGAGCTTCAGAGAACCTGTCTCCTCAACACATGACTGAACATATTTCACAATATTGTCATAGTATTCTCCATACCATGCCTCATCCTCATAACCGCATCTGGCAAGAGTCATCACATTCCACTCAGCCTCATACTGTGGATCATCCGCAGTCTTCCTCAGATATACAAGAGTATTGCCAAGGGCCTGTGTGTAATCAACCATAGCCACATCTGCAGTTTCCTCTGTCGCAGTTCCTGTCACCGGATCCGTCTCGTCATTCGTCGCTGTAGATACTGCTGGATTCGTCATATCGTCTGGCACTGTGTATATCGTAGAATCTGTTACACCATCCGACTCTGCATATATCGTAGAATCCGTTACATCAGCCGCCGCATACACGTTCACAGCATTTCCTGTTGTTTCCGTGAACATAACCATTGCCATCGTGCACATCGCCATACACACAGCAAAAATTCTTCTCTTCATAATCGTGTCTCCTTTCACATTATTCCGAGTGGATATATAGCAAGCGATCTGACTTGCCAGAGTCTATGCTCTGCATACAGTAATGGCTGTTGCGACGGATTCTCACCGCACTTCTCTTCTTACTGAGCACACCTCGTTTACAACATCCTCCCAGGCACCATAAGCTTCCTTATACGCCCAGTCCGCAATGTGTGTGGTATGTCTCATTCGCCGGAATTCTCCGGGACTATACACCCAACATATTATATTGTCACAATTACCCCAATCTTATCAACGCCCATGTTCTATGTCAACCTGAAGCAAGCAAGTCAAAGAGCACAAATTTTTATCTTTTTTGCAAAAAAATCCCTGAAATAACACAAATTTCCAGGAATTGTATCTTTTAGCCATTTTAAAACTCATTTAGATACAATTTTCTCCCAAACAAGCCAAAATCCACCAAAAAGAACACAATTTTAAATTTTTTCAAAATGCAATCCTCAAAGCCGGCCACAACGTAAGACCCGCTTGGTAATATATATATCCGACAATCGGTAGCGCAGACGTCTGTGCTTCGATGGTGCTTGCTGGTGCGCAGATCCGCCGACGCCCTTTTGGCGGTCGGAGCACCATGCAGATAGCACCCAATCGAAGTGCAGTAAGTCAAGCGTGATTGCGGATGTATATATTACCAAGCGGGTCGTCTGTCACAAAAGCTTCTTAAAATCCTCCAGACAAACCGGTCTGGAGAAATGATATCCCTGATAGTAAGTGGAACCATACCTATGAAGGTAATCGAACAGTGCCTTGTCCTCGACACCTTCAATGCAGCTCTTGTATCCGAGTTGATGTGCACAGGACACAACCGCCTGTACAAGGACCTGATTAGGCTTGCTCTCCTGTATTCCCCTGACAAATGACATATCGACCTTAAGCTCATCTATCGGTAATTCCGTGAGCAGATTTAGGGTAGCATTTCCCGTTCCAAAATCATCAATAGCGATCTTTATTCCAAGTTTCCTGAAATATTCCAGCTCATTTTTCAGAAATGCTATATCCATATTCTTACATCTCTCTGTGAGCTCTATGCACAAATACTCAGGAGGGAACTTCGTCTTTTTTAATATATCCACAACAGCCTGCCTGAATCCATGATTCTCAAGCTGAGTCGCTGATATATTGACATTCACCACAAAATCAGGTCTGATCTTGCGAACCTCCATACCATCCGTGAGTGCCTGCTCTATTATCCAGTTGCCAAGCTCAAAGAAACAAGGCTCCATCTCAAGCCACGGTATAAATATTCCCGGTGGAACCACACCAAATTCCTTGTGTTTCCATCTGAGAAGAGCCTCCATACCAACTATGTGTCCTGTCTCGGAATTGGCTATAGGCTGATAGCACATGAAAAAGCCTTCCATGTTGTTTGCCACACATTTGTGTATTGTGCTGTAAAGCTGCAGTCTCATTCTATCATTGTCCTTGATCTCCTCATTGAAAAATACAAGTTCGCCATGATGATCCTCCTTGGATCTCTCCAGGGCATATTCCACACTGCTCTTTATCACGTCCTCATCGGCTCCTACGTGGTCATATATCAGACCACCACCGTATAATTTAAGCGGGATCGCCGTGCCGTTCAGGCCTACATTGTCAAGTGCAAGATTCTGTACATGTCTGTATACCTCTTTTAGCTCCTGTTTAGTATACATATTTGAGCAGATTGCAAATTTCGCTCCATCGAGTCTGAACACGAGTCCCTTTCCACCGACGACATTTTTGAGCTTTGTGGCAAAATCCTTAAGAACAGAATTGCCATATGCATATCCGTACATCATATTGATGCTGTTAAACATAGATATTCCTATTGCCAGAATGCTCATCGTCTGCTTATTTCTCAAATGTATAGATATATACTTAGTATACTCTTGCTGATTGTGCAGGTTTGTCACCGGATCAACCCCGTCTATGACTCCGTGGTTTATGACCGTTCCCACAAAGAACTCCGGATCACCATTTTCCTTCTTGGTGATGAAGCCTCTGCAGGTACAGACCACATATTCACCCTTTTTGTTTCTCATTCTATATTCTACATCATGAAACTTTTTGCGCCCCGCAAACACCTCTGTAATATCCTGTTCAAATATTGCTCTGTCATCCGGATGTATAAGCTTCTCCCACACTTTCTGTGTATCATATATGTATTGCCCAGGAAGCCCAAAGTAATCCACAGCACTTGCAGACCATTTTGTCACATTCGTATCGAGATCATTCATAAATATATAATTTCGGAGTGTTGTAGCTGCAAGGGCGTCAAATATCCTGTCTGTCTTCCCAAGATTCCTGTAATGCGGAACTCCATCCTCTGTAGTTCCTACAGCTATATTCGCCTCGTTCTCCACGCTCTCGCGCCTCTTGACCTCTGGATGTTTCGAATAGAATCTCTTCTTATCCTCATACATCAGTCTTTCGGCTTCGTTCATTATCTTGTCTATGGAATCTGCCTCAGCCTTCCAGACTGCGCCGAACGCAACCGGAGCCTCCTCCTGCTCGTCAATTACCTCTTTGTATCTGGCGATCATTGAGTTAAACGACTGCTCAGCAATATCCATAATGATGACAACAAATTCATCGCCGCTTATCCTGTAACATGCATTTTCGCCAAAATGCTGCGCCAGCATCTGCGATACCCTCTGAAGATATAGATCTCCTTCTTTATGTCCATAATGATCATTCACATACTTCAATTTGTTCACATCGTTGAATACGAATCCGACCGACCGCTTATCCTTTCGGTCTGCATACGCGTCGCACAGAATGTTAAATGCATTTCTATTGCCGAGACGAGTGAGTGCATCCTTGTAACTGTAAAATTCCAACAGCTCCTGTTTCTCTATGCTCTCAGAATACTCCTCATGTATATCCCTCGTATAAAGATAGAATACCTTATTGTCATCTCTATAGTCAGCAGTAGGTATGACCTCTGTCATAACCCATCTGTACACCATATCCATTTTACGCTTATATCTAATGGTAAATCTGTCATGTCCATTTGCAAAATATTTTATGAGGAACTCAGGAGACAGGCACTTTCTTACCCTGTCCACATCGTCAGGGAATATCTCACCACCCATAGTCATGTCTTTAATGTAATCTCCAAGGCAGTCATGCTTAACCTCATCTCTGCTTCTTATATATCCGCCTCTCAATGTCTCGCAAATATTGTGCGTCACATCAATCCTGAATATACGCCTGTATACCCTTGTCAGTGTCCTGAGACTATCCTCCAGCACCAGGGTGTCAAGGCTGACTGCCCTCATGCCGAACACAACCCATTGTCCGTCCTCTCTCGGCTCTTTCTCAGCTTCTATATCCATGGAAACCCACTCATAGTCCTCGCCAAGTCTCAATCTGAACCTGAAATTACGCACGATGGATCTGGCTCCGGCTTCTATGAGTGCTTTGACATGCTTCATATCACACATATATGCAAATTCTCTGACTTCATCAGGATGACAGCAGTCCAGTCCCTTATTATCCTTAAAATAGGAAGATACGTCAGAGGTACTTTTATAATTATCTGCATTCTTGTCCACACTGATAACACTCACATACTCCCCAGTATCAATGTTGACCAGCGCCAGTTTCACATAATTATCATATAATATGTTCTGTATATGTTCTTTGTAGTATTGTTTATCAAGTGATACTTCTTTCAAAAGATCCCTCCTTGCAGCAGCATCCGGCCTGCCATATATTCCCACGCAACCGTTTCCATTATAGCATTTACGCCATAATATAAAAAGGATGTTTTAACTAATTACATGTCTAAATAGATAAAAATAGCTGATAAAAAAGTTACACAAACAATTTTACCAGCTATTAATAACCATCAATTAATACAATATTAAATTATTTATACACCAGACAACAGCTCTGTTTATTTGCTCTGACGTTTCTTGTAATCCTCAAGCAGCTCCTTAAACAGCTTATCATGCTCAGGATATGCCTTTCTGATGAACACAAGCTTGTTGTTGCCATCCAGCAGACAATGTGAGCTTGTGCAAAGTGTCCTGAGCTCGCCTGTCTTCTTGTCCACGATCTCATATGAAAAGCCTACACGGACACCTGTATACTCCGAAAGGCTGACATGTATCAGCACGTCATCGCCAAAGTGGCACATGCTCTTATACTCAGCCGTTACACCAAGCACAGGAATTATATATCCGTCATCCTCTACAGACTTGTAATCCCAGCCTATCTGTGTCATCCAGTCCAGCCTTGCCTCCTCAATCCATCTGATGTAATTGGAGTGGTGTACTATCTGCATCCTGTCCGTCTCATAATAATAAACCGATCTATCATATGGCTTGATCTTACTCATATCTATATCTATCATTTATTTCACCTGATTTCTGACTTACTTCCAGTCCTTTTCCTTGATCTCAACACGTCTTACCTTGCCGCTGATGGTCTTTGGCATCTCATCAACGAACTCGATAACTCTAGGTCTCTTGTAGCTTGCGATGTTCTCCTTGAAGTATCTCTTGAGCTCCTTCTTGAGGTTCTCATCGCCAACTGTACCCTCTGTGAGAACGATAGTGGCCTTTATTGCCTGACCTCTTGTGCTGTCAGGTACTGATGTAACTGCACACTCAAGGACATAAGGTATTCTCATGATCTCATTCTCTATCTCGAAAGGTCCTACTCTGTAGCCTGCAACCTTGATGATATCATCCACACGTCCAACGAACCAGAAATATCCATCCTCATCCTGGTAAGCCGTATCACCTGTGTGATAGAAGCCGTCATGCATAACCTCGGCTGTTCTCTGTGGATCTCTGTAGTACTCCATGAACAGTCCGTCCGGCGCACCGTCTGCGATGTTGATGACGATCTCACCTGTCTCACCAGGTGCAGCAAATGTTCCGTCTGCCTTCATGATCCTCACGTCATACATTGGGCTTGCCTTACCCATTGATCCCGGTCTTGGAGTAGTATTCTCAAGGTTACCAATGGTAAGAGTCGTCTCTGTCTGACCAAATCCTTCATATATAGTGAATCCTGTCTTCTCCTTGAATACGTCAAATACCTCAGGGTTAAGTGCCTCACCCGCTGTTGTACAGTATCTGAGGGATGAGAGGTTGTACTTACTCATATCCATACGGATAAGGATTCTGTACAGTGTTGGAGGTGCACAGAATGTTGAGATATTGTACTTCTCTATAAGCTTGAATATAGTGTCCGCACTGAATGTATCAAAGTCAAATACGAATACGCATGCCTCGCACAGCCACTGTCCGTAGAGCTTGCCCCAGAGAGCCTTGCCCCAGCCTGTATCTGAAACTGTGAGATGAACCTCACCAGGTTTGTTGCAGTGCCAGTATTTTGCTGTGATGTAATGTCCAAGTGGATACAGATGATTGTGTGCAACCATCTTTGGATGCTCTGTTGTTCCCGATGTGAACATGACGAACAGTATATCATCCTTTCCTCCTACGGCATCCTCGCCTGTAGGTCTTGGAAACTCGGTGCTGCACTCCATGATTCCCTCATCGAAGAAGTTCCAGCCTTCTACTGGATGATTTACAACGATCTTTGTCAGCTTGTCATCAGCAAATGTATCTATGGACGCCGTGATTCCGTCATCTGATGTACACACAACCGCTGATACGCCTGCTGCCTCAATTCTATACTGATAATCTGTTGCCTTTAATATATTTGTCGCCGGTATAGCTATGGCACCGATCTTGTGGAGAGCCATCATGGTGAACCAATACTGGTAATGTCTCTTTAACACGAGCATTACCTTGTCACCCTTCCTGATGTCCAGGCTCTTGAAGTAATTGGCTGCCCTATTGGAATAATCCTTGATATCCTGGAATGTGAATTTCTTCTCGATCGTTCTATCCTTTGATACATAGATGAGCGCTGTCTGATCAGGCTCCTTCTCTGCCAGAGCATCCATTACGTCGTATGCGAAGTTGAAATTCTCGCTGTTGGTGAACTCAATCTTGCTGAGAACTCCATTCTCATCAAGAGCTGACCTCACAAACTTTCCTGCTATTCCCTGCTCTGGTCTCATTTCTGTTGACATGTTAATTTCCTCCATAAACTATAAGTTCTGATAATATATATGGTAAAACGGTTTTTCCGCCTTTTAACGCCGGCGATACATGCCGTTTTTTATCACATTATGTATTAACTTAGTATAAAAAGTCTTCTAAGTTCGTATTTCTATCTAGCAATCAAAATAAACGTTACTTTAATGTGCGTTTTCAATTAACTTTACACGTAGTTTCGATTACTACATCCATATATTATCATATCTCTTTGTCATGTCAACAGGAAAATAAAAGTTTTAATTTATTTTCACATATTGGTATTACATTTTGACTGCACAGGTTTTTCCCTCAATCCATAAAAATAAGGCGTGCAGCAATGAATTTCCCCCGGATAAGTCCAGTTTCATCTCCATCGCTGCACGCCTTAATTATCTTATTATTTCATTATATATCACAGTCTCTACTGATCCTGTACCTGCTTGGAATCCTGTGTCTGTTGCCGGCTGTCCCACTGAAGCTTCTTCTTACGCATCTGCGACTTGTATACAAGTATCGCCGTAACCACCGATACGCACACAAATATAAGCACACATATCACAAATATCAAAACTGTTGTCATGTCTTTGTCCTCCATGCACTAATCTCTCACCATATCAATCTTGTCTGCTCCCTGCTTCTCAAGATTCTCTGTGATGTTGATATCTGTAGAATTATCAAGGGCTGCCTTTCTGTCACGCATCGCCATGTTCGGATCCCTGTGTCTTGAAGGGCCGCCCACGCAGCCACCTTCACACGCCATACCTTCCATGAAGTCATCCTGGAATCTGTTGAACTTCATGAGGGTCAGTGCCTTCTTACATGCATCTATTCCATCGCATTTGCACACCTTAACCTCGTCCTCGCAGCCGAGCTCCTTCATGCTCTCTATGACTGCCGCTGTGACTCCGCCTGCATTTGCAAATTTCTTGCCGAACAGTGTGGACTGGTCGTTATCTTCAGCCTCAGGCTCAAGCTTGACATCCTTTGCTCTCAGCATGGCTCTGATCTCTCCGTATGTCAGCGCATAGTCCGCAGATTCCTTCTCTCCGGCTGCACTCTCGGCTTTCTTGCCGATACAAGGGCCGATGAATACTGTGACGGCATCCTCATAATTCTCCTTGATATATCTCGACACTGCACACATAGGTGATACGGTCTCAGATACCCTGTCTGCCAGCTCAGGGAAATGCTTCTCCACAAGAAGCTTGAATGCAGGACAGCAGGAGGTTGTCTTCTTCCTGCCCTCTGCCTTGGCCTCCATCCATTCCTTTGCCTCTGCCATGGCTGTCATGTCGGCACCAAGTCCCACATCCACCGCATCGTAGAAGCCTATCTTCTTCATGGCTGTTCTCCAGCTCGCCATGGTGATATCCGCACCGAACTGTCCGTATGTGGCAGGTGCGAACATGGCAAATACCTTCTTGCCGGCTCTCATGTCATTTATTATATCTACTATATAAGACTTTGATCCGATCGCACCAAATGGGCACTTGTGGATACATGAACCACAGTCTATACATTTGTCCTTGTCTATGACCGCAATACCTGTTCCATTCTCAGCCACAGATATGGCACCAACCGGGCAGCTCTTGATACATGGACGCATCAGATCTGCAATGGCATTGTACGGACATGCCTTGGCACACTGTCCACACTCCTTACACTTTGATGGGTCGATGTAGGACTTGTCACGTCCCATGCTGATGGCACCGAAACGGCACGCCTGCTGACACGCCCTTCCCATACACTTCTGACAGTTATCGGTTACTACGTAACGTGAAATAGGACATCCTTCACAGGCAGAGTTGATGATCTGGACTACATTCCCATCATCCTCTGTTCCAGGGGCTTTGCCCTCGGCAAGTCTGATCCTCTGTCTGATGACCTCCCTCTCTCTGTATATACAACATCTGAAAAATGGCTGTGGACCGGGAACCATCTTATATGGAAGATTGTCCCTCTCATCATCCAGCCTGCCTTCATACGCAAGCTTTGCCACCTCATAAAGCACCTCGTGCTTTACCTTTAATAATGTAGCGTCATTTGTAATCATGTGTTAACCTCTACTTATATATATTGTGGATCTTCTGTCATAGCAATCACTACGCATATGATCCAGTTGCTGATCGTATCACTCTTCCCATTCAGATCCAGTTATAATCTCCACCCGTTATAGCCAGGCTGAACAATGCATCCATCTTCTCTACCTCTTCTACGCCCTCTACGATACGCATGAGTTTTGCAGTTTTCTCCTCAGCATCTATCGCACTACCTCCATTTATAACATAATTTTCGTTCAATAACAATCTATGCAATTGACCAAAACCATTTATTTTCATTTGATGGCAGTTATGCTATAATAAAAAACACTTTGGATCATAGTAATCAATCTTTTATATAAGGAAGGCGAAATACAAATGTACAAGATCAATTTTTCAAAGCCAATCAACGTCCATTTCATGGGAATAGGCGGAATAAGTATGAGCGGTCTCGCAGAGATACTTCTGAAGGCCGGATTCAAGGTTACCGGATCAGATATGAAAGCATCTGAGATCACCGATCAGCTTGCCGACATGGGAGCGCTTATCAACATCGGTCAGTGTGCATCTAACATAACAGACAACATAGATCTGGTCGTATACACAGCAGCCATACATCCTGACAATGAAGAGTTCAAGGCCGCAGTGGAGAAGAACATTCCTATGCTCACCAGAGCCCAGCTTCTCGGCCAGATCATGGAGAATTACAAATATTCCATAGCCGTCAGTGGAACCCACGGCAAGACAACAACGACTTCCATGCTGTCCTACATCCTCATAGATGCGGACACCGATCCTACCATATCAGTCGGAGGAATCCTCGACAGCATCGGCGGCAATATCCGTGTAGGCAAATCTGAATACTTTGTAACAGAAGCATGTGAGTACACCAACAGCTATCACGCATTTAAGCCTTTTATCAGTATCATACTGAACGTGGATGCCGACCACCTTGATTTCTTCAAGGATATAGATGAGATCGCTGAGTCATTCCATGTATTTGCCACCAAGACTCCAAAGGAGGGCCTGGTCATCGTGAACGGCGATATGAAGTATTATGATACCGTTGTCAGAGACCTCGAGTGCCGCGTGGTAACATTTGGAAAGGGCGCACAGAACAAATATTCAGCACACAATATACGATTCGATGACTTCGGCCATCCAACCTATACACTGGTTGTGGACGGCAAAGAAATCACTGACATAACACTCAAGGTATTCGGTGAGCACAACGTATACAACTCACTGTCAGCCATAGCGGCATCCCTTGAACTTGGAATCTCCATAGATGTCATCAAACAGGGACTGTCAGAGTGTGTCGGTGCCGAGAGACGTTTTGAGTACAAGGGAACCATCCTCGACAACGTTAGAGTCATGGATGACTACGCTCACCATCCAACTGAGATAGCAGCCACACTGAAGGCAGCAAAGAACACAAGCTACAACGAACTGTGGTGTGTATTCCAGCCACACACCTACTCAAGAACCTACGCTCTGTTCGATGAGTTTGTAGACGCACTCAAGGTATGTGACCACGTCATCGTGGCAGATATTTATGCAGCCCGAGAGAAGGATACCGGACTTGTCTCAGCAAAGCAACTCGCCGAGAAGATCGCCGAGACGGGTACTGATGCGTTCTATCTTCCATCTTTCGACGATATAGAAAATTATCTCTTAAAAAATTGCAAAAAAAATGATTTGTTGATAACTATGGGCGCCGGAAACGTCTATTCTATCGGAAATGACCTGATAAAAAATTAGTTATCCACATTATCCACACAGCTCTGTGGGAAAGTTTTCCCCACAGAGCTTATATTTTTTTGTTGACATAATTTTTACAGAAATATTACAAAGCCCTGTTAAACTATGACTTTTGTATTTTTATGTCACTTTTTCGTCCACATTATCCACATTATCCACATCCCCCACCCTTTTTCCCAACCGACTGTATGTTCTGTTTGCATTCCAAAAAGTTCATGTTATAATGCATTTGCGCTAAGGGAAATGCGCTATTTCAGGAGTATGATCAAGGAGTTTTTTGACATGAGCTACATTACTATTACAACAGAAAAAAACGAAACATATTCCTCTATATCAAACTTTTTTATAGACTATTACATGACCTCCGCCAGCGGAGAGTTTGTTAAGGTATATCTGTATCTGGTCAGACTTATGTCTTCCAGTAAACCCGTGTCTGTCGCCAACATAGCAGATCATTTTAATCTCACAGAGAAGGATATTTGCAGGGCCATAAAATACTGGATAAGCCAGGATGTTATGAAGCTCAACTACAACAAGAAGAAGGAGCTTACAGGAATAACTCTTCTCCCTCTTCACGACAAGGGCAGCTCCTCCGACAGCGGAGTTGACGACCTCTCTATTCTCGGCATGGATTATTCCACCGGGGATGACGATAACAACAGCGAGATCACGGCGACGATCACAGATGAAGACAAGGCCGAGGTGCCGGAGCGCACTCTGCCTGACAAGATAACAGTTACACCAGAATTTCTTAGGAAGAAACAGGAGGACGAGGTTCTCTCTGATATTATGTTTGAGACAGAGGCATATTTTGGCAGACCGCTTTCCATGCCTGAATCAGAAAGTCTCATATACATATACGACCAGCTTGGCTTCTCCCAGGAGCTCATCGAATATCTGATCGAATACTGTCTGACCATGGGCAAGGCAAGCTTCAGATATGCGGAGACCGTAGCCATAGCATGGTATGAAAAAGGAATCGACACGGTTGACAAGGCCAAGGCAGACAGCTCCGCCTACAACCCATTTTACAAAAAGGTCTTCTCTGCACTCGGAATACGCAGAAGCAATCCTACCAGCATAGAGACCGCATACATTGACGCGTGGACAGGTGAGATGAATTTCTCAGAGGATCTTATCCTTCTGGCATGTGAGAAGGCCATAATCTCCAAGCCACAGTCCGCCAACTTCGCATATGTCAATGGAATTCTTGAAAACTGGCATAAGAATGGTGTACAATCCATTAGGGATGTCGAACTGCTCGATCAGGAGTTCCTCAAGAAGAAATCAGCGGCCACAGCGCAGCCTGCAGCCACCAGGAATCCGAATGGATTTGCGAACTTCAAGCAGACAGACATGTCCAACCAGTTGGACAAGCTGGAACAGATGCTTGCAGATGAACTCAATCTTGACAAGAGGTAATATATACATATTATGGGCAATATAAATTATGATGATATTTTGTCCCGGCTGAGCAGGATCAGACAGGACAATCTTCGCAGACAGGACAACAGAAAAGCTGAGGTATATGCCAGGATCCCTCGTATAAAGGAGATCGACGATGCCATCGCCCACAGTGCCGTCCAGGCATCAAGGGCAAGGATACTGCATCAGGAAGTGGATGAAGAAGCACTCTCCATGAAGAACCACGCTCTCCGCGATGAGAAGCATCAGCTCATGGCACAGACCGGATACCCTGACGATTATCTGGCACCGATATACAACTGCCCCGCATGCAGAGACAGCGGATATGTAGATGGTAAGCCATGTTCATGTCTGAAACACATGGTCATCAGCCAGTTGTACCAGCAGTCCACCATAGAGAAGGTGCTGGAGACGGAGAATTTTGCCAGCTTCAATCCTGATTTCTACAGAGATGAACACATTGCTGGCTACAATTACACTCCTTACCAGAATGCACAGAGCATATTGTCTGCATCAAGACAGTTCACAGAGAATTTTCAGGACAGCAGACCGGGCATTCTTATATATGGAGAGACCGGAACAGGCAAGACCTTCCTGACAAATTGTATCGCTAAGGAACTTTTAGACAAAGGTTATACAGTTTTATACTTGTCGGCGATAAATTTATTTGATAATATCTTACAGGACATTATAATAAAGGGGGGTCATGAACCGCATCAGAAGATGCTGTATGACTACATATATAACTGCGATTTTCTTATAATTGACGATCTGGGCACAGAGTACACCAACTCATTTGTCCTGTCTCAGTTATTTGAGATTATAAATACGAGAACTATCAAGAGACAGTCTACTCTCATTTCTACCAATCTTGATCTGCAGGAATTCAAGAACAGGTATACAGAGCGTATCATGTCACGAATAGTTGATAGCTATCTCATCTTCAATCTCTACGGAGATAACATCCGCTATGTAAAAAGAATGAAAAGCATAGCCAGGAACAAAAGGTAGACAACGAAAGCAGATTAGGAGGATTTTTATTATGCCAGACGATAGCAAGTTGGAAACAATACCTGTAGGAAGCTTAGGAATCATTGCTCATAAGAGCATTGTACCTCTCGGAGAGAAGGTCGATTCTTATATCGTAAAATGGAGAAAGAACCGTCAGAACGAGAACAAGTCAAGCATCGTATTCCACGGTTACGAGAAGGACTCTTACCTTATCAAGGCAGACTGCCCTAGATTTGGTTCAGGTGAGGCAAAGGGTATTGTCAACGAGTCAGTCCGCGGTAAAGACATATATATCATGCTTGATGTAGGAAACTATAGCTGCACATACACCATGGGTGGCCAGACTCAGAGAATGTCTCCTGACGATCACTATGCTGATCTGAAGAGAATCATCTCTGCCATGACAGACAAGCCTAGAAAGATCACTGTCATCATGCCTTTCCTGTATGAGAGCCGTCAGCACAAGAGATCAGGACGCGAGTCCCTCGACTGTGCAGTTATGCTCCAGGAGCTTCAGCAGTATGGTGTAGACAACATCGTTACATTTGACGCTCATGACCCACGTGTTGTAAATGCTATTCCAAAGAGCGGTTTCGAGAACGTAAAGCCTACTTACCAGTTTGTAAAGGCACTCCTCAGATCAACTCCTGATCTTGAAATAAACAACGATCACATGATGGTCATATCACCTGACGAGGGTGCTATGCACAGAGCGATCTACTTCGCTAACCTTCTCGGTGTAGATGTAGGTATGTTCTACAAGAGAAGAGATTACTCAAGAGTTGTGGACGGACGTAATCCTATCGTTGCCCATGAGTTCCTCGGTGATTCAGTTGAAGGCAAGGATGTTATAATCATCGACGACATGATCGCATCAGGCGAGAGTATGATAGATGTTGCCAAGCAGCTCAAGGCAAGAAAGGCTAAGAGAGTATTTGCACTTGCTACATTTGGTCTCTTCACCAAGGGTCTTGAGGTATTTGACAAGTGTCACGAGGAAGGTCTCATTGAGAAGGTCATCACAACCAACCTCACTTATCAGCTTCCTGAGCTTGCAGACCGCGACTGGTATGTATCAGCCGACATGAGCAAGTACATTGCACTCATTATCGATCACCTCAACCACGATGCATCTCTCAGCGATCTTCTTGATCCATCAGAGAGAATCAGTGCGAGAATTGCTGAGTACAAGGAGAAGCACACTATCTCAGATAACTACGAGAATTACTAATATACAATTATAGACTTACAAAAAAGACCTGCGGAAGCTCACCTGATACATACCATGTATCGCAAGCTTCCGCAGGTCTTTTAATTATTTATTATTAGAAACTTTCTACAATGTCACCACATTGCATGCTATATGAATATCCTCAAGTCTGTTAACCAGATCCTTATCGGATGTAAGCAATATCGTCTGCTCCGTGTTCACCATACTCATCGCCTTGAGCACTCCCATGAGCTGACTCTCATCGGTCACATCTATCACATCGTCCAACACAAGTGGCATTTTCTCGTTGTTAAGTATCTCTGCAACAGCCAGCCGCACAGCCAGATACACCTGACGAACGACCTCATGTCCCAGGAATTCCGCCCTGAAGAAATGGTCATCCTTTTTCACTGCAACATGCATCTCATCATCGAGCTTTGCCTCCTGATACTGTCCACCGGAGAGTGCGCTAAGAATATCCGATACTCTGCCGTCTATACCGGCAAACAGTCCTGAGAACTCCTCCGATATGTCCATTATGGTATTGATAGCCTTATCTATGGCCTTCTTCTCAGTCTCAAGAACATCATAGTCCGCAAATATGGCGTCTCTCTTCTCCTTGAGTTCATAATAGGCATCCCTCTTCTCTATGGCATCATGCTCCTGGAACTTGAACATATCAAGCTTCCTGTCATGCTCCTCCTGAAAAGCTCTGTCTATCTCAACTCGAACCGTCCTTGACTCAGTTGCTCTTCCCATCTCGTATATGGTTCTCCTGAACTCTTCCTCTGACGGAAGCTTATCACTGTCGAATGCACCTTTCCTGAACAATCCATCTATGATGGTTATAGCAACAAACGCAATCGTACATATCGTGAATAGCTGCTGTATGGACTTCTGAAAACCAACAAGGTGAACCACCAGCATGACCACCGCAACAACCAGTATTCCTGTTGCCATTATGACAAATATATTGTCCGTCAGCTTCTTGTCCTTCTTCTCCTGCTTCTTTTTCTCCTTCAGCTCGTCCTCATCATCTATAGCTTCAACCTCAAGGAATATTCTGCTTCGCTCCCTGTCCTCATCCTCGTCAGGGATCTCAGCATCCTTTTCATTCACAAGCTGCCTTGCCTCTCTCTTCAAACGTGCGATCTCCATATTATAAGCATCAAGCTCCTCACGTCTGGCAGTTCGGATGTCTTCAAGCTCCTTATCAACTTCACCCAGCTCATCCATCTGGGCTTCCAGCTCTTCTATCTGAACCAGATACTTCTGATTGTCATATTTCTTCTTTTCATTCTCAAGATACGCCACTGCGTCTGCTCTGTTTATTCCGCTGCAGCCCGTCTCCTTCATATTCTGAAGATACTTCTCGAGTCTGTCACACAAAGCTTTGTCATCTCCGCCCATCTCCTCCGGCGGATCAACACACATTGCATCCACAAATGTGCTCTTGTCCATATCAAACAGGACACCTCTGTAGGAATTCTTAGACACAAGTCTCTCATCCTTCCCGCTCTCTATATCAGTGAGCGTTGCACCGTCCGTGGACATGTTGAAATTTCTCTCCATAAGATGACTCTTTCCAGCATTTGTCACCTGTGCCTTTCCGGCATATCCATTTCCACCGGATGGCTTTCTTAATGCAAAATTGTCTCCCCGGGATCCAAGACCCTTGGTTTTATTCATACCATACAGTATACCGGACACAAAATCCCTGATCGTACTCTTGCCGGCTCCGGGCTCTCCATAGAGCACATTCAAGCCTTTGTCCAGCTTTATTTCTTTGTTATTGAATTTTCCAAATTCTTTCAAAAAAAGTTTATTTATATACATTACTTTTCTCCAGTTGCTATGATCGCCTCAAGACCATATTCAAGTGCCTTTTTGCTGACCTCGTCATCCCCACCGGACAACTCAGCGATAAATCTTCCAAGTACATTGTGCTCATTGTCCCTCTTGAGACCATCAGCATTGTACTCGAACATCGTATTATCCACAACCTCATATATCTTGTAATCCTGAGACACATCATCAAACTGAGGTCTCACTCCGCGCCCCTTCTGGCCCTTCAGGATAACCCGATATATGTTCTGCGTTCCCATCTTATCGATCTGTTTCAGAACAGCATGCTCGATCTGTCTGTCAGTATATTCCGGCTTTATCTCAAGTCCAAGGTTGATGTAATTCCTGCAGGCAACAGGCTCCCACTTTATCCTTGTCTCTCCGTTTATTATCTGTCCATAAATAAAGCCATGCTTTCCTGTGTCAGAAGGTGACAAAGGCTCCGGCGATCCCGGATATGCCATACGGTTCTTCACCATGTGCTTCGGCTTTCTCAGGTGTCCGAGTGCCACATAGTCAAATCCTGTGTCAGCCAGCTTTCGGAAATTAAATGGACTGTGGCTGGCATCTCCTCCATGCATGAGAAGTATATTGACAGCGCCTTCCGTCTGGGCATCTATCCCCTCTGAAAAATCCTCCGTGTATTCCGCCTGTCCATAGCTGAAACCGGTCACACAGGTATTTATATCTTCAAAATACGCATTGCTGAACTCCCCAGCCGGAAGAAGCACTGTGTTCGATGTGAACTCATAATTCTCCGATGGAGATCCACTTTCAATGTAATCACTACTGCCCGCAATGATCACCGTTCTTGTATTTGTAAGTTTTGCAAGTCTGGCATCAAGCTTTGCAAGATCCGCAGCCTTCGGCGCACTGTGATACAGATTGCCGGCAATGAGGAGCAGATCTACCTTTCTCTCCTCCGCAATATCCAGGATCCTGTCAAATGTCTCTTCTATCTCTTTCGCACGGACATCGCTCCAAGGCTTTCCCGCATCAGGCATCATTCCCAGGTGCACATCCGAAACATGAATAAATCTCATATCCTAACCTCTAATCTATAGTTAAACTGCCATTTTCTAATAGCCCACACTTAGTCCACTATTATACAATCATCAAAAGTTTAACCCAAATCAGAGAAAAATACAACATAAGCTATGTTAAAACTTTGTGACATGCAGATACTTCTCCCTCGTTGCAAGCCCTCCTCTTATATGTCTCTCCGCCTTGTTGGCATCCAACACCACCCTGGCCTGGGCCGCCAGCATGGGTCTTATACGGACCAGCCGTTCCGTTATATCCTTGTGCACCGTTGATTTGCTTATACCCATCTTGTCCGCTGTCTGTCTCACAGTCGCCCTTGTGTCTATGATATAATTTGCCGCTTCGATTGCCCGCTCTTCTATGTAATCCTTCAAAGAAAAAGCCCCCGCATATTCTGTTTTTACAGTCTATGCGGGGGCATGCGGTTTATGTACATTTAATCCTGATTTATGGGGATCAGCACAAGTGTTTCATATTCCCCATATGTATTCTTTATCTCCATTATTCCATTGTACTTGTCCATGGTATTTTTCACATTTTGTATACCATATCCATGAGTCATATCCTTACTGCCGCCCACGTCAGACTGTGTACTGCTATTTTTCACATCTATTACCAAATGCCGGTCTGTCTGCACTATTGCCAGCTTTATATATACCCCCTCTTTTTCCTTCTGTTTCTTACATGCATTGATACTGTTATCCAGCAGATTCCCTATTATTATACACATATCATAGTCAGAGACCATTATTGAATTTTTATCGAACTTAAAATCCGTATGAAATTTCACGCCATTGTTTTGGGCAAATGTATACGCACTGTTCACAAATGTATCAATAACAAGATTTCCTGTTTTTGAAACAACATATTTATTTTTTAATTCTTCCTCATATCTATCACATACTGTTCTTATCCTGTCATATTCTTTCTCTTCTATGCATGACCTTATATAGCTTATATGCTTCTGGGTATCATGAACCATACTGCCAATTTTCTTATAAGAAAGAACCAATTGGTCATATTTATCCGACTGATGCTCCAACTGATAACCAAGCATTGTTACCTGATTTTTCAATTTATAATTATCCACCATGTTATCAAACAGATAATAATTCAAAACATTTAAGACCAGCACAATTATCAGCACAAATATAAATCCGTACCCTGACAAAAGCACGATCTGTTCTGGTATTATCAAGTATAGATAACAACTTATCATTGGAGTTATAAGCACTATGACCAACTGTTTAAATGAATATCTACCTGATACATAATTTCTCACTACCAGTATTATGATCAGGACAGGCAGCATAATAAACTGTGCATACATATCCATCACCGAGATCAGATGAGTTATTCCACCGTCATACAGCATCTGATCCGTTGTAATTACCACTACATCAGATAAACCGATGCTCACCAGATAACCCAATACCCATATAATAAACGCAGATATACATTCAGCTATACGGGAATCATATAGGCAAATAAATACGAGCATGATAACTATATGCGCGGACACCTGGCTGACCATTGCTTTCTCCTGTGACACATCTATCATGAAAAGCTGTCCGCCTCTTGAAGCCAGCTCTGTTAAAATAAATATACCCCAATATGCCATTGTCGATATTCTAAGCGGAGGCTTCCCAAACCATTTCTCTACATAAACTTTTACAGTCACAGCATCCATAATTGCTGATATAAAAATTAATACTAAATAACTCACCCTTTAACCTCTGATGCTCCCCACATCTGATATAACCGTATTAATAAGGCTCTTCCTTACCTCTTCCTCATATTTCCTTGACAACGGAATAATCTCGTTATTATCCAAAACAAGCTCCCCGCCTCTCAAGGTAACTATGTGATCTATATTTACAATATACCCCTTAAAGCTGTATACAAACCTTTTGTCCTTTAACAAGTTAAACCATTTTTTTAAATTTCCTGTAACCTGTATAATCTCTTTTGCAGAATGAATATCTACACTCTTTTGAAATTTTCTTGAGGTTTCTATATACATAATATCAGATATATTAACAACTCTTTCTCCATCTGCCGCTGGCACAATCAACTTGTTAAACTCCATGTTCCTTATCTCACGCAAAACCTGAGATAATACTTGTTCCAACTCTATATATTTAAGAGGTTTCTGAATATAATTATATGCATGCACAGAAAAGCTCCGTCCCATATGTCCCGGGTAATTGCTTACAAAAATGATAATTGCATTTTTGTCGTATCTTTTTCGGATAATTGAGGCGATATATATTCCATCCTCCTTCTCCATTTCCACATCAAAGACAAAAAAATCATAATGTTCACCAGATTCCATCTTGTCCAGCAATTCCTGCCCCGTCCTGTAGTTGGCGCATTCAATATCCAGATTGTGTTTAAACGAATACTCCAATATGCATTTTTCTGCAATGTCTATATCCTTCTGCTCATCATCACATATAGCAACTTTTAACATCTTCCGCCTTTCATTTACCAATTAATACAACTTACGTAAATTTTAGAGCAACTAAACTTTACTAATTATAATTTATTAATGATGGGAGGTAAAGTAGTTATACTTATTATTAAAATATTGAAAGGAATCAGGTAATGCTTAAACAGAATTACATATTATTCAGGAAAACTCCACAATGCTTTTGGCCTTCCATCGCTGCTATCATATTTTGTATTTTATACTCAGTATACAAATTCATTGAAGACAGTCTGCTTAGAGAATTTAACTACATTGATATAGTTGAACATACAGATATTATGCTTGGAAATTCCATATATTATTATATTCTGTTTTTGTACTTGTCCTTTGAATACACATCTATCGTAAAAAAAACCAATATGGTAGAGAGCATAAGCACATACACTATGTCATCAATTAAAAGAGAATCACTGCAGCTGCTTATTCTCTCTATCATAAATGTCTTATTATGTATGTGCATGTTAGTTCTATGTATATGCCTTTGTATACTGTCAGGTTCTTCCTCTGCAGACTTTTATATATATACAATTAAGGCTATTTTCACACATGTATTTATGGTTAACACTTGTGCGGTTATGACTGGGCTCATCATATCGTATATCAACAATACTATCCTTGCCTATCTTGCATTATTTGGGTTCACTATAGTTGCCATATTGCAATCGGGTAAGTTCACCTTTCCTGCGGAAGATAAAATCGGCAGTATACAGGAAATATCCAATATATTCTGTGCTTCTCTTACTTATATTCCAGATGAAGCAGCTTTAATTCCTGTAAATATACATTTTCTGTCCAAACCTTTGTATATAGTATTTGGCGTGATCTCCGTATATTTGATCACAAATTTCTTCAGATACAAGAAGTTATCTTTGATTTTTGCCACCATATTTTCAGTGTTATGCTCGTTTTCCTTTATTTATATCTGCAACATCCCATATAATGGTAGTAACCCTGGATACGCAGACGATTCCTCGGATTTATTTGCAAATGAACAGGAATTACTTACTCCAACAAAGGAAATAGATTTTTATGTTACAGAGTATAACATACATTTTGACATAAGGAAGAATTTGATCGCAGATATGTATATGCAGCTATCAGACACCAGTCTCCCTGAATACCATTTTATACTCTGTAAAGATTACAATATCGACTATATAGCAGATGATCAGAATAATGCTATCCGCTATAGCAGAAATGGGAATAAGCTATGCATATACAACGAAACCGGCAATCTCTCATCCATATACATAAAGTATACAGGAAAATCCTACAATATTTGCTACACAGGGGAAAATGGTGCATATCTTCCTGGGAACTTCCCGTATTACCCAATTGCTGGAAATGGAGACTTATTTCAAAACGGATATTGCCGGCTTCCTAAGGATCTGAGCAGGTTCACAGTATCCATATACTCTGATTTTACTACGTATAGCAATCTCAGCTTGTCCGGTGACACGTTCAGTGGTTTCAGTGATCAGCTAAGCATTGTTTCCGGCATATTTTGGAGAGAACAGATTATTGATAATGTGCGATACATTTTCCCATATATTGGCGCGGACACCGATCCGAGTCGAAACCACTACATAACAAGCCAGATAAAAAAATATATAAACTATACACCTGAAGAAAAGGCAACTGATTATTCCCTTATCGGGAAAACAATCCTGATACAACCAATACACAGAAATGCATATATGTATGGTTCTGACATGGTGATGTTTGATGCTGCAGGTAATTTGGATATTTACTACACCAATTATATACAGACAGGTAATTGGTACAATATTGATTCAATTCTCACCGATGAGGAACTTCAAAAGATTCAGGAAGATGTATACGACGAACTTGGCATCACTGAAACAACAGAATAAAGTAACTTGTATCCGTTCAGATAAAGGGGGATTATTATGCTGGAAATAAAAAATATGACAACTACTTTGGGAGGGAACACAATTCTTCACAATTTAAACTGTAATTTTGAATCAGGAGTACACGGACTACTCGGTCCTAATGGTGCCGGCAAAACCACATTCATGAGATCCCTTATTGGGTTATATCCATCAGCTACCGGAAGCATTCTCCTGAACGGAGCAAATATACATTCTGTTGATATCGGGTATCTGCCTCAGAAATTTGGCCTTTTTCCCGGAATGACCGTAAGAGAATGTATGCGTTATATTGCATTTTCCAAGGGTATTTCATCATGTAGTCTTGATGAAGACATCGAATCAGTTATAGAAAGTGTCAATTTATCAAGTTATATTGACAAAAAGGCTCATACTCTGTCTGGCGGAATGGTGAGACGTGTTGGAATCGCCCAGGCTTTTCTTGGCAATCCCCCTATAATAATATGCGATGAACCGACAGCAGGTCTTGATCCTGAGGAAAGACTCAGATTCAGGGATCTTATAAAACAAACCAATTGTGATGACAAGATAATTATTATATCCACACACATCGTAGACGATGCGGAGTTTTTGTGTGATTATATAGAAATTATCGATCAAGGCTATATAATTGCAAAAGACACTACAGACGGAATCAAAACAGCCATGACCAGGCTTTTGGCTTCCCCTTCTATTGATACCTCAGAGCCTGCATCAGCTGATCCCACTTTGGAAGATGGATACATGTATATTCTTAAGTCTTACAGGAACGGAGTGTAACTATGGTGCAAAGAATACATAACTCACTATTTATATTGCGTAAGGGAATGATACTCTGTGTAATTTTAGCTGTTTTAGCTGCTATTACGGGCTTTATGATGATGAAACCCCTTGATCTGCAGGATAAAGAAAACGCACTGCAGCAGTGTTACTGCATAGCATATCCTGTGTGCGTTATGCTGCTATATACAATAACCTTTATGCCGTTTGTATATAGCCCAAGCCGGGAACTTTTTTACATAGCCCACAGAATAAAATGGGTAGAAACAATTATTCCATTTTTATACCTGTCTTTATTAATGTGTGCAATAACATCGTTGTTGTTCTTCAGGACAATTCTCTACCCAGAAAGATTTATAGCCAAAAATCTTATTATAATATATTGCTTCTGCGGTTTATATTACGGCACAGTATATACAGCGAAGAACATCACCATAGCCATCATTTTATCATTTACACTGATCATCCTGTCTCTTAGCGGAGGAAATCTCTTTAATGCTATCATACCATGGTATATTGATGTTCACTCAGTTAAGACTCTCGCCTCTTTTATGAAAGAATACATAATTTTAGGAAGTGCAGGCTGTATTCTGGGATTGTTCAGCAACCACAGATACTCAGATTACCAATAAATATATGCAACCTCTCTTTTTAAGCAATTTTAGGGAACCTCACAATAAATCTCGAACCTATATCCGCTCTGGATATTACCTGTATGGTGCCTCCGTGGGCATCCACGATCCATTTGGCGATGGACAGGCCAAGGCCCGAGCCCCCAGTCTCATTATTCCGGGCCTCGTCCGAGCGGTAGAATCTGTCAAATATGTGGGCCAGATCACCTGGATTCATTCCGGTTCCCTCGTCCTCTATCATATAACTGACATAACCGGGCTCCTCTTTTACACCGAGTATTATGGCCGTGCCGGGTTCAGAATACTTCGCCGCGTTCTGGACAAATATCCTGACGGACTGCTTGATCATCGCCACATCGCCGAGCACACACGCCTCATTCTCAGTGCCCCGGAACTCATATCTGTGGCTCTCGTCTATCATCATGGACTCCTCCCACACTTCACTTACCATGCGGTTGAGATCGGTTTTCTCCATGTTCAGGTGCTGCCTTCCACTGTCGCCCCTTGCAAGGAATAACAACTGTTCCACAAGCTCCTTCATGTGCTGGGATTCATTTTTCAGCGCCTCTATGGACTCTCCCAGAACCTGTTCATCCTCCTTCCCCCAACGGTCGAGCATATTCACATATCCCTGGATCACCGCGATAGGCGTCCTGAGCTCGTGGGAAGCATCCGACACGAATCTCATCTGACGTTTCTCATTCTCCTTCATATTCCTGAGCAGATTGTTGAGCGCGATCTCTATACTCTGAAGATCCTTGTCTCCGGTATGTATAACCTGCTCGTCGTCATCCGCGGACAGATGGGATATGGCTTTCTCCAGATCGTCTATCTTGTTGTGATCCATAGGCTCCTTGCTGAGTTTTTCCGCCGTCACCGCCAGATCATTCAGCGGTTTCAATCTTCTTCTGACATCCGCTGTCCTGAACAACGCAACAAACAATACTATAGTCTCCATCCCCAGCAATATAACGCCCGGAATCTCTATGATATCCCAAAGGATCTTAACGTCATATCTGTACTTCTTCTCATCTGACCCTTCTATTATATATTCATACGCTCCGCCATCTTCATTTTTCTCAACGTAATATCTCATTCCACCCACGCCCTGTGGCAGCTGTTTCCTGCCCCACACAGCAAATACACTTACAATAAGAAAGGCAATGACGATATCTATAAGTATCACATTGCCCAGTTCTTTGAGCCAGAAGCTCATGTTGATCCTTCTGGCTATCGATGACATTCTTTTGTTTTCGTTAGTTTTCTTTCCCATGTATTTTCTCTCTATCTATGCGTATCCGTGTCATGCGTTGCTGGCTTGTCACATATCTGTCTGCTCTGCTACGATATCCGGCTTGTCACATATCTATCTGCTCTATCCTGGCATCCAAAATGGTCATTCTTTGATAACATATCCGACACCTCTGACGGTGGTGATCAGCTTAACTCCAAATCTGTCATCTATCTTTGTTCTCAGATACCTCACATACACATCTATGATATTGGTCTCTCCCAGGTAATCATATCCGCACACCGCATTCAGCAGCTTTTCCCTGTCCATAACGATGTCCTTGTTTTCCATGAGCGTCCTGAGCAGCTCAAATTCCCTGTTTGTCAGCTCAACTATCTCGCCGCACACTGTAACCTCATGCCTGTCGGTGTCCATGCACACTCCACGGATCTCTATCCTGTGTGTGTGAACCTCCGCAACTCCGCGTCTCTTCAACGCAACCCTTATCCTGGCAAGCAGCTCCTCTATGGCAAATGGCTTGGTGAGATAATCGTCTGCACCGGCATCAAGACCAGATACCTTGTCCATGACCGCATCTCTCGCGGTCAGCATGATGACCGGCACATCACTCTCCTTGCGGATTCTTCGAAGCACCTCCAGACCGTTGAGTCCCGGAAGCATCACATCCAGCACCACGAGGTCGAAGCCACCGGACAGAGCTTTGTCCAACCCTGTTCTTCCATCAAATACCTTCTCCGCCTCGTATCCCTCATGCAGCAGCTCCAGCTCCACAAATCTTGCAATTTTCTCTTCATCCTCCACAATGAGAATCTTCTGTGCCATATCTTTTTCCTTTCTTTTATGACGGACGCTTGTTATTGACGTCGGACTTAAGGTTGTCTACTGAGTCGGCTACTTTGTCACATGCGCTATTAAGGTTTACGTTGATGTCACCAATTCCTTCAAAATGGTATCTGCACTCACAGAAGAGACCTACAACAAGAAGTGGAAGCACTACCCAGAATGCAAGTATGAGTGCGATCACAAGCACCAGAACCGGAACGTTTATCATGGTCTGGCCTCTGCGTTCTACTATGAATGTGCTATCCACACTCTTCTTTAACACCTTGCCGCACCATTTGAAAAATTTGTCCATCATCTGTCCAAACGTCACTTTATTGCAGTCATTTGTATATGTCTGCTGTGCCTGCTCGAACTCTGTTGATGTCTTCTGTTCCTCGCCTGTGGTAAAGCTCTCCACCTCAGGGGCTTTCACCTTATCAAGCTTCTCAAGATAAATGATCGCATCCAGCAGATCGTAATCGCATGCCTCAAGCGCATTCTTTGCATCCTCGTAACTTACGCCTGTTTTTTCTCTTAACCTTTCTACCTTTTCCAGTTTATCCATAATCTTTGCACCCTTTCTCATTATCTTAGTTTCATCGTCTTCCGATGATCTGTCATCTTTCTTATCGTTTGCTGCTGATATCATCAACTGATGTTATTACTATACCAACCGATGATTAATCTAAAATATGAGAAAGATTAAAATCAGGTTAATTTTATAATGAATAGAAGGATATGTCAAAGTTTGTTCCCCTTTTTATCTCGCTGCTATTTTTTACTATAAGTTAACTTATATTTATTTTATATTGTATTAAATTAGCTTTAAGTGTATAATTTGTTCAAAAGGAGGTTGATTACTATGTCCGATATAGAATTTGAAAGAAGAATGAATGACCAATTTGCAAAGAATCTTTTCTTTTTTCTTAATAAATATCAATATACTCAAGCTGCCTTTGCTAAGCAGATGAATGTCAGCACTGCAACTGTGTCAAATTGGTGTAACGGACTAAAGTCTCCCCGAATGGACAAAATTGACCACATGTGCGCTATTTTCAATTGCTCTAGGTCTGATCTTCTGGAAGAAAAAGATATCATAAGAAGCCAAAAGAAATCAGAGGCATATGCAATTCCTGTATTTGATTATATATCATGTGACAAAACATTTTGTTCAACCGAAAAGATTATTGATACAGAAGAAATACCCGAAAGTCTTGCTAAAACTGGCGAATTCTACGCTCTTAGAATAAAGGGGGATAGCATGGAACCCAAGATCAGCAGCGGCGACGTTGTAATTGTCCGTCAACAGGACGATGCAGACACAGGGGACACTGTTATTGCTACAATAGCTGGTGAAGACGCCGTGTGCAAACGCCTGAGAAAATATAAAGAAGGACTGGAACTGATTTCCACCAACCCCAGCTATGCACCGCTCTATTTTGACGATGAAACCATAAAAAATAAACCTGTCAAGATCATTGGTAAGGTAGTGGAGTTAAGGGCAAAATTTTAATGGATTGGAGTGATTATTATGCTTTTTTATGTATATGATGAGAATACTTCCTCGACTGTTCCTGTTGAGGTATCAGATATACCAGAGTTAAGCGAACAGGAACTTGAATTTATATATGATGATAAAGTCAGAAAAGTATGGCACTCACAGGAGGAGGAATGGTATTTTTCCATAATTGATGTAATTGACGTTTTGACCGATAGTTCCGACCCAAAACAATATGTAAAAAAGTTACGATCCCGCGACCCAGAATTATCAGCTAACTGGGGTACAATTTGTACCCCTATTCAAATGATAGCCGCTGATGGTAAAATGCGTAAAATCCAAGCAACCAACACACATGGGCTATTGAGAATTATCCAGTCCATTCCGTCAAAAAAGGCTGAGCCATTCAAGCAATGGCTGGCAATGGTAGGCAAACAACGTCTGGACGAGGAAGTTGATCCTCAGATTGCTATAGATCGTGCTATAGAATCATACCGCAACAAAGGATATTCTGAAGAATGGATAGCCCAGCGTATGCGTGGGATAGAGATTCGTAAAGATATGACCAATGAGTGGAGGCGTGCCGGAATTACCGATTCCAGACAGTATGCTTCTCTTACAAACATACTTACTGCCGCATGGTCAGGAAAAACAGTGAAAGAATATAAAAAGTTTAAAAGGCTGAAAAAATAAAATCTCAGAGACAATATGACTAACACAGAGCTTGTCCTGAATGCTCTTGCAGAGATATCGACAACAGAGATATCAAAGGCAACTAATCCTCAAGGTATAACCGAGGCCACAGATGTTACCATCCAAGGTGGCAATATTGCCAGAAATGCACGTGAATCCCTTGAAAAGCAGATAGGGCGCAGCATACTATCCCCATTAAACTCCAACACTCCCAAGCTGCTTGATGACAGCAAGGAAAAGTAATATAACCCGAATATGTCACAACTATAAAATGCGTATGAATCCTCAGACAACAGTCTCGGTTATTCATACGCATTTTTATCTTTTCCATATCACACCGTTCCCGCAGCAATCTTCGCCGTGGACTTCTTCACGCAGTAGAGACATGTCGGCAATATGTAGATGGTCGCGGTGACCCATGCCGTCTGATCAGCAAAGCAGATGGCCGTGAATCCAAATGTTCCGACAAATCCCAGGCTCACTATGATCCTGGCCGCCATCTCTGTAACACCTGAGAATATAGCCCGACCGGAATATCCAAGTCCCTGTGTCACCATACGCGCCACGTTCAGTATACCGAGACTCCAGTAGAAGAATCCCATACATCTGAGGTATTTCGCAGAGGCATCAAGTACGTCGACTGCGCTCTTCTTTACAAATATCATTGAGAGCGGCCTGCCAAAGAATATCATGATAAGTCCTGCTATCAATCCATATCCCACTGCGACTGCTATCGCCTGCCACAAGCCCTGTTTTATACGTTTTGCCTGTCCGGCGCCAAGGTTCTGGCTGCAGAACACAGATGCCGCCGTTGCAAATGCATCAAATGGACACATAGTGAACTGCTTTATCCTCATACCGGCTGTGAAGCCTGACACATACAAACTTCCCAGCTTGTTATTTGCAGACTGCATGACCATACTTCCTATGGCAGTTATGGAAAACTGCAGGCCTGTCGGAATTCCCATGACGAGAAGTTCCTTCACTGCAGATCCCTCTATCTCCCTGTCCTCCGCCTCAAGATGCATGATCTGAACCTTCTTGAAGATATATACAAGACACAATATTCCACTCACCGCCTGTGCCGTGATGGTTGCTATAGCCGCACCGGCGCAGTCCCATTTGAGGACAACTATGCAGAACAGGTCAAGGAATATGTTGAGTATTGCCGAGAACGCCAGAAACATGAACGGCGTTCTGCTGTCTCCCAGAGACCTGAGCACACTTGACAGATAGTTGTACATGAGTGTGAACGGAATTCCCAGGAATATAACTATAAGATAAGCATATGCCTTGTCATATATATCCTGAGGAACCGAAAGCAGATGAAGTATCTGATTACAGCACACCGAACATACAATCGTGACTATCAACGCTATGATGCCCGTCAGCACCGCGCCGTTAAATATATACTTTCTCATCTTGTGCAGATTATTTGCACCAAAATACTTTGCAACAGGAACACCAAATCCTGCGCAACAGCCCATACAGAATCCCAGAACCAGAAACTGTATACTGCTGCTTGCTCCAACTCCCGCCAGAGCCTTATCTCCCAGTATCTGCCCCACAATAGCCGCATCTATTATGTTGTACGTCTGCTGGAGCAGATTGCCGAGCAAGAGCGGGGTGGCAAACTGCAGCATCAGACTGAGGGGCTTACCGGAAACCATGGACTTAGCCATGTCTTACACCTTCCTTACATTATTGATAGGACAATGAGTTGCCAATTTTTTCTTTGAACACAGAGTTGCTATACATATCATTCGCTGGGTTGCTTCCGCTTATTTCGCCCTGCAGCGGTACTAAGGTGCCGCCTCACATCGCCACCTAAGAACCGGCGGGCTCAAATTCCCTGCTCACGATATGTATAGCAACTCTGTGTAACAACTTTATTGTGACAACTCACCTGTTAGATGAATAATAACTACGTATGTAAGTCGGTTTCAGACTTACTTTATGTTTATTATCCTTATCTCTTATAACAGTTTTCCAGCCAAAGCTTCGAGCGCTGCCACATCCGACTGCTTGAACGCGGACCTTATTGTCACATGCTCATCCACGATCTCTATATCCTTCATCGCTGCCATCTGCTCTTTCATGAGTTTCGCCGCCATTGGTGCCCATGAACCATTTTCAATGAAAGCGACCTTTCTCTTCTGGTATGCCTTCATCTTCAAGTGGTTGATGAAATCCGCCATGACAGGCATCACACCGCCATCATATGTTGGGGCTGCAAGCACAAGTCTGTCGTATCTGAATGCATCCTCTATACACTCTGCGATATCATCCCTTGAGAGGTCTGATATCGCAACCTTTGGCGCCCCCTTTGCCTCAAGTATCTCCGCCAGCTTCTTTGCCGCCTTCTCTGTGTTGCCGTGGAGACTGCAGTATGCGATGAAGATTCCCTCATCCTCAGGTGTGTAGGTTGACCACAGCTGATATTTGCCTATGTAATATTCAAGATTCTCTGTGAGTATAGGTCCGTGAAGTGCGCATATCTTCTGTATGTCAAGTCCTGCTGCCTTCTTGAGAAGTGCCTGTGCAGGCATTCCATACTTTCCAACTATATTGAAGTAATATCTTCTCGCCTCGCATGCCCAGTCCTCATCTGTATCCAATGTTCCAAACTTGCCAAATGCATCCGCTGAGAAGAGTATCTTCTCGCTCTGCTCATATGTGACCATGACCTCAGGCCAGTGAACCATAGGAGCCATAAAAAACTGAAGTGTATGGCTTCCAAGTGAGAGTGTCTGTCCCTCTGCAACGGTCACGCTTCTGTCTGCCACAGGAACCTCAAAGAAGTTTGGAAGCATTGCGAAAAGCTTTGCATTTGATACAATCTTGATATCCGGGTATTTTGCAAGCACATCACCAAGATTCGCCGAGTGATCAGGCTCCAGATGTGAGATTATGAGGTAGTCAGGCTGCCTGTCGCCAAGCACCTCTGCCACATTTGCAAACCACTGGTCTGCGCACTTTGCATCCACCATATCCATGATGGCTATCTTCTCATCCATGATGACATATGAGTTGTACGCTATTCCGTTTGGCACTATGTACTGATTCTCGAACAGGTCTATGTCCTTGTCATCCACACCTACGTAAAATACTGTGTCAGTTACATTCTTAAGCATTGTATATCCTCCTCTTGATCCTAAGTATCTAATATAAATAATCCACGTTGTGTCCACATGATAAAATGATCGTTGCGACAGTTGCACTTGTGCAGACTATCATAATGACAGTTAATTATAACATACTAAATGAAAATAGAGAATCAGCACATAAGACCTGATTCTCCATTTTTTGATATTTTTTTATCATTGTCTGCTTATCCTTCTCTGCATCTTCTCCTGATACATACTGTGATCCGCTTCCCTCACATACTCTTCAAGGGTTTTATCACCATCTGGGTCTGTTATAACATAGCCTATACTAAACTCCAATTCAAACGGAAGCTTCTCCTGCGCCGCTATCTCCCTGGCCTTCTCAAGTATCGCCGCCTTTCTTTCCTCAGGAGTCTCATCCTCATCGTATATAGATATGGATACGAACTCATCTCCGCCGTATCTAACCGGAATACTGCTTATTCCGCCGCCTCCCGCCACAGCTCTGGCTGCATTTCTTATAGCCTTATCGCCAAACTCATGACCGTATGTATCGTTTATATATTTAAGCCTGTCCATATCAGCAAACATTATGAGAAGTGCCCTGCCCTGGCCCGCAGCCTTGTCAAATGCCTTTGCGGCGATCTGTCTCATGCCTTCCCTGTTGTATATCTGGGTAAGCGGATCCTTTATGGATATTGCCGTAAGCTCCTGATTGATCTGCTCCAGCCTCCATTTATTGAACAGGTTTATCATGGCTACATTCACTTCGCTCATTACAGTTGACCAAAGCTGCTTATCCATGAGGTAATATCCATTTTCGACACAGCAGAACCCAACTGCCTTTTCTCCGAAATGAAATGGCGCAAATAAAAATATATTGCCGCCGGCTTCATCATCCAGAAGAGGAAACATACTGTGGTATGTATCGCTATCGCCATCCGCTATGCCCTGCCTGTACACGATCTGCATTCTATGAGGATAGCCCTTCACAGCAAATACATCCTCATCGTACGCCGCCGATAGTGTCGGGCCAGCTCCCCCCATCTCCACAAGGGATCTGTCGACAACCATAACGCATTTCTTACACTCTGCCTGTGAATATGCCGTCTGTACACATGGATAAAGGCCACTGTAATCACCACATTTGCTGAGCAAATGCGTGAAGTCAAGTGTGCTCTCATCTATCTCCTCGCGTTCCACAACTCCCATTATATAATTCTTCAGGTACTGTCTGCCGTTCAGCATAGCATCCGTGCCACAGCCACAACTCTCCGTAAATATACAATTATAATCTATATAAGAGCTGGTATCCGGATTGTTTCCCGCCCAGATATTCAGCATGATCTCTGCAGCCGCAGCTCCGATCTTCTCACGGATCCTGCTCACCGTTGTTATGCGCGGCGTATAGTACGCTGCTTTATCAAAGTTGTCAAATCCCGTAACCTTAAAATCATTTGGCACTGAAAGTCCAAGTGCTTCAGCTCTGTTGCACACACCCACCGCCAGGTTGTCATTTGAACAGATTATTACATCCGGAAGAATCTTCTTCACTATCTCCCGTTCTTCCAGCCTTCTCTCATCCATCTCCTCATTATTCGAAGCCTCGGCATCCGGAGCAGAATCCGCAAAACTGCCACTGGTTATCTCACCGTACACCTCCGCAGGTCCACCGTAATCCGGTCCGTCCTTCTCATGTTTTATACACGTATGTCCATGTGCTCTGAGCAGCTCCTCGAATCCCGTCACGCCATCATTAAAACCAAAATCTCCAAACAGGACATCCTCATCCTCAACCTTGAGTCCATACACATCCATACAATCGCAGAATGCACGGCATCTCTCCTGAGCCTCATAGTTGTCCTTCGGTCCGGCAAGATACCACACCTTCTTCGCACCATGTTCCTCTATCATATGCCGAGTCATGTCATACATGGCATCATAATTGTCTATACCCACAAAATGCAGACCGTCAAAAGCAGTCTCGAGGCTTATAGCCGGAACTCCGCTCTTCCTTATCCTGTCCAGCAGTTCCGCCGTGACTTCCGGATATTTGATATTGTTGACAGATATTATGATCCCATCAAAGTCTGTCAGCTCCGGAAGATTGTATATATTGTATTCTCCATAGCTGTAACCGTCGTCCCTGTTCCAATTGCCGTTGCTGTTGAATATGTACAAATTAACATCAGCCCTGGCTTCCTTTATCTTCTGCATAAATCCCAGCGGCCAGGCGTAGGTGAAATACCTCTTCCAGCCATCCATGAACAATGCTACTTTTTTCATACCTTACCTCCTGACCTCCTGACCAATCAGAACAACCCGTCCTGTCCCCCATCTGTAAATTTGCCAAATATATTAAAAGGGCGCATCTGTATATATTATACACAGACCCGCCCAACCAAAACATATCCAAATGTATCAAAAACATGTACTTTACTATCAGAAACCACGGGGACGGAGGGGACAGGCACCTCCGTCCCCTCTGTCCCCCATAATTTACTTAAGTGGATAGTCGTCATGCGCCGGCTTGTAATCACGTATAGTCTTAAGTGCCGGCAGAGCATGTCCGTCATAATCAAAAAGTGCCTGATTTGCCCATTCATTTCCGCATGGTCCAGACTCCTCTATGTATGACAGAGCACCTTCCGTAGCCCAGCCGCTTCCCGGTACTGGTATCCAGCCTGCCTCCCAATAATAAAAGCCATCGCCACCAGGAACATCATCTATCAGTTTCATTATGTCGTTCATAAATTCCGCCTGTCCCTCAGGTGTCATAGGGTAGTCAAGATTCTCCACCAGTGAAGGCTTTGTGGCATAGCCCTTTCTATCGTCAGGTCCCAGTTTCTCATATTCTGCGTAGTCCTCCATGGTAAATCCCATGGAAACCTCAGCGATAACTATCTTTTTGCCATATCTAACCGCCATATCTCGCATATTTGCCTCTAGCTCCTTCATGGTTCCATGCCAGAACGGATAATACGACATTCCGATTATATCAAAATCTTCTCCTCTTTCCATGTAGTGGTCAAACCAATCCACATACATAGGATTGTTGCCGCCATTGTCGAGATGTATCATGACCGGAATATCAGAGTCAACCGATCTGACCGCCCTTATTCCTGCGCTCACAAACTTCGCGATATTGTCATACTCCGGCTTCTGTCCCAGCGGCCACATCAGTCCGTTTGTAAGCTCGTTTCCAACCTGAACAAGCTGAGGGAGAACGCCCGCAGCCTTCATCTCTAAAAGAGTCTCCCTTGTGTAGTCGTACACAGCCTGCTCAAGCTGATCCGCATCCATGCCTCTCCACGCCTTCGGCACCCTCTGCTTGCCCGGGTCAGCCCAGAAATCACTGTAGTGATAATCAAGCAGAATGCTCATTCCATGATCCATAGCGCGCTTCGCGAGTTTTTTGTATACCTCAAGGTCATTTGTGCCCGCACCATAAGGTACGCCGTCCTCCGTGTACGGATCATTCCACAGACGAAGTCTCACAGAATTCACACCATAGTTCTTAAGTATGTCAAATATATCTCCCTGCACACCATTGTCATAATATTTCGCCCCCAGCTCTTCAACCTCGACAACAGCGGAGAGATCCACGCCCTTTATATAATCTGCCATATTTTTGTCTCCTTCACCTGCATTTATTTTACTGCCTGTTATAACCAAGAACAGCCGCCGAAGAAAAATGTTCTGCATACCCCTGATGTACCAGTTCATCTTCATCTGTCGGCGGCCTTCTATCAAGATGACATCTGTCACCTAGTCGTCAAATGTAATCCTGTCATACATTCTTCCATATTTTATTCTGATGAGCTCGTTCTTTGCCAGAACGTCCTCCTCTGGTCCAACATACTGACAACGGATACAGTAGTATTCCTTCTTGTCCTTATCATAGAACATATCTATATCCAGATCTCTCATAAAACACATTGGACATCTGTAATTTAATTTGCCTTTTCCAGACTGAGCCATGTTGAAAATACCTCCTTATCCTTAAGTGTCTTTGTAAACCCGAGAGTGAACATTGGCGAGAACGCATATCCCTCTTTGAAATATCCTGTTGCATCGCTGCCAGATGCTCCCATGGCAGCCTTTGTCTCGATCGCAGGTATAACTGCTGACACCTCATCGGCGCCTGCGAGATCCTCTTCTCTGCACTTGTACTCATATGTGAGTGACTTGCTCTCTGAAGCATTCTTTGCTGTGAGAGTGATTCCTGTCATGTCCTCTGGGTACTCTGTTGTACCGTAGCATGCCACCATGTACTCATTGATCTCAACCTCTGCATCAGGGTTGCTCATCTCGAGGATAGTTCTTTCATGTCTTATCTTGGATGAACCCTCCTCAAAATATATCTTTGTCTGAAGTTTAACTGTCAGATCGTAGAACTCGATGTCAACCGGGTCAAGTGTAAGGATTCTTGTGCTTCCCTCCTGCGAGAATGTTGCCTTTGTTCTGCACAGACAGAGGTCGACCTCCTCACCCTTGTAGCTGATCTTGGCACTTCTTACAGTACCCTCTCCAGCATAGTGTGTGAAATATCCTGCTCTGTACTTCTCCTGGATCAGGAATGGATATGAAGCATCCTGAACATGTGGAGTTCCGATACCTACAGGCCAGTTGAGCTTTGCAGCGTATGGTCTGAGGTCAACGATCGCACCGCCCTGATCCATGTTGATCTGGGCTCTCATGTATGGATCGCAGTACCAGAATATCTGCTTGTCTGATCCGTACAGTATATCCTTCCAAAGAGCACACTCAGGCTCCTCGTATGTCTTGTTCTCTCTGTAGAAGTCAGCAAATTCAGCCATTGTCATGTCGATACATTTGCCTTCCTTCTTCAGGTCGCCATAATACTTCATTCCATCCTCGTAGCTCTTCTTGAGCAGCTCGTATGGAGCCTCCCAGCGTCCCATCTTGTTCAGCCAGCCTGGTCCAACGAACATCATGTTGTATGAATATCCATTGTTGAACTTAGCCAGATGACGATACTGGTCGATCAGGTTGTACAGATATGGGTACTCCCATGTCTTGCTGTCATAGATCATTCCACGGAGAACGTTCTGTGGATGTGTACCAAAGTTAGAACCATTTCCATCATAGCATGCCAGCAGATCTCTTGAAAGATGCGGGATGGCAACGATTCCGCTGTCCTCAGCCTCATTTGCTGCAGGTGCATGTGTGTTCTGCTTTGAAGGTATCCACGGATTCCATGGGCCGCCATCAAACAGTGTGTACCATGAGTTGTTACATGTGTGGTAAGCCTTAGGGCCCTCCTCCCAGCATGTTGCAACTGCACACTTGACTGATGGATACTTCTCCTTGATGTAGTTTGTAAGCTCAGCATCCATATAGTATGAACCTGTAGACACTGGATAAAAGCCAAATATATCATGGAACTTTCCAAATACGTCATCGACGATATTCTTCTTGTCCTCCATAGAGAACATCCAGATACAGAAGTCCTTGGTCTTGTACTTCTCTCTGAACTCTGTGCAGGGAAGTCCGAGAAGTGAGAGCGCTATCTCATCTCCATACTTCTCATGATGCTCCTTGGCGAGTGATACAGCCTCCTCGTTAAAAAGGCTGGCATATGTCATCTGAATAGTAGTCTTGAGTCCGTTCTTGTGAGCTGTCTCCTGCTGGAACTTGAATATGTCCAGTGACTCTGTGAGGAGAGCTTTTCTTCCGATATCCTCTGCCTGACCATGGCCTGTAACCTTCTCGGCATACTCAGGAACCATCTCAGGACGATGGATAATGTTTACAATAAATGTATTCTCCATATCTTAAATCTCCTATTTCGTATATGTTGTAACCTTTTGATCTAAAGATAATCGTCCCCAAATAAGCGACAATATCCTCATTTTTCATCCTGTCTGCCCTATTTTAGGGCTAATTATAGCAGGCATCCGCACCACCATCCATATGTGGTCCATCCGGCAACGCAGACACCTGCCCAAAATAAATTTTCTCATTTCTCTCAGACCGTCCGCCTTAACCCTTTACAGAACCGCCAGTTACACCCTCTACATAGTACTTCTGCATTATGACGAACAATATTGAGATAGGGATAGCTACCACGATACCGCCGGCGCAGAATACTGAGAAGTATTTGTTGACGAGTGATTTTTCAAGCATATTGTAAAGACCTATAGCTACTGTCCAGTCCTTCGAAACTCCTGAGTTGAGCATAAGCTTTGCGAATACAAAATCGCCCCAAGGTATAAGGAATGAACTGATTACCTGATACACCACGATTGGCTTACACAGAGGAAGGATTACCTTCGTAAATATCTTCGCCTCCGAAGCACCCTCAAGTCTGGCAGCCTCCTTAAGTGACATAGGTATTGTGTCCATGAATCCCTTCATGATGAGGAATCCAAGTCCTGATCCTGCTGAGTAAACTATGATCATACCGAAATGGCTGTTTGTAAGTCCCAGCATCTTCAGGATAAAGTAAATTGCTATCATGAGAAGTGGGCCAGGGAACATGTTCAGTATCAGTGACGCACTCATGATCTGTTTTCTGCCGTTGAATCTCAGGCAGCTCATCGCATAGCTGACCATAATTACAAATATAGTAGAGATGATACATGTAAATACTGCAATAATAAGTGTATTCTTGAACCATGACACATACTGCACAACCGAGTCAGGTCTTGTAATCAGCTGAACAAAATTGTCCATAGACCAGCTCGTTGGGAAGAAATGCGCTGTATTGATTCCCTTATATCCGCTGAATGAAGTGACAATCAGCCAGATGATCGGAACCAGCCAGATAACTGCGAGGACAAGTAATACGATATGTTTAACGATTGAACCTATTGTTTTCTTCATTACTGGTACTCCTCCTCTTTATCTCCTGCAATCATTCTTGAGAATGATATAAGTGTAAATGCTGCACATATGATAAATACTATGATACCGATAACAGATGCCATCTTGTAGTCGTAGTATTCATTTGTAAGTCTGAACAGCCATGTAACAAGAAGGTCAACTTCCTTCGCATGCGAATTGGCGAGAGCCTGATTCTGTGTGACGAATACATCCTGTGTGAGCAGGTAGATTACGTTGAAGTTGTTGATGTTCTTTACAAAGTCTGTTATAAGTGCCGGGCCCTGGATGAACAGGATATATGGCATTGTGATCTTCCAGAACACCTGGAAATTTGTTGCTCCATCGATCTTTGCACTCTCGATCTGATCTGTAGGTATGTTCATCAGAACGCCTGTTGCGATCAGCATCTGGTATGGAACACCGACCCAGATATTGATGAGAATGATCATTACCTTTGCCCAGTGAGGATCAGTCAGGAACGGTATATATGTAAGATGCTCACCGACAAGTCCTGCATGCTTAAGCAGGTCTGTGATACCGATATTTGAGCAGATAGTGTTCACAATACCGGAATCAGCGAAGAAGTTTCTAACCAAAAGCAGTGTTACGAACTGTGGAACTGCTATTGATATGATGAAAAGTGTTCTCCACATCTTTGGCAGCTTGGTTGTCTTGGAATTGATCGCCTTGGCAAGAAGGATACCGCCTATGAATGTGGTAAATGTCGCCATGACCGCCCATACAAGTGTCCAGCCAAGAACCTTTCTGAATGAATATCCAAATGTTACTGTCATGCTGTTTGAGAACAGGCTTGCAAAGTTCTTGAAGCCCACCCATGTAAACAGTGAGTTTGGTGGAAGGTGCTGCTGATCATAATTGGTAAATGCCACTGCAATAAGTATCAGTATTGGCAGAATATTCATTATGACTACACCAATTGTCGGAAGTGTGAGAAGTGTTATGTGGAACTTCTCGTTGAAGAGTGACTTCATATCTTCCTTGAATGTATTTATATGTTCTCCATTTTCCTTCATCTGCTGAAGCTTGTACACTGTCTTGATATTGTGAATGTAGAAAAGCACGAATATAAGAATGATGAACAACGCAACCACCGAATTGAGAAGGATCTGGAAAGAATTGTCGTAATTATTAGTAGTTGTCTGCATGGTGAGTGGATCAAATACCTGCTCAAACTTTACAGTTCCAAGAGTTCCAAATTTGGCAAGGTTTGGTGCCGCATAGCCTACGCACATCAACACAAACGCAGCCTCAACGATGAGCATGATCAAACCATTGACGATCTGCTTTCTTGCGAAGTAACCTGCACCCATGATAACCGCTGAGAGCTTAACCCATATATCACCTTTTGCAAAAGCAACACCAAAATTCTTGAAATATCTTCCTATGGCTTTAAAGAATCCTGATATTTTCTTCATGAAAAAGCTCCTCTCTTTTTAAAATGCCCCATATGCCACGAATGACATATGAGGCATTCTCATTATAACTTATAAATATTATTCAAAGTACTTCTTATTTAAAATTACTCCTGTGATACAGGTGCCTCAATTCCTTCTACAGCGTTGTCGAGAAGCTTCTGAAGATCTGTTCCGTCCGGATTACCCTGAGCAAGGATTGAACCAAGTGTCTCTGCTGGTGTCCAGTAGTTACCGCCTACACGCTGTGGTGTTGCATATGCTGCCTGAGCTGCAAGAGCTGATATAGCTGGATTAGCCTTAACTTCCTCTGACTCTGAAGCGTTGATGTTTGAAGGACCAAGACCTCTCTGCTTAAATCTTGTAACCTGTGTATCCTCTGATGTAAGATACTCAGCAAGAAGCATTGACCAGCCTACGTTCTTTGAATGTGGGTTTACACCGATAAGCTTGCAGCCTGAGAATGATGCCATCTGAACCTGCTTGCCTGCAACTGTGTATGTAGGGAGCTTAGCTGCTGCATAGTTCTCGCCCCATGCTGCCTCAGCGTCTGCTGCTCTCCATGTTCCGTTAACTGCTGCACAGATCGTACCCTCAGCGATTGCTGTTGCCTGTGTAGGATCATCCATATCTACAAATACGCCTGTCTTAAAGAGATCAAGAATTGCCTGAGCTACGTCTGTACCGCCTGCCTGATTCCAAGTACATGTATTTGTAAGTCCGTCATCGTTAAGTGTAAGGTCAAGACCTGCGCCCTGGAAGAATGAGTATACATACCATGCATCTGATACGTTCATAGCGATCTTCTTGTTTGCCTTCTTTGCTGCCTCGATCATGGCATCCATCGACTGAACATCATCCTCTGTGAATACTGATGAATCATAGAACATGAAGTATCCGTTGTCTGCTGTCATTGGATATGCATATAATGTTCCATCAACAGAAGCTGCCTCTATAGAAGCTGCCACATTCTCGTTTGCAACATCAAAAGTGTATGTAGCCTGTACCGGCTGAAGTGCACCAGCCTTAACCAGCTCATTGATCTGATCATCAGCAAATGCGAATACATCAGGAGCAGCCTCAACGTCTACCAGGATATCATCCTTTGCCTTTGACTCAGACTCGGCTCCGAGTGTGATGTTGAAGTCAACATCTGAATACTTTTTCTTGAATTCTTCAATAACCTGTGTTGTGAGATCCTGATCTTCCTCAGAAGCCCATACCGAAAGATCTACAGTTCCTGTTGTTGCATCAATTAAGTTCTGAATTGCATCATCTGATGCTGCAGCCTGTGTTGTGCTGTCGCCAGCAGCTGCTGTTGTTCCTTCGTCCTTCGAATCTGCGTTGCCACATCCCGCAAGGCATCCTGCCATCATCGCAGCAACAAGTGTTAATGATAAAACTTTCTTTCTCATTCTTATGTCCTCCTCTTTAAATAAATAACAAGAAAATTAGTTGCTCTTTTTGTTTCCCGTGCGCAATCGGTTGTTCTTTATGGTTATATATTATCAGTTCTGTTTATTGTTGTCAACTACTAATTCATATAACTTTCAAAATAAAAAAAATATACATTTTGCACAAGTCACTTTGTTTGGAAACGTTTCCATGTTCGTTATATTTTGCGCACCCGTTTGCGTTGCACACTATATATGGTAATATTTGTTAATCATCTGCTATCCCATATGTAAGATTTTCATGTTTCATTTCCTTTTCCAGCCATTATTACACTCATTTAGGCCGTTTTTTCATTACTTTTCTCTTTGTTACACCATAGAATATTGCTATAACAGCAATATTCTATGGTGTATTTTCATGCCCGTCGCGCATCATTTTTTTGCGCATGTTGCGCATATTCTGGCTCTTTTCACATAAAAACAGGGCGTCAGCCAAACACTGACGCCCCTCTGGGAAGGATATATAACTATGAATTACTTCGTTGACTCTTTTAATCTGAGTTCATAACCCAGATGTGTCTTCTTCTTAACTTCGTTGCCCTCTATAAAATCCACCAGCAGTTTACATGCTACCATTCCAAGCTCACGCGGATCAAACTGGAGCGATGTGATCGCAGGCTGGTAATTGTTCAGAAGTGAGCTGTTGTAGAATGACGCAACTCTCACATCAGTTGGCACCTTTATGCCCTTCTTATCCAATATATTAAGTACATTCTGGCATATTCCATCATCCATACACAGTATGCATTCTGCTTTCTGCTTCATTATCTCTTCAATGGCATGTTCACATAATACTGAATTATCTATATCAAAGTATACCAGGCTGTTATCTACCGGTACCTCCATATCCTCCATCGCATCAAGATATCCTCTATACCTGTTGAGGGTTACCACATGATTCTTATTACCACCCATGAGGGCTACCTTAGTCATTCCTTTGGCAAGCAGTATAGATGTAAGCTCACGGCATGCACTTCTGTGATCATGATCAACCTGGACAACATTGTCATCATCCATACTTCCAACCACAACAAATGGTATCTTTTTTTCCTTGAGATATTCTGCCGGGGCATCATTCACAAGAGTTCTTCCAAGTACAACCCCATCCACCTTATGATTCTCAACAATTCTCTCCAGCTGGCTCATATCATCCGGTGACACTGTACACACAAGCACATCATAATCCACTGGCGCAGCCATCTCCAGCAATCCCATCAGGCACTTCTGAAAGAATGGCAGATCCACCACGCTGTAGTCGCTCGGCATGACCCACCCTATATTATAGGATTTTGACTGTGCCAGCCCCTTCGCTATAACGCTTGGCTTATAATTATGCTCCTCTATATACTCGAGAACTCTCCGCCTTGTCTCGGCACCGATCCTTCCCTTTCCGGAAATCGCTCTCGATACTGTAGTCTTAGATATATTTAACGCCTCAGCCACATCAGAAATGGTCATCTTCTGGCCTGACTCTTTTGTCTCCATATTCAAGTCTCCTTTTGTTCAGCACGTATCACCGCATTTGCGCAACGCTCCATGCGCAATCGGTTGCCCTTAATATTATCATAGCTTTTTTTGTGCACAAGTCAAGAATTTTTTGATTTTTACCATGTCAAGTTGGCTATTTTGTCAAAAAGAACAAAGATATTTTTTTATTTGTGCAATTATATCTTACTTTGATGCCCACAGATCCCTGAGAGCCTGCTGCAAATAAGAGAAATCCACAGATGGCACATCCGGATTCAGTCTGCCCTCTTTCCTGCACACATCATATAATCTTATTCCAAGAGATGCCACATCCCGTCTGTCCTCCGCAAACAGACTTGCATACAGCATGTCAAATTCAACCAGAGCTTTAAGGTCACCTGACCAACCCGATGCAAGCCAGGCTATATCAGCCGTCTTGTCATCTCCAAGTGCTTTAACGCTCTCAACCAGTTGACTATATTTGCTGTTGACAGTTCCATTCTTCATACCCTGCCAGTGAAAAAGTGCAGTCTCAGACACACCGAGAGCACTAGCTATAGCCGGAATGTGCCGCACTGTCGGAAGCCTCTCCTCATTCTCCCACTTGTAATATAGCCCTTCTGTTATCTTATGATTCTCCGGCAGGAGCTTATTTATCTCCGCAACCATATACTTTACCGTATACTTCGAAGATCTGCTGTTTTTGCGGATATCCCGCATATTGAAGCCTATCGTATCTACCATTTCTGTAGAATCCGACACCCCCTTTTTTGTTCTCCTTCTATTCATCTCTCTCCTCCATTGTATACATTTATACAGATTGTACAATTTTGTATCCATAAATATCCTACCACTTATCGCGTTAAAGTGCTACATTTTTATCCATACAAAAACAAAGGAGATCATTATGACAGACTTAAACAATGCCGAAACACAAACCGATGCCCCCTGTTCCGCCATCAATTATTGTAACCTCAACGGATACGAACTCACCGCAGAAGAGAAGATAATCTTTCTTAGTTCCTATGTATCCCGCATTGACAACGAGACAGTGTATCAGCCCGCAACCAGGGAATTTGTCCAGAATTTCAATGTAGATGCAGCCATCAGCATAATAAACAATTATGCCACAGCAGACTCATTTTTCAGAAGAATGACAGGTTCATTTCCGTATATCAAAAACTCGCAGCGTTTTTCATCCCCGGATATATATTTTCTTCTATTGGAGTTAAAACTGTACATCAACGAGAGACGGCGCGTAATAGCAAAAAATAATTCAGCGGACACGCTCTCTATCATTGAACAATACAAAAACCGTTACTCGTTCAACCAGTCAGCCACCCAGAAAATGGAAGCCCTGCACAGCATAAAAGGTTTCGCACATCCATCTTTCTTTGTGCCGGAAACCGTACTGTACATAAACGAAAACTCTATCCTGTACGTACACTCAGCTTTGCGCTATATCGATATGCTTCTCGAATACATGCAGCGGAATGACAATTCTATAGATTATGAAATTTATTCTTTTTTTCAAAACTTCAAATCCATGTTATTCAACAACGAGCACGACACAACGCCAACATATATAATCGACCAGTCAAGAGATTATATCTATAGCATTCTCGGAAATAGTAAAAGAAAATCTAAGATGACTGACATATGCAAATACGCAGCCTTCGTGGAAAGTCTCACAGAACTCGGTAACGCCATAAGTGCATCCAATATGAAACTCTAAATCCCCCCCTGTTTTTCAGAACATAAAAACAGCCCGTCGTTTATGCGACAGGCTGTTAAGAAGGGGGGAGTGGAGGATTCCTATGTTTTGGGGTTTGGGGTTATGGGGTTACATTACATCGTATAAAGGGATTTCTACGAATTTCGTGCTAAGGGAACCCTCCGTCTATCAAAATATAAGTGATTGTCTTTTTATAACCAGAAGGCTTGTTGATCACAACTCATCTCCTTGTTATGCCCATATACTATCAAAACACTTTGAAATTGTAAATACGCAAAAATTTATAAAACGAAGGCTTTTTTTTGTGGTAATTTATCAACAGTTGCGCATTTCAATAGTTTTTAGAAGATTTTTGAATGCAAAATGATTGTTTTATTCACGTTTGAACGGTTTATTGTTCATTATGATCACTTTTCGCAACAATAAATTTCAGATTATCGTGCAAAGCTGTCAAATTCGTTTGACTGTTGGCGAAGATCGGAGTGTTGTAATATAATAGTAAGAAGTCAATGATCTCGGAGGACATGCTATGAATGAAAACGATATTCTAAAGGGGCGGTTAAAGGATCTGGCAAATGCCGCCTTCCGCCAGAACAGATATACATATACTAATTTTCTGAGTGCTGCAGACATGGAAGTATTTTACAGCAATCTTGAACAGTTGTCATTTGCAGGATATACCATCTTTGGAGGCAGGGAATCCTGCGACCGCGTTATGATCGCCTTTGGAAATGAAGCCGACTGCGGCTACGCACCGGCTTTTCCCATCTGCACCATGAAGGTTTCCGCTGTTTCGGACAAATTCTCAGACGATCTGAACCACAGGGATTTCCTTGGGGCACTTATGAATCTTGGCATTGAGAGGGAGATGGTGGGCGATATACTGATCACCGAATCCACTCATTCTGGCAAGCACAACAATGCCTATATATTCTGTGTGGACACTGTTGCCGATTATATCGCTGAAAATCTGACAAAGATAAGGCACACAAATGTAAAATGTACTTTTTGCAGCACCCAGGATACTGATGAGATACAGATAAAAAAGGAACCTCTGCACATAATCGCAGCATCTGCAAGAGCGGACGCAGTGACCGCCACAATAACAGGCCTTTCAAGAAGCAGCACATCCCTGTTGTTCAGGGAAAAGAAATTTTCACTAAACAACAGGTTGTACGAAAACAGCAGCTACCAGTTAAAACCGGGCGACGTATTTTCAATACGTGGATATGGCAAATATGAATTTGTCGAGACAGGCAGCGCAACCCGGAAGGGCAGACTGAACATAGAATTACTCAGATATATTTGATCTTCTAACAACTAGCAATTGATCAGTTCACTGTAGTATCTTTTCACATCAGCGCGTCTTGTTGCGCTGATGTGTATACTTTTACCATTTGTCAGTATCATTTCATGAGCCGTGCATCTGCTCACATGATCCGGATTTACAAGATAGGATTCATGTGGTCTGATAAATCCCCCGTAGCCCACCTTCATGCGCTTTTCCATCTCGCCAATACTTCCATAAAAAACATATTTTTGTTCCGTTGTGACCAGATTTATGCGACGCAGTTCGCTTTCAAAATACATTATGCTCCGGGTATCTACACTGTATCTCACCCTTCCGGATACAAATGTGAATCTTCTCTCATCCCGGCTCCCCTCAACCGCCATCGTCATCACCTTTTTGAAATTTGCCGCATTAACAGGTTCATACAGAATATAACACGGTTGGATATCATACAATCTCCGGTTTATTCCTGCTGCTATCATCACGAGACTACCTACCCTGCGGTCTTTTTTCAAGACATCGGCCACATCCCAGGAACGATACACCACCACTACATCGTAAATTCCTTCAAGATCCATGTCGACCATGATCGCATGCACATTGTCATAATATCTCACAGCGCACACACATCCCGCATCTCTCTGCCATATACCCATGTACTCCTGCAACAACGGGCTCATTACTTTCTCCTCACTGTACACAGCAATCTTCAGCATATCTCCCTCCAAAGCTGCAGAAGCTTCCGCTCCTGTTCATCCCGGATAACGATTTCCTCCCTCGGAGTCACATCCTCCTCCATCACATCGATATCCCATATGAAATAATCACATGTGCGGTTAAGCACCCTCGACAGCAGCACCAGCCGCTTCAGGCTCGGCAGACTTCCGCCATTTTCAAGACGGCTTATATATTTGCCATCTGCATAGATAAGATACCCCAGCTCCTTCTGTGTGAGGTTCATAGACTTGCGGGCATCCTTTATTCTCTGCCCAATAATAACACTGTTCAATTTTTTCTCCTCCCTATCCGTCCCCGTGGACAACAATATTACTTTACAATAAAATTACAAAATAAAAAACCGCATCCCATGCGGACTTTCCACATAAGATGCGATTTTTAGTACACTTATTTACTAAATATTTCGAAAAACTTTATTTTTATTCTTATTTTGTAATTCCAAGCTTTATTGCCTCGTCAGCTACAGCCTTGGCAACCACCTTAGCAACTCTCTCGTCAAATGCTCCAGGAATGATGTAATCCTCCTTGAGCTCATCATCTGTTACAATGGATGCGATAGCCTTGGCTGCTGCCATCTTCATCTCTTCAGTTATGCCTGTTGCCTTGGCGTCCAGGGCACCTCTGAATATTCCCGGGAATACTAGAACGTTATTAATCTGGTTTGGATAATCCGAACGGCCCGTCGCCATTACTCTTACTCCGCCCTTTGCCGCTTCCTCAGGCATGATCTCAGGTGTAGGGTTTGCCATGGCAAATACTATAGGATCTGCTGCCATAGATGCAACCATCTCTGCTGTCACGATATTTGGAGCTGAAACTCCGACAAATACATCCTTACCCTTCATTATCTCGGCAAGAGAACCTGTCTGTCTGTCCTTGTTTGTAATCTCTGCCATCTCTGCCTGTGCCGGATTCATCCAGTCCTGTCCAGGACACAGAGCACCCTGCCTGTCCACGAGAACCACATTGCCTATACCGAGCTGAAGCAGAAGCTTACATATTGATATACCTGCAGAACCTGCTCCGTTGATAACCACATTTGCCTCGTCAAACGGCTTGCCGACAAGCTTTAACGCATTGATGAGTCCTGCTGACACAACGATAGCTGTACCATGCTGATCGTCATGGAATACAGGAATGTCAAGTTCTTCCTTAAGTCTTTTCTCTATCTCGAAGCATCTTGGAGCTGATATATCCTCCAGATTGATTCCGCCAAATACAGGTGCAATGCGCTTTACTGTCTCAACGATCTCATCCACATCCTTTGTGTCAAGGCAGATAGGGAATGCGTCAACTCCGCCGAACTCCTTGAAGAGTATGGACTTTCCTTCCATTACAGGTATAGCTGCCTCAGGTCCTATATCTCCCAGGCCGAGAACCGCTGTTCCGTCTGATACCACGGCAACCATGTTGCCCTTGCATGTATATTTGTATACGTCAGCCTTATTGTCACGGATCTTTCTGCAAGGCTCTGCAACGCCCGGTGTGTAAGCCGTGCTCAGATCGTCTCTGTTCTTCACTGCCACCTTGGACACTACCTCTACCTTACCCTTGTGCTCCTCATGCATCTTAAGACTTAAACTATTGTAATCCATGTCTGTTCCTTTCTGCGCACCCGCGCATCCTGTATTTTATCTACTGTATATATAACAGCGCCTCTCCTATATAGCGCTGCTCCGGAATCCCTGTTTTCCCCGGCAACACCGCTTATTCCATAATAACCTTGACTCACATTTTAGTCAACGATATGTGCCAGCATATGTACTCTGTTGAATGGGAACGAGAAGTAATATCCATCTGCAAAATCCGAAGTGTACTCAAGTATATCTCTGGCAATCTGTATGCCGCACTCCTCGCCTTCCTGCCTTGTGGCATTTTCACTGTATCTCTCTATGATCTCGTCCGGGATCTCTATGCCTGACATCTCATTTTTCATGAACAAGGCATTTCTCCTGCTGACAAGCGGCATGATTCCCACAAGTATTGTCGCGCCGGTCTCAGCCTTCATGTCTCTGAGGATCTGCGCCTGCTCTCTGGAGAACACCGGCTGTGTCAGAAAGAATTCAGCCCCGGCTTCCATCTTTCTCTTTATTCTGTCTATCTCAAACTTTGTGTTAAGTCTGTTCTGGTTGATCGCTCCGCCGTAGGTGATCTTATCCCCGCTGAACACCTCTTCGTTCATAGACTGCAGCAGCTTCATCATTCCGACTGAATCAAAGTTGAACACGCTCCTGGTCGTCTGTCTGAACATGACCGGAACCGGATCACCTGTTATGACAAGAAAATCCTTTATGCCATTAAGCTGTGAACCGAGCACGCTTCCCCTTATGGCTATGGCATTCTTATCACGGCAGCACAGATGCGGCATGACCCTGAGTCCTGTCTCCTTATGCACTTTCTCCGCCATGAGTATGGAATCCGCTCTGGTTCTTCCCGATGGCGAATCAGGGAATGTCACCACATCCACATGTGACTGCTTAAGTATATGGGCTGCATCAAGCAGCTTCTGATCGTTGACATCCACCGGAGGTGCCAGCTCCACAGCAATCAGCTTGTGCTTGTGTCCGTCGGCATTTTTTGTGGCTGCCCCGCCACGCTCCAGACGTCCTTTGAGGAAATTGTCCTTTACAGCACTGTCAGCCTGTACCTTTTCAACATGAACCTTGGCAGCCTTTGCAATATCTCCGGTTTTCACCCGCTCCATGATCTGATGTATGTATTCAGGATTTGTTCCGCAGCATCCTCCTATGATATCTGCACCAAGCGCCGCTATGTCCTGGATCTTATCTATGAATCCCTCTTTGTTGTCATTGAACACCAGTCTGCTCTGTGTAAACTTCGGGTATCCCGCATTCGGCATGACTGATACAGGCTTTCCGCAGTCTATATCCAGCTTTTTCAGAAGCTGAAGCATATGGTACGGACCAACTCCGCAGTTGAATCCAACACAGTCCACGTCCTGATTTCCTGCCACCTGGGAGAGCAATGCCCTTGCCGAAAATCCACAGTTGCTGTACCCAAACTGGTTCACGCAGAACGACACCATGACCGGCGTGTTCTTTCTTGCCTTCAGGTGCTTCACCACAGGCTCGAGCACATTGAACTCAGGAAATGTCTCAAACCAGATGATATCCACTCCCATGTCCTGCATCGCCTCACCCAGCAGCTTGTACTGTGACACCCTTTCATTCAACGTGAGACCGGCATCCGCAGGTATCGGACCTATATCTCCAGCAACGGACACCTTTTTTCGATATGTTCCAGATTCATCGGCTTCTGTCACAACTGCATCACTCGTCCTGACACAATCTGCTGCTTCCACATCTTCTTCCGCAGCCTGCTTCGCAAGCTTTACCGCCGCACGCACATTTGAAATGACATAATCCGTGTCAGCATCAAGGCTCGCTGTATTTGCCGCAAATGTATTTGTCCTTATAAGCCCGGCTCCCGCCTTCACATACTCTTTATGGATCTCAAGTACCCGCTCCGGGTGACGCATGTTTGCAAGCTCAGGAGCGACAGTTCCCTGCTCTCCGTACATTCCCACATAACAGGTTCCAAATGCCCCGTCTGCAACAAGTAATTTATCCTTTAAACTCTCAAGTATATTCATCTAACATCTCCATCCTAATATTATTTTTCTACCTGTGTCTAAGTCCGATCCTTACATGTTAACTTCAGCCCTGTCCGCACTCTCATCTTTATTGCTTTACATCGGTGAACCATCCTACATAGAATAATATAATACATCTTCATAGTCAATTATTACTGGATTGAAATCATTAAATCTATCGGATTGGGATTGTAAAATCCATCGGATTGAGATTGCAAAATTAATCGGATTGAGATTGCAAAATCCCTTGCATTATATTATCATAATTTATAAATATATATAACTACTCAGGTCAATAATATTAGTGACATATAAGAACGGAGAGCATATAGCATATGAAAAGAAAAGATTACAAGCCAAGACTTTTAGACAATATATTAGATAATTACTTAGAAGCATTTGGCGCAGTATGCGTAGAAGGTCCTAAATGGTGCGGGAAAACATGGACATCGTCATACCATTGCAAAAGCGAGATAATGATTGGCAATCCAGATGGGAATTTTCAAAACAGACAATTGGCACAGCTAAGTCCATCATTGGTTTTGGATGGTGAAACGCCAAGATTGATCGATGAATGGCAGGAAGTTCCACAACTATGGGATGCTGTCCGATTTAAGGTTGATCAAAACGGCACTAAAGGACAATTTATATTGACAGGATCTGCAACACCAAATCACAAAGGAATATTGCATAGTGGTGCTGGAAGGATTGCAAAATTAAGAATGCATCCAATGTCATTATTTGAAAGTGGCAATTCCAGCGGAAGCGTCTCGCTTAAAGATATATGCAACGGCAAGATAGAACCTCAAATATTAGGAGAAGTTAATCTGTCAAGGCTTATTGATTTTATTATAAGAGGCGGCTGGCCTGCCAATCAGGATGCGCCATTAAAACAGGCAGCATATCTTCCTAAGCAATATATCCAGGCTGTATTGGATGATGATGTATATCGAATAGATGAAATAAAAAGAGATAAACACAAAATGGAATTACTTCTCCGCTCACTTGCAAGAAATGAGGCTACAACTGTAACAAACAACAAACTTAAAAATGATATTAAAGAAATCGACAACGAAGATATTGATGTAGAAACCGTTGCCGCCTATCTGGATGTTTTTCACAGACTCTTCCTAACGGATAATCAAAAGCCTTTTGAAGCGAAGCTTCGATCACCCATCCGCATCAAACAGGCCGAAAAGAGACATTTGTCAGACCCATCCTTAGCAGCTGCCTTGCTAAATGCAACCCCTGAAATGCTATTGAATGATTTGAATACACTAGGATTCTTATTCGAAGCATTATGTGAAAGAGATTTAAAAATATATGCAGAATCCTTCGATGCAGAATTATATCATTATCAGGATTATAATAACAACGAGATGGATGCAGTTATAGCACTGCCCAACGGAAAATGGTGTGGATTTGAAATAAAACTGGGTGCAAACCAAATAGATGCTGCTGCCGAAAATCTTATAAAAATAAAAAAAGCAATTGAATCCAATGGCGGAATGGGTCCGGATTCATTATGTGTTATATGTGGATTATCTAACGCAGCATATCAAAGGTCTGATGGTGTATTTGTTGTTCCCATTACAGCATTGAGAAATTAGTTCTTGAACAGATTAAAAACAGGCTCGCCTTGACAATAATCAAAGCAGAGCCTGTTTATCTCACTGAAGGAGCGTGTACTGCTCCAGATTCCACACATCTGTCACAAGACCATCATAAAATTCAGGCTCATGACATACCAGAAGTATAGACCCCTTATACTCGGAAAGAGCACGCTTCAATTCATCCTTGGCATCAACGTCAAGATGGTTTGTCGGCTCGTCAAGCAGAAGCACATTTGTATCAGTGTTGATTAGCTTGCAAAGTCTCACCTTCGCCTGCTCGCCACCCGAGAGGACCTTCACCTTGCTCTCGATATGCTTGGTGGTAAGTCCGCATTTGGCCAGGGCTGCACGCACCTCATACTGGGTATATCCCGGGAATTCCTCCCAGATTTCCTGCAGGCATGTATTCTCACTTGGCTTGACCTCCTGCTCAAAGTATCCAATGTGCAGATAGTCACCAAGCTGTGCCTTACCGGATATAGCCGGGATAAGTCCAAGCACGCTCTTCAGGAATGTCGTCTTTCCTATACCATTCGTTCCTGTGATGGCTATCTTGTCACCGCGCTCCATACGGAGATTCATCGGTTTGGAAAGTGGCTTGTCCTTGCTGTAACCTATCACCAGATCATCGGTCTCGAATATGACCTTACCAGAGGTCCTCGCTTCCTTGAAGTTGAACTCAGGCTTCGGTTTCTCACGCTCAAGCTGAATGACATCCATCTTGTCAAGTTTCTTCTGTCTGGACATAGCCATATTTCTTGTGGCAACCCGGGCTTTATTTCTCGCCACAAAATCCTTCAGCTCAGATATCTCCTGCTGCTGCTTTCTGTACGCAGCCTCAAGCTGGGATTTCTTCACCGCATACACCTCCTGGAACTTGTCATAATCGCCAACATATCTGTTGAGCTGACAATTCTCCATATGGTATATGATATTTACAACTGAATTCAGGAACGGAATGTCATGGGATATAAGAATAAACGCATTCTCGTATTCCTGAAGGTATCTCTTGAGCCACTCTATATGGTGTGCATCAAGATAATTCGTAGGCTCGTCGAGCAGAAGTATCTCCGGCTTTTCAAGCAGAAGCTTCGCCAGCAGAACCTTGGTTCTCTGTCCGCCCGACAGCTCAGTTACATCCTTGTCCAGTCCAAGCTGCAACAGGTCAAATGCTCTGGCAACCTCCTCAACCTTCGAATCTATTATATAGAAGTCATGGCTGTCCAGAAGATCCTGAAGAAGTCCCATCTCCTCAAGAAGATTGTTCATCTCATCCTCGTCAGTGACCTCCGCCAGCTTGTCACATATCTCATTTATCCTCTTCTCCATATCGAAAAGTCTGGAGAACGCATCCCTCAGCACTCCGCCTATGGTCATGCCCGGCTCAAGGACCGTGTGCTGATCCAGATATCCGACTTTCACATTCTTCGCCCAGGTCACTGTACCCTCATCCGGCATGAGACTGCCCGTCACTATATTCATGAAGGTTGATTTACCTTCACCATTTGCGCCGACAAGCCCTATGTGCTCGCCTGCCAGAAGTCTGAATGACACATTTTCAAATATTGCCCTGTCACCAAATCCATGGCTAAGGTTGCTTACATCTAATATCATAATCTCTCCTTTTTACTAATCCACCGGCTTTAAATACATTACAGACAGAGCCGGAAGATCAAAGCCGAAGTCACCGCATACGCCCTTGATACTCTTTACGGTGTCTTTAGTGTTTCCACCGTATTTATTCCAGTCCGTGTTCATGAGGACTTTCATGGAATTGCCCTCGCCGTATCTGAAGTGATAATCCCTGTATGTATTTCCTGATAAGTTCATGACTACTACTATCTTATTTTCCTCAATAACTCTCTGGAATATATATACAACATCCTGCTCTTTGCCACAGAGTATCCAGTCAAACCCGTGAGGATCATCATCCCACCCTGACAGCGCAGGCTCTTTCAGATAGAGCTTATTCAAATCTTTTATAAATCTGTTAAATGAATCGTGGTTCGGGTATTTCAGTATATCCCAGTCCTGCTCACGCTTCTCGTCCCACTCTCTTAGCTGGGCTATCTCGTTACCCATGAAGTTAAGCTTCTTGCCCGGATGCGCATACATGTAGGCGTAGAGCGCCTTTGCATTTGGGAATTTCTCTTCATATGATCCCGCCATCTTCTGGGCTATGGTTGCCTTGCCATGCACAACCTCGTCATGCGAGAGTGGCAGTATGTATCTCTCATTATAAAAATACATCATGGAGAATGTCAGCTTGTGATACTGGTCGCCTCTACAAAACGGCAGAGTCCTGAAGAAATTCAATGTGTCATTCATCCAACCCATATCCCATTTGTAGTCAAATCCCAGTCCGCCGTATCCGACTTCCTTGGTGGTTCCCTTGTAGTCCGTGGAATCCTCGGCGCAGAGAATACATGACGGGTGTCTGTCCTTAAGTCCCTGGTTAAGCCCCTTTATAAACTCGACCGCCCTGTCATTTACACCTCTAGACTCGTCGCCCATCCAGTAGATTATCCTGCTGATGGCATCCATTCTTAGGCCATCAAAATGATACTCTGTGAGCCAGTAATTCGCCGCACTCTTGAGAAATGTCTGAACTTCTCCCTTGGAATGGATGAAATTCTTACTACCCCACTCGCTGTAGCCCACATCATCGGTCGGATGCTCATACAGATTGGTTCCGTCATACTTTGCAAGTCCATATCCATCCAGTGCAAAATGCACAGGCACATAGTCCATGATGGCACCTATGCCGTTCTTGTGAAGCGTGTCGATGAGGAACTTCAAGTCATCCGCCGTTCCGTATCTAGCCGTCGGACTGAAGAATCCGGTATTCTGGTAGCCCCATGACTCATCACATGGATGCTCCGAAAGCGGCATAAACTCCACATAATTGTAGCCCTGCTCTTTCAGATATTCCACAAGCATCGGTGCTATCTCTCTGTATGTATACCAGCCCTCAGCAACTCGGTCAGTCTCAATGACTTCTTCCGGTGTCAGCTGTTTTCCATTCTCATCATACACCGGCTTGCAGTGCCATGAGCCCATGTGCATCTCATACACATTGAGCGGACCACCCTTGCACTCATTCCGTGTCCTCATCCATCTTGCATCGCCAAATGTATACTCATCCATATCTCTTATTATAGATGCAAATGCCGGTCTCAGCTCCATGCCGAATCCATACGGATCACAGTGATCCACACAATATCCATCTCTCTGGTATATCTTATATTTATACATCTGTCCAGCCTTTGCCCCCGGCACAAAACACTTGAAAAAGCTGCCGTCGTAGCACCTCTTCATGGTGGTCTCTCCCCAGGAATTGAACTCACCTGTGACCGTCACCGACTCCGCATTCGGCGCATATGTCACAAAATCCACGCCTGTCACGGTCTTCCTCCTGCTCTTGCCCACATTCTCCTTCACAACGTGTGCGCCGAGCTCATTATAAGCATCAAAGCACCTTCCTGAATAAAACTCATACAAATCCATAACTTTTCCTCCATACAAGGTTAATATTCAAGTCTCATCACCCAAGCCCTCGCAGTCATTTCTTGACTGTAGTAAATTACCTTCAGTATACCGTTGCACATCCGCTATATGAATATTCGTTTTTTGATAAAAGTAAAATAATTTACTCCAGACAATTATTGACAATTAGATTTAATATGTATATACGTTTTTTTGACTATATCTTTCTTTTGTTGTATTCTATATTATAATGCATAGAGCATCATCAGGGCGCTTACAGCCATTTATAATCATTACCCGCGTACAGCTTTTGTATGATCAGAAAGGAGCTTTTATGGACAGAAGGATTCAGCGTACACGCAACAGCTTATTCAGCGCATTTATCGAACTGCGTGCCACCAAACCTGTGGAGAAGATCACAGTGAAGGAACTCACAGAAAAGGCCAATATCAGCAAGCAGACTTTCTATCTGCATTTTCAGGATATATATGATCTGTCGGAATACCTCGAAAATGATGCTCTTCTGTCCCTCATCGGTGACATTCCAAATCCAGAATATATGCTTACCAATCCTGCAGAAGCAAGCAGGCAGTTATGCAACGCATTTATCAACCAGGGACATTTGTTCTCCATACTCTTTCCTGATGACAATAGAAGCTACGGAGTCCTGACCAACAAGCTCGACGCCCTCATCAAGGAAAAGATATATGACGTCCGTCCCGAGTTCAGAGATGACCTTGCCAAGAATGTTGAGGTGTCAATGTTCGTACAAGGCTGTGCTTATACTTTCCTGAAATACAAAGATCAGGATGCCGCTATGGTCATAGATACCCTTGCTGGAATCATAGACAGGGCAACCAGAGCGTAAATAAATGGCATGTGAGCTTTTCAGACGACAAGCTCGCATGCCACATATTCATAATTCACTTTCTCTCTCCTGTTTATCTTAAGCTGATATCCTTTATCTATACCACCAGGATGACCTGTATCAGCATTTTCATCGGAATGTACCTCCAGCACAGCATATACAGTTTCGCCTCTGCCAGCAAGCGTCTCATATGGATACTCTGCAAGCAGCCTTCCTTTTCGCACCTTCTCGCCATCACCACATGTAAGTCTTATATCTACATAGCTCTGTGTCCTCTGCCATCCGGTGTCGATCTCTGATATCAGATATATCCTGACTACGTATCCTTCCTCAGATGTACACTCTATCTGACCTTCTCCGGCTTTACTATATCCAGCCTTGCAGTCAAACGGCGCTCTGATCTCTCCCCGTGTGGCTCGAATCGCACACAAGCCAACACTCCCGTCTCCCAGGTTCTGTAGGCAATGTATATCAGATACGCGCACAACATCACCTTCAACAGGCACATACACCTTCTTAAGCACTCTTTCATAATCGATCTCAGCCTCCTGTTCAATATTATCTTTCCTGTGTCCATCTATATATCTTCCAAGTTCTCGGCATATTCTTTCCACCTGATCCTCATAGAATACCTGCACCTGCCTGCCCTTTGCCAGTATTCCCAGAGCTCCTGTGGCTTTCAGTCTTCTCCTGTCCACCAGCGCCCCGTTGTTCACCGTAACTCTAAGTCTTGTATCACTGCTCCTCAGACTGTAAATATTTGCTGTTCCTCCCAAAGCTCCAGCAATGGCAATGGCTACAGCATCACCATCGATGTAGTTGTCCTCCGATGAATACTCCCTGTCCCCCCGCTCATCCTGACTATCTTCCAGACTGCCTGAAGCATTTCCCCTGACGTATTTTCTTATCCATACGGTCAGACATACCGCAGCCGCCAAACAGACAATCACCAGCACCATTGCCACCATAAACTCATTTTCAATATTATTGATCCCAGCCAAAGCAAAAAGGACATCCATATCCGCATTCAAATTTCTCATAAGAATTCCTCCTGCAAATATAATGTCCTTCTCTTAATTTTAATATTCATTTATAACTTCCGCAAACCTGTTCACATCCGCCTCTGGCAGCCTGTATATCTTCTCTATCTTGTTCTTAGTCATCTCCAGAATCTGCCTGTCAAACTGTGCACCTTTTATGTACTCAATCGTCTTGTCCGGGAACACGAAATAGCTCTCCGCCAGGCCAAAGGCTACACCGTCCTTTGCATAGTAGCCGCCATCCTGCATATGTTCAAATGCATAAAGGCATTTGTCGATATACTTGTCATTCACAAAGTAGCACTTCAGCATGATAGCCACGAACCTGAGTCTGAAGTCATCGGACATATCCTGCCAGGTTCCTACTGCGATGCCTCCCTGTCCCTCTGGAATCTCTGCCTCCTCCTTCTTTCTCCACGCAGGATTCAGCTCGGAATCTCCCATATACTTCATGATGAATTCCCACACTATCTCCGGGTACATGGATGCCGCCACAAATGTACTGCAGAACGAGTCACACACCCACCAGTTGTCTATCTTGGGAACAAATTCATCGGCATATGCAAGTATCTCCTCCAGCTTGCCCTGTGCGAATCCAAGGACAAGCCCCTGAATGACCACATCCTCCAGCGTATCATCCGGCGCATGCTTCAGATACTCCTTCCAGTTTATGTCGGCTATCTGTCTGGCTATCTCCTTCAGGTCATCCAGCCTCACACCTATTATATTGCCACAGCCCGGAAGGTTCATGGCCAGATATTTGCCAAATTCCGGATCCATGTGCTCATACAGTTCAGACCTAACCAGTCTGTTCACATCCTCAAAAGAACTGCTCTCCATCTTCCTGATCTATCCTTTCTTCTTACAGCTAAATTTCTGCTCAATAGCTAATCTTATTCTTTTTATACTGTATTTACAGGCTTTCCATTAAGAAACGCCTCTATATTGCCACCCGCTATATTGAGAAGTCTCTCCCTGACCTCCTTCGGTGCCCAGGCGATATGGGGTGTTATGATCACATTCTTTGCCGTGAGAAGCGGATTGTCCGCCGCCATAGGCTCCTGTGCTATGACATCCACCGCGGCTCCAGCTATACGTTCCTCGTTCAGGGCATCTGCCAGATCCTTCTCCACTATGCAGCCGCCTCTGGCAGTGTTTATGATGAATGTAGTCTTCTTCATCCGGCCTATCGCACTCCTGTCTATCATTCCCTCCGTCTCAGGGAACAAAGGACAGTGTATGCTTATCACATCCGACTGTGCGAACAATTCATCCCTCTCAGCCCAGCTTATCCAATCGCCATCCGGCAGGGCTTTCCTCGTCCGGCTGTTCACCAGCACCCTCATGCCAAATGCATGTGCGATCTCAGCCACCTTCATACCTATACTGCCATAGCCTATGATACCCATAGTCTTGCCCGCAAGCTCCATGGTCGGCATCACACTGTAGGAGAAATCCTTACTTCTCACCCAGCCACCGTCCTTCACTGACGCATCATGCGCCCCGACCCTGTTTGCCAGTTCCAGAAGCAGTGCAAATGTAAACTGCGCCACAGCATCCGTACTGTATGCCGGAACATTTGTAACCACTATGCCGTGCTCATGTGCCGCCTCCACATCGACCACATTGTAGCCGGTGGCAAGCACACCTATATATCTGAGGTTCGGACAGGCCTCGATCACAGCCCTGTCTATCACCGTCTTGTTCGTTGTTATGATCTGCGCATCGCCTATCCTTGAGACCACCTCTGACCTGTCGGTTCTGTCATACACCGTCAGCTCGCCATACTTGCCAATACTGTCCCAGCTAATATCGCCGGAATTCGCTGCACATCCATCCAGAACAACTATCTTCATGTCCATCACCCTGCCTTATCGTATATTGTTGTTCTATATTTTACATCAACTGTCTGATCTTTCAAAAAAAATTATAATATTTTATTGAACTATACCATATTTTACACCATATACTTCACGGTAATTTTAACATTTAACGCAAAAATGCACAAATATTTCTGTACGGATTGAATAATTTTATTGAAAAATACTGTCAAACACATTAAAATATAAGTAACGTGCATTGGTAACATATCAAAACGAATGGGAGGTTTGAAATGGACAAAGACACATTAACAAAAAAAGTATTGGAGGTTTTTTCTGATATTCTTCCAGACATAGATGCGGGCAAGCTGGACATGACTGCAGAACTCACCACCGAATATGGCGTGAATTCCGTTTCCATCATTCAGTTCATCGTCGGACTTGAGCAGGCTTTTAACATTGAATTTGATGATTCTGAGCTTGCACTTGGCCTCTACTATGACATGAACGATGTAGTCAAGGCTGTAGCAGCCAAGGTCAGCTAACATCACGTAATCTTAATATGAAATGGAGGTAATAAGCACATGAGCAAAAAGATTTTGCCAATAAGCTATCCAATGATAACATCCTGGCAGTGGCATGCCACACTTTTCTCGATCATAGGGGACGACGAGAAAGCCAAGAATTGGATATTCAGCAATTATATACAGTTAAGATGTTACAACATCGAAGAGATCTTCACAGGAGATGAGATGCTTCTTGCAGATATGATGCCGGGAAGCAGTTCACTTAAGGAATGCCCTTATCTTCTCTTCTCTCTCATGACAAAGGAGCAGGTAGAGAGCTACTGCGGAGATATTCTCACTTTCATCAAGAAGACCATCAATCTGGGCGGATATGTATACGGAGTATTTGACGAGGCTAAGATCCTCTGCGATTCCGGTGCCGACTACAAATTCCCACATGAGCTCTTCATCTACGGATATGACGACGAGGAGCAGCAGTTCTATGTTGGAGATTTCACATTTGGCGAGCATTATTCCTACTCAAAAGTATCATACTCAGATGTGAGAAACGGCTACGACACCATCACAGCCCAGGAGGATCATATTTTCAAGGACGACTACAAGGGACGCCGTGGAATATACGTGATCCAGAAGAATCTGGCTGATACATACTACGAACTCGACACACAGTATATCAAGGATACCCTCATCGAGTACCTTGAGTCAAAGGATACCAAGAATCACTTCCGTATGATGAGGAATCGTTTTAAGGACACAGTATTTGGGGTTGATGTCTACGATGCGGTTCTGAAGCAGATCGGCAAGCAGCTTTCAGCAGAGGACCCAGACTTTGATATACGTGCTCTTCACATCCTGTATGACCACAAGGTTCTCATGATGGAGAGACTCAAGTACATGATGGATCACAGATATATTGAATTCAACGGTGATATCCTGAATGATTATATGGAGGTTGAGAACACCATGCTCACCGCCAGAAACCTTCTCATCAAGACCTCCATCACAGGCAAGGTTGACTGTATGGACAGATTTGAGAAGTACCTTATGGGTGCAAAAGAAAAAGAGATCGCAGTTCTGGGCAAAGTTGTTGAGCTTCTGTAATCTCATATCATTCTTTTCATGTTTTCCCTTTGCGGGGCAGTCCTATGGCTGCTCCGCATTTTTTTGCGATTTTACATTATTTTATAAATAATTTCTTCCAAATTATCATTTACTTCTATATACTGTTTAATAAATGATTTTTACGGCAGTTCAGGAATACCTGGCATTGTCACATTGGAGGTTTTTATGAATGTATGTGTATACGGCGCGTCAAGCAACGACATTGACAGATCTTATATAGAAGAAACAGAATATTTAGGAAGGGAAATCGCCAAAAGAGGCCACACTCTTGTGTACGGCGCTGGAGCAAATGGGCTCATGGGCGCAGTGGCAAGGGGTGTATACGAAGAAAATGGCACCATAATAGGCGTCACTCCTTCATTCTTTAATGTTGATGGAATACTGTTTGAGAATGTCTCCGAGCTGATAACCACTGAGACCATGAGAGAGCGCAAACAGATCATGGAAGATAAGGCAGACGCTTTCATCATAACGCCCGGCGGAATTGGCACTCTCGAGGAATTCTTTGAGATCCTCACGCTCAAGCAGCTCGGACGTCACGGCAAAGCAATCGTAATTTTCAATCAGAACGGATTCTACGATCATCTTCTGTCCATGCTCAAAGAGACGTCGGACAAAGGCTTTATGACGCCTGCGACCAACGAGATATATACCGTCATGGATAATTCAGATGAGATCCTTGACTATCTTGAAAGCTACAAGACAGACATAGGTCGTGTATTCAAGTTCTGATAAGCTTCTTCACAGCTTCAATAGCCACACGTATGGCTTTATCGGTGTCGTGTACCTCAGGATTCGGGAGACCGGCTGCAGCCCTCTCCTGATTCGCCACCACAAGGAAGCACGCACCGACCCTAACCCGCAGGAACGCTCCAACTATGAACAATGCAGCAGATTCCATCTCAGAGGCCTTGCAGCCCATCTTCTTCCACGCTTCCCATTTGTTCATAAGCTCATATCCAACCGGCATGATTCCCGGCGAGTGCTGTCCATAAAATGAGTCCTTGCTCTGAACCACACCTGTGTGTACCGTCACTCCAAGTGCTCCTGCTGACTCTCTGAGCGCATTCACCACATCTATATCCGCAACCGCAGGGTACTCTATAGGCGCATACTCTCTTGACGTGCCCTCCATCCTGACAGCTCCCGTGGCGATCACCACGTCTCCGCCTACGATCTCAGTCTGCATACCGCCACAGGTTCCAACCCTGATAAAAGTGTGGGCACCGGCGTGCACCAGCTCCTGCATGGCTATGGCCGCCGACGGGCCGCCTATACCTGTGGACGTGACACTGACCTTCTCTCCATCCAGATAGCCTGTATACGTGACAAATTCCCTGCTGTCCGCCACCAGCTCCGCATCTTCGAGATATGCTGCTATCGCCTTACATCTCTTCGGATCCCCCGGCATGATAACATACCGGCCTATCATATCCTCATTTACCTTTATATGGTATTCCAACCCCTGATCCGCTTCGTATATCATAATCATCCCTCCTGACACTTGTCTCACAGCATAGGAAAAGCAGGCTTGCAGAAAATCTGCAGCCTGCTTTTCTAAGCTTTCTTATGTATCCTATAGAATTAGCACTTAAACTCATCAAGCTTTTCCTGAAGCTCTGGTGCAACTTCTCCATGAAATTTCACTGTAAGTGGCTTTTCAAGATTTAAACTGAACACACCTAAGATTGACTTTCCATCTACGACGTACTGAGCTGATGAAACGTCAACATCATTTGGAAACTGATTCAGGTATGCAACAAACTTCTTGATGTCATCCATAGTGTTAACTTTAGCTTTCATCTCTGTAATCTGCATTGGCTGCGCCCCCTAATATCTCTTAATATTTATAAGGACATTCTAACACTCCATCAACGAATGTGTCAATGCATACAGACCACGAATTAGCTATGGAAATTATTGTAATAAATACTCCTTATGCAGCCAACATAAATGGCTGTAATGTATTTATAAACGACTCTGTCGCTCCGTTATAGAACCTTACTGTGAGTTCCTGATCAAGTCCAAGACTGAAAACTCCCAGTATTGATTTGCCATCTACAAGATAATTCCTGTTGGTTGAATATACATCAACGTCTCCATCATATTTTCTCATTGTCTCTACAAACTGTCTTACCTGCTCTACCGAATTGAGCTTAACCTTGATATCTGTTGATTCCATGATAATTACCTCCATTCCTGTCCGTAATCAATGTTCAATTTATACTACTTTTTGGAATAATTTGCAAATTACAAAATTGTAATTTTGTAAACCAATTTGTGCAAATGGCTTGTTTTTATTAACCTAAAACGCCTTTTAAGGTTACTTTTTAGTCATGTTGTATAAATTCAGGAATGTTTTTTTACAAATATACTGTCGGGTGGAGATCATGGTCTTATATATTTTCGTCTATTTTTAATTATTCTCAAATGGTATTTCTATTATGATATGCTTCTTGACTCGTCAATTCTCCCCAATTACAATAATACTTACATGCAAAGCCGTTTTCACGGCTCATTTTGACGAAAGGGCGGGCACAAAGCCCCATAAGAACATATATGAACCTACTTACAATAAAAGGATTTTCAAAAGCATACACTGACAAGATTCTGTTCGATGACGCAGACTTCTCAGTAAATTCAGGAGAAAAGATCGGTGTCATAGGCGTAAACGGCACGGGTAAATCAACACTCCTCAAGATCATAGCCGGCATAGACGAATGTGATTCAGGACAGTTGTCAAAGGGAAACAACGTGGTCATAAAATATCTTCCACAGACCCCCGACTTCGCAGAGAAGGTCAGCATATACGACTATGTCATCACTGCAAATGTCGACGAGGAGAACAAATGGAGCATAGAGGGTGATGCCAAGGCATTTCTTCACCGTCTTGGATTTGACGACACCAGCCTCATGGTGAGCACACTTTCAGGAGGTCAGCGAAAAAAGGTCGCTCTGGCTGCGGCACTGCTGTCAAGATGTGACATTCTTGTTCTGGACGAGCCCACCAACCACCTCGACAACGATATGACAGAATATCTGGAGGATTACCTTAACAACTACAAGGGCGCTCTGGTCATGGTCACCCACGACAGATACTTTCTTGACAAGGTGTGCAACCGCATAGTAGAGATCGACAAAGGCAAAACCTACAGCTACAATACCAACTACGAAGGCTATCTCATGCTGAAGGCAGAGCGTGAGAACATCGCACTTGCCACTCAGAACAAACATCAGAATATCCTGCGCAAGGAGATCGCATGGATGCAGAGAGGTGCTAGAGCCAGAAGCACAAAGCAAAAAGCCCATATCCAGAGATATGAGAAGCTTGCAAGTGAGGAGCTTATAAAGGAAACTCAGTCGGTTACCATGAGCTCAATCGCGAGCCGGCTGGGAAACAAAACAATAGAGCTCTCCCATATAGCCAAGACCTGGCCGGGCAGACCAAGTCCGGTCATAACGGACTTCTCATACAACTTCCTGAGGACTGACAGGATAGGTGTTGTTGGCCCAAACGGCTGTGGCAAGACAACGCTCATGAAGCTCATAACCGGTGTCACCAAGCCGGACAGCGGAACCATAGAGATCGGAGACACCGTAAGGATAGGATATTTCTCTCAGGAAAATGAAGCCTTGGATCCCAACATGAAGGTACTCGACTACGTCAAAGAAACCGCAGAGTATATCCAGACCACCGAAGGTCTCATGTCAGCATCCACCATGTGTGAGAGATTTTTATTTGACGGCACTCTGCAGCACCAGCGCATAGAGAAGCTCTCAGGAGGCGAGAAGCGAAGACTGTATTTGTTGAAGGTTCTCGTATCATCGCCAAATGTACTGATCCTTGACGAGCCGACCAACGATCTGGACATTTCCACACTGTGTATACTTGAGGACTATCTTGATTCCTTCCAGGGCATATTGATAGTCGTATCACACGACAGATATTTTCTGGACAGAGTCATAAGAAAGCTTCTGGTGTTTGACGGCTGCGGCGGTATCTCACAGTTTGAGGGCGGTTATACCGATTATTATCTGACCCACGGTTCATTTGCCAACAGCGCATCGGCAGGGGCAAATACCCAGACAAAGCCGGAGCGTGTCAGCACAGCGGACAAGGAACCTGCCCAGAAAAAGAAAACGCAGAATCCATCCGTGAAGAAAAAGTTCTCCTTCAATGAGCAGAGGGAATATGACACCATAGAGGACACCATCGCCCGGAAAGAAGCTGAGATAGAGCAGACGGAGACCGATATCAACAACTCTGTGTCAGATTTCGTGAAGCTTAACGAACTCACGCAGAAAAAGGAACAGCTTGAATCAGAGCTGGATCAGCTTCTGGAGAGGTATGTGTATCTCACGGAGCTGGCGGAGTCATTTGAAAAGAACTGATCACATTGATCATTTGCCAGAAAAACGGGAGACGCGCTGCTGCACATCTCCCGTTTTTCTTCAATCGTCACATCTGATGTCTCACTATCCTGTATTCATCATCCAACTGAAAATACGGACAATTGTCGTAGCCTCTTGCCACAAATCTGGCAAAGTCATCCTCATCCATATTCACCAGGCACTCATAAAAATCATCTTCGTCATCGTACACATAGTGTGCACACATATCGCAACTGGAAGCCATGTGTTTCCTCCTTCCATCCGTTAACCATCAGGTTTTTACTATTATACACATATGCGAAGCAAAATCCAACCGCTTTAACCCATTTTCTCTGGCAATAATAACCATAATGTGTTATTATTGAAGGAAGTATATAAAGGGGCTTTGCATAAGCAAAAGAAGGAGTGTGTTCCAGTTATGAAGAAAAAATTTCTTGTACTGCTGCTTACGCTTACCATGATATTATCATTTTCTCCATATGTCGCAAAGGCGGCGGATACAGATGATACGGACAGCAGTAACAAAACCGATACCATAGATGGCAGAACTTATTTCTATGACCAGTTTGACAACAGTGCGTACAGAACCGTCTACAATCAGATCAACGATGCAGCTCAGAAATTCAACGAGTCGACATCCAATGCTTCTTATCAGGATGGCGGATATTACACAGCATTTACATTGTCGGTCAGCAACAAAGACTGGGAAGTTATCGGCAACGATGGAATGGATCAGATCGTCAACGCTGTGCTCGCCGATCATCCTGAGTATTTCTGGATGTCCGACAGCTATCAGTGCAAGCAGGAATCCTCGGGAGAACTCAGATATACAGCTCTCACCATTGAGTGCTATTCACTGTATGCCAACGGAGATACACGTTCCATATACAAGAACAACTTTGACCTGACCGTCAAGAATTATGCAGCTTCTCTGGATGAGAGCGCAAAGGATTACGAGAAGGTATATCTTATACATAATTCGATCATCAACAAAGTTTATTATGCTTCAGATGCAACATCCAAGAGCAAGGACAACATATACGCATACACCGCAGACGGCGTGTTCAACTCCAAGTATCAGTCGGCAGTCACCTACGGATATGCAAAGGCTTTCAAGGCCATTATGGATTACGTTGGTGTGCCATGTCTGTACATTGAGGGACAGAATTCAGATCTTCTGGACGACTCGATGGACACACAGAAGCAGCTCAAAGAAGAGAGTTACATCAACAACTGTGCATGGAATGCCGTTTATCTCGGCGGAGAGTGGTATCTCATCAATCTCGGTCTGGACGATCCTATAACCACAACAGGTAAGGAGGCATTGTCATATACATACTTCAATGTAACCGACGAACAGGCAAGCAACCTTACAGCCATCACATCAAGACTTCCGGGTATACCAAAGTGTACCGGAACAAAGTACTGCCTCTCAAAGGTTCAGGCAGATCTTGAAGCGGATGGACTGTGGGAGAAGTCAAGCTACAACATAATCGACAAGATACTGGACAAATACGGTTTATCCGTAGTCCTCATAAGCATAGGTCTTATCCTGCTTCTGGTGGTAATGTTCATCAAGAACATACACAAGAGCAGATCGAAGAAGAAAAAGGAAAAGGTTAAAAAGACCAAGACAACTGTGGTTGACAACTCAGAGCTGGATGCAGAGCTGAGAAAGCCGCCTATCTCATAAAATACTAAAATCAAAAAGCTCAATGCTTTCGGATTTCATCCCCGTCAGCATTGAGCTTTTTTCTGTCACTTTTCAAGATATTTTATTTCGTTCACACCCTACTCATCAAAGTTACTCTTGAGTACATTTACGGTGATCTGTCTGGACGCCTTGTTGCCTGCCCAGTCCTCCGCTGTGAGAGTCACTGTTACGGTTCTCTCCTTGCTTGTGTCCACATCCTGAGAAGCTTTAAGCGAATCCTGCACATCCGGATCCTCATCTGTGACATTGTAATAATCACTCCAGTTTATATCCGTTCCCATAGAAACGTCTATCTCGTCCGGGCCGTCTATATATGGATTTACCTCGTCAACAACATTTATCACAGCCTTTTTTGTCTTGCTTAACTTTCCACGTCTGACCTTATATTTGATGGTGTACTTACCAAGCTTATCCGGTGCAAATTCTGAGTTGTCATATTCCAGCCTGGCATCATTGCTGTCCGGCTCAATATAGTTTGTTATATCAAATATATCACCCATATTATAATCCGTCTGGATCTGCTTGACCCTGAGCATGCTGGATCTCATGATCATCGTGATCGCAAGTGCAAGCACTATTCCAACCACCAGAGCCGCCACGGCCATCATTTTCGCATTCAGCTCATATCGCTTCTTTTTATTTCTGCTCTGCGCGGATTTTTTACCGGAACCTGTTGACGATCTGCTATTCGCCGGTCTCCTGGTCTTGCTTCCTGAAGACACGGACTTCACCGACTTTTCAAGTGGACGTCCCGTACTTGTGCGCCTTTTGTCCTGCGCAGTTGCACTTTTCGGACGACTCGCCGATGATAAGTGGCTGCCCGATGCCGAACGATTTCCCGACACAGGACGGCTGCCTGATGCTGACCGACTGCCTGACGCTACTCCCTTGCCCGGCTGTGTCTTTTTCACACTGCTCGTTGTTGCACGGCTCACAGTTCCCTTATGAGCTCCTGCGCTCCCTTTATTCTGCCCCATATCCTGTCTGTCTGCCAATTTATATTACCTCCTAAAACATTTGTCTTAACTTTATTCTCAGTACATTATACATAATATTTTACACCCATACAATCATTTCGGATTGCAATAGTTGTAAATAAGTGAGATAATTCAATGAAGACTTACCTGAAAGGAGTATTATATATGTCAATCAATAATCTTAGTTCATTTACGAAGGAGCGTCTTGGTCTCTGTATTGAAAACGATACCATAGATAACAACCTCTACGAGGAATACGGCGTAAAGCGTGGACTTCGTGATCTGAATGGAATAGGAATAAATGCCGGCATCACCAACATTTCACTAAGCCGGGCGTATACAATGGAGGACGGAAAGCATACTCCTGCTGACGGTGAATTATATTACAGAGGTTACGAGATCCGCCAGTTGATAGACGGATTTACAAAGGAAGGACGATTCGGTTTCGAGGAGTGTACATATCTGTTACTGTTTGGAAAGCTTCCGGACGAGAATGAGCTTGCCAAGTTCAAACAGGTCCTCAACCTTGCATACGACCTTCCACACAACTTTATACAAGATGTCATAATGAAGAACCCTACCAAGGATATCATTTCAAATATGACCAAGAGTATCCTTGCCCTCGGATCATACGATAAGTCTGAGACGGATATATCTCTGGACAACGTTCTTCAGCAGTGTCTTATGATAATAAGTGTATTCCCAAGACTCGCTGTATATTCTTTCCAGGGATACAGACATTATGAGCTTGGCAAGAGCTGTTATATACACAAGCCGAATCCTGAGCTTTCATTTGCGGAGAATATCCTGAGCATGCTCCGTTCAGACAGAAAGTACACACAGCTTGAGGCAAAGGTTCTCGATCTTGCCCTTGTTCTCCACATGGAACACGGAGGCGGAAGCAACTCTACGTTTACAACACGTGTTGTCACATCATCCGGCTCAGATACATACGCCACAGTCGCAGCAGCACTCTGCTCACTCAAGGGCCCGCTCAACGGCGGTGGAGACCTCAAGGTCATGGAGATGATGAAGAACATACACTGCAATGTCGAGGATGTTACGGACGAGGAGCAGATCCGTGAGTACATCAGGAAGATCGTGCGCGGCGAAGCATTTGACAAATCGGGCGTGGTATACGGAATGGGCCAGCCTGTATACTCTCTGTCAGATCCAAGAGCTGTCATTATCAAGGAGTATGTAGAAAAGCTCGCCGAGGAGAAGCACGAGAAGGACGAATTCAAATTATACGAGCTCATAGAGCGCATCGCACCTGAGGTCATTGCCGAGGAGCGCAAGATCTACAAGGGTGTGTGTATCAACATAGATTACTATTGCGGATTGTTATACAAGATGCTCAAGATCCCTTACGCCCTCTACACACCACTATTTGCCATTGGCCGAGTGGTTGGATGGAGTGCGCATCGTATGGAGGAGCTGATCAACAGCTACAAGATAATGCGTCCGGCTTATCCAAGTCTTGTAGAGCCTAAGGACTACGTACCTATCAAAGACAGGTAATATGCCATGAACAATTCTGATAAATTCGAATATTCTGTCGTCAGGAGCAGGCGCAAATCTATCTGTATCGAGATAGACAGAGACCTCAACATAAAGGTTCGTGCGCCCCTCAGAATGACCGACAGTCAGATCCAAAGCTTTGTGGATTCCAGACAAAACTGGATCCGCAGCCATCTGGAAATCATGCAGAAAAGAATTTCCAATATGTCAGACGAAAAAAATCCAAGCACTGCCCTGACAGATGCCGATATAAAGGCACTGTCAGAACAGGCTCGGATATATATTCCTTCACGTGTAGAACATTTTGCTCAGATAATAGGCGTGACCTACGGAAGGATCACCATCAGGCATCAGAAGACTCGCTGGGGAAGCTGCAACTCCTCCGGTAACCTGAATTTCAACTGTGCACTGATGAACACCACTCCCGAAATCATAGACTACGTGGTAGTCCACGAGCTGTGTCACAGAAAGCAGATGAACCACTCCGCACTTTTCTGGGCCGAGGTAGAAAAAGTACTCCCAAACTACAAGGAGCTCCGTTCCGCCCTCAAAAATTACAGGTGTTAAAGCCTCTACCACTCCATAACCACAGCGCCGTATGTGAGCCCTGCGCCGAATGCCGACATGGCGATCTTGTCGCCGCGCTTCAGGCCGTGCTCCCTCACGAGCTGGTCGAGAAGTACAGGTACACTCGCCGCAGACATATTTCCTGTGTAGTCGAGAGTCGTAGGGAACTTCTCAAGCGGTGCCTTAAGTCTCTTGGCAACAGATTCAATAATTCTTACATTTGCCTGGTGGAGTACGAAGTAATCCACATCGTCAACGGTCATTCCAGCCTTGTCAAGAGCCTCCTGGAGGCACTTAGGACACTGTCTCACCGCAAACTTGTACACCTCCTGTCCATCCATATACAGATAGTCATGATTGATCTCATCTTTTACAAATATATTGTTGGTCTTTCTGCTCTCGCAGTTGAGCACCATACCCTTCTTGCCGATTGAACCCTGGACAATGCTTATGATTCCCTTGTCAGACTCCTCTATATAAGCGGCACCTGCGCCATCTCCAAACAATACGCATGTACCTCTGTCATTCCAGTCAAGTATCTTTGACAGCGTCTCCGAACCTATTACAAGAGCATTCTTCACAAACCCTGTCTCTATATACATCTTTGCAACATTGAGGGCAAATACAAAGCCCGAGCATGCCGCATTCACATCAAACGCAATCGCCTTATCCGCACCTATAGCCGCCTGAACCTGACACGCCCCGCTTGGTGTGTAATAATCCGGAGTGACTGTGGCAAGCACTATAAGCTCCACATTCTCTGCGGACTTCCCTGCCATCTCAAGTGCTCTCTCAGCAGCCTCAGCAGCCATGCTCGTCGTTGTCTCCTTAACAGCTATTCTTCTGTTCTTTATACCTGTTCTTGAAGATATCCACTCATCAGATGTATCAACATACTTTGCAAGCTCATCATTTGATACCTCTTTCTCCGCAAGGTAGCTTCCTGTTCCTAATATTCTGATTGCCATTATATATTTTCTCCCTTTTATCCGTTATTCTCTTTATTCTTCCTTGTCTCCAAGCAGCTCAGTCACATACTCGCCCCATTTTGTGAGTTTCTTATATCCCTTAGTAAACATGGATGGCTCCACCGTATCGTCATATCCAACTGCAATCCATCCTATATCATGCTTTTCCAGATATCTGGTAAATTTTATTCCAAACACATTTCTGGTGCCCTTCAGCTTCTCATTCTTGACCTCGACATCATCGTCTGCATATCCCCACTCTGTCACTATAAGAGGATAACTTGTCACATAGCCCGACAGGAACTTCTGCCAGAACACCTTGTCCGGATAAACATGAACAGAGAACGCAGTATTGTCATTCTTCACGCCGAGCTCGTCAAGCCATCCGAGATCATAACAGTAATCCGGACTTCCAACGATTATAAGCTGCTTTGCGCCGGCATCCCTTATAACTCCTATAAGGCTCTCCGCGCATCTCTTCCACTCTGAATCACTCATGCCAACCGGCTCATTGTATATCTCAAATATAACATTTGGAGTGTTCTTGAAATAATCCGCAATGTTCTTCCAGAATTCAGCAGAATAATCCAGCGGATTCTCGTCGAGATCCGGCATCTCATCCCCGGAACCATCTATCGGGTTACCTGTATAATCCCAGTCGAGAATAACATAGTTATCGTTCTCTCCGGCCCAGGTAACTATGCGGTCAAGATATCTCCACATATAGTAATCGTCATTCTTGTACTCCACAGGGCTTATTGGCACCCTTATGGCATTACCACCCTTGGCAAATACATCCTTGTAGAAATCCTCATTAAACTTCTTCTCCTCATACAGACTGCGCGGCTCTGGAACCATCACACCCTTGAGAACAACCTGTTCTCCGTCTGCATTCAGGATCTGAGTCCCCTTCGCTGTAAGCATGGTAGGATATTTGTCTGTATCACCGATAAATTCTGCACGTGTTCCCACAGGTGTCAGCAGATCCTGCTCCTTGCCCCGCAGGTACATCACGTACCATATGATTGCTGCCGCAATGATGGCGGCCACGATAACTATCAAAGTAACCTTTATCTGTTTCTTCATAAACGCTCCTCCAATTCAAGCTGTATCTTCAGCCATATACATAAAGTTTACCAAAAAAACACCATCACTTCAACATATGCATGAATAAAAGGCATTCCCCGTGAGATAAATTTCTCACTTGAGAAATGCCTTTCATCTATAGTATATCTGTGATCTACAGATTTCTGAATCTGTCGTATCTGTCCTGTGCAATCTCCTCAGGAGTCTTGTCTGAATACTTCTTGAGGAATTCCTTAATGTTCATCTTAAGGTACTTGCCTATATATGGAACTGACTGCTCATCTGCTCCGCCGTACTCAGGTACGACCTGCTCGATAACGTTCAGTCTCTTGAGATCCTGCGCTGTAATCTGCATAACTTCTGCAGCCTCCTCAGCTCTATTGCTGTCCTTCCAGAGGATAGACGCATATCCCTCAGGTGAAAGGATTGAGTATGTCGCATTCTCAAGCATCCATACCTCATTGCCGACTGCAAGGGCAAGTGCTCCACCGCTTCCGCCTTCTCCGATAAGGATACAGAGTACAGGAACCTTGAGTGATGACATCTCATAGAGATTTCTCGCTATGGCTTCACCCATTCCTCGCTCCTCAGCCTCAAGTCCACAGAACGCACCCGGTGTATTTACAAATGTAATGATAGGTCTGCCGAACTTCTCAGCCTGCTTCATCAGACGAAGAGCCTTTCTGTAGCCATCAGGAAGAGGCATACCAAAGTTTCTCTCCATGCACTCTGCCATGGAAGCTCCCTTGACCTGTGATATAACTGTTACAGGCTGTCCATCTATATGACCGATACCACCCACAATGGCTCTGTCATCATTCATGGTTCTGTCTCCGTGGATCTCACGGAAATCATCGCATATATACTTCACATAGTCGAAACCTGAAGGTCTGCTCATCTGACGAGCACCTCTGAGCTTCTCCCACGGAGTCTTAGGCTCGTCATCCTTGAGTCTCTCCTTGAGGATCTCGCTTATGTCAAATTTCTCATCTTCAACAGCACTGTCAAAGTTAGCATAGCCCTGTCTCTGCTTATGTGTGACGATGAGATCATACATTGTGTCCTTCATCTTGTCTCTTGTGATTATGCCATCTATGATACCATGCTCAACAAGGAACTCTGATCTCTGGAAGCCCTCTGGAAGCTCCTGACCAATAGTCTGCTTGATAACTCGTGGTCCTGCAAATCCTACGAGCGCACCTGGCTCTCCAAGGATAATATCTCCAAGCATTGCAAAGCTGGCTGTAACACCACCTGTTGTAGGATCTGTAAGAATAGATACATACAGAAGTCCTGCATCAGAATGTTTCTTGAATGCAGCGGATGTCTTGGCCATCTGCATCAGAGAAATGATTCCCTCCTGCATACGTGCACCGCCTGAACAGCAGAACATGAATACCGGAAGCTTCTCCTCTGTAGCCTTCTCGACAGCTCTGGCAATCTTCTCACCCACAACATATCCCATGCTGCTCATGAGGAATCTTGCATCACATACACCAACTACAGCAGGCTCACCATTGATGGTTGCCTTTCCTATAGTAACAGCCTCCTTGAGGTTTGTCTTGGCCTGTGCAGCCGCAACCTTATCCTCATAGCCCTCTGTTCCAAGAGGATTTGAGCTTGGCATATCCTCAAACCATGGCTCAAATGACTTTGGATCTGTGACCATTCTTATTCTATTCTTGGTCTTAACTCTGAAGTAAGAACCGCACTCATAACAAATGTACTTTGCGTTCTTCACTCTTTCCTTCTCAACTTCTCTTCCGCACTTAGGGCACTTTACAAGCTCCACCTTTGGTGCTTCCTGAATTCCCTCAGCAGCCTTTGCCTCCTCTGCAGCCTTTGCTGCAATTATCTCGGCATCCTTTGCCTTTTTTTTGATAAATAACATGATATTTACTGCTCCTTATACTTCTGTAAGACGATACATGCATTGTGTCCGCCAAATCCAAGTGAGTTGCTGATCGCAACATCAACGTCCATCTCGCATGGCTCCTTACAATAATCCAGATCAAGCTCCTCCTCGCTCTCCACAAGGCCTCTTGTTCTGTGGATATAACCTTCCTCTATACTCTTGACACAGGCAATACACTCGATGGCTCCTGCTGCACCGAGAAGATGTCCTGTCATAGACTTTGTTGAATTGATCTTGATGTCCTTTGCGTGATCGCCAAATGCCTTCTTGATAGCACGTGTCTCAACAAGATCGTTCAGATGTGTGCTTGTACCATGAGCATTGATGTACTGAACCGCATCAAGTGGAAGTCCTGCATCCTTAACCGCATTGGTCATGGCAACTGCTGGTCCCTCACCTGACTCCTCAGGTGCTGTGATGTGGTGTGCATCACTTGAACATCCGTAACCTGAAAGCTCTGCGTAGATCTTTGCACCTCTTGCCTTTGCGTGCTCAAGCTCCTCAAGAATAACAATACCTGCACCCTCACCGAGAACGAATCCGCTTCTGTCCTTATCAAATGGAATAGAACATCTGTCTGGATCTGTTGATGATGTAAGTGCTGTAAGTGAATCAAATGTTGATATACCGATAGGTGAAACTGCTGCCTCACATCCGCCGGCTACCATGACATCAGCGTCTCCGTACTGGATAGTTCTGAATGCCTCACCGATACTGTTTGTTCCTGAAGCACATGCTGTTACAACATCTATACTCTTGCCCTTGAGACCAAACTGGATCGCAACGTTACCTGCTGCGATGTTGCTGATCATCATAGGAACTACGAATGGACTTACACGAAGTGGTCCCTTTGTAAGTATGGTTCCATATGCGTTCTCAAGCTCCTGAAGTGAACCAACACCTGAACCAATACATGTACCAACTCTGTAAGCATCTTCCTTTGTCATATCAAGTCCTGAATCTGCCATAGCCTCCTGCGTTGCCTTCACAGCAAACTGTGTGAATCTAGCCATACGTCTTGCAGACTTTGGATCAATGTAGTCCTTTGCTACAAAGTTCTTAACCTCGCCGACAAGCTTGCACTTGTATGCTGAAGCGTCAAACTGTGTAATAGGTCCGAAGCCATGCTTTCCTTCCTTAAGTGAATCCCAATACTCGTCAACTGTATTGCCGACTGGAGTTATGGCTCCTATGCCTGTTATTACTACTCTCTTCTTCATACTTATCTCCTTGCATTACTTATTCTGCTTTTTATACATATTTAACTACTCAATTATACTCCAACTGTCAAATGTTTGGAAGTAATTGTGTCCATGTTTTTCTATAAAATTTCGATAAACATTCGCATTTATACATATCCCTTACAGTTTTTCCTTTACCTTTCTGAATATAAACTTCTTGCTTATATAATAATTGAGGAATATCACCAGCACTGATGTAAACGTCTTTATGCCCATCGCCCACAGGTGAAGCCTGTCAACCAGTATATAGATCAGGCCCTCCTCCACCACCAGTGTGAACACCCTGCTCACGTAGAATGACACCAGTTCTTTTATGAACTCCCACGCAGTCTCTGCGACAGTGTGGAACACCGATTTTCTATTTGTTATGAATGACACAAAATTGTACAGTATCCATGCCAGGAAGTTGGCCCTGACAGGTTCTATCCCGCATTTGTACATGAATATCCAGGCGGAGCCAAGATTTACCGCTCCCACGACAATTCCCCACAGTATATATATGTATATCTCCCTGGGTATCTTCTTCAGCACTTTATCTACAAACATGTAACTCCCTTATAACATCCGCCTCTTCCGGAAACTCCCGCTCTATCCGCTCGCAGAGACGCCCGTTAAACTCAACCCTTTTCCCATAGTTAAACTTCAGAATATTCTTATATCCCCACAAATGTGTGAACACATCCTGTCTCTCTATATCCGCCGCCTCAGGAAAAAATGAAGCAATGATCTTTCCCTTTCTCGCAGCACACATCGCAAGCAGTCTCTGCTCCGCAAATACCATGTGGCACAGATTTTCCTCAGTCTCCCTACAATTCTCCATAAACTGTATGGAGCTGTCCACATAATAGTTCTTAAATTGCTCCTTAGCCATATATAGCATACAGGTATTTACCGGCGGAACATCCCAGCTCCACAGGGGATCAAAGCTGTACGAACTGTCCATATTGAAGAAGTCCCTGCCGGGATATACATCCGGATATATTCCTTCTCTGTGTATTGCACAAATATCCGTCCCCGCTATGTATTCCCCTATATTCTTCCACACTATAAGGTCCAGATCCACCATGACCGCCGGCATATGCGCCGCCTTAAGCGCATACAGCTTGCCCGCAGCCCAGAACACTCCCGGGGATATGCTGTCAGGAACCTGTATCTCTTTTATGCCGCCATTCCATATATGCGACAATCCCTGTCCCTCAACATAATCAATGGCCCTTGCATCACCGTAAAGTGTGATAGGGCCATTCATTTTTCTCCACATAAGAGCAGACAGGATCATGGTCAAAAGCTCATAATCCTGCATGCTGTAAGTGTCATCTTTACTTTTCTCAAAATAAGGAGCAGTCCACAATGTGTGGAATCCCTCTATATCCTTCATATATCCTCCAAGATCCGGTCATGTACTAGATCAGATCCAGTCCATATCCAAACTTAGCATTGCCACCAATCCGGCTGGTCGGTCTTCTGCTTCTGTTGATAAGCTGCCACTCCTTAGGGAACTCAACCATCAGCTCCTGGCTTGTTCTGATTGAATCCATACTGTCCTGTGGCCACTGTGTGTCACTTTCAAGCACCATCGGCATATTTTTTATCCGCTGACTTCCAAATATTCTATATTGGCTGCCTGACAATATTCTCTGGCTGCCCAACAACATACGCTGGCTGCCAAACAACATACGCTGGCTGCCAAACAACATACGCTGGCTGCCAAACACTCTATACTGGCTTCCCGCCAGGTATCTGAAGCCTCCCTGACTTCCAAACAGCAGTCTCATCTGACTGCCATTCCACCGGAACCTCTGACTTCCTGTCATTCCACTCTGACTTCCCATCAAAAGCTTCTGGCTTCCAGTATCCACAGTCTGTTTCGCAGCTTCGCATCCAAGCTCTTCGTATCTGTCCTCAAAAGGGATCAGAACTCCACCGCCGAATTCCACACTGAAAGGTCTGCCGTCCATCATGACATATGTCCTGTAAGGATACAGTCTGCCATTCTGCGCTATCAACTTCATATATACCGGGAGTCCCTTGTCGAGCCTGTGGAATCTGTACGCCTGCGGTGTGGTTGCTTTGACGAAATATCCTCCTGCCGGCAGTGAATATCCAAGCACTGCCTCAAGCTCACCATCCCATTCAATATATACTCCGAATTCTCCAGTCTGGGCATCATAATTCCTGAGGTCAAAATATGCCTTTCCCGTGACAAAAGGAAGCATCCTGGCTATTCTATTGTCAAATAGTGCCACACTCTCGCCGGCACCTCTATTTAAAGACGAATATATGAAACCCACACACAATCTCCATTCCCAAACTAGCCAAAATTCTATATCCGACTATTTGCCTTATACTATGTATGGTACTCTATTTCTCCATATAATTCAATTTAATTTGAGGGATTTAACAGTCTTATTTTCCACTAATTTCCTAATTAAAATTACTTGCCAAATGTAAGGACATAATATCTCTTATATCCCTGTTTATCATTTTTGAGAGCCACAAATACTGCAACGCCCATGGTCTTGTATGTAGTATTCAGCATATTGCTGTCATGTGCGGTCGACTTGGACCATGCTCTGAACACGAGATCTCCACCACTGAAACCACATGCAAGATTCTCTCCGTACAACTCGTACATGGAGTTGAGACACAGTGTTCCATTTGGTCTGTAATGGCTGTACTTGTTGCTTATCTCCTTTGCTCTTGTGGTAGCGGTCTCTGTCAGAGATGTTGACACCTTAAGGCTTGAAAGTCCATTTTCTGCACGATGCTGGTTGACCATCTTACTCAGTCTGTTTGCCGCGCCTATATCATAATATCCATATACTCTTGTCTTTCTGCCCTTACCAAGATCGATAGTGTAATATCTCTTGACCGAGAGATCGTACTCTCTCTTATATACAACGCCTCTTCTGTTGACATATGCTATGTAGCCATCGGCTGTCTTATACTTTCCAGCCTTTACAACTCGCTTTGCAGCGCTGTTGAAATAGTAATTGGCATTTCCGATCTTCATTATGAGCTTCTTTGCAGGCTTCCACTTTCTGCCTGTAAACTTGTATGCCTTCTGGGTGCTGTTGTTATAGCTGATTGTGGCTACGCCATTAGAACCGAAATAATATCTGCTGCTGTAGACGGTCTTCCACATATTCTTCTTCTGCACCCATTTGTTCTTCGAGTAGTCAAAGTTGTATACCTTCTTTGTCCTCTTCTGATCTGTATATCTTGAGGTAACATATCCGCCGTCACATACGTAGTAAGCGGTACTTCCATTTACCTTCTTCCATCCTGATGATGTACGTCTATTTCCATTTGCATCATAGAAGTAGTATCTGCTTCCGTTGAGCTTGTCGATCACATTTGAGACTCTCTTGTATGACTTGCTGCTTGATATGTATCTGTACAATATATTCGATGCCTGATCATACAGAATGGTACATGTGCCTGATCCATCAAAATACATCAGCTTTCTGCCTGTATTCTTCCACAGGTTCTTGTTCATATCCCAGCTCTTCTTTGAATCGTTAAATGAATACATTCTGAAAATGCCTGATGCCTTGTAGATCCTCTCCTTTACATAGTGTGATCCACCGCCTGTTACAAATACCATATTGTCATAATTTATATGATACCAACCGCCCTTTGTGACCTTGTCACCATTTGAATTGAAATAATATGTTCTGCCATCGTTGAGAATAAGCATCTGGCTCTTCACCTGGACAAGCTTGCCGCTGCTCAGTGACTTTGCCTTCTTGCTGCTATTATCGTATATCTTTTCACACAGTCCGGAATTGTTCAGATAATAGAGAACGTTATCCACTGTCTGCCACTCGTTCTTGCAGATAGTCCAGTCCTTTGAATCAGCGCTGAATCTGTATATCTTGATGGTATCGCCAGAACGTGTAAACTTCATAGCTGCCACGCCATTTTCATCTATAAGATATCTGGTGCCATCATCGGCATCTATCCAGCCTGCAGTTTTCTGCACTTCACCATTAACATAATATCTGAAGTAACCATCCTCATCCTGTATCACTCCACTCTGAACTACATCTGATGCTGTGGCCAGAACTTCCGTGCCGTCAGCTCCCATCTCATCTGCCTGTGTCACCACATTTGTAGAAAAAATCACAATAGCCAATACAGCAATCGCCATAAGACTGCCTATAGCTTTTGCCGCCATCAGGCTCTTTTCTCTCTTTGCAATATTAGTCTTCATTGTAGACATCTTTACTGTCCTCCTTTTTATTAAACATCAGTTTCCGCAGGGAATCTGACGTTTGTGTGCATTCTGCTACGTTCGTAGTATACACGTGTTACATAATTTTTACAAGTATAACTTTTTTACAAGTTTTTTGTTACAAATGTGTTAAGTTGCCCCATCTTGGATTATTTGTCTACATATGGTAAAATAAATCCGCAAAATTCAAAAACAGACAACGAAAAATGTCTGCCAACGGCAGTACAGAGAAAGGATACATATATTATGGGAGCTATTGTTACATTAAAAAAGGGAGAGGGACGACTTCTGAAGTCCGGCGGAGCATGGATATTTGACAATGAGGTCGACACCATAGTCGGCAGCTTTGAGAACGGCGACATCGTCATAGTAAAGGACTTCGACGGTTATCCACTCGGCAAAGGATTCATAAATACCAACTCCAAGATCTTCATCCGCATGCTCACAAGACATGTGGACACCGAGATCAACGAGGCATTCTTCACAAAGAGACTTCAGGATGCATGGGATTACCGCAAGAAAACCGTCGACACCAGTAGCTGCCGTGTCGTATTTGGCGAGGCTGATTTTCTGCCGGGAATCGTCATTGACAAGTTTGAAAACGTGCTTGTTGTCGAATCACTGGCACTCGGCATCGACAAAGTTAAAAATTTGTTAATAAATATTTTAAAAAATATACTTAAAAATGATGGTATAATAATCGAGGGTGTTTATGAACGAAGCGATGCAAAAGTCAGAAAACACGAGGGGATGGATACCTATAAAGGGTTTATTGGTGACGAATTTAACACAAAGGTTCATATAAATGAAAATGGCGTTCGATATATTGTTGATGTGAAAGACGGTCAGAAGACCGGATTCTTTCTGGATCAGAAGTATAATCGTCTTGCTATTCAGAGAATATGTAAAGATGCAAAGGTTCTTGATTGCTTTACACACACAGGCTCCTTTGCTCTCAACGCAGGCATAGCCGGTGCTTCCAGCGTTTTGGGAGTAGACGCTTCAGAACTTGCTATTGCCCAGGCCAGAGAGAATGCAGCGCTCAACGGATTGGAGAGCACTGTCTCTTTTGAGTGCAGAGATGTATTTGATCTTCTTCCTGAACTGGAATCAAAAGGCGAACAGTTTGACGTTGTCATACTTGACCCGCCGGCATTCACAAAATCAAGAAATTCAATAAAGAACGCAGTCAAAGGCTATCGCGAGATTAATCTGCGTGCTATGAAACTCGTAAGGGATGGTGGATTCCTTGCGACTTGTTCATGTTCACATTTTATGGATTTCGAGTTATTTACCAAGACCATAAAACAGGCCGCCATGAATTCACATGTAAGACTTCGCCAGGTAGAGTTCCGCACACAGGCTCCTGATCACCCAATATTATGGGCTGCAGATGAATCTTATTATCTGAAGTTCTACATATTCCAAGTAATAAAGGAGAGATGACACAATGCAACTAATTCAGAGAAATAAGGATTCAGCATATTTGCAATACGACAAGTATGTAAATTATGACAATCCTATCGTTGCTGCAAAGGCAAAGGAACTTGCTGCAGATTGCAAGAGCAGTGATGAGATCATACAGGCATGTTACTATTTTGTCCGGGATAGGATTTCTCACACATATGACAGCAACTTTTCAGTAATAACTATCAGCGCTTCCGATGTACTGGAAGCCAGCACGGGCATCAGCTATTCAAAGGCCAATTTGCTGGCAGCACTGCTTCGTGCCAACAACTTATATACAGGATTCTGCTATATCCGTATCAAGCACAAGGGCGGACTTATGGCTATGCATGCACTTAATGCGGTATATCACCCGGATCTCAAGAAGTGGATACGTCTTGATGCCCGTGGCAATAAATACGGCGGTTTCAACGCCGATTACACACATAATGAGACTCAGATGGGACATGTGATTGATTCAGCAGCCGGAGAGTATGAGTTCAACGACCTCATCGCCGTACCGCTTCCATCAACCATGAGGGTTCTCGAACAGAGTACCAACTTCTACAAGATGTACTTTAACGATATGCCAGATTATGACGCTTAAAAAAATATTACCAGCGGATGACCGCTGGTAATATTTTTCTATACTATATGAATAAGAGGGGAACCGATCCATGTCAAAGACAAAATCCAAAACCATATTAAGAATATCCTTTAACTCACCTGTGGTACTTACATTTGCACTCATTTGTCTGGGAGCTTACCTCCTGAATATCCTCACAGGCGGCAAAAGTAACTTTCTTCTATTTGAAGTATACAGAGCCCCTCTCACCGATCCTTTAACCTACATCCGCATGTTTGCCCATGTGTTTGGTCACGCAAGCTGGAGTCACCTTATCAACAACATGACGCTGCTGCTTGTGATCGGCCCACTACTTGAGGAAAAATACGGCTCAAAGGATCTGCTCATCGTAACCATCACCACCGCACTGGTGACAGGAATCGTGCATTTTATATTCTTCCCTGGTACAGCATTGCTCGGCGCCAGCGGAGTGGTATTCGCATACATTCTTCTGTCTTCTTTTGCATGTATAAAGGACGGCTCCATACCGCTCACCTTCATACTTGTTGCAGTGCTTTATATCGGCGGACAGGTGGCTGACGGAGTGTTTGTGAAGGACAATGTGTCGAATCTCACCCACATTATCGGGGGGATCATCGGAGCGTTCTTCGGGTACATCTCCAATGTCAGGAGATGATGTGACGAACGGACGGATGACATACTCTCCAGGGACAGAAATTGGGTCTCTATATATGTAATCACGCTCGACTTACCTCACTTTGCTTTGCTTATATCTGCACGCGGCTCCCGCTCGCTATAAGGGCGTTGCGAGCTCCGCCTTAGCAATAAGCAGCAAAGTTCAGGCGTCTTCGCTACCGATTACATATATAGAGACCCAATTTTTATATCCCTGGAGAGTATGTCATCCTGATCTTATTGGATATATACTTTTCAGATCATGTTCCTGACATATTTCGCTGAAAAATATATTTTATACACCACACTATATTATAGATATCGACTCTTACCTGTTTTTCTTTTATTCAGTTCCCCAGAGTGTCATCCCACAAAAATAATCATAGATATTTAATAAAAAATATATATCAACACAGACATCTATAAACTATAAGCTACCTTTCTATCTACAGATTCAGGATTTCCTCTGGGCTTTCTACTATGTTGTCTGCGCCGACTGCTTCGAATTCTTCTCTGCTGCCGTAGCCGTAGAGGACTCCTATGGTCTGGAGGCCACAGGCTTTGCCACCTTCTATGTCGTAGCATCTGTCGCCTATCATCACAACCTGGTTTGATTTTATCATATCTTCTGTCAGTCCGTGATCTTTCTTGAGGCTTTCAAGGACCTGGGATATGATGTGCTTCTTGTCTGATCCTGTTCCGTCGGGATTACTTCCAACTACAACGTCAAAATATTTTCCCACACCGAACTTCTCAAGGATACGGAGTGTCGGCTCTGTCGGCTTGCTGGTTGCAACTGAGAGTATGCAGCCCTTCTCCTTAAGGGCACGCAGGGTGTCTGCCACTCCGTCGTACACCTCAGCCTCGAAGAGACCTACCACGTTGTATCTCTCTCTGTACTTCGCAACCATCTCTTTCGCTTTTGCGTCGTCCATGCCGAATTCCCTCACGAAAGAATCATAAAGCGATGGTCCTATAAAGCTTCTGAATACACTGTATTCAGGATATGGAATTCCAGCCCAGTCAAGAGCGTATTTTATACAGTTGAATATTCCTTTCTCAGACTTGGTGATGGTTCCATCAAGATCAAATAATAAATATTTGTACATATACCGTCTTCCTCCTTGCGAAAATAATGGGTCAGGCACACCAAAAAAGCGCTTACCGAAATGCCCCGCAAATTCTATGAATCTGTGGGGCATTTGTAGTATTTATATATTGAAACTACCCATGAATATTACATGATATCAACATCTGCTGAGTAATCCACACCGTCGATCTTGAAACCGAACATGTTATAGAAATCCTCCCAGTATCCATCGATGTCTGCTATATCCTTGACATTGTCATTGTTGACTGTATCCCAGTGCTCAGCAACGACCGCCTGGACATCGTCTCTCATCTCCCAGTCATCCATACGGATGAATCCGTTGTCATCAACCTGAGAATCATCCAGGATCTTATCCATGAACAGTCTCTGCATCTGCTCTATGCATCCCTCGTGGAGTCCCTTCTCTTTCATAACTTTGTAGAGAAGTGTGATATACAGAGGTACGATAGGGATAGCCGCACTTGACTGTGTGACAAGAGCCTTGTTGATGGCTATCTTCGCCTTTATGTTAGGGAACTTTTCATTTATAATATCTGCTGACTTGTACAGATCCTTCTTTGCCTGTCCGATCGATCCCTCAGCGTAGATAGGGAATGTGATCTTTGGTCCTATGTATGAGTATGCAACTGTGATCACGTTATCTGCCAGAACTCCAGCATCTGAGAGTGCCTGCATCCAGTCGATCCAGTCCTCACCGCCCATTACCTTGATGGTGGCATTGATCTCGTCATCATTTGCCGCTGTTATATGTGCATCTGTGATGGTGTTGTCCTTGAGTACAAGTGTCTTGTTGGTGTACTCCTCACCAACCGTCTTGAGTACTGATGTGTACTTTGTTCCATCTGGAGTTGTTCTTCTAGGGGCAGCCAGGCTGTATACGATCATGTCTATCTTGCCCATGTCTGCCTTGATGGTCTCGATGACCTGCTCCTTGATCTCGACTGAGAACGCGTCGCCATTGATGGACTTTGCATAGAGTCCGGCCTTGTGAGCCTCCTCCTCAAATGCTCTGTTGTTGTAGAAGCCAGCGGTTGCTGTACGGCGTCCATTTGACTCCTTCTCAAACATAACGCCGAGGGTATCTGCGCCATAGCCAAATGCAACTGCGATACGTGATGCAAGTCCGTATCCTGTTGACGCTCCGATCACCAGAACCTTCTTAGGTGCGTTATCGCTCTTAACTGCTCCCTTTGACTTGACATACTCGATCTGATTCTTTACATTCTGTGCGCATCCCACCGGGTGAGCTGTTGTACAAATAAAATCTTTAACTCTTGGTTCAACTACCATTTTAAATTCTCCTTATAAAACATAATATATTTAGTGCTCTTTGTTGGCAAACTTCGTGTATTCCTGCAGCCATACCAGATCCACAGATCCGGTGGCACCTTTTCTCTGTTTAGCTATGATTATCTCCGAGATACCCTTCTTGTCGGTATCAGGATTGTAATAATCATCTCTGTATATGAACATAACCACATCGGCATCCTGCTCGATAGATCCCGACTCTCGGAGATCCGCAAGCACAGGCTTGTGATCCGGTCTCTTATCAACCTCTCGGTTAAGCTGTGACAGCGCTATGATAGGCACATCCAGCTCCCTGGCAAGCATCTTCAACGATCTCGACATATCAGATACGAACTGCTGTCGCGACTCAACTCGTCCCGTCGTGCTCATAAGCTGCAGGTAGTCGATGATGATGAGTCCAAGATTGTTCTTGCTCTTGAGCTGTCTGCATTTTGATCTCAGCTCGGATATGGTGAGTGCTGAACTATCCTCTATGTACAGCGGTGCGGCAGCTATACTCTCCGCACTGGCAAGCACCTGATCCCAGTCGTCCTCAGCCAATTGTCCCGTCTGTACCTTCTGGGAATCAACCAGGGAATCCATGGCTATCATACGCGTTACAAGCTGCTCCTTGCTCATCTCCAGGTTGAATATCGCAGTGGCAATTCCCTTGCGCACGGCAACATGGTGGGCAATATTAAGGACAAATGCCGTCTTACCCATGGCAGGTCTAGCAGCCACCAATATAAACTCCGATCCATGGAGACCGGTGAGCATATTGTCCAGATCTATGAATCCCGTAGGGATACCTGTTACTCTTGTGTTCTTTCTGGAAGCCTCCTCTATCTGCTCGATAACGTTCATGACGATCCTGTCGATCCCCACAAATTTGCTGGAGCCGTTCCTCTCCTTTATCAGATTGAACACACCGCTCTCGGCCTGTTCAAGAAGCTGTTCAACTCCCTCAGAATCAAGATAACAGTCCTTCTCCACTTCCTCGCACAGCTTTATCATCTTCCTGAGTATGGATTTGTCCGCCACGATCTCTGCGTAATGCTTGGCATTCACCGATGTCGGAACCGTCTCCAATATCTCCGCTATGGATTTGGTGCTTATGACCTCATCAGGTACATTGTTCTCCTCAAGCTTGTTCTTCAGGGTTACCAGATCGACCGCCTTACCCTCCTTGAACAGCTCTACCATATTCTCGAACAATATTCCGTACTGACCGTAGTAGAAATCCTCCTTGGTCAGCATATCGGACGCCTCCACTATGGCGTCTCTGTCCATGAGCATGGAACCTATAACAGACTTCTCGGCATCCAGATTGTAGGGAAGCTTTTTTCTTGCAAATGCATCTTCCATATTTTATCTATACTCCTTATGCTTCCTCGACCTTTACAGCAAGCTCTGCCTGAACCTCAGGGTGAAGCTTGACCTTCACTGAAAAGCTTCCTAACGCCTTGATGGAGTCCTTCATAACGATCTTCTTCTTGTCTATATCCTTGCCGAGCTGGCTCTTGATGGCATCTGAGATCTCCTTTGTGGATACTGAGCCAAATGTTCTTCCGCCCTCTCCAACCTTGATCTTAACAGTTACTGAAGCCTTCTCAAGCTCTGCCGCAAGTGCCTTGGCATCAGCAAGATTCTCTGCTGCCACCTTCTCCTCATGAGCCTTGCGGAGCTTGAAATCATTCATATTCTTTGGAGTTGCCTCCATGCCGAGCTTCTTAGGAATTATGAAATTTCTTGCGTAGCCCTCATTTACCTCTACCATTGCGCCTTTCTTTCCAAGGCTTTTAACATCCTGTAATAATATGACCTTCATATCCTAAATATCTCCTTCCTTATACATCTCATTCAGGAGCCCAACAAGCTCCTTCTTTATATCCTCTGCTTTCGCATTTTCAAACTGAGCTGCCGCGATATTTGCATGACCGCCGCCACCCATTCTCTCCATGATTATCTGGACATTGACATCGTCAATGGCTCTTGCACTTATCTTGACATCCGCACCCATCTGCGCTATTACAAACGAAGCTCTGACACCTGCGATGTTCAGCATCTCATTTGCAATCTTGGCGGTGAGTACCACCGGCGACTCAGGGCCATCCCCAGGTGTAATGATTGATATAGCAAATGCATCAAGCACCATCTCTGCGTGGCTGACACCCTCCGCCTTCTGTCTGTAGGTCTCTATGTCAGTTCTGAACATCTTCCTTACTCGCATGACATCCGCACCGCTTCTCTTCAGGAACGCGGCTGCCTCAAAGGTTCTGACACCGGTCTTGCTCAGGAAGTTGTCGGTGTCAATGAGTATTCCGGCATACATGGCGTCCGCCTCTGTAGGCCTGAGCTTTATCTTCTCATCCATGTACTGGAGCATCTCTGCGATCATCTCACATGCAGATGACGCAAATGGCTCTATATACGACAGTGTCGCATTTGCAATGACATCCTTTGTCTGCCTGTGGTGATCGAACACCACTATGCTCTTCGCATATGCCAGCAGTTCCTCACACTCCGTGAGCGTAGGATTATTCACATCCGTCACAACTACGACCGTGTCGTCATCGACCAGACTGAGCGCCTGATCGTTGTTGATTATCATATCTGCCGGGTAGGAATTGCTCGAAGTGAAATTGCCGTATATCGGACTTATGGCCGATGACACCTCATTTACAACTATATGCGCCGTCTTGCCCAGCGCAGTCACCATCTTGTATATTCCTATACCTGAACCAAAAGCATCCATGTCCGGATTCTTGTGGGCCATGATTATAACCTTCTCCTTGGTCTCAAGAAGCTCCTTGAACGCAAGAGTCTTAACCCTCGCCTTAACTCTCGTGGACTTTTCCGTTCCCTGACTCTTACCGCCAAAGTAGGTGATCCTGTCGGCGGACTTGATAACCGCCTGATCGCCGCCTCGGCCCAGAGCAAGCTCCATGGCGGAACGCGCTGCCTCAAAGTTTTCTATAAAGCTCTTGTAATCAGTACCAAGACTTATACTGAGTGTAAGAGGAAGATCATTTCCGATATTTATAGCCTTGACCTCATCGAGCAGGGCAAATTTGTTCTCCTTGAGCTGATCCAGATACTTCTGTGGCATCACGAACATGTACTTGTCCTTCTCAAGGCTCTTGACTATGGCGTCGACATTTGCCATGTATTTGTTAATCTTTCTGTCGACCAGGGCAACAAGAAGAGAGTGTCGTACTTCCTCAAGCGACTCAAATATCTCATCGTAGTTATCAATATATATGAGACCCGCAACCAGCTTCTGGTCATGGTTCTCCTGAGCGAGCTGATTCACCACTGTCACATCAAACATGTAGAACGCAAGGAAGGTGTCCGTCTTGCCGTGATGTCTTGAACCACCGTGCGAAGCCTTCGACTCTTTCTTCTGCTCATCAGCCCCATCTCCGTCTGTGCCGGCCTCACCCGGCTGGGCATCCGTCTCTTCCGTAGCAGGCTCAACCTTATTCACCTGTACACGTCTGATCTCATAACGGTATTCTCTTCCGTTAAATGCTATCTCTCCCTCGGTGACATCCTCCTGATAAGGAAGACTCTCCTCGGTAACCTCCTCAAATACCTGAACTATATTCAGCTTCATGAGCTTTCTCTTACTGGTCTCCGTTATACCTGAGAACTCGTCGTTCACCCACACAACTTTTCCATCCTCGTCAAGCAATGCGTACGGAACCGGAAACTCCTTTATGAGCTCCTTCTGCATCTTGCCGTGCTCCATGGCAAATTCCACATATCTGTCGCGGGACAAAGCATTCATCCTCAGGAAAACAACAATGCTCACCGCTCCGTATACTGCCGTAAAAATGGTGGCTATAACGCCGGCTCCTATTCCGACAAAATACATGAACACTGTCATCAGACAGAACATTCCTATCAGATACAATGGAACCTGTCTATATCGGTTGTACAGCCCCTCTACATCTCTCTTTTCATTCATATGTCACTGCCCTTCTTATCCTTCCATTCACAATGCAAATGATCAGGCTCAATTCTGAGCCTATACACTTCATAAGTATAACATTGTGCGATTCTGATTACAAGAAATATAGAATTGCAAAAAAATGCAGGTGTGGCAAAACACACCTGCATCTCTTATATATTAATCTGTAAAGATCTATTAACCGTTGATTCTTGCAAGAAGCTCCTTGCCAAGCTCCTCGTTGCCCGGCTTGCCGAGAAGAGCGAACATGTTCTTCTTGTAGCTCTCAACACCTGGCTGATTGAATGGATTTACACCAAGTGTGTATCCACTCACACCACATGCAAACTCAAATGTGTAGAATAGCTCACCGAGAGTGAACTCATCAATCTTGTCGATGTTGATCTGGATGATAGGAATTCCACCATCTGCGTGTGCAAGGATAGTTCCGTTCATAGCACTCTTGTTGGCGAAATCAACTGTCTTGCCTGCAAGATAGTTAAGTCCGTCAAGATCTGAGTCCTCAGCCTCCATAACGATCTCACATGTTGGATTAACAACATTGATAACTGTCTCGAAATGGTTCTGTGAACCCTGCTGGATGAACTGTCCAAGTGAATGAAGGTCTGTTGTAAAGTCTGTGGCTGTTGGGAAAAGTCCCTTGCCGTCCTTACCCTCGCTCTCGCCGTAGAGCTGCTTCCACCACTCTGATACATAGTGAAGTGCCGGCTCAAAGTTAGCAAGGATCTCGATTGACTTACCCTTGTTGTACAATACATTTCTTACTGCTGCGTACTTCATAGCATCTGAATCGTCGAAGTCCTGTGCAAGACAATCCTTTCTTGCTGAAGCTGCGCCTTCCATAAGCTTATCTATATCAGCACCGCTTACTGCTATTGGCAGAAGACCAACTGCTGTGAGAACTGAGAAACGTCCTCCTACATCATCAGGAACTACAAATGTCTCATAGCCTTCCTCTGTTGCAAGTGTCTTGAGAGCTCCCTTTGCCTTGTCCGTTGTGGCGTAGATTCTCTTTGCTGCGCCCTCCTTGCCATACTTCTCAACAAGCTTCTTCTTGAAGATTCTTGAAGCGATACCAGGCTCTGTTGTTGTACCCGACTTGGAGATGATGTTGATAGAGAAATCTCTGTCACCGATCACCTGAAGCAGATGAGCCATGTATGTGCTGCTGATATTTGATCCTGCATAGTAGATCTCAGGAGTCTTACGGATTGACTTGTCAACTGAATTATAAAAGCTGTGTCTTAAAGCTTCGATGGCTGCTCTTGCACCCAGGTAAGAACCACCGATACCGATTACTACAAGCACGTCTGAATCTGCCTGGATCTTAGCTGCTGCCTTCTTGATTCTCGCAAACTCTTCCTTGTCATAGTCTACTGGAAGGTCGATCCATCCAAGGAAATCATTTCCCTCACCGGTCTTGTTTACAAGTGTTGCCTTTGCAGCTACTACCTGATCCTTGATTGCTGCGATATCAGCGTCTGTAGCCATGGCTTTTGCATTCTTAAAATCGAAACTTACTGTCTGTGCCATTTGTTTTCTCTCCTTACTTGTATTAAATTTTTCACATTGAATCAATTTTAGCAAATAGGTATACCATAATCAACTATTAATCTCAAAAAACTCCCCCAAAGCCACAACCGGTTTGGAGGAGTTTTCAATTATAACCATGTCTAAAGCACTACTTAACCGTCACTTTGATCTTTGCACAAACACCATTTTCAGACATTACATAAACCGTACATGTGCCCTTACGCACTGCCTTTATAACTCCTGCAGATGAAACAGTTGCCACCTTTGCATTGGATGTTATGAACCTTTCCTTCTTCGTAAGATGGTTTAACGCCTTCTTCTTTGGATTCTCAAGCTTAACCTTCTTGGTGATCTTAAATGTTTTACCTTTTGCAAGGTTAACCTTGGTCTTGTTCACAGTAACTTTCAGGACATTTGTCTTTGATGCTTGAGGCATTGCAACATGGACTGTATTTGTCCTGCCGAGATATACCTTCTTGCCACCCGACATCTTGTATGCGACTGTAAAATACTTGTATTCTCTCTTATTATTGAGGTTCTTATCGGCATATTTCTGGGACTTCGGTACATTAGCAAGCTTATTGAAGTTGTTCTTTCCATTACAATATGACCAGTATACATCATATCCTGTTGCACCTTTGACCTTATCCCATGTCAGATCTATTCTTGTTCCTGTTCCCTTTCCTTTCATAAGGAAGAACGGAAGTGTCTTCTTATAGAGTTCTGTTCCACTAGGTTCAACATTTGGAGATTTCTTTATAACAAGACGGCCAATAGCAAATGTTATATTGTAGTTTGGATTTGCACCCTTCTTCTGGCTTGCTGTGATCGTGTATGTTCCGGACTTCTCACCAGCAGCTCTCTTGAGAACAATTCCTGTAAGCTTATCCTTGCCAACAAGTCCCTCCGCTGTAAATGTAAACTTCGGATCCGCCTTGCCTTCATACTTAGATGCGTCATTTGCAGTTACTCTGATGGCTTTTGGATTTACCGTGATCGCAACCTTTGCAGCTGCTGCCTTATAGTTCTGATTTGCCGCAACGGATACTGTCACAACCGCCTTGCCTGCACCAACTATAGTTACCTTGCCTGTGCCATCCACCTTGACAACCTTTGTATTGCTGCTTGTAAATGTTTTCTTGTCATTTCTACTGCACTTCACATTGAGGGCAAACTTTGCATCTCCATATGTCTTTGCTGCCACCTTGCCTACTTTGAGAGTTGTTGCTGCTGGAATTATCTCTCTCTTTGCAACTGTGAACTGAACCGGCTGTGTCACATACTCATTGTAATTGGTTGTAGCACAAACCTTGGCATACATATAATATGTGCCCGGATCTGCCGATCTGGAGTTCTCCCACAATGTTCCATCCGTGTTGCTGTTCTCTGTTGTGTAGTAATACTCTATAACAGGATCCTCCTGTGATCCTGTAACCTTTGGGCCCTCTATACTGTCGCCAAATGTGTAATCGCTTACATCAAATTCAACATTCTGGTCAAGTCTCTGTATTTCAAATTCTGCATATGCCGTAACATCAGCTATCTTCACAACAAACTTATAAGTACCTGCATTTACCGGCGCATTCTCATTTTCCGGATAATCGGTATCGCCTGTTCCCTCATAATATGTAACAGCTGCCTCTCCGGTCTTCTCTGTTATCCAGTTATTAACAACTGCACCTGCATATTCTGTGCCGTCATACGCTCTGCTTTCTGCTGTCACAGTACAGCTGACCGCCTCGTTTCTGCCCTGATATGCGCAGTGTGCCGGATTCTCAGTTTCATTGCAGTATGCAATTATCTTGTTACTGTGGCCTTCTTTTATCTCATACGTCCAGTCATGATGATGAACCATATCCCATGACTTGTTCTGAAGTATGTAATTGGCTGCATTACCCGTAGTTGCAAGCCCAAATCTGTATGTAGTTACAATCGTCTCTATTCCAGGTGTAACGTCCCACAGTACTACAGTATAATCCTCGTCATATACAAGTTCATCTCCATCCAGCAATCCTGAGAACTGGATTCCCTGTATATATGCATTTTCATCAACAATTACCTTATCCGCTGTGATCGTTTTCTTTTCGATAGTCACAGTCACATCGCCAAATACCGGTGAACACTCATCTGCTGTAACAAGGTAATACACCTTATATGTTCCGGCATTTTTAAGTTCTGGAACCGTCTGTGTGTACGGCTCATCTGCTGCCAATGAATAACTGATAGAAGCTCCATCCAGGCCATCTGCAATTGTAACAGATGGGCTATGTATCAATCCATCATAAGTGCAGGTTGTATCTTCCGCAGTTACTCCGGCGATCAGGTCACGTGAGACTGCCTTGGCATCTGACCACAATGAAGCTGGTCTTGTCGTATTAGCCACGTATCTTGTGCGAACATATACCCTCTGATTCTCTTCAAGTCCTGAGATAACATAATTATCTGACACATTCAGATCATCGAGAACTGTCCAGGCCGCTCCATCCATCGAATACTGATACTGCTGTCCGCCAAGCGGGCTTACTGTCACAGAATCACCAGTCACGCTTACTATCTCAATGCCTTCGCCGTCTGCAGCACTTTCCATATCAGCTGGTGTTGGATTCTGTATGTCTGCAAGAGTCTTCGGTGCAGATGGCGCCTCCGGTCTTGCTGCAACAGTTATATCAGCAGGTGTATCCTGACTGTCCTTCTTGCTGATACTTATATTTTTACCAAACAAACTATATGATACGTCGTTATCATCTGTTCCCTCAAGGGCTATATCACCATACATATCACTCACAATTTCATATGACTCGCCATCAACAGTGATGATATATGAAGTATCGCCATCAAGATCTGTCAGATTTTCTGTTATATAATCAACCTGTCCTGTAACTGCTCCTACATCAGCCACCGCTCCAACGCTGAATTTGAAACCTATATGTCCGCCATCTTCAACATTTGTCCATGACATTGTCAATCCCGAATCTATTCCTTCAACCAGGGATGCAGCATTCTGACCATTTATTTCAGCAGTTTCCTTTATGTAACTTGATGAACCTGTATTGTACTCAAATATTCTTCTGGAATCATAGTCCCCGATCCAGTAATAACTTGCCTGTGTTATAGGGGCAAGAACAAATGATGGAGTATCATCTGCCGCATCCGCCACTTTAGCAACTCCCATCATCGCTATCTGCTGTAATTCACCATTCTTGACAGTGGCAGCAAGCACCGCTTCATCTGCACTGTCAGAGCTTGTAATTTCATTTCCAATATTCGCGTCAGCTCCTATAGCGAATGAGTGCTGTCCCTCACCAAGTTCAGCATCAAAAATCAGATCGTGAGTATTCATAGGATCAAACGACAATCTTAGAGCTGCAAGCGAAGCCACAGATACTTGTGATGTAGCCGTTTCTGCTGAAGGCTCTGAATCGCTTCTGCTGTACAATCTCCATACTTTGTCGTAGCTTGTTCCAAGCATATAGTTCTTTCCGTCCTTGGTATACAAGCCAACAATATCAAACCCATTGCCATTGGCCATATAGGCCATAACTCCATTGCTTATATACCAGCAAGTATTTGGCTTTGTCCACGTATTTCCATTGTCACTGGTAGGGATAACTGCCTTTACCGCTCTGCTGGCTGTACCATCCACCACGCACCTGTACCAGTATCCATGAGTCGGGGTGAACGTATATGTACTTCCATTTGCACCTTCAATATCTGTAAATGGTCCACGCTTACTGGTTGCGCTCTGCCACTGATATGTTGCAGCTTCCCCTGTCACGTCCATAACGAGAGTGATTGAACTATTCGTCATATTCTTGCCATATGGATATCCATTGTTCATGAATACAACTTCTTCCTCCGAAGGATCTGTATTGCCTCCGCCTGAAAAGCCACCGATCTGAAATGTTATTTCATTGCCGCTGGCGTCCACGATCTTGCCAGCATTCAGATCAATACTTCCTATGTAAATATCAGGGAATACATAACCATTGTAATATGTCCACGTATACAGATAATACACACCCGTGGTACCCATATCTATTCCCTCTCCGGAAATGGTATCCGTTCTGTCATATGTACCCGAACTCCTTGAGAACGAGTTCTCTGTTATCCAGCCTTTAAATCCGCAGCCTTCAGGTGACTCGGCACTCGCCCATCCACTATACCTATGGCTGCTCAGATAATCACCAAAGTTTGTGAGGTCGCCAGACAAGAACTTCTCAGACTGAATGCCAAGCTTACAGCTCGCACTGGCATAACCGGTGGTCGTCCAACCCCACTTGAGACCTCTCAGATGTCCATCTGTGCTGATATCCACGTCTGTTACCTTGATATTCTCCATAGCCGCTGCGTAGGCAGTATTCTTACCACCTATCGAAATCAAACACGTTATGACCATGAAAGCTGTCATGAGCCATGCCATAACTTTTCTACATAGAATTCTTTCTTTCATACACTTCCCTCTCTTTCTCAATAAAACCTCTTTTTCGTGTGTCCGTTAATGTTTTCTCTCTGCAACCATTACCTCCTGTTAATTCTTGACTCTTTCCCTTTAACAATTTATGATAATTATAATTCGTACATCAATGTTCAAGTCAACAATAATTTTGCGGTATTTATGCAACATTCACAATTTTTTTTGTCTATTTTTAAGAGAAGGGGAATCATATGAATCACGCAAATAAAAATCTATATCAAATTGGCGAAGTCACCAAAATGCTTGGAGTGACAAGAAGAATGCTGTTAAACTACGAAGACCTGGGGCTTCTGACACCCGCATACAAAAATGAGAGCAGCGGTTTCCGCTACTACTCTGCCGATAACATCGTACATATACGAATTATAAAAGTTCTTCAGGGACTAGGATTATCGCTATCCGAGATTAACAAGTACTTCAATAATACCGAAAAGCTTGAGGATGTCATTGAACGTATGACTGCGCTCCGTTCCCAGCTGGATCTGTGCATAGCCCAGCTTCAGCTGCGTCAGTCCCAGACATCAGAACCGGAGATCCATTTTACCACTCTTCCCTCATTCACTGCATTTTGTCAGGAGTTCAAAGACTCTGATCTGGCCAGAAAAACTGAAGATCTGCGCAAGACCTTTATCGAGGCAACAAAAAAATATCAACTGGACACCACAGGCAAAATGTGTACAGAGGTTTTTATCGAGTCAGCATCAGCCGGAAGATATGTCATACCTGTCGCAGCAGATCCTGACACCAATGACGAACACATAAAAAAACTTCCACAGACTGCAGCTATCTGTATATACCATCGTGGTCCATACGAAAATTTTGACACTGTCCAGAAGAAACTATTGGACTATGCAAAAGAAAACAATCTTGCTACCTGTGGTTATTTTCGCAATTCGTTTATGGAGGGTCCTCCAACCCACGGAGCAAATAAAGATGCTTATATCACACAGATCGCACTGCCAATACGCAAAAGCTCTCCGTTCGGATCGGCATGATCCGCGCAGAGAGCTTCTGTTTCTGATACTACTATTCAATTTTCATCTCATTCAAAGACCTGAACTCATATCCCTCCTTCTCCAGGTTTGTGAGAACCGTATCAAGTGCCTGCGCATTTGACGACGACACATTGTGTATGAGCGGAATGGCTCCCGGATGATGATATTTCGCAAAATGATCAATGACATAATCCGCTCCTGGCTGATTGTTCACATCATAATCAAGGTAAGCCATACTCCAGAATATGGTCTTGTACCCCATATCCTTGGCCAGCTGCAGAACCTGTTCACTGTACTCACCGCAAGGCGGCCTGAAATACATATCCATATCATAACCCGTTTCACTCTTCATAAAATCCGAACACTCTCTGAGTTCATTTTTCTGCTCCTCCACAGTCTTCTCCGGCATACACGGATGATGAACCGTGTGGTTTCCCACCTGATGACCATCCTCCTTCATCCTCTTCACTATATCCGGATTGTCCCTTATATAAGTCATCGTCACGAAGAAGCAGCCCTTTGCATTGTGCTTTTTGAGCACATCCAGCATCTGCTCTGTATATCCGTTCTCGTACCCACAGTCAAATGTCAGATACATCACCTTTTCATTCTTCTCAGCACACACTCTGTCCACGTAGAACGCATCGTACTGCTCCAGCGGAAAGCTGTTGTCACAGCCACTCATTCCATGATTTTTGTCCCGCACTATGTACCATGAATATTTCTTTGTCGATATCTGGCTGTAATCCCTGAGTCTGGTCATATCCTCATCCTGACTCTCCCCGTCTGTGTCCGTGTTACTCTCCGCATCTTCCGTCTTGTCTCCCGATTTTTCTTTTCCTTCCGCATCACCTTCCCCATTCTTCGCACCGTCCGCCTGACACTCTGCGTCCCCCGGAGTCGCCACCATCTTGGACAGATCCTCCTTGTCATATATGGAGCATCCGCTGAGCACGGCTCCAATCACGCAGGCAGCATACAGTCCTGCTATCAAGTACAGCTTTCTCACTATCTACCATCCTGAATTTATTGGCTTCTGCAGGCGGCTTTCACCTACATTTCATCTGCCACGCACCTGCTCATCAACACCCCTGCTATCCGTCCGCAAGCATTTTCTTCATTATTCCGTCAAGCAGAGCATCATAATCTGACTTATCACTCCGCTGTGCTTTCCGCGCAGGCTTCGCCTTTCTTTTTATCCTGTCATTTTCATCTGTCTCACTGCATGCTGCCATGGCCTCAACAGTATCCTGCTTCGTCGTCTGTTTCTCTTCTTCCTTTTTCAATCTGTTTGCCAGGCTGTTGCCCAGATAATTTCTGGCGCTGTCACGCAGAGTCCTCATATGCCATTCACAATTCCACTGGTTATGAGCAGCCACCAGCACTATGCAGGTTGCCAGTCCACACCCCAGCATCTTCAATGTCTCCACGCCATCGCCTACTACATAATATTGATACGCCGCTGCAAATATGCCTGTCCCAGCTGCGGCCACTCCCATATTTTTCACAAATCCATTCCACACATTTATCGGTATAAAACCTATCTTCAGCCTGTCTATGTACTTGTCCACAAATGCGGCAGTGTCATGTATGTTCACATCCAGCGATGTTATATCCTCATACCGCCTGCGCATCTCCATCAATTGTTTTTTCCGCGTCGTTCCCATGCGCTCAGCCGCCTTTGCCAGTCTTGCAAGATAACTGCTCATCACAGCCCGTCCTGTCAGCCCTATACACCCACACACTATCATCACATACATACACACATTCTGATTCAACAAAATTTCAAACATAGTTTTCCCTCTCTTTTCAATTATTCGATCATATCCTGTCAGGGCTTAACCCCACATCCGTTTGGCCGGTCCGGATGGTAGTATTATATGAGCGACATTCCGGAGTATACAATTATTTTCGCTCGACAAATGTTTGTCTTTTGCATGCTCTTTTGATATACTTCAAGATGAAAAAAGCAGGATACATACATCTTAGAATGTATCAGCGAATATTAAAATGATTGGTTAAGTACAATAGAAAAGAGGTATTGTTATGGTTTATAAGACTAAAGGAACCTGCTCTGTCGAGATCAACTTTGACGTCATCGATGGCAGGCTGCATGATGTAAAGTTCACCGGAGGATGCAATGGTAACCTCAAGGGTATCGGAGCTCTCGTAGAAGGCATGAAGCCAGAGGACGTCATCGCCAGACTCGAGGGCACAACCTGCGGTTTCAAGCCGACTTCATGCCCGGATCAACTGGCTCAGGCACTCAAGCAGTATCTGGCTTCAGCACAGTAACAGGAGGATTAACAATCATTATGAAGAGAATTATATTGACAGGCGGCGGTACAGCAGGTCATGTCACACCAAACATGGCACTTATGCCGGAGCTGAAGAAGCACGGATATGACATCCAGTACATCGGTTCATATGACGGCATGGAGAAAAAGCTTATAGAAGATATGGGCATCCCTTATCACGGCATAGCTTCAGGAAAGCTCAGAAGATACTTCTCAATGAAGAACTTCTCAGATCCGTTCAAGGTACTTAAAGGAATATCTGAAGCAAAGAAGCTCATGAAAGAGCTCAAACCTGATGTAGTATTCTCAAAGGGAGGATTTGTCACAGTCCCTGTGGTATTTGCCGCACACTCAGCAGGTATCCCTGTGGTGATACACGAATCAGATATGACTCCCGGCCTTGCAAATAAGCTCGCCCTTCCAAAGGCGACAAAGGTATGCTGTAACTTTCCTGAGACAAAGGATCTCTTCCCTGAGGGCAAGGCAGTCGTAACCGGAACCCCTATCAGAGAGGAACTTTTCCGCGGCGATTCCGCATTTGCATATAACTACTGCGGTTTCACTGACAACAAGCCTGTTCTCCTTATCGTGGGCGGAAGTTCAGGAAGCGTCATAATCAACAACGCAATAAGAGACAATATCGACCGTCTTCTGGAGACCTTCAACGTCATCCACCTGTGCGGCAAGGACAATCTGGATGAATCCCTCAAGGATAAGAAGGGCTATGTCCAGTACGAATATGTAAAGAAGGAACTTGCAAGCATGCTTGCACTGTGCGATATCATCATCTCACGTGCAGGAGCCAATGCCATCTGTGAGCTTCTCGCACTCAGAAAACCGAACATCCTCATTCCTCTGTCAAAGGCTGCATCAAGAGGTGATCAGATTCTCAACGCCCAGTCATTTGAGAAGAGCGGATACAGCTATGTGATCCAGGAGGAAGAGCTTAACACAGAGTCTCTGTTCGCCGGAATAAATGAAGTGTACAACAACAAAGAGAAATATATCCAGGCTATGGAGTCCAGCAACCTGACCGACTCAACGGGAATCATCATCAACATGATAGAGGATCTCGTAAACGGCCACGACTGATCTGCATAAGATCTGCAAAAGCAATTATAAAAAGGCAAAATAAAACTCCACACCGTCTAAATCATAGTCGGTGTGGAGTTTTATTGTATATTAACTATTATTAGTTAGCCAGAGCCTGAAGTACAGCAGCCTTCATCGCATCGTCACACTGCTCATCTCCTATGTACAATGTAACTGTACTCTTTCCGCCTGCAGGAAAATCAAATACTGCCTTCAGTGTCTTGTCTATATATGTTCCATCTGAACCATACTTTGCAAGATCCATGCTGACCTTTGTTCCATAATATGTGATTCTGAATCCACCGTTTGTTGTGTCCTCATAATACCATACTGTTGTCTTGGCCTTCTTATCAAGAGCGTCTCCATATGTAACACCTGTAGGAACCTTCTTCTCTGTTCCGTTGCTCTGTACATCTGTATAGACGATCTCATTCTTCTTAAGGCTGTCTATCTTGTCCTTTGCTTCATCGTTAGTACGATACTGAATATTACCCTTTACAAATATCTGAGCTGTCTCAGGAAGAACCAGATACACACCGCCACAGATAGCTGCTACCACAATAATGGCTACAAGGATCTTAACAAATGTCTTCATAATTATCTCTCCTATCCACAATCAAATTCATCAATCGATACTAGAACAGTTCTTTCTCAAGCTGGAATATGAAATCCTCAAGGAGCTGCATGCGTTTGCTGTACTCAAGTCGTCCAGCCTCCGTCTTACATCTCTTGATCTTTGGTTTATTGATCTTATAAAAATTCTTGATTCTGTAATATGCGCGCTTATAGCTTGCCTCGTCCTCTATAGCCGTAGCCATGGAATCCCACAGAACACTGATCGCTCCAACTTCATCCAGCAGGTCTGCATCCATAACTATCCTGCACTCAAGTGACAAATCTGCATCAGTATCCTTCTCCTCATGGATCATGATTATCTCGCCTATCTTGGCTATCTTCTGTGGATCGACTCCCAGACTGTCAAGATAATTGACAGCTATCTCTGCTCCGACCTCCCCATGTGGTCTCTCATCATCCCAACCCACATCATGAAGAAGTGCCGCGAGAACTATTATATCCAGATCTCCACCTAACTTCGACTGAAGCTTTATCGCCCATCTATACACCCGCATAGTATGTTCAAATCTGCTCCTGAATGGATAATTAGGCGGCCTGCCGTTTACGGCTGTCTGTTCCTTTACAAAATCAATTACTTCAGCGTAATTCATATCCGTTTCGCCCCTTGGAAATCACTATTCTGCAGCGCATAATAACACTGCAAAAGTATCATACTTGATGATAACATCTTTTGTGGGATTTTGCTATATTTTTTTAAATTTTTAATAAATAATGTTAAAAATAAAAAAATCCATGCGATCTTCCTTCGAAGCGTCACCATAGACGTTACCTCAGCAGTTAACTCAGCCCAGGCACCCTCACGGCACACAGGAGATTCCCCTTAGTGCTGCTTCGTCTCCGACCTGACACGGTTCGAAGATTCCTGTTGCGCGAGACCCAGACATCAACATCACTTACTGAGGGCAGCCCTACAGCGGCCACCCCTCCGGAAGACCATCACCCCTGCTATAGCGGATTGCAGGTACAGGGCGCCGCTACCTCCCCGGTTGCATGGAAACTTTAAAACATATTTAATTGGCTGTGCACAAGATGCACCGCAGGCTACATTATATCTGACATGCCGCCCGCCGTCAAGCATTCTTCGCTTTTCCCTGTCTCAGGTCGCGAAAAAAGCTCTTCATCATCTCACTGCATTCATCCTGCCGCACACCACGTATAACCTCAACCTGATGATTGAACTGTTTCATGTCCAGCAGGTTTATTATGGAGCCCGCACATCCGGCCTTGGGATTCATGCATCCTATCACCACATTTGGGATACGGGCCTGCACTATGGCCCCGGCACACATCTGGCACGGTTCAAGGGTCACATACATTGTGCACTCCTCCAGCCGCCAGTCGCCGAGCTTCTTTGACGCCTGTTCTATGGCCAGTATCTCCGCATGTGCAAGTGTGGTCTTTTTCAGATTTCTCTTGTTGAAGCCCCTTGCGATTATCCTGTCATCGTGGACTATGACACAGCCTATCGGAACATCGCCATTTGCATAAGCCCTCTTTGCCTGGGCTATGGCTTTACCCATATACTTCTCATGGATACGCCGCTCCTCCGGCGTCAGCTCATCTATATTGGTATCTTCCATTCTCTTTATCCTCTTCTTCCTATCTTATATCCACTATCCAGTAGCCGAAGCTGCCGGTCTTGATATGTGTCTCCTTCTCCGGCACGAATCTGTCAAATCCAAATATCCCGGCAAGGTATTTCTCCCTCGAGGAATACACCCCCGGAACTCCAAGTATGTAACTGACGCGGTCATCATCTGGGGAAAATATGACTTTGCCAAACATCAGGTATTTGTAGCTGTAATACCCGTGTGTCAGGAAGCTGTTCACCCCGAGCTTCCAGTTGCACATGTCCAGCAGACCTATGTCATTCGGGGATATCTTCACGCTCTCTATGACGCTGTCCAGCCCGTCATCCAGGGAGCTTCCCGGAAGAAGTGGCAAACGTTCATAGTTCTCAAACATTTTGTCTATCGCCGTTCCGGTCTCGGAGGTCTCGACCTCATCAGAACATACAGGCTCCGCCGGTGCAGCACAGCTCTCAAGCTCCAACTCTGCCGTGACCGTATCTGTTATGGAGGCCTCTCTCACCGCCTCGCTCAGTTCCTCAGCATCGCGGCCCGCACGTTTCGCATCCCACATTCTGGAATAATCTATCACACTGTCCGTCCAGGACGAACAGAATATATCGCTGTCGTAATACTCCTGCCCCATATTTCCATCCGGCTGTATACGCCTTATGACGATACCGGCAAATGCAGTCACAGGCCGTCCACTCTCCATGACATCATCCCAACAGAATGAGAAGCACTCCTCACCGTGTCCATTTCTGAGTCTCATCTTACCGACGAGCACCGGCAGAGGGATCATCACGGGTTCATTTGTCTGTTCACCGCCCACTGCGCCTTCGTCGGCCAGCGTCTCCCTGTAAATGAACACGCCATAGATTTCCTCTCTGCTGTTCATTCCGTTTCTCAGTCCAACCGTGAGTCTTCCCGTTCTCCCCACCTTTGCCACCTTGGCAAATCCTGAATTTTCACATTTGTGTCCGTCGTGATACCTGTAAATATACGATATAAATCGGTTCCAGTACACCATAGATAATCCTCCTCTCCCTTCCGGAATTCTGCGTCCTTTTCCGGGGGCTTTATCAATTATCTATGATTCTGTCTCACCACCTATGACATTATTTGTCCGTGAGAATGTCGCTCAAAGCTGCAAATTCCGCCAGACTCAAACTTTCTCCACGGATATTTGCTGATATTCCAAGGGATTCCAAAGCCTTTGCGATCTGCTCCTTGGCAAATGACAGCTCTCCGCTGTTGGCTATACCATTCTGGAGAGTCTTTCTTCTCTGGTTAAATGATGCTCTTATCAGCCTGAACATGAGCTGCTCGTCCTTCACCTTAACCGGCGGTTCCTGGTATCTGTTCAGTCTGATGACAGCTGAGCCCACACCCGGTCTCGGTATAAAGCAGTTTGGCGGAACATTTGCCACTATATACGGCTCGGCATAATACTGAACTGCCAGGGACAGTGCTCCGTAATCCTTGGTTCCCGGGCCCACCTGCATGCGGTCCGCAACCTCCTTCTGCACCATGACCGTCACCGAGAGAAGCGGCACATGCTTCTCGAAAAGTCCCATGATGATCGGTGTGGTTATATAGTATGGAAGATTCGCAACCACCTTGATAGGCCTGCCGCCATTTCTCTCCTCCACGATCTTGTTGATATCCACCTTCAGTATGTCATCGTTGATGATGGTCACATTGTCGTACTCCGCAAGGGTCTCGTCCAGTATAGGGAGAAGATTCTTGTCTATCTCCACCGCCACAACCTGTCCGGCACTCTCCGCAAGATACTGGGTCATGGTTCCTATTCCCGGGCCTATCTCCAGAACGCAGTCGTCCTTCGTGATGTCCGCCGCGCTGATTATCTTGTTTATGACATGGGCATCTATGAGGAAATTCTGACCGAACTTCTTCTGAAATGCAAATTCGTATTTCTTTATCGTCTCTATCGTGACCTGTGGATTACTTAACTTCTCCATGCTTTGTCCTTTCCATTGCCTGTAATCTACGTTTTTATTACATCTTGTACATTTTCAGGGCATTCGCGTATGTCTGGTCATACACTTTCTGAACCGGAACGCCCTTGATCTCGGTTATCTTCTCAGCTATATAAGGTATGTTGAGGGCAGAGTTCCTTGTTCCCCGGAATGGAACCGGAGCCATGTATGGGGAGTCTGTTTCGAGAACTATCTTTTCCAGAGGGATGTCCTCCACGACCTCCTGAAGCTTCCGGCTGTTCTTGAAGGTGACTACTCCGCCAACCCCTATGTTAAATCCCATCTTAATATATTCTCTTGCCTGTTCTACGCTGTATGAATAACAGTGTATCACACCGCCATTTCTGCCGCCATCCATTCTTTTCAATATCTCCATGGTGTCTGACGCGGCGTCCCTGCTGTGTATGATGATCGGCATGGCAAGCTCCTGTGCAAGCTCAAGCTGTCTGACGAACCATTTCTTCTGCACATCCCTCGGGGGATCATCATCAAAATGATAATCAAGGCCTATCTCACCTATGGCTCTCACCTTTGGATTATCCAGCACCATGCTCTTAAGCTCCTGTATATCCGTCTCCGTCAGCTCACCGACCTCACTTGGATGCACGCCAACCGCTGCATAGAAATGCGGATACTTTCCGGCAAGCTCCACCGAATTCCTCGACGACTGCATATCCGCTCCGACGTTCATGACCTTGTCTATATCCTTCTCAAGGAATTCTGCAATTAACTGTTCTCTGTCCTCATCAAACTGAGTATCGTCATAATGACCATGTGTCTCAAATATCATATCTCAAACCTCTCTTATGGTACTAATGCATTGTTTATAGTACCGCAATATCGTATCCGTCACGCTGTATTATACAGAAATACCCGCACTTTGTGAACGTTTAATTATTTGTTTATGATTAGTTATTAATCTTTATAAATAGATTAATCTTTAAACACATTTTTTTCACAAATCCTGAATATACTAACAATCGTAAAGAGTTTTTCATTTATTTGAATCCTCTCTCCCCTCATTTTTTTGCAAGAGGCAGCAGATCTTCCCCGTTCTGTTACCTCTTGTTTTTTTGTGTCCAAAACTGTATATTTATTGTGATGTATATATGTACACATAGATTACATCAACGTATAATATGTGTCCACATTACATGTGTCATATTGCATTGATTTTATATGTATATTTATCATAACATTTTACATAACAGGAGGACTTTCATGATTTCAAAGAAATATTCATCAATGTTAAACAACACTTCCATCATCAGGGAATTTGCACAGTATGCTTCAAAGCGTGCCGCTGAGATCGGTGCTGAGAATGTGTTCAACTATACTATAGGCAACCCATCTGTGCCTACCACAGACGACTTCAACAAAGGACTTATCGATCTTATCCAGAATGAGGATTCACTGGCACTTCACGGCTACAGCCCTACACTTACTATTTACTCTGTAAGAAAGGCTGTCGCAGATTCTCTGAACCGCCGTTTCGGCATGGAGTATGTTCCTGAGGACATTTTCATGACATCAGGTGCTGCCGGAGCCCTGGCCCACGCCATCAGATGTGTCACAGAGCCGGGCGACGAGGTCATCACATTTGCGCCTTACTTCCCTGAGTATGTTCCATACGTTGACGGAACCGGTGCTGTTCTCAAGGTCGTTCCCGCGGACATTACTTCATTCCAGATCAACTTTGACGCATTTCTCGAGATGATGAACCCAAATGTTCAGGCAATCCTCATCAACTCGCCAAACAACCCATCCGGAATCGTCTACTCAACAGAGACTATAACACATCTTGCCCAGATCCTCTCAGAGAAACAGGAGGAGTACGGACATGACATTTACCTTATATCAGACGAGCCTTACAGAGAGATCGTATTTGAGGGAACCGATTCGCCGTTCATCTCAAAGTTCTACGACAACACGATCTGCTGCTACTCATTCAGCAAATCTCTGTCACTTCCTGGAGAGCGTATCGGATACGTGGCTGTAAACCCTAAGTGCAAGGACGCTGAACTCATCATCAATATGTGCGGACAGGTATCACGTTTCACAGGACACAACTGTCCTTCATCTCTGATACAGCTCGGAGTTGCAAAGGTGCTCGATGAGACATCTGATCTGTCAATCTATGAGAAGAACAAGAACATCCTGTACAAGGAGCTCACCGCCATGGGATATGAGTGTGTTGAGCCGGGCGGAACCTTCTATATGTTCCCTAAGACTCCTATCGCAGATGCAAATGAGTTCTGTAACATGACTGCCCATGAGCTTGATCTGATCCTTGTTCCTGGCGACAGCTTTATGTGTCCGGGACATATGAGACTGGCTTACTGTACTACAACAGATATGGTTGAGCGCTCTCTGCCACTGTTTGAGAAGGCTATTAAGATGTGTAAATAATGATCTGTGTGTACGACAATAACAGATCTTGTTTGTACAAAATTATTTTAGGAAAGTATAGAGATATAGCATATGACTAACATAAAGATAATTCTCGCCTCGGGATCGCCTAGAAGAAAGGAACTTCTGGCCCAGGCGGGATACGACTTCGATGTGTGTCCAAGTCTTTCTGATGAAGATCTTGAACCTATGGCTCCATCTGAATATGTAATGCTTCTGGCTAAGAAGAAGGCAGATGAAGTGTGCAACAGGATCATCGCCCAGGATGTTGTAAGACGGGTTAAAAAGCTTCCTGAACGCTTCGTTGTCCTCGGCGCAGACACTGTTGTATCGCTGAACGGAAGGATTCTTGGTAAGCCTTACGACTACGACGATGCATACAACACCTTGAACAGTCTGTCCGACCAGACGCATCAGGTGTACACCGGCGTGTGTCTGATATATGTGAACGGAAGAGCCAAGTCATCCAGCTCATTCTATGAGAAGACGGATGTCACCTTCTATCCTGTATCCCACGACGAGATAATCCAGTACCTCGCCACAAATGAGCCGTTTGACAAAGCCGGAAGCTATGGAATTCAGGGCAAGGGCGGTCTGTTCGTCAAGGGAATTGAGGGCGACTACAACAATGTTGTCGGGCTGCCACTCGCAAGGGTGTATCACGAGCTTGATGATTTGATTTCTTGAATGGTTTGGAAATATTTTCTCTAAATGGCAATTATATTTATTTTACGACACTAAATTATCCCTTTTTGAGGAAAATATCTTGAAAAAGGCACAAAATCTGAGATTTTGTATCCTTTCAACAAAATTTCCTTGAAAAGGGATAATTTTATGCACATATTATTAAATTCCACGATAAACAGCACAAAGACTTTTATCCGCCATCGTGCCATAAGAAATAATTCCTACACGAATCCTTACATAAGCTCTTTCTTCACATTGAAGATAGTTCCAACGACCTTCGGGCCCGCATTTGATGCAACTGCTGCCCCGATCTGGAAGTAATCTGAAGGGCCATAGCCAACCTTCTCCGTCATACGGGCTGTCAGCTCGTCTCTTACGATCTCATCGTTACCATATACTATCTGGTACTCTGAACCCGGATCCATCTCTTCCACTGTGACATCCACCATCTTTGCCATGAGCTTCTTCTCGCCGCGGCACTTGATAGCTGTCACGATCTCATTTGCCCAGATCTTCATGATAGGCTTCACGCCGAGTGCGTCACCAACCAGAGCTGCCGCACTTGGGATTCTTCCTGACTTGGCTGCATACTTGAGGCCATATATTCCGAAGTATATCCTTCTCTTTGGAAGCTCTTCCTTCAGATACCACACTATATCCCTGGCATCCCTGCCCTCCTGAACCATTCTAGCTGCCACAACCACCGGATAGCCATACTGTCCACTGTAGCCTATTCCGTCAAATACATATATATTGCACTTTCCGGCGCACTCAGGATATTCCTCCTCGAACTGATCTGCGGCCATCTGCGCATTTGCATATGAGGCAGAACCATCCTTGTTGATGCTTACATATATAATATCCGTGTAACCCTGCTCCACCAGCTCCTTATACACCTCGCCGAACTGGTACGCTGTGATCTGTGATGTCTTTGGAAGATCATCATTCTCTGCCATGAGCTTGTAGAAGCCCTCATTGTCAAAATCGACTCTGCTCAGATAAGACTTGCCACCTATCACGACCGGGAAAGGAAGGATCTTGATGCCGAGCTCCTTCTCCTCATTCTCTGAAATGTCACTGGCAGAATCTGTCATTATAATAATTTTTCCCATAATTCACAAAACTCCATTTTTTGCTAATGAGCAGACGCATGAAAATGCGCTGCGCGCGGCGTCTGCGTGCTTCATAAGGAATCCTCCCACTTACGTGGGTCCCTCCTTATGAAAATTTACTTATCATTCTCCATACGCCACTTGATACATCTGTTGAGATAATGAACATAATCAGGGTTCTTGCACATACCCTTGCCCTTATCATCAGATATCTTGGCAACATCCATGCCGTTACATGCTGTAGTCTTCATAACTATGTTGAGCGGTTCATCGCACGTATCGTTGGATATATATGTTCCTATTCCAAATGCAACCTTGATCTTGTCCTTGAAATAGCTGTTGAGTTTGTCCGCTTTCTCGAAATCAAGGCTGTCGCTGAACAGAAGTGTCTTGGTCTTTGGATCAAGTCCAAGCTTCTCATAATGATGAACCATCTTGTCGCCCCACTCATAAGGATCGCCACTGTCGTGTCTCACCCCACTGAAAAGTGTCGCATATGTGAGCTGGAAATCCTTCAGGAAGCAATCTGTTGTGATGGCATCAGTGAGAGCTGTTCCGTTCAGCACTCCATACTCCTTAACCCATGCATCCAATGCATACCAGTTGGAATATGCAGGATTGTGCTTATGATTACCCTGTCCAACACACATGATCCACTCATGCGCCATAGTTCCAACCGGAACCAGATTATACTTCCTTGCCAGATATACATTACTTGTTCCGACAAATGTTGAACCCGGATACTTGCGCTTGCTGAGTTCCTTGACTGCAAGCTCCTGAGCTTCAGCCGAAAGTCTTCTTCTGAGTCCAAACTCACTGAAAGCTCCAAGGTTATACTCTCCGGTCTCGACTTTTCGGACCTTCTCATCAAGCTTCTCCCTGAATGATGCAAGCAGCTTATCATAGTCATCGTTCATTCTGAAGTAGACCTCATTCACTATAGCCAGAGTAGGTATCTCATACATGGAAGTATTGAGCCAAGTGCCTCTCGCCTCTATCTTCAGTCCACACTCAGCGTCATCTGATATCTCAAAGTCCTCATATCTTGCCTTCCAGAGTCTCAGAAAATCAACATAAGAACCCTTTATCCACTTGATATTGTGCAGATACTCAAGCTCCTCCTCTGTAAATCTCAGATCACAGTAGAGCTGTATCTGTCTTTTGATTTCATCAACCATCTCATTTGTGAAGAACACGTCAGTATTCCTGCACTTGAATGACCATGTTGTCTTATAGTCACTGAACTGATGGTAAATCGCCTGTCCCATACTAAACTTGTACATATCCGTTTCAAGCAGGCTTGTGATTATTCTTTCCATTTTTATACTCTTCTTTCTCTTTTTATCCGCTCCACACATACGGCTTAACCGCCATATATCACGGAAATACGGAAGTATACGCAAGTTCAAATACTTCCACTTATAATAAGTTAGCACACAGCCCGCTGTCAAGCACTATTACCTTGCAACTATCACACATAGTATTGTATAATGTTACCGTTCAGAGCCATGCAGCACAATATAAGAAGTGGCTTGTCATGCTTGCATGAACAAGGCATTTCTTATATTGTGCTATACGGCGGATACGCCGCACCGAACAGGCTCGTAAGAGACTGTGAGGTGGCATGGCTCTGAATGCCGCAGGGCACACCAGCCGAACAGGCTCGTAAGAGACTGTGAGGTGGCATGGCTCTGAATGCCGCAGGGCACACCAGCCGAACAGGCTCGAAGAGACTGTGAGGTGGCTGGCTCTGTGGTTTTACATATTATGAAAAGAGGATAGATTATGTTAGAGCAGAACAACGAAAAAAAGCCTAAGAAGTACGCCGGCATTCTGGCTCACCCGACATCATTCCCAAGTCCTTATGGAATCGGAGATCTGGGTCCGGGCGCTTATCAGTTTATCGACTTTCTTGCAGCTTCAGGATTAAATCTGTGGCAGGTGCTTCCACTCGGTCACACAGGCTTTGGTGATTCACCTTATCAGCCATTTTCAGCATTTGCAGGACAACCACTTATCATCGATATCGACTACCTCAGAAAGAAGAAGTTACTTCTGGACGAGGACTTCTCAGCTATGCCTGACTGGGATCCTGAGAAGATCGACTATGGAACACTTATAGAATTCAAGACTGGCCTTCTGAAGAAAGCGTACGAGAGATTTATCGACACTGACTATGCAGATGATATGTCAGGAGACGAGGATCTCATGGCAAAGTTCGATGCATTTGTCAAGAATACATCATGGCTTGCTGACTACTCTCTGTTCATGGCAGGCAAGGATGCGCACGAGGGAATGCCTTGGTACATGTGGGATGATTCACTGAAGAAGCCGACCGCAAGGCAGAAGACCACATGGAAGAAGAAGCTTGCCGATGGAATCGGATATTACAACTTCCTCCAGTTCCTTTTTACAGAGCAGTGGCAGGCCCTCAAGACATATGCAAATGATCTCGGAATCAGTATAGTAGGTGACACACCTATATTCCTCGCATGGGACAGCGCAGACGTATGGTCCAATCAGGAACTGTTCCTGCTGGATTCAAAAGGATACCCTATCGAGGTTGCAGGTGTTCCACCAGATTATTTCTCAGCTACCGGCCAGCTCTGGGGCAACCCTCTGTACAACTGGAAAAAGCATACCGAGACAGGCTATGCATGGTGGATAGAGAGAATCAAGTATCAGCTCACAGTAACAGATTTCCTCAGGATAGATCACTTCAGAGGATTTGACCGTTACTGGGCAGTGCCTTACGGTGAGGAGACCGCCATCAACGGCGAGTGGAAGCCAGCTCCAGGGCTGAACTTCTTCACACAGCTCGAAGCTAATCTCGGCTACCATCTTCCTATCATCGCCGAGGATCTCGGCGAGATAGATGATTCAGTCATAGAACTCAGAGACAAATTCGGACTTCCTGGAATGAAGATCCTTCAGTTTGCATTTGAAAATCCAAACGAGAACGACTTCCTTCCACATAACTATACACCTAATTGTGTATGCTATACAGGAACACACGACAACGACACCACCCTTGGATGGTATACGCAGGCTTATGAGGCTTCAAAGGATAAGCTCAGAAGATACTACAGCACTGATGCAAGTGATATCTGCTGGGTTATGATAAGAGCATGCTTCTCTTCTGTTGCCAACATGGCCATCGTTCCTATGCAGGACGTGCTAAAGCTCGACTCATGGGCACGTATGAACACGCCAGGCGTTGGAGAGGGCAACTGGGCATGGAGATTCAAAGCCTCAGACCTGAGCAAGCAGTTGTCAGACAGGCTTCTTGAGACATCAAAGCTCTATGGAAGATATACTCCAATACCGAAGAAGAAGGATTCTGAGGAGAAGTAATCATACGATGAGTCAAATCAATGCTGGAACATTTAAAATAGCATAAGGAGAATTATAATATTGAGAACAATATTTGCATATTTATTTGCCTTTCTGGGCATCATCCTGTGTACTCCGTATCACCTGTATCTGTACCTTCTGGCTAAGAAGGATCAGGAAAAGGCGTACCGCCATGCCCAGAAGCTGGTCAAAGGCTTCTTTGGAATAGTCATGTTCATATGCGGTGCCAGGTGCACTGTCATAGGTCTGGAACGGGTACCGAAGGATCAGCCTATTCTGTTTGTCGGCAACCACAGAAGCTTCTTTGATATACTGTGCTGTCACAACGCACTGGACAGACCTCTGGGATTTATGTCCAAGGACGGAATCCTGAAGGTTCCTATCCTTCCATGGTATATGAAGGACATAGGATGTACATTCCTTGACAGATCCGACCTGAAGAAGGGACTGGAGACTATCATGCAGTCGGCTGATATCGTAAAATCCGGACATTCCATGATGGTATTTCCTGAAGGACACAGAAATGACGGCGAAGAACTTCTTCCTTTCAAGGACGGAGCATACAAGATCGCACAGAAGGCCGGATGTCCTATCGTACCTGTATCCATATGCGGAACAGACAATATCATGGAGGCCAACAAGCACAACTTTATCAGAAGTCACAAGGTGGTCATCGAATTTCTTGACCCTATCGACATAAATGGCTTGAAGCCAAAGGAGCGCAAGGAGGTTCTTGAAACCATTCCGGCACTCATTCAGGAAGCAAGGGTTAAGAATCTTCCCCTTGCAACAAAAAAGTGATCAGACTATAATAATCTGATCACAGCAAGACAAAACACCAATAACTAAATATAATCAGGAGGAACTAAACATGGCATGGTGGGTATGGTTGATAATAGTTGCAGTTATACTTATCGGAGGTCTTATTGCATTATACATAGTGGGCAATAAGCTTCAGAAAAAGCAGTCTGCACAGAAGGAAATGATGAAGGAACAGGCACAGCCTGTGACGATGCTTGTCATCGACAAGAAGATGCTCCCTATGAAGGATGCCGGATTGCCTAAGATGGTAATGGAACAGACACCAAAGCGTTACCAGAAGGCCAAGATGCCTATAGTAAAGGCCAAGATCGGACCTCAGATCATGAATCTTATCTGTGATGACGGTATATATGATCAGATGCCTGTCCGCGGAGAGGTAAAGGCTATGGTCAGCGGTATCTATATCATGAGCGTCAAGAATGTTCGTGGTAAGATCGAGGAGAAGAAGGGCAAGAAGACCTTTGGTGAGAAGCTTCGTGCAAAGCAGAGAAAGTATCAGGATATGTACGACAAGGATGTAGCCGAGTCAAAGCTCAGCAAGGAGCAGAAGGCCGCAGCCAAGGCTAAGGCCAAGGAAGAAAAAGAGAGAGCTAAAAAGATCCAGAAGATGTAACAGCTTGAAAGGAGGTTCCCAATATGAAGAAATGTCATATTAACCTCCGCGAACTTGGAATAGCTTCACTTGCACCGATATGCATAACTTTTGTCCAGGGGCTTATTCCATCATCTCTGGTATCATGTGTTATAATAATTATTCTCTGCGGATATATACATCATGTATATTCTTGGGTATTCACCACAGGAGATAACCGTAACAATAAAAACAGAACAGGAACGAGATCACTCTCATTCCTGTTCTGTTTTTGTATTTTTATACTTATTGTCATAACAGGCCTCAGCCTGCAGTTTTTTTCGACCGGAATACTGAACGCCATTGAGCTCCATCGTCCAGAGCTTCTCGGCAGTTACAGAGACATGGTTCGTTCATCATTCTCTCTAAACAACGGTATCTTCAGAGTTACAACAGTCATGCTGCTTGCACCGGTCTGTGAGGAGCTTGTGTTCAGAGGGATCTCTCTGAGTTCTTCCAGACGTGCATTTACATGCAGACATTCAGATGCCATCGCCATCCTGCTGTCAGCGCTGCTGTTCGCCCTTTATCACGGCAATTTAGTCCAGTTCTGCTACGCCCTTCCCATGGGAATCCTTCTCGCGCTGCTCGCCACATGGACGTCTTCCCTGCTGCCATCGATCCTTCTTCACATAACGATCAACGTATCTTCTTATTTCACCGGGATGCTGCCATTTGCACTGTCACATACAGGCTGTATACTTACAACTGGTATCACGTCAGCCGCAGGCTTCACCGCCCTATATCTGCTGCTGTGCCGAAGTGGCAAATCACACAAAGTATCTTGACATGTGATACACATACACTTTTTCAGCGGGATCATCTTCGTATCCTGACAGCTTGATGATATTCTTCAGCACAAAATACCTGCTGTCCCTCATGACTCTCTGATATTCAAATGTCGGGTAGTACAGCATCAGATATATATTTCTCGGTGCCCTGCGCACGGAATCTATTATATTGTCTATGACCTTCTTGAACACCTCCGAGGAAAACGGATTGAAGAAATAGAAATAATTATCTTCATCTGCGACCTCATACTCCTGCGCCGGAATGTTATAGAAGTTCATCCTGTCTTCCTGATCATAAAATCTGCTCTGATAACCCGCGGCATTTTCCATAAGCTTCTCGTATATGTCAGCATCCGCCTCTATACCCGTGGCGCGGCAGTAATGTCTTGAGTTGCCATAGAACAACACACGCCCCAGTCCGCAGCCAAAGTCAACAAGTGTATCCTCCGGCTCCATGGACACGGCATTGAACAGGGTCACAAGATCCCTGTAGTAAGTCGCCTGATATATATTATTCTCCTCTGTGGGCTGCTCCGCACCTATACACAGCGTCGTATCTATAGACAGAAAATCATCAAACGCCTTCTCGTCATCCATATATCTATCCTCACTCCACGGTTATCCTAAGTACATTAAACGATACACATTCATTGCCATAATCCATCACATACACCACGACCAGACCAAGCCCCTTTTCCGTCTCCACGAGCTGATAGCCTTCAGTGAGTATGCTTATATTCATCATACCAACCGGAGTGGAATAAAATGCCTCTCTGGTCTCTCCCGGTCTGAATGACATGGCAGCACTGACTTCGCCCTTCTTTGTCAGGTCAAGTCCTAATTTGTCAAACTTCAGCAGATTTCTCGCCGGTTTCTCAAGATCCTCATAATACTCATCGTATTTCAGGTAAAATACCCCGTCCTTCTCATGAAGGCTTCCCCTGGTAACAAGCTCTATGGGTTCAACATTGTTCTCTTCCCTGCTCGTCCTCTGCTCTCCAACTACTGTCACAGTAACATTCTTTACCATATAAACTTCCAATCTATGTAATTTTATAAATTTATCTCTCTTTTGCCATCTCAATAAGCGTTGTGACGAGAGTCTTTATATCGTATCCCTGAGCATTCCACAGCATTGGATACATGCTTATTCCTGTAAATCCAGGAAGTGTGTTGATCTCATTGAATACAACTCTGTTTGTTCCATTCTCAAGGAAGAAATCCACTCTGGAGAGTCCGAAGCCGTCAAGTGCTTTGAATATCTTCACAGCGTCTTCCCTTATCTCGTTCTCTGCTTCCTTAGGGATGTCGGCGCCGATAACCGTTCTCGACTCAGCATTGTTGTACTTTGCATCGAAATCGTAGAACTCAGCAGCGGCAAGTATCTCGCCAACTCCCGAAGCCTTGGTATTGTCCTTGTAACCGAGGACTCCGCACTCAAGCTCACGTCCAACTATCGTCTCCTCAACGAGGATCTTGTTGTCGTGCTTTACGGCCTCATTCAGCGCATACAGAAGGCTTGCTCTGTCAGTCGCCTTATTTACACCCTTTGATGATCCGGCCTTTGACGGCTTTACAAATACAGGGTAATCAAGCTCAGCCTCAACTCTGTCCATAGCACTGTCTATGTCGCTGAAATCCTCTGCAAGCACAGGTACAAATCTCGCCTGTGAAACACCGATGTGATCAACGATTATCTTCGTATAGAATTTATCCATGGATGCTGCCGATGCCAGAACGCCACATCCAACATATGGAATATCTGCCATCTCGAACAATCCCTGTATAGTTCCATCCTCGCCATACATACCATGAAGTACAGGGAATATGACGTCCACCTTCTGGCGCTCCACACCTGCATCGGAGAAAACTATAAGCTCTCTTCTGGTGTCCGGTGAGATCACTGCTGTGACCTTGCTGTCATACCAGCTTCCATCCGCTATACTCTCTATATTATCTGCCTTTAACCATCTTCCATCCTTGGTAATGCCAACCAATGTCATATTATACTTTTCAAGATCAACCCCCTTGGCAACTGTCTGTACCGATATACATGAAACCTCATGCTCTGATGATCTTCCTCCAAATATTACAACCAAATTTTCCTTAGCCATGACATGTGCTCCTTATACTTTAATCCGCGGTGCACCCGGGGCACACCACAGGTCAAAGTATAACACCTGGGAATCAACTTTTCAACGTCACTTATCCCCCAGATCTATACATAATGTCTCATACATTCCGGGCGGACAGTCCTCCCCGGAATCGCCAAAATACTCATAAGAAAATCCAGAGTTTGCATCGGCATCCACGCCCCACGCATTTGCCGCGCTCTGGGCAATGTCATTTATATCCTCCATCGCCATGACAAGATTGTGGCGCATCTGTATATAACTCAGATTCTCATTGTAGTCGTCCCCAAGCCACATGCCGATCTGCTTCATGACTGTGTTGCCCACATAGCTCTCAAGCTCATCTCTCTCATCCTCAGACTTCATATCGCCATCATAATCGACCTTAAGCCTTATGACCCTTCCACTGCCATCCAGTGAATTGTTGTACATGACCGCATCCGCCATTATCTCCCTCGACACCTTATCCTTATATTTCTTCACATAAGAAACCTGTCCAAATATCACACCGCCGACAATTCCTATGAGGACACCCAGTATGGCCGCCCTGAACATTCTCCACATAAACAATACCTCCTGATCATCTAAGTCTCTATTCACCTATCCCATCTCTCGCGTATGTCGCCAGACACTGGCCTTCATAGTGTGTCTTAAGATATTCATTTGTATTGTTATCCCCGGATTTCTCCAGTATATTCTGTTCTATCACCACAGTCACATAGCTTGTAGCAAATTCCTTCTCAAGTTCGGCTGCAGCCTCGTTCATTACCTGGGTATTCTCCGCTACTATATACTCCACATGACTCGTATCGAGGGACTTCGCATGACTCTCATTATAACTTCTGCAAGCGTCGGCAAATGAGCCGGCGTCCACCTGGTACACCCCCTCCTCGGTCAGGGAATCCTCATCGTCGTCCAGTCCTGTTATGACCAGACTGTATCTCAGCCCGCCGCCGGCAGGCTCCTCCGTGCTGCGCTCTATGATGACCGCATTCACATAGTCCACATCCTCCACCGGCTTGTATTCACACCCACTCAATATACACGCCGTCAATAACACCGCCGCCAGTCCGGCAGATTTTTTTACAGGCCATTTCCCGGCAAGTGATGCCGCCGGCAATATTATCGACAGGGGTACATCCACCAGAATAAGATATCCGGAGATGATCTTTATACGGTCCTGCTGTCCGGGCAGCATCCCGGCCCACAGGCATACGGCAAATGCAAGGACTGCCCACAATGTCTTCCACGGCCATCTGTGCCGAACACCCAGTCTGTCCACAGCGCCCCATCCACCTATGACGTTTGGAACCAGTGCCATCACACCGAACACGATGACAAGGTAACACACCAGCATGAGCGGCCTGAGCTTCACTCCGCCAGGCAGTTCCATGGCTCCAACTATATATAGTATATTTTTCTCCTTAGCCATGAGCGCACCCGTGCCCAATGTACATATCACAATTATCGAACACATAATGCCTATTATGGTACTTGTGCCTACGGCTGCACACAACATTCCTCTTCGCCTCCGAATGACGTGTATATACACCAGCATCACCGTCTCCATAGCCGAGAATCCAAGAAAAAGCAGTCCTCCCCTAGCCATGACACGGCTTATGGTGAGATTCGCCCCGCCCTCGTCTCCTATCTCAGTCACAGTCTTAAGCACTGACAGATCAAGGTTACTCACAGAAGACAGAATGACCACAGCCCCCGCCGCGACAGCGAACCAGAACACGGACTCCGCAAACCTGACCATCCCCCTTGTGCCACGGCTACCCATATACAGACATGCAAGCAACAAGGGGATTGAGATAGCAATTACCGTGTATCTTTTCAACATCAACTGCCTGGAACACTCGGCAAGGACAAACAGCAGCAAGCCCATCCTAACGGCAGTTCTTGCCCCATAAATCAATGCAATAGTCCTATTTTTGACTTTACCGCTTTCGCTGTTCCCTCTCTCATCAATCTTCATGTATACAATATATAGTGCTATCACGTAAGCAAAAGCCATGCATAGCGTCAAAAAAAGTGACAAAATCAGGCAATTTCTTCCAAAATATGAGGGTATTAATGTAACCACAAAAGTTATCATCCCCGGCAAAACGAGCAAAGTCATCTTAAAAAAAGCAGAAAACGTCACATTATATTTATCATTCATATCTATTTTCTCTTTCTGACCAACCTGCGCCGCTCGTCAGGATTGCTCCATTTAGGTCTGTTGATCATTTTCTTTATAGGCGCGCGGACAACAAAGTCCTTATATCCCTCGCCAGTGTATCCACAGGTCACGACAGGGGACATATACGGCACGCCAAAGCTGTCCATGGATGCAAGATGAAACACGAGAACCAGCATCGCAAGGATAAATCCAAGTATTCCATAAAGTGCGCTGGTGATTATAATTACGAACTTAAGCAATCTGAAAACAGACGCAAACGCCTCATTCGGAATGGCAAATGAAGCTATAGCCGTGAGTGCCACAACTATCACAACCATGGTGCTGACTATCCCCGCCTCCACGGCTGACTGACCAACTATCAGACCGCCAACCACTCCTATCGTATTTCCAAGCTGGCTCGGCAGTCGTATCCCGGCCTCCCGGAGCAATTCAAACAAAAGCTCCATTATCAGCACTTCAACTACAACGGGGAACGATAGCTGGCTTCTCGCATCGGCTATCGCATACAGAAGCTTGTCGGGTATCAGCTCCCTGTGATAACAGGTGATCGCAATATAAAGTCCCGGTAGTCCCACCGCAATGAACGCTGCCACATACCTTATCATTCTGGCAAATGTCGCCACCGGCCATCTGTTATAATAATCGTCCGCCGTCTGAAACAGAGTGTTGATGGTGGCTGGAGCAATTATGACCTCAGGGGAATTGTCAAACACAACGACAACCCTGCCCTCCACCAGAGCCGCGGCCGCCTTGTCAGGTCTTGTGGTCGCCTGGTATATCGGAAATATCTCCTGCCATTTCTTCTCCATCAGATGTTCAGCCATACCGCTGTCAAACACCGCATCTATCTCATACTTATCGATGGTGTCCCTTATCTGCTGTACCAGCTCAGGCTCCGCTATATCTTCCATATAGAATATCCCGTACTCTGTTCTGGATCTGACGCCCATTGTCCCCTGTTCCAGCTTCAGATGTACGTCCTTGATCCTTCTCCTTATCAGAGCTGTGGATGTCCTAAAGTTCTCATTGAAGCTGTCCCTCGGCCCTCTCATTCCTCCCTCGGTGGAGCTTTCCTCTATACCTCTCACAGGGAAATGTTTCGATGACACTACTATTGCCTGATCGCTCCCGGATACAAATATGGCCGTATCCCCCCTGAGAACCGCCCTGACAACGTTGTCCATGTCACTTTCCTGGGTATAATCCGCCGTCTGACCCTCGCAGGAGATTATATGCTCCCACAGATCTGCCGTGTCTTTATTCCGCCATTCCCAGGTTATTGGTTTTATTAATGTGTTCTCAATCAACTCATGATCGCACAGTCCATCTATATACACCACGTATATTGCCGGATCATCTCCCCAGGCACAGCGGTCCAGATCAAACCTTCGCTCCACGATATCGCTCCAGTTACCGAACATTGTCTCAATTTGTGTGATGTTTTCGTCTATTTTTTTACTGATTGAAGCCATCGTCCGCCGTAAACACCTCCAACATACCGTTTATCTCCTGTAATCTATCTTGTCCAACGGATGTGTTTTTATTCAGACATACACATAAAAAGGCGGAACACGTTTTCACGCATTCCGCCTCTTATACAGGTATTTATTATTATGCATATTGTTATTTCTGTGCTATGACAACATTTGCGATCACGATCTGTTCCTGATCGTATATATGTATACGGGTTATCTCCTTGGCTTTCTCTTCATCCCTGGCTATTATCGCATTCATGAGAGCCTCATGCTCCGCTATAAGCTTGTCGTGATAGCTGAAATCCTTTACATACTCCACGCGGTATCTGTACACCTGCTCACGAAGACTCTGGGACATGCTGATCAGTCTCGGATTGTTCGTCATGTCCATTATAGTATTGTGAAATGCAACATCCGCATCTACTATCTCCGGGATTATCTTGGAGCTTACCGCTTTCTTGAAGTCGGCATAGGACTGCTTCAACCGCTCTTTTCCCTCGTCGTCTATCCTCTTGCAGGCAAGCCCTGCCGCAAGATCCTCAAGCGCCATCCTGATCTCAAGCGCATCGCTCAGATCCTTTGCCGTTATCCTGGCAACCTCTGCTCCCCTTCTCGGGATCATGACCACAAGCCCTTCAAGCTCAAGCATTCTCATGGCCTCCCTGACAGGGGTACGGCTTACGCCAAGCCTCTTCGCAAGAGTGACCTCCATAAGTCTCTCCCCCGGCTCAAACTCACCGTGAACTATAGCATTCCTCAAAGTCTTAAACACTACCTCTCGAAGAGGCAGGTACTCATCCATATTCAATCTAAGATCCATCACATACCTCTTCTTATGTTATACGGGCTGACGGCATACGCAGCCTGTATCTCGTCCTTTTCACGCAGCATATCTACTACCCTTTGTGCCAGTTCTTTATCCCTGTTGTCATATATTCCGAACACTGTCGGCCCACTGCCACTCATGAGCACTCCCATGGAATCGTTCTCCGCTATGAGCTTCTTGACTGAATCTATCACAGGATTTGCAGGTATCGTAACCGTCTCGAGCACATTTGCCATTCTGTCTGTTATTCCCTTCAGATCTCCGGTCTTGAGTGCATCCGCCATGCCATCGATATCTGGATGCTCCTCCAGCAGATCCACCTTCAGGTTCTGGTATACCCATTTTGTGGACACTCCGATCGCCGGCTTCGCTATGACGATCAGGCAGTCCGGCATAGGTGGAAGTGGTGTAAGGATCTCTCCTATTCCCTCCGAGAGTGCCGTACCCTGCATGATACAGTAAGGCACATCTGCGCCGAGCTTCACTCCATGTTCCATGAGCTGTTCATCGGAAAGGTTCAGTCCAAACAGCATATTCATCGCCTTGAGGGCTGCCGCTGCATCAGCGCTTCCCCCTGCCATTCCGGCTGCAACCGGTATGTGTTTATCCACGGTTACATGAACACCCTTGTCTATTCCATATATATCCTTCATCATCCGGCACGCCTTGTATATGATGTTATCCTTCACATCCGGCAGCTCCGACGAATCCGATGTTATAACGATCTCGTCTGTGGTGACATCGCAAAATGTCAGTTCATCCCACAGATCGACCGTCTGCATGATCATTTTCACCTCATGATATCCATCCTCGCGTCTCCTGACCACGTCGAGACCGAGGTTTATCTTTCCATATGCCTTTAATGATACTTCCATTTTCTCTCCTGTCCGTGACATTTCCCCTGCAGCTTTTCAGCCTACGATTACTTTTTTCTAACAGAATATCCAAATTTGCCGAGTTTGTCGCCAAGTGCAAAATACTCTCCATGTGAATATGCGACAAGTCCCGTGCTGTTGAGGTTGAATTTGCCGGTCTTATCCATGTATTCATCACTTATCTGGACTCCGACCACCTCAGCGATAAACATGTGGTGGGATCCAAGCTCAACTACCTGCTTTACCTTGCACTCTACGTTCACCGGACTCTCCTCTATAGCCGGGCATGACACATTAACGCCGTCACATGCATGGAGGTTCATCTCCTTGAATTTATCCACGTCTCTTCCTGACTTCACACCACAATAATCAGTTGCAAATGCCAGTTTCTCGGTGACGAGATTTATGGTAAATTCTCCTGTCTCCTTGATTATGTCGTAGGAATATCTCTCCGGACGCACCGATATGGACACCATTGCAGGATCGCTGCATATGGTACCGGCCCACGCTATCGTCACTATGTTTGGCTTCTCTCCTGGTCTCTGGCAGCTCACCATAACTGCCGGAACCGGATACAACATATTTCCTGGTTTCCAATTCTGTTTTGCCATGTCTATACCTCTTTCTCTATTGACCTTCAACTCATTTTCAGCCACTTTCAGTCACTGTGGCGCAACGCACCACAGTGCTGATATCTCAAGCTGTCAATTGTTCGTATTTTGTATATTGTATACATTATACATAATAATACATGCCAGTGCATAAAATTACAACCGCATACAGCGCTCTTTATTTATCTTATTTTATTGACAGCGGATTTATTACTATAATATGAATGATCTGTCCCGGTGTTACACAAGGAAATGCAGACAAAAAAAATGATCACCCGGAAGATCATTCCAGATAATCACTTATTATTCCCTGTGCCGTTTCGCTGTCATCGGACACCATGTATACCACAAATGTATCATGCACATACAGAACCGCATCATCAAGTCTGGCGGTCTCCGACGATTTGTAATCAAGGTACATCCGCAACTGTGAGTCGCGTCTTTTCTTCATGTCCGCCAGTATGCCCTGGGCATCGACCGTTGACGACGCCTGAAATACTGCGAGCTCCTCGGCGGTGGCTCCCGTTGACATGTACACTGCACTGTCCTGCACCTGAGCGCTGTCTATACCATAATATCTGAGCGCCGTCTCAGAGGAGACCTCCTCCACGGAATCCTCAAACTTCACGTTCTGCATGAGCATATCAGCCAGAGAGTGCACATCCGGCGTATCTGCCTCGTCGTCTCCATTTCCTGCGCATCCCGCAAGCGAACAGATCATCAGACAGCATGCAAACAAATATATTATTCTTTTTATCATATGCCTCCGTCTCCACTATCTTCTGACATACACGTTCTTTCTGATGTATTCCATCATCTTGAGACAATATTTCTTATTACAATGTTTTCCATCTATTCCCGCATCCTCCGGCAGAACACCATCCACAGACACGCTGTGAGCCACATCGAGATAGATCACCTGATCGTAGCTGCCACACATCTCCTGCATGAGAGAATTGAGCTTGTCCACACCCGGGTTGTTATACACCTGGTCTTTTGATGAAAGCTCCGCCGATACAGGAAGTACTGACATCACATATACATTTGCCGCAGGCTGTAACTGGGAGATCTGATCCAGTAAAGTCTTGTAGGCCGACATGTACCGCTTGTTATACCACGAAAGCTCCTCAAGCCCAAATGAAATGTATATATTCTCATAGCTCTTCATGCCAAGCATCTCGACAACCGTACACTGTTCTCCTGAATCGCAGGTGAACATCTTGGTATTAGCGACCTTCTCTATGTCCAGATTCTTCGCCACACACATATCCCAGTTATCTACACCGCTGTACAGTCCCAGCGCCTCGGCTCTGGAATCACCTATGAGCAGAGATGTCGAGAAATACTGGTCATCCGTAGCATTCGCCGGCATGTATATATTGCTGTCATATTTGTCCGCTCCCTTGCCGCTCACATCAGGGTTGGTGTAATTGACAAATTGTACATACTGACCATTTCTCTGATCCGGAATGGCCGCATCCTCCGCAGTTGCCAGATACTGCTGTGCAACCTCCTCCGTGTCACTGTATGACATATCCTGACTGCTGCTCTCACTTATATCTGCCGATGTTCCGCTCTCAGGCTGGAACTCCTCCTGACCGTTCACATTCTTTTTCAGGTTGCCCTGTCCAAGCGCAAATATCATTATGACTGCGACGATCACTCCTATTCCGCTCTCGACGAGTTTCATTCTGCGGTGATGCCGCTGTCTGTATATCTTTTTTCTATAATCAGTGTTATTATTCTTAGTCACCTTCGACCTCCGAATTAACTAACTTTCATGTCTTTCGCAAAATATCCTATGATAGTATAGCAATTAATGATAAAATAATCAAGAACGCCGCGTTTTGTGAACCTCATTGTTGCCATACAATTTTTTCCGTGTTACTATTTTACATAGGAAAGTTCACTGTTTTTGTGGATTTCAGCATACAACTTAAACACAACATATTTATAGAAGAGGAGAACACGATGAACACTACAGCACGTACAATAGACTACAAGGGCGAGACTTGTATTGAACTTATATCAGGCGATTACCGTGCACTGATCGCACCATTTAACGGAAGCAACATTATGAAGATGGAGAACACCGCTCTGGATATTGATATATTCAGGAACGATCCTTCCTTGACTCCTGCACAGCTCAAAGCAGCAGCAGAGATCTACGGAATGCCTACCCTGTATCTCCCTAACAGACTGTCACACGGCAACTTAAGAACCTCCGATGCCATGTATCATTTCCCATGCAATGATCCTCTCGGCAACCATCTCCACGGTTTCCTTCATCTCAGAAACCACAGCATAGAGAGCGTGTCAGTGGATGGAGACAAGGCCATCGGCAAGACTTCATATGTATATGATGAGAAGGATGAGTTTTTCGCTACATACCCTGTGAGCTTCAGAGCAGACTTCACATTCACTCTTGCTCCGGACGGTATGCACTATGAGTTCACACTCACCAACCTCTCCGACAAGCAGATGCCATACGGCGTATGTAACCACGTTGCATTCAAGGGGCCTTTCACAAGCACAGGAAAGGGCGAGGATGTACGTCTCTGTGTACCTGTTGGAGACAAATGGGAGCTTGATGAGCACGCTATCCCTACAGAGAAGAACCTTCCTATAACAGATTACGATCTCCAGTACAAGAACGGAACCATGGTACCTGTTCTGAAGGACATCGACAACGATCTCTACACAGCGGAGATGAACGAGCTGGACGGCAAGCCTTTCTACGGAGTATACGCAACTGATGTTGCCACAGGCAAGAAGGTCTGCTATGAGGTTGACGACACAATGAAGTTCTGGATCATGTGGAACGATCACGGCGACAAGGGTTACTTCTGTCCTGAGCCAATGAGCTGGAATATTGACGCTCCAAATCTCTCAGGAGCACCGGAGATCACAGGCTACACAGAGCTTGCTCCAGGCGAGTCCAAGACAGTAAAAGAAAGAATATTCACAATGGCATAAAACATGACATTTTCTATGGAACGGTCTCCCGGTGGAGGCCGTTCTTTCATATTATTAATTTTTCCCCTGTCTCGTTGTTTTTCTCCCCCCAGTATAATAAAATTATTATAATACCATATGCAAGGAGGGATTCTATGAAAAAGATGCTTAGATTTTTACTGGTTTTCGCGGCAATGCTCTGTATGACATGCTTCACAGCATTTGCAGAAGATACCGACGATCCAGACACATACTATCTGGAGTTGGATGCAGCAGGAGGACAGTTATCAGGGGAGACTTCCACTGTGATAAGCAGCCCATCAGCAGAATTTACGACTGTTGACCTGTCAAAGTACAAGCCGGAGAAAGACGGCTTTACATTCACCGGATGGTACAACGACAAGACAAAGGTCACCAGCATTGACACATCATACTTCCAGTCTACAAACCGTATAAAGCTGACAGCGATGTACACCAAGGACAGCTTCTCCGGTTCAGGGCTCACCTTCACACTGAATGCAAATGGAGGCAAGCTCGGAGATGCGGACAGCGGAACATATGACTTTGATGTAGCAGGATCAGGATATGGCGTGGCACTGAACGACTACCCACCGACCCGTGAGGGCTATGAGTTCAAGGGCTGGAACACGAAGTCCGACGGATCAGGCAAGACCGTGAACATCATATACACCTCTTCCTTTGAGAAGGCGGCAGATAACGGATATGAGTATTCCGATACTGATGACTCATCGGCTAAAAGAAACCTGGTATTTTATGCGATGTGGAAATCAGACTCTGCTCCTACAGGCACCATCAGCATGGGCGATAAGAGCTGGAACGGTCTCCAGGATGTATCATCATTTGAGCAGTATTACAACAAGGCCCAGAAGGTTACCATCACCTGTGACAACAACTCCGACCCTTCCATCACAGTCGGCTACCTGATAAGCGACTCAGCTCTGTCATCGGACGATCTGGGTGCAGCAACATTTACCGAGTATAAGAAAGCATTTTCCATAAAGGACGAGGGCAAATATGTTGTATACGCAAAGCTTTCATCAGAGGACGGCAAAACAACATACTTATCCACAGATGGTTTCATCATCGACACACACGCGCCAAAGGTCACAGGAATCGCCGACGGAGAGACTTACTGCCTGTCAGCCGTGATGACCGTGAAGGAATCCCATCTGGCAAAGGTCACAGTGAACGGCGAGGAGAAACCCCTTGACGACGATCACTCACTTGCTCTGGAAGCCACAGATGGTGAGCAGACCATCATCGTATCCGACAAGGCGGGAAATGAAACCAAATTGACTGTAACAGTAAACAAGAAACACACCGCAGAAACCGACGACGGTGACTGCACGACACCTCAGAAATGCCGCTACTGCGGTGAGATCGTCGTGGAGGGCAAGAGCAGCCACGACCTCGGCAACTGGACAAGTGATGGCAACGGCAAAACCCACTCCCGCAAGTGCAAGAACAAGGGCTGTGGATATAAGGTCATCCAGGACTGCTCCGGCGGAACCGCAACCTGCCAGAAGAAGGCAGTGTGCTCTGTGTGCGGCAAGAGCTACGGCAAACTCAGCACAACGAACCACACAGACCTTAAGAAAACTGATTATGTAGCAGCAACCACCTCCAGCAAGGGCAATATAGAATACTGGTATTGCTCAGCCTGCAAGAAATATTTCAGCAACAAGGGCTGTACAAAGGAGATAAGCAAGGCTGACACAGTCATCGACAAGGCAGCACCCGAGATCATCGGCGGCAAGGGAAGCAAATGGAGCAAGGCCAGCAAGAACACTATCAAGTTCAGATCGAACGCTGAGTACGCTGACTTTGTCTGTGTCCTCATAGATGACAAGGAACTTGACCCTTCATATTACAACAAGAAAGAGGGAAGCATCATAATCGAGCTCAAGACGAGCTATCTTGAATCCCTCTCGGTCGGAAGCCACACCATAACCATCAGATCCAAGACCGGAGATGCTGTGACAACATTTACAGTGTCCAAGAAGAAGACTTCCACAACCACACAGACAACTACCAGAGCCACAACCGAGGCGACAACGGCAAGTACGACCGAGGTCACCACAGAGTATAGAAATACATTTACCCCTGTGACGACCGAGGCGACCACAACTGAGATATCCACGATAGAGCGTACCACAACCGAGACGACCACTGAGGTCACAACAGAAAAGAGCACACTCACCGTGGGCAGCTACTCTTCCACTGATAAGAGTAAGAGTAAGGTACATAACCTTCAGCTCATAATCCTTATAACAGTGCTTGCGACCATTCTAATCTCGTTTGTGATAATCATAATTTCAGGTATGAAGAAGAAATAATACCGAAAAGTTCAATAAGGCAGCACGTCAGAATAGTCAGCGGCATAGACTGAAGGTAGGTAACAGCATGAACATAAGAAACGACCGTGGCATCCATAAAAGACATCGCCCAGAGCGTCGGACCCATTCTTTACAGAACTGCTGCATGTCATAGAGAGTGAGATCCACAAGAACGGATGCATCCTGTCCAAGGCATGGTATCGGTCCATCTTCTCCGACGACAGGAGATGCAGGTATGAGAACGTGGATTCTGTAATCCGCAGGATGTGCGAGGAAGCCCAGTACACAACTCCGATGCTGACCACCGTGGAGATATCCAAGACGGACATGGGGCATTTCGCCCTGCAGCTTCTAATGGACAGCCTCAAGGGCGGTCACAAGGGAGTCGCAAGAATTGAGTTCCAGTGCAAGCTCATCAAGAGAGATAGCTGCACACTGGCAGAAGACAGCAAATGGTGCGAATATTACATTTAATATCCGCACCATTTGTCGTCTGTTCACGTATCCATGTCCATATATTCAGTTTCTGTATTCAATATCTGTATCCAGCAGTTGTCCTTCTCGTGACTACTCTGTCGTATCATCTGTAGTCGTATCTCCCGTAGTCATAACTGTTCCGCCGAGATACCACTCTCCATCCTTCTCATAACAAATGATATCCATGTCCAGATCATACGGTGAAGTCTGACCCTGGAATGTCATCATTATCGTTCCGGTAACCGGAATGACATAACCCTTTGATATACCTGCTTCCTTCTGGGTCTTTCCATATACAGTGCTGCTGACTGCCGCCAGATCGCCGGACTCTGCCACATGCCCATCACCCATGGTATAGCTGACTGTATATTCTATATTATTTTCCTTATAAGTCTGGAACACAGTGACCAGATCCTTTGACGAATCGCTGTCTATGGTATCAGGATCCATAACACTCTCCACCTTGTCAAGATCCGCCTCCTCAAGACCCTCCATGTAGGTCTTTATCAGTTCCTCGCTCTCTGATTTTCCGGTCATATTTTTTTTGACAACTATGTATATCACCACTACTATCACTGCTAACACGATCGCACCAAGCGCTATAAACAGCTTCTTTTTGCCTTCTTTTCTGCTCTCCTCCATAAGCTGTATATCACGCTCGTCCAGCTCCATATCATCCATTCCGCTTCCGCCTACATAATTCTTAGTTTCATTTTTTCCCATAGTAAATAACTCCTATACTGTTTTGATATTACACAGTATAACACAGCATAAGCATCAATTAATTACTCAAATACAGGAATTAATACATTTAGTAATTGTGCAATTTTCACTATAACTTTGTTGTGTTTTAAAGTCTTTTATTATATAATCAGAGTGTATGGCTGACTTTAAGGGAGAATTTAGCACAAGTCGATACAAAAGCGGCTTCAGGGGGGCTGGCATAGCCATCTGGAAGCCTTCACAAAACATTGGAAGGAAGGTATATGCTACATGAAATTTGGTTATTTTGATGATGCCAACAAGGAGTATGTCATCACATCTCCTAGAACTCCTTATCCTTGGATCAACTACCTTGGAACACAGGATTTCTTTTCACTGATCTCCAACACTGCAGGAGGTTACAGCTTCTACAAGGACGCTCGTCTTCGTAGAATCACAAGATATCGTTATAACAACGTGCCTATAGATATGGGCGGACGTTATTTCTATATCAACGACAATGGTACAATATGGAATCCGGGATGGTCACCGGTAAAGACAGAGCTTGACGAGTATCAGTGCCGTCATGGTATGGGATATACAATCATCACAGGTAAGAAGAATGACCTTAAGGCTGAGGTTACTTTCTTTGTTCCTCAGAACTACGCTGGAGAGGTTCAGCAGGTCGTTCTTACAAATGAAGGCTCAGAGGAGAAGACATTCTCATTCTTCTCATTTGAGGAGTGGTGTCTCTGGGATGCACAGGATGACTGCACCAACTTCCAGAGAAACTTCAGTACAGGTCGTGTAGAGGTTGTCGGATCAACTATCTACCACAAGACAGAGTACAGAGACAGACGTGACCACTTCGCATTCTACACAGTGAATGACGAGATCGATGGTTACGATACAGACAGAGATTCATTCATCGGACTTTACAACGGCTTCCACAACCCACAGGCTGTTGAGGCTGGCAAGTCAAATGATTCATTTGCTGATGGATGGTCGCCTATCGCTTCACACTACAAGAAGATCACTCTTGCTCCAGGCGAGACAAAGACTCTTGTATTTATACTTGGATATGTTGAGATGCCTGTTGACCAGAAGTTCGAGGCAGACGGCAAGACTATCAATAAGGTAAAGGCTCTCGAGATGATCGAGAAGTACAACACTCCTGAGAAGGTTGCTGCAGGTCTTGAGGAGCTCAAGGAGCACTGGAACAGACTGTTGAGCATTCTCAACGTTAACACACCTGATGACAAGGTTAACCGTATGGTCAACATCTGGAATCAGTATCAGTGTATGGTTACATTCAACCTTTCACGTTCAGCTTCATACTTCGAGTCAGGTATCGGCCGTGGTATGGGATTCCGTGATTCCAACCAGGATGTGCTTGGATTTGTTCATCAGATCCCTGATCGTGCAAGAGAGAGAATCATCGATATAGCTTCAACACAGTTCCCAGACGGTGGATGCTACCATCAGTACCAGCCACTTACCAAGAAGGGTAACGCAGATATCGGTGGAGACTTCTCAGATGATCCATTATGGCTGATCCTTTCAGTTTCAGCTTATATCAAGGAGACTGGCGACTGGGGCATCCTTGACGAGATGGTTCCATATGACAACGATATGTCAATTGCAAAGCCTATGCTTGACCACCTCAAGGTTTCATTCTACAAGATCGTGAACAACCTTGGACCACACGGACTTCCACTTGCAATGAGAGCTGACTGGAACGATTGTATCAACCTTTCATGCTTCTCAGATACACCAGGTGAGAGCTTCCAGACATACACCAACCCTAAGTTTGCTGCTGAGGGTGGATACTCAAAGGTTGCTGAGTCAGTTATGGTTGCTACACTCTTCACATATGCAGGTCCTAACTACGTTGCTATCCTTAAGCACCTTGGAATGGACGCTGAGGCTGATGCTGCTCAGGCTGAGATCGACAAGATGAAGGCCAACATCATGGAGTCAGCATGGGACGGCGACTGGTTCCTCAGAGCTTACGATGCAAACGGTGAGAAGATGGGATCCAAGGAGTGCGAGGAAGGTCAGATCTTCATCGAGCCACAGGGATTCGCTATCATGTCAGACATCGGTAAGGATCAGGGCTGCGACAAGAAGACTCTTGCTGCAATCGATGAGCGACTTAATACACAGCACGGACTTGTACTCAACAACCCAGCATTTACAAAGTATTACATCCAGTATGGTGAGATTTCTACATACCCAGGTGGATACAAGGAGAATGCCGGAATCTTCACACATAACAATGCATGGATCATCTGTGCTGCTGCTTACGCAGGTGCCGGTGATCAGGCATTTAAGTACTACTCAGAGATAGCTCCAGCTTTCACTGAGGAGACATCAGATATACACAAGACTGAGCCATATGTATACGGCCAGATGATCGGTGGTAAGGATGCCGGATCTGATATCGGCAAGCCGGGCAACCACTTCGGTCAGGGTAAGAACTCATGGCTGACTGGTACTGCTGCTTGGAACATGGTAGCTATATCACAGTACATCCTTGGTATCTCAGCAGACTTCGATGGTCTGAAGATCGATCCATCAATTCCTGCTGCATGGGATGGAATGACAGCTACACGTCAGTTCCGTGGTGCTACATACGACATCAAGGTTTCTAACCCAGATCACATCAACAAGGGCGTTAAGAGCGTACTCGTTGATGGCAACGCTATCGAGGGCAACGTTATCCCAGCATTTGGCGATGGCAAGACTCACTCAGTAGAGGTTGTAATGGGCTAATATAGACCGTGGATTATAAAGCACATTTAAGAAAATATACGTAAGTATATAGTGCAAAAGCCCCACAATATCTATTTTAGATATTGTGGGGCTTTTTTGTTTATATGGCCTATCTTCTTCATCCCGCCACGGGATTGTCGCCAAACACTGTGTTGTCCTCGTAAAAGATACAAATTAGCAACCTGTCCAACCCTACCTCTACTGTATAAGCAGCATCGGATCCACAGGATTGCCGTCCTTCTCGACTGCAAAATAGAGATTGCTTCCTTCCTCGCTGTAGAATCTGCTTGGCTCGCCAACGGTTCCCACTACCTGGCCGGCATCCAGATGCTCGCCAAGTGCAACCTTCACATCCTGAAGCTGTCCAAGTGTCACGGTGTAGCCGTCTCCAAGCTCAAGCTTGACGTAATTGCCCAGCTCTGGGTTGCTTGAGACCTCCGCTACCTTACTCTCATATACAGCCTTGACCTCATCGCCCGTCTGCGCCTCAATTACCATTGCAGGGCTGCACTTGTATTCCTTGAGTGTCTCAAAATACACTGTCGTATCCATGCTGTAAGGAATTATCACATTGCCATTTATAGGCCATGATATGCTATCCTTTGGATCGTAATGCAGGCTGTCATTTGAAACTCCTGAAGCTCCAGTCTCAGCACTCTCACTCTCCGCTGTGGATGCAGTGGAATTCTCTATGGTATTATCCGTCTCAATATCTTTCTGCTCTGATGTACCTTCATCCGACACTCCGCTGTTCTTATCATTTTTCTTATCGTTCAAAGCTTCCTTCGCATCGGCTTCCGTCGTACTGTCATTCGGCGTATTCTGTCCTATTGTTATGGTCTTCTCCTTTGAATTGGTCTGTGCGTTATAAAGTCCGAGCACTGTCACAAGCACTGCCATGCCTGTGATGAGCGAGATATAAAATATATTCTTCTTTATGCCGCCCAAAAATTTCTTCATATTCATCACCTCATCTGTATCATGTCCACTTATTGGCACTTATATACAGATGATTTGAATGTGTAAATATTTTTTATCAACCTTTATTTTGCAATCTCTATTCCAGTATAATAATACCTGAGGATCTGATCATACTTCTCTCCATTTTCCGCCAATACAGACGCCCCATACAGTGACATTCCCAGAGAATCTCCAACGCCCACCGTTATGATCCTGTATCCATCCTTAACCTTATCTATGTGTATATTCGTCGAGGCAAGTCCCAGTTGTTCTTTGAAAACATCAGCCTCCAGCTCGCTCCCAAATACATTTATGGTCTGTGCAAATCCAGATTCTGTGGCTGTCATAACCTTGACCTCATCCGTCATATTGTCAGCGTCTATCCATTTTCTGAATATCTTCTGAAGCCTGTCCCCGCTGTATATCTCAGTGGTCGAAAAGTCCTCCGCCATCTGATCCACATCACTTGCCACCTGCCTGAGATACGGTATGTCATGCCCATATATTTCCTGTGCACTCACAGTATGCCCTGTACTTATCATATGATACGCCGGAAGTATTATCTCTCCACCGTATTTCATAACCTGTCCACCGGTCGCATACACCGCCTTCTCCGCCCTTCTCATTATCCCGGAGCACTCGCCTCCCCATTTCTTCTTGAGCTGCGATTCCGTATATCTTATCTCCCGGAGCTGGGATTCATTTATAAGATTCTTTGTCTGCCCCTGTGTGGCGGAATTTCTGTCATTTTCATCCATCTGGTAATAGATTCCGGTCCTAACCACAACTGCGACCGCCTTGAGCATTTCATCGCTCCATTTGTCACTCATCATTCCCGCCAGCGTCGATGCTGTATACTCTTCCACATCCACGAGGGAATACTCCCCATTATCATAAATACACACATTGCGTCCGCTTTTTGCCGATCCGTCAGTGTCATCTCCCCCAACCGCCTTGTCGTATATTCCTGATATTATGTAAGCAAGTGCCATAGCACACGCAATCCCTATAATGATCGTCTTTGCATTCCTCATTTCACCCTCCCGCATTTTTATACCTCTTATATATATATCGTTTTTACACTGCTCATATACCCTTTTTACTGAGAAATCTTAACGCAAATTTTAGTCGTATCGTTTATTGACAAATGCAACCTGACATAATATGATAATAGCGTATTCAAGATTAACGGTTCGATTGCTATATAAGGTAAGCTTTTCTTTGGAGTATTCTCTATAAGGTATATTGTAGTGTTTTCATTGAGTACAAATTTTCATTTTTAGGAGGTACTCGTGATGAAGAACGGTACAGTTAAGTGGTTCAACGGAGAAAAGGGTTATGGATTCATCTCAGATGATGAGACAGGAAAGGACGTATTTGTTCATTTTTCAGCAATCAACTCTGATGGATATAAGACTCTTAACGAGGGACAGAAGGTTACATTTGACGTAGAGGCTGATCCTAAGGACGCTTCTAAGGAGAGAGCAACTAACGTAACAGTTGTAGCTTAATTCACATATAACCATTAACACAAGAACAGGCGCTATACAGATCTTTGATCTATATAGCGCCTGTTTTTTATTGCTTGTTAATATCACGGTTTCCTCACGGCTTCCCGTTACGCCCTGCTTCCGAGAGCCTTCTTGCGGGCTCTGTATTTCGCTCTGATATAACGGCCTGCCTCAGACAGTTCACTCGTCTTCCACCGGCTCGTCTTGCTCGTCCACGACGCCAGGAGGGATGCCGATTCATTCTTGTTGCTGAGACTCCAGCAGAAATAGCTGACATTCGCCTTGTTGAGTCTGGTCAGCCATTTGCCGGTGTAGGCTTTGCTTATGCCTCCATCGCCGCTTGCCGCGGACATTCCGAACTCTGTGACTATGACCGCTATCCCCTTCTTCCTTGCGTATGCAAGCTTCGCAGGAAGATACCGGTTGTGGCTCCACTCATTTGCATAGAAATGGAGTGAGTACATTATATTCTTGTAGCCCTTGATAGGGTTATCCGCAACCTCATTGTGTGTGCCATCCGAACCGAGCTGGGACCATGTCGGCGTTCCCACTACGATGATCGCCTTCTTGTCATACTTTCTTATGACCTTTATGACCTGGGACGCATATCGCTTGACGGTCTTCCAGTCGCAGCCATTTGGCTCATTGCATATCTCATAAATGATATTTTTCTGTTTCTTATACTTCTTCGCCATAGTTGCAAAGAATCTTCTTGCCTCTGCAACCTGTGTCATAGGATTCCCGTCGTTGAGTATGTGCCAGTCGATGATCACATACATGCCGAGGTCGGTCGCATATTTCACGCCCTTGTATATCTGATTTCGAAGTGCCGCTTTGCTGCCGCCCGCGCAATAGCCGTTGTATTCAGATGTATACATGGCAAGTCTTACCGCATTAACTCCCCAGTCGTCTCTCAGAGTCTTGAACGCCGCCTTGTTCACATAAGGATATCCCACATCCCAGTTGATACCGTGTGTGCTGATTCCCCTGAGCTGGAATTTCTTGCCTTTGGCATCCACCAGATCTGCCCCCTTCACAGACAGTCTTCCATGTGTCGCCACCGGCGTCTTTACCTTCGTAGCTGCAAATGCATCACAGTTCGGCTGTACTGCAACCGCTGTAAATATCATTGCAAATGCGAGCAGCAGAGCCGTGAGTCTGTGTCTCAATTTTCTACCTTTCATATGTTTATAACCCCCTTTTCATCACAACGTAACATATATATCTATCATAACATAGGCGCGGATGTATTAACAGATACAAAATAAAAACGGACACCATACGATCCTTACCATATGATGTCCGTCCTTTATTTTGTTATTTCATTCTATCTGATAATTACTTATCAAGGGAAACCTTAACCTTCTTAAGCTTCCAGATCTCCTTTGCATACTCCTCGATAGTTCTGTCTGATGAGAACTTTCCAGCACATGCTGTGTTGAGCATAGCCATCTTTGCCCAGCCCTTCTCATCCTGGTATGCCTTATCAACCTTCTGCTGAGCCTCTGCATATGAATCGAAGTCCTTAAGGATGAAGTATACATCTTCCTTTGTGAGAGAATCATAGAGATCTCTGAATCTGTCCGGATCATCCGATGCATAAGTACCATCGATAAGCTGTGTGAGAACTCTTCTTACAGCCTGATTGTTATTGTAGATATCCATTGGGTTGTAGCCGCCCTCGCGCTCATACTTCATAACCTCTTCTGCTGAAAGTCCGAAGATAAATGCGTTCTCGATGCCAACTTCCTCAACGATCTCTACATTTGCTCCATCCATGGTTCCAAGTGTAGGTGCACCGTTCAGCATGAACTTCATGTTACCTGTACCTGAAGCCTCTCTTGAAGCTGTTGAGATCTGCTCTGATACATCTGCTGCTGCGAAGATGATCTCGGCATTGGATACTCTGTAGTTCTCTATAAATACAACCTTGATCTTGCCTTCGATTGAAGCATCGTTGTTGACAACATCTGCAACTGAGTTGATGAGCTTGATGATAAGCTTAGCTCTCTTATATCCTGCTGATGCCTTTGCTCCAAAGATGAATGTTCTTGGGTACATATCGAATTCTGGCTCTGTCTTCAGTCTGTTATACAGATGCATAACATGAAGGATGTTCAGAAGCTGTCTCTTGTACTCATGAAGTCTCTTAACCTGTACATCGAAGATTGAACGAGGATCTACATCCACATTGTTGTGCTCCTTGATGTACTTTGCAAGACGGATCTTGTTCTGGTACTTGATGTTCATAAACTCATGCTGGCACTTCTCATCGTTCACATATACCTTAAGCTTCTTAAGGTGTGAAAGATTGGTTATCCACTCGTCACCGATCTTGTCTGTGATCCAGTTTGCAAGAAGTGGGTTAGCATGAAGCAGGAAACGTCTCTGAGTGATACCATTTGTCTTGTTGTTGAACTGCTCTGGTCTCATCTCATAGAAGTCCTTAAGCTCTCTCTCCTCAAGGATCTTGGTATGAAGAGCTGCAACACCGTTTACTGAGTAAGAACCTGCAATTGCAAGATGAGCCATCTTAACCTGGCCATCGTACAGAACTGCCATATTCTTAACCTTATCCTGGTTGCCTGGATACATCTCCTGGATCTTGAGAACGAATCTTCTGTTGATCTCCTCAACGATCTGGTAGATACGTGGAAGCAGTCTTGAGAACAGCTCGATAGGCCACTTCTCAAGTGCCTCTGCCATGATCGTATGGTTGGTGTATGCACATGTTCTTGTTGTAATATCCCATGCGTCATCCCACTCAAGGCCTTCCTCATCCATGAGGATTCTCATGAGCTCGGCAACTGCTACTGTTGGATGTGTATCATTCATCTGGAATGTTACCTTCTCTGGCAGCTTGTGGATGTCCTTGTTGAGCTCCTTGAACTTGAGGATTGCTCTCTGAACTGAAGCTGAGATGAAGAAATACTGCTGTCTCAGTCTGAGCTCCTTACCTGCGTAGTGATTGTCATTTGGATAGAGAACCTCAACGATAGTCTTTGCAAGGTTCTGCTGCTCTACTGCCTTCTCATACTCACCCTTGTCAAATGAGTCAAGGCAGAACTCCTGGATTGCCTCAGCATCCCAGATTCTAAGTGTATTTACAACGTTGTTGCCATAACCGATGACTGGAAGGTCATAAGGTACGGCACGAACTGACTGATATCCATCCTGTATAAAGTAGTTTCTGCCATTCTTGTTCTCAACTCTGACATATCCACCGAACTTAACTTCAACAGCGTACTCTGAACGCTTAACCTCGAATGGGTTGCCATCCTTGAGCCAGTCATCCGGCATCTCAACCTGATATCCATCCTTGATACCCTGCTTGAACATACCATACTTGTATCTGATACCACAACCGTATGCAGGATAACCAAGTGTTGCCAATGAATCAAGGAAACAAGCTGCAAGACGTCCGAGACCGCCATTACCCAGAGCGGCATCAGGCTCCTGATCCTCTATAAAGTTCAGGTCAAATCCTAACTCGTCAAGTGCTTCCTTAACTGCATCGTAGTAAGTCAAGTTGATAAGATTGTTACCGAGTGCTCTACCCATAAGGAACTCCATAGACAGATAATAAACTGTCTTGACGTTCTTCTTCTCATACTCCTTGTGTGTAGCAATCCATCTGTCAATGATGTCGTCCTTTACTGCGTAGCTGACTGCCTGGAATACCTGCTGTGGAGTAGCCTCCTCGATAGGCTTGCGGAAAAGGGTCTTTACGTTAGTAATGACTTCCTTCTTGAAGCCTTCCTTATCGAAATCTGCTAACATCTTCATCTGATTCATTCCCTCCTTGGATAAATAGATATAATTTTTTCCATTTTCACTGTTTCATTCTATCATCAACCTTTTTTTTTAACAATACATGAGAAAAAATTTGTTAAATAACACTATAAAATTAGACTATGGTCAAATAGAATTTGCAGTTTTTTTACATAAAAGGCGATAAATGTCTGATAATATCGAGATTAATCGGGGGTTCTAGCGTTTTCAATGATTACCAGAATATTGTAAATGCACCACGTATACGATATAAAACCCCTGGGAGAGGCAACTCCCAGGGGTTTTATATCTAACTTCGTCCGTATCCACTCGGCATGCAGCACACGCAAGGCATACCGCCCATGCAGCACGACATGAGAGCACATATGGTACAAAGGTTGTTGCAAAACTTTCCGCCGGTCGGCATATCCATTCCATACCCGGCACCTCTGTCCATGTACCACTGACGGCCGCTCTTGATGGACTCATATGCCTGACGGTATTCCTGATTGCCCGGCTCAAGCTCCATTGCACGCTTCAGCATCTCCATGGCTCTTATCTGATTGCCAAGTCCGGCGTTGCACACGCCACTGTAATAGTGCCACTTGGCATCGTGATTCTCTATCTGATTGAGGACGTTCTTCGCCTCCTCATAGCTTCCGCTGTTCATATAGTTCTTCGCGGCCTGAAAATATCTGGAATCTTTATCATTCGGATCGTAGTCATTCTGTCTCTGATAGCCACCGAAACCAAATGGGCCAAATCCTCCGAAACCGCCAAATGGATCATCATACTGTCCGTAGCCTCCTGACGAACCGCCGTAAGAACTTCCACCATACGGACCATATGAACCGCCAGATCCATAACCGCCGCCGTAGCCCTGCGAGCTTCCAGTTCCATACCCACCAGCACCACCGTAACTTGCACGGTCAGCCTCGCCGCTCACTATGGACTTGTAAGCCTGCTGTATCTCCTTGAACTTTTCCTCAGCCTCATCCTTGTGAGGATTGTTGATATTCGCATCCGGATGATACTTCCGGCTCAGCCTTCTATATGCTTTTTTTACTTCTTCTTCGCTGGCACCTCTTTTGAGTCCCAGCACCTCGTAAGGATCTTTCATAATTTATTCCTCATCGCCGCATCTTCTATTTGTAGTCGAATAATATGCTTCCCATATTCCTGAGTATATTATGTTCCTGAGTATACCTACATTTTCAATAATAGGAAGCATCTCATACTCTTTTGCAAGTGGTGCCACCATCATCATCAGAACATCCTTCGTCCACTCTGCAAGCTCCTGCCATTTGTCCTGTTCTATGGTTTTATCTGCCCCCACTGATTGTACCTCAACACCCAGCTCATGCGCAAGCCTGCACACGAATGGATTGTAATTTCCAGCACCTATATCCTTCTCTATATCGTCATACGCGTCCATTATGTAGACAAATTTGCCCAGATAATAGCCTATGGTGCGGAGATATGATTCCCACTCATCATGTTTCGGGGCACATATCTCTGCCATTATATTGCCGAAATGCCCTGACAATGCATCCATGTCATCGGATCCCACCTCCTCAAGCTCACTTATCGCCTTGAGGTTCTCCGCAATAACCTGGATCTTCTGTTGATAATCTTCCTTGAGCCTCCTGCCATTTTGTCCTGCGAGCAGTACATCCGCATACAGCTTTCGGGTAAGCATATGCTCATCATCCCAGTCATCTATACATTTATAATAGGTAAGGATCACGTTCATATCAGCAACATAATCTGTGTACTCGTTCTGTACATAAGTATGCTTCGATGTCGGGTGTGCGATGCATCTTCTGCTGCCCGAGTGCTTCTCCGGTTCGTACAGTCCCGTCAGAAGAAGGACCAGAAATGTCATATCATAGCTGAGACTTATCTGTCCTCTGGCACCATATCTGTCCTTCAGCGATTTGCACAGGCCGCAATAATACTTACGGTATTCATCATATTCTTTCATCTTAAGCTCAGGCTGGTTCACCACTATATATCCAAACATCTCTCAATCTCCACACTATATTCCAACATAAGACTTTATCCGTCTGCGCTGTTACTAAGACTTCTTCACAAATCTGTTGCCGCACTTAGGGCATCTGATCTCTATCTTGCCCTTTCCTCTTGGCACTCTGATCATCTGCTGGCATTTGCTGCAGACAAATATCTTGTATTCCTTGCCGGCTTCCTTCTGTTTCTTCGCGCGCTTGAATATATTCCTCACGCCCGCGGTATGCTCCATGAACCATCTGTTCTGCGCCGCGCGCTTGTCATAGTTCTTGGACATGATCCTGACATATCCATATATGAACATGAGAAGTCCAAGGAAATAAAATATCCCTGTCTTGATAAATGCATCCAGCACCATAAAAATCAATCCGCCCCAGGTAAGGAATGATGACAACTGATCGTTGCCGTACCTGGATCTCATAAATCTTATAAATTTGTCTTTCATAATTCACCATTCTCCTCGCAAATTCTTACATTGTCTCCAGCTTCTCTGCGGATTCCTGAAGCTGCCTGTAGGCTTCCTTCATCCTGCCCATCTCCACATCATCTACATGATTCATGTCAGTTCGTGTCACAAGCTTCTTCAGATACTCGCAGTCGCTCTTGATCCGTTTCATCTCCTTCTTGTCAAGCTGTGCGCCCCTGGTCTCAAGAAGATTCTCTACCTTATATACATACGACTCGGCCTCGTTCATAATGTCTTTGAACTCCCTGGCTCCAGCCACGTCATCCTCGTACTTCTTCGCATCCTCCCTTGCTCTGCGGATCTCCTCCTCCGAAAGGTTGGTGCTGGATGTGATCACTATCTGCTGTTCCACGCCCCTGCCAAGATCCTTAGCTGAAACCTTGAGGATACCATTTGCATCCATGTCAAATGTGACCTCGATCTGAGGAACGCCCGCCATGGCTCTCTTGATACCGCTGAGCCTGAAGTTGCCTAGCAGCTTGTTGTCCCTTGTGAAATGTCTCTCGCCCTGGTACACCTTGATCTCGACATCCCTCTGGAAATTGCCCGCCGTGGTAAATATCTTTGATGCCCTGGTCGGAATGGCAGAATTTCTCGGAATGATGACATTTGCCACGCCTCCAAGGGTCTCAATGGACAACGAAAGAGGTGTCACATCCATGAGGAGAATGTCATTCACCTTGTTCGACACAGTGAGCTCGCCGCTGAGCTTGCTTCCCTGGACCGCCGCACCCATGGCAACGCACTCGTCCGGGTTCATATTCTTGGATGGTTCCCTGCCGGTTATGGCACGTACCTTATCCACAACCGCCGGTATACGGGTGGAGCCACCCACCAGCAGCACTTTGTCTATCTGATTTCTCGTTATGCCCGCATCGGATAATGCCTGGTTTACAGGTCCCGCCGTTCTCTCCACCAGATCATAGGTTAGCTCGTTGAACTGTTCCCTTGTTATAGTCATATCCAGATGCACCGGCTGATTCTTCACTGTCGATATAAATGGCAGATTGATGTGTGCAGTCTGCGCAAATGAGAGCTCCTTCTTGGCATTCTCACAGGCTTCCCTCACTCTCTGGGATGCCGTGATATCCTTCGCCAGATTGACCTTTGTCTCCTTTTTAAAGGTCTTGATGACGTAGTCCAGCAGCCTCTCATCAAAATCATCTCCGCCTAGATGATTGTCTCCCGCGGTGGCAAGAACCTCTATGACGCTGTCCCCTATCTCTATAACAGACACGTCAAATGTTCCTCCGCCCAGATCGTATACAAGTATCTTCTGCGCCTGTCCATTGTCAAGACCATAGGCGAGAGCCGCCGATGTAGGCTCATTTATGATTCGAAGCACATTCAGTCCCGCTATTCTTCCGGCATCCTTTGTGGCCTGTCTCTGGCTGTCGTCAAAGTAAGCCGGAACTGTTATGACTGCATCAGATACCGGTCCGCCCAGATAACTCTCAGCATCGCTCTTCAGCTTTGCAAGTATGATGGCAGATATCTCCTGCGGCGAATAATCCTTGCCGTCTATCCTCTTTCTGTATGTTGTTCCCATCGCTCTCTTGATGGATGTGATAGTTCTGTCCACATTCACAGTCATCTGTCTCCTGGCAGCCTCACCCACCAGTCTCTCTCCATTCTTTGTGATGGCTACTATGGAAGGTGTGGTCCTGCCGCCCTCCGAATTCGGTATGACAGTTGGCTGATCGCCCTCAAGCACTGCCACACAGCTGTTTGTTGTTCCCAGGTCTATTCCTATTACTCTGCTCATATATGTCAACCTCTCTGTTATGGTATTCTGATCCACTCATGGGGACGGAGGGGACAGGCACCTCCGTCCCCATCTATCGTATATAATAACCATCACTTATGAACATAATTTGGACAAAAAATAAAGTAAGTATAAAGTTAGGTTAAGAGAGTATAAAAAAAGAGGACGGAGGTACCTGACCCCTCCGTCCCCGGACTTAATATTCTACTTTGATGCCTTCTCTGCCTTGATAACCGCCTGGAATTCCTTCATATCCTTTGCGATCTCTCCGCTTAATGCCAGCAGACAGATAAGGTTCGGAATCGCCATGAGCGCATTCGCTATATCTGAGAAGTTCCATACAAGATCCAGTGATATCGTCGCGCCTACGTATACAACGAGCGAGAACCCTATCCTGTATATCATATTGTACTTGTGTGACTTGAACAGATACTCAAATGCCTTCTCTCCGTGATACTCCCATCCAAGGATCGTGGAGAATGCGAAGAGCACAATTCCTATAGTTACGAGCCAGCCTCCCACCTTGCCAAGTGCAGAGCCAAATGACAGTATCGTGAGAGCTGCACCTTTTATAACAGTTGAGCAGGCAAATGTTCCATCCTCAGCAAATGTATAATGGTTTCCGGCTGCATCAGTCCATGTACCGGTAAGACTTCCTATGGCTGCCTGACTCTCCTCCACCGCAAGCTCACTTGCAAGCTTTGTATTCTCATCCTTGTTGAGTTCGTCGGATGGAAGAACTGAAAGCGTCAGGGTATTTGACGAATTGGCTGTATCTGTCAAAATGAGCTGGTCATCTGTGAATTCATATGTATAATCCGTTGTGGTAGTCTTGTTGTCGGAATCAACAGCCTCCACAGTAACCTCCGTTCCGCTCACCTGATAGCTGCCCTTTGTGCTGTTCTCCGTGATTCCAAGCACACCCGATGATGCAATACAGAGACCTGTGATGGTACATACTACTATGGTATCCCAGAATGTACCTGTCATATTGATGTAACCCTGACGGACAGGATTGTCTGTTGTGGCAGCTGCCGCTGTGATGGCCGCCGAGCCCATTCCGGCTTCATTTGAGAATACTCCTCTGGCAACACCGAATCTCATGGCGTTCATCATAGCTGCTGTGATCGTACCACACAGACCGCCACCGACTGCCTTGACTGAGAATGCCATCTTGAATATCATAACAACTCCTGCCGGAAGATTCTGGATATTGATGATTATTACAATAAGTCCGGCTACAACATAGAATATCGCCATCAAAGGAACAACAACTGATGACACCTTAGATATAGTCTTGATTCCTCCAACTATTATAAGAAGGGCAAAAACCGTAAGTATGATTCCTGTCACATATGTAGGCACGCTGAATGTGCTGCTAAGAGATTCAGATATGGAATTGGCCTGTGTCATATTTCCTATTCCAAATGAGGCGATGACTGCAAAGAGTGCGAACAGCCAGCCCAGCATTGCGCCGAACTTCTTATGCTTGAATGCTTTCTTCATAGTGTACATAGGACCGCCGCTCATCTCGCCCTTGGCATTCACCTCACGGTACTTGATAGCAAGCATACACTCTGAGAACTTGGATGTCAGTCCAAATGCTGCGGATATCCACATCCACACCAGTGCTCCCGGACCTCCCGATACCATGGCCGTTGCAACACCAACGATATTTCCCGTTCCTATGGTTGCAGCAAGCGCGGTGGTCAGTGCCGAAAATGGTGACACGTCTCCGGTTCCTCTGCTCTTTGTCCTTGCCTCCTTGCTAAGTGTACTCTTCAGCGCATAGCCGAGATTCCTCCAGGGAAGAAACCCTGTTCTGATCGTCAGAAATATTCCCGTTCCAACCAGAAGCACCAGCATGACCGGTCCCCAGACAAATCCATCCACCGCCGACACGATCTCATTTAACTTTTCCATACAACCGCCTCCTCTTTCCAGGTTATCCATATCATCCGACCCGGCACTCCCCTCATTTTTGTCCCGAATCAGTTTATATACCCGTAAATTTACTGTATTTTTGCCACAAAGTCCAGAGTATTGTGGTGTTATGGTTATTTTCCTTTATTAATTAAGTTATGTGGGCGGTTGGCAAAATATTATGTGGTGTGGTGGTCATTTAAAATTCACCGTTATCGGACATATCTCCGCCTTGGTTCCAACCCGCATATCTGGGCCAAACACGCCGACTCCTGATGTCACTATGTTGTGCATGCCGTCAACATTCAGGTAACCGCAGGAATTTTCCCACATCATCGCCACAAGGATGTTGCCTGGGAACATTTGTCCGTCATGGGTGTGTCCACACAGGTCCATATCCACACCTGCCGACGACAGCTCCTCCAGCTCCTTTGGCTCATGATCAAGGATTATGATAGGTTTTGATTTGTCCATATTTTTCGTGATCTCGTCTGCGGATACTCTGTCTGTGACTCCATTTCCCGGTCTGTGGGCATCGCGGCGGCCATAGATGTATATGGAATCGTTTATCAGCACTCCCTCGTCACGAAGAAGAGTGATTCCCGCTTTCTCCATAAACTCGTCCATCTCCGGACTGCTGGTCTTCTCCTTCTGTCCGCCAAATGTAAATCCGGCAAGCACCTGCTCCTGTATGTCGTGGTTACCATAGCATGCATACACTCCATACTTTGATTTGATCCCCCGGAGTATTTTCTCAAGCTCCTCCGGCTGGTCAACGGCTTCCCATTCGTTGTCAAATATATCACCCGCTATCAGCACCAGATCTGCGTCCTGCTTATTTATGGAATTCACTATTCTTTGAACCTGCCTGACGCCTATGTTGTATCCAAGATGAAGATCTGCAACCAGCACTATCTTCATGGAATCCATCTTCTGACCATTCTCATCCCGTGCTTCCTTATTGATGGTCACATCATAAGGCGTCACCCGCACAAGTCTCGCATTTACCACTCCCCAGAATGATATACACATGATGAGTGTTGCGCACGCACAGCCTACTATCCTGCGAATCCGCGGCACACATATCTTATCTTTGCTCACTCTGAATACATGAAGCAGTAGGAATCTTCCAAGCTCGGCTATCACTATGAAGAATATCATATAAAGCAGAACACCCAGCCAGTAATTTCCCACCAGCTTCATGCCACGTTTGAACCTTCCCTGTGGCAGGAAGAATGCGATCACCAGCGCCGACGCCAGAAATGCATATAGCACTATCGGGACTATCCAGCCCTTCTTGCCTTTGAGTTTCGGGAAATATGCCTGTACCCAGCCCTTTATTCTCCAGAACAAATATATATTTAACGCTATGTAAAAAGGTGCAATGAAAATTGCTATCATCTTTTTTCTCCTTTGTTTTTCTGACTGGCCAATATACATATTGACGGCAGTCCTTTGTACGATTTATTCATACAATAATATACTCCCAACACCACACATACACAAACTTAATAAATCGTAATTCCACCGTCATCCCCTAATATCCAAATATATTTAAAGAAAGTACAAAATTTTCCTAAATCACATAAAAATAGCCCGAAAGATACAAAATCTTTAAGATTTGTACCTTTCGAGCCGTATTCTCTTGATCAGGGATATTTTTTCCAAAATGCCTGTTTTAAACCCTAATATTATATCCCTTAGTCGTTCTTCTTCACTCCAAGAGTTACCTTCTCACCGTTGATGTTCCACTCTTTGGTGTATCCGTCAACCGAGCCGGTTATGATCTCTGTTGCCATAACGTCGCCGATGATGGCATCCGCATTTGCTGCGATGATGTCATTTGCCTTCTGGCTTCCGTCAGCGTATACAGTGATCTTGTCCATAACCTCGAATCCAGCCTCTTTTCTCATAGTCTGAACCTTGGATACTATCTCACGGACAAATCCTTCCTCAAGAAGCTCCTCTGACAGATTTGTGTCGATAACTACTGTCACACCGCCGTCTGCCTCAGATACGAAACCGTCCATCTGAGCCATGTCGATCAGAAGATCAGCCTCAGTGAGTACGATCTCCTCTCCGTCTGCCTCAAACTTCAGAGCGCCCTCTGCCTTGAGCTCTGCCATGGCTGCGTTGCCATCCAGTGCTGACAGATGCTCCTTGATCTTACCAAGGTGCTTACCGTACTTAGGTCCGACTGTACGAAGCTGTGGCTTGAAGCTGTATGTTGTGTAAGCGCTTACATCATCATCGAACTCAACGTTCTTCACGTTCAGCTCATCCTCGATGATAGCCTTCTCCTCACCGAAAAGCTTCTTGTCAGCCTTGACATACATCTTGCCGATTGGCTGTCTGTTCTTGATATTTGCTGTATTTCTTGCTGCACGTCCCAGAACTACGATCTTCAGGATCTCGTCCATAGCTACCTCGAGCTCTGGATCGATCATCTTCTCATCCACCTCAGGGAATGAGCACAGATGAACTGAGAGAGGTGCATCCTTGTCTATATTTCTAACCAGATTCTGGTAAATATCCTCTGCCATGAATGGGAGCATAGGAGCTACTGTCTGTGCTATAGTAACGAGCGCTGTGTAAAGTGTCATGTAAGCATTTACCTTGTCCTGCTCCATGCCCTTTGCCCAGTATCTCTCACGGCCACGACGGACATACCAGTTACTCATGTCATCCACAAACTCCTCGAGAACTCTTGTTGTCTCAGGGATCTTGTATGCGCCAAGGTTTGCGTCAACTGCCTTGACTGTTGAGTTCAGCTTGGACAGAAGCCACTTATCCATAAGTGACAGCTTGTCGTACTCTAGCTCATGCTCAAGTGGATTGAAGTTGTCTATATTTGCATAGAGTACATAGAACGCATATGTGTTCCACAGTGTACCCATGAACTTTCTCTGACACTCAACAACCGCATCCTCATGGAATCTGTTAGGAAGCCATGGTGCTGAATTGCTGTAGAAGTACCATCTGATGGCATCTGCACCGTACTTGTTCAGAGCATCCATAGGATCTACCGCATTTCCCTTGGATTTACTCATCTTCTGTCCGTCCTTATCCTGGACATGTCCGAGAACGATTACGTTCTTGAACGGAGCCTTGTCGAACAGCAGTGTTGAGATCGCCATAAGTGAGTAGAACCATCCTCTTGTCTGGTCAACAGCCTCACTGATGAAATCAGCAGGGAAGTGCTTCTCAAATATATCCTGATTCTCAAATGGATAGTGCCACTGTGCAAATGGCATTGATCCTGAATCGAACCAGCAGTCGATAACCTCTGTAACTCTGTGCATCTGCTTGCCACACTCAGGACACTTGATAGTTACAGCGTCGATGAACGGACGGTGAAGCTCGATGTTCTCAGGGCAGTTGTCACTCATTGAGCGGAGCTCTTCCTTTGATCCGATGGCATGTCTGCAGCCGCACTCACACTCCCAGATGTTCAGCGGAGTACCCCAGTAACGATTTCTTGAAAGTCCCCAGTCCTGAACATTCTTCAGCCAGTCGCCGAAACGACCCTTACCGATGCTCTCCGGGATCCAGTTTACAGTGTCATTATTCTTAACCAGCTTGTCTCTGACTGCTGTCATCTTGATGAACCATGTATCTCTTGCGTAGTAGATAAGTGGTGTGTCACATCTCCAGCAGTGTGGATACTCATGCTCGAACTTAGGCGCATCGAAGAGAAGTCCCCTTGCGTCCAGATCCTTGAGTACCTCAGGGTCTGCATCCTTTACGAACATTCCGGCAAATGGAGTCTCCTCAGTGAGGTCACCCTTGCCATCTACAAACTGTACAAATGGAAGATCGTAGTTTCTTCCGACATTTGCATCGTCCTCACCAAATGCAGGTGCGATATGAACGATACCGGTACCATCTGTCATAGTTACATAAGTGTCACATGTGATGAAGTGGCCCTTCTTGTGCTGCTTCTCACATACAGGCTTTACGCACTCATAGAGTGGCTCATACTCCTTGTACTCAAGATCCTTACCGACATATGTCTCAAGAACCTCGTATGCAGGAACTGCTGCCTGATCGTCTGCTGCTTCCTTTGCAAGACCGCCGAGAACCTTGTCTGCAAGTGCCTGTGCAAGATAATATGTGTAGCCGTCTGCTGCCTTAACCTTCACGTATGTCTCATCTGGATTTACACAGAGTGCTACGTTTGAAGGAAGTGTCCAAGGTGTTGTTGTCCATGCGAGGAAATATGCATCCTCTCCAATAACCTTGAATCTTACTACTGCTGAACGCTCCTTGACTGTCTTGTATCCCTGTGCAACCTCATGGCTTGAAAGAGGTGTACCACATCTTGGGCAGTAAGGCACGATCTTGAAGCCCTTGTACAGAAGTCCCTGATCCCAGATCTTCTTCAGCGCCCACCACTCTGACTCGATGAAGTCATCATGGTATGTTACATATGGGTTGTCCATATCAGCCCAGAAACCTACCTTGCCTGAGAACTCTTCCCACATGCCTTTATATTTCCATACGGACTCCTTACATTTCTGGATAAATGGCTCCAGTCCGTACTCCTCTATCTGCTCCTTACCGTCGATTCCCAAGAGCTTTTCAACCTCGAGCTCAACAGGCAGACCGTGTGTATCCCATCCGGCCTTTCTGACTACGTTATGTCCCTTCATTGTCTGATATCTAGGGATCATATCCTTGATTACACGTGTGAGAACGTGTCCGATATGTGGCTTACCATTTGCTGTTGGAGGGCCATCGTAGAATGTGTATGTTGGCAGATCCTTTGTCTCTTCAACACTCTTCTCAAATACCTGATTTTCTTTCCAGAAGTCCAATACCTTCTGCTCTCTGTTTACGAATTCCAGTTTAGTCGAAACCTTGTCGTACATGTCGTCTTTCCTTTCTGTGATAAATATAAAAAAGCCCTTCGTCGTAATCAGGACGAAGGGCTTTGAGTTCGTTATACCACCTATTACTTACATACTAACATATGCGCTCCCCTTAACGCAGGAAATACGTCAGAGCCTACTTGAGCAAATCTCTTTTGGTCTGCAACTCCAGAGTGATATTCCGAAAGTCTCTACTGTCACCGGGCTCGCACCGCCCCCGGCTCGCTGCTGATCTCGCAGACTCCGTACTGTCTCTGTCATCGTTTTTAACTTATATGATCCAGAAAACCGCCTGTATAAGCCATTTCTGAACCTATCCATTCATTAGTATAGCAAGTATTTGTGGTTTGTCAATCGCAATATGCGCAAATACTTTACTATTCTACTTCTTTATAACCACATTCTTTGTTGTGCTCCATGCCGAATAGTATGTCACTCTGCCGGACTTTCTGTATACGATATATCCACCAGCTCCATTATTAAGATACATATAAAAATTTCTTACGTTTTTTATATTATCACCATGCATATACAAATGCAATTTGTTTTTTATGCATATTTACTACAAAACACGTTCGCATTTATCTAATATATACAAAAATCTCATGGACTGAGAAATCAATCCTCAATCCATGAGATTTATTTTCTAATATACGTAGAGATCATAGTCTACAAGATACCACTTACCGCCAGTCTTTATAACTGTGTATATGATCTCGCCATCTGATTCGTCAGTAGATCCTTTTATCTTGACATCAAGGTCCACCTCGTAGCACTTGTCAACCGTCATGTCGACATCCAGCATGTCAAATGTATCATTTACATCCTTAAGCTTATCCTCGTCATATTCCTTCTCTGATCGGTCCTCGACCTTGATACTCTTGACCTTGCCTACCTCATCTACCATGTCGCTGACCTGCTCGTTGAATGTATCCTTGACATAGTCATCACTGCCTGTATAGCTTCTTATTCTGTTATACAGCTTGTAATATTCCTTGTCCATCAGATCAACCATGGCATCGGCATCGCCTTTTTCATAGGCTGTCACCAGCTTGTCTCCGACCTTCTTGGCACTTCTCTCACCGGAACCACCCGCCAGGATCAGAACAACGACTATTATCGCGATCAGGACTGCCGCTGCGATTCCTCCTATTATTGCTATAAGCTTCTTGTTCACCTTTTTACCCGGCTCCATAACACCCGGAGTCATGCCCGGCTGCTGGCTGTACTGTGGCTGCCCATACTGTGGCTGCCCAAATCCTCCATACTGTCCACCTGTCGACTGGACATTTCCACCAAACTGCTGACCCTGACCGTACTGCGGCTGACCATACTGTGGCTGTCCAAATCCTCCATACTGTCCACCTGTCGACTGGACATTTCCACCAAACTGCTGACCCTGACCGTACTGCGGCTGACCATACTGTGGCTGTCCAAATCCTCCATACTGTCCACCTGTCGACTGGACATTTCCACCAAACTGCTGACCCTGACCGTACTGCGGCTGACCATACTGTGGCTGTCCAAATCCTCCATACTGTCCGCCCATCGGCTGTCCAAATCCACCCGGCTGCTGATTCTGCTGTGGCTGACCCGGGTTCGGCTGCCCTTGTGCACTGTTCTGCACCGGAGAAAATGCGCTCACTCCCGGAGTCGTGAGGACAGTAGTTCCCTCGTCCTCATCGTCGTCCATATCATTAAATCCATTTACGTTATTCTCGTCCATATTTCTCTCCTTATTCTGCTCATCCCTTTTGCTGCTCTGGAACAATAATGTTCCCATAGAATCATGGTAGCATTTTATGTCTGCCATGTCCAACCAAAAACATCACATTACCTCAATTTTTACACTTTATTACCTGTTTTCTTTCGCTATTATGTAATAAAAGGCGTTATGATGATAAACACACAGAATAAAAAACAATCCGCCACGGATACAGATTGTATCCATGGCGGATTCTTCTATTTCTTTTGATATTATCTCTTCTTTATTACAACCGATTTCTTTCCACTCCATGCGGAATAGTAAACCTTACCATCAATCTTCTTAAAGCTTCGGACTCTGACATAATATCTCTTGCCCTTAGTAAGTCGTTTGATGGTCTTACTTGTAACTGAACCTCCGTTTACATTGGCCGTCTTTGCAGATTTAAACGATGCATTGTCTGCATACTGTATCTGATATCCGGTGGCCTTGGCTGCCTTATTATATGTAACCTTGGCTGTTCCGGCAGATGCACTTGTGAATTTCTTCAGCTTCACGGCAGGTACATAACTTCCTGTCTTCTCGCCGCCAAATGCCGAATTGTATGTCACATCGCCAAATGTCTTATAAGTTCTTATCTTATATGTATACTTTACACCCACATTTTTAGCTGTGACGTCCACGAACGATGTTGTCTCCGGATTCTGAACAACACCTGCTATCGTATATGCTTTTCCATTTACTCCTCTGTAAACAACATATCCCGATGCCGCTTTATACTTCTTCCAGCTCAACTTTATTCCATTTGCTGTGTTGTCAATGGACTCAACTTTTCTCACACCCATCTTGATGTCAAATGTGAGTGTCTTCTCCCCTTCATAGTCACCCTTGAATTTGATGACAACTTTGGCCTTGCCGATATTCTTGTTATTTGAATATGAAACGCTGTAATTTCCTGCGGCAACCTTTCTGCCCTTTGAGTCTTTTACCTCTACCGCAGGCTTCTTAGCTGTACCATCATACTCAACAGCGCTGTATGCAAGCCTGATACTCTTTATCCTGTATATACTCTGAGTTTCCTTGCTGGCTGACTTGCAGTTTTTGCACACATGCGCCTTATATCCGTCACTGGTCTGTGATGCCTTTTTCTTAACCGTCCACACCGTCTGATAATCGTGAGGAACTGTGGTCTCATCGTCTATGATAGTATCCTTTTCTCCGCAGTTATTGTCACATTTTGCCGTCTTGGTTCCCTTCTGCGAACATGTGGCATTTCCATCTGACTCATACTTTGTGAAACTGTGTCCTGTAGCAGGGATCACCTCGGTCTCATATATATCCTCATCCTCAATATACCTTGTCTTCTCTCCGTTCTCAGTACATGTCGGAATCTTGGTTATGATCCATCCCTCGTCATCTCCATCCCCAAACTTCTGGGTCTTTGACTCGGCATACACCCATTCTGATGAACCCGTATTCTTATATCTGAGATCCAGAGTCACATCTGTGTATGTGTCATTTTCCACAACAGACATGATTCCCTGAATGATATTTCCATATGCATCAGTCCATCTTCCGCTGACAAATGGTGTCTTCTGGCTCTCATTATTTGCATATGTTATCTCTATATCTCCGGTTACACTGTATCCGTCCTCTGTCTTCTTCACCTTGCATCCTGATATGCTCACAGCGGAGATATCGTACTCGTTCTCTACCTCTGCCTCCACCTTCTCAGGAGTGATCGTCACGCTTCCTGTCTGCTGCGACGCAAGGCTGATCCTGAATGTATAACTGCGGTTCGCCTCAAATGTCCTGTCTATAATGAGTTGTCCGCCGTTCCGTGAGTATGTCTTTTCCAGAACCCCATCAGCATAGATTCTGGTGTATACTGTATTATCTCCGCAGTCCACCGTAAATCTGTACTCTCCGGTCTCCGTTGGGATAAATTCATACTCGATGCCCTCTCCGTCATAGCTTATATCCGCTGTTGTCTTCTGACCCGGTGTTATTTTTCCATTACCTGTCACATACGAATCGTGATATGTAAATGTTATCTGATCATCTTTCTCTCTCGCATAGAGTGCTATAATATAGCTTCCCCTTTTCAGAGAGAAAGCATCTCCACTGCTATATGTATCTGAAAAGCTGCCATCATCCTCAATGGTATATATACCCTTAAGCTCAAAGCCCTGTCTCTGAAGGGATACCACTCCATCTGACGCAATATCAAATCTGTACAGCTTTACATCCCCAGTGTTCTCAACACCTGAAAGCACCGCAGGCTCACCTGATATCAGGTACTCCAGCTCATCCACATTCAGATCTACGACGTCAAATGATGCTCCCTGAACTTCACAATCGTCAGCCATTCCCCATATGGAAGGTATTATCTCATATAATCCGGTCTGTTCTGTTATCGTGTCGATGCTTAAATAGCTGCTCACCCTGCCGTTTTTCTTGATCGTAAAGCTTATATCATCGTCATCCGCGTCAAATGTTCTGGTGCTTCCATCAGAATATGTGACAACGGTTTTTATGCTACCCTTAAGCTCATCAAATTCCCTCAGATATTCAGTCTTAGAAACGGTTGTGCTTACGCTTACAGCCTTGACGATCTCCTTCTTTGTCACGCCGCATTTATTTACATTTTTTCCCGGATACACACATACATACAGATCCCCGCCTGCTGTGTCAAATCCCGCACTGCCAAATCCATCAGATGAATAAGCCACGTTGTTAGTCGTTATCTCTATTCCATTTGCATCCAAAATCCTGATGCCATCGATCTTCTCATCTGCGGATACCACATACGAACCCGCCTGGGCACTTACCTTATATATATGCACATATCTGTCGCCTGAAATATCAAGCGTCTTTGAGCTGTTCCATGTTCCAAGGCTCATGCTCTGTGCAGTCTTCACTGCAAATGGTATCTCAACCGTATCCATGCCATCCGCACCAGCGATTGCAAGTTCAACCATGTATCTGCCAGTATCAACCCTGCTGCCAAAGCCTGCGATCTCGACATACTTTCCAGTTTTCTCGTTATATCTGTACCATGTACTCGTGATCAGCTCATTATCCTCGCTGTCACCGACACTGGCCTCTTTTACACTGCCATCATCATATACAAACTGGAGAGTCTCTCTATCCAGAAGGTTTTTGATACCTGATAATTTCATATCTGGAAGGAATTCATAGGTTCTGTTATCTCTCAGCTTCCATGAACTGATCTTTGAATTTGACAAAGTTTCTCCCCTTGTCACATTCATGCTCCAACTGGTCTGCGTATCTCCCCACTTGTCCTCTACTCCGCCATCGAGACAGATATAGTATGTATTGCCGCTCTCAAGTGCAGCCTCGCCATCCGATACACTAAGTTTCTTCAGATCATACATTGTCTCATCGTCAGCGTCGATCTTGCTGTAGATCTCCATGCCACCCACTGGGGCAAATGTATACCTGGCGGATGCCGAAGGCTTAAACGTATAATATACACTGCCATTCTCCGACAGACTTACCTGATTAGATCCCTCCGCAAGACTTCCGGCAGCAACATCCTCTATATCCTTTATCTCTATGTCATATGCATAAGAGTCCTCACTATACAGTGTGTATATCCTAATCTGTGCCTCTCCGACAGGGCGCTCATTTTCCGTATCTGTGACTATCTCTGCAAATACCTCGTCTCCTCTGGAGGTTTTCACACTGTCCGAATCGTCAAATACCAGATCTTCTGTTTTTCCGTCAGCATATGAGATCTTTACTCTGGTGCCATCTACATAACTGCTGATATCCTTATCATAGCTGCCCATTCTGATAAAATCTGTGTTCTCGGGAACAGCAATCATGTCTGTCACTTTTGGAATAAAACTGAGTCTCACATTTGTCTTGGAAGTAGATAACTCATTATACAGGCCTACGTAATAAGTGCTGCCTCCGGTAAGTTTTCCTGTAACCTCTACCGGGCCCTCATCACCGGACTCATATACACAATAAAGACTGTCGCTTTCTATTACCACACTTCCGTCAAATGGCATGACAAAACTGTAATAGGCCTTGTCATACTCATCCGTTCCGACACTCACATTGTTGTCACCTTCGGAGAGCTGTCCTGCGCTCAGCTTGTCTATGGACACTACCTTAAGCACTGCCGTGCCGAGCAGCTCCTGATCTTCCTCAGCCGCATCATATCCCACAGCTACTTTGTACTCGCCCTCTGAAAGAGTTACACCTTTTTCATATTCGTACTCTTTCCAGTTATCATCAGATGACGAATAATATACTGTATATCTGTTTCCATTACTGTATCCACTTCCACCGGTCAGATCTATGCTTTCCGTGGACTTATCATTATACTTTATTGTACTGCTCGCACCATTCATGAAGCTTATCGGCGTTCCGGCTGCCCATTCGCTCTTTGCCAGCTTCAATGTCACCCCTGAAGGTGCCACATACTTCTTCGCCTTGAGCCTGACCTCATTCAATGTTTCATTGTCATCATCCGTTGTTCCTGAAAGTCTGACATAATAGGTCTTTCCCTTGACAAATGAATACCTGTCATTATCGGTCTCAACCACCGCCATGTCCGAATCATATACATCTATAAATGCAGTTGATGATTTATCTACCTCAAACACAAAGTCAGCAGTTGCAGATGGTATAAATCTGTAATACTCGTAACCGTCCACCCTGGTATCATATGCGTAGGTATCCGTCTCACTGATATTCCTTTTTCCTACAAAATATTCAGCAGGAGTCTGCACCTTTGCAGTGTACGAATCGTATATCTTGGTCGACTGATTCGGCTCACTATCCATTTTATCTGTAAGCTGAACAGTATATGTACCGGCCGGAAGCTTTTCCGCATCCGCATACGATACCATATCCCCTTCATCGCCCTCATAATAATAACTTCCCTTGGAATCCTTCACCCACAGACTGTATGTAACTCCATCTATCTTACAGTCTGAGCCGCTGATACCTGAACTGCGCACCTTTCCACCGGAATAGGTTACCGTTGCATACGCCGATGTTATGGAGTCTGGTGTTCCCTCCAGTATCGTTGTATTATCCGGCACCATTTTTATTGCCGCCACATCCGGAAGCTTTCTCACGCTTATATTTGCACTTTCGGAAACTGTATAAGAACGGGCATACTTAGACCCAAGAATGTATTTCTCCCCCGCAGTGCACTTGTATACCAGCCTGCAGCATCCACTGCCATCCTTTTTACCTGTAGCAAGGCGCTTACTCTTACTGTTATACAAGGTCTCCTGAAGCATCAGCCGTGACTGGCTTCCCTGCAATATTATCTCATAATATCCTGTCTCATCCGTGACAAATGATATTTTACTCTCCTTGCCATTAACTATGTTCACAACCCCATAGTCACCCTCAAGCTCTGAAATATCCTCTGTAGCTGCTGATATCTCAGCTTCATTCATCTGTACGGCATACGCTGTCATATTTGACAGTAAAGTCTGTGCCTGTGCAGTCGTCATCGGCATAGGACTGCACGACGACACCATGGCTACAGTTACAGCCGCAGCCATTATCCCCTTCAATTTCATATGTAACCTCCCTTTTTCTCCCATACATATTCAGCACATTTATGCCGAATATATAAGCACAAAAAATTACAGCCTCATATTATCATGAAGCTGTAATTTAATACAATATAATTAATATTTATGTATAAATAACACAATATCACTTATGCAATTTTACTTTCTAACCAGATGGATCTGGTAAGCATTGTACTCGCCGAACTTGAGTGGTACAGGAAGTCCTATCTGTTCAAGTCCCTGTCCGCTGTACTCTGCGCCGGTCTCCTCGTCAACATATGTGTCATCCACATCAAGTCCCTTGACTCTGACAAATGGTACAGGTGAATTGCAGAAGCTCTCCACCGTCACGATATTTACAAGTGTCTCTGACTTATCCCTTGCCACAAATGACCATGCAGCCACACCCTTGCTCTTGTCCGCATCTGTCAGTCTGTAGTAAAGTCCATTGTGAAGGAGATCCCAGTATTTCTTGTAGTTCTCTACCTGAACCTTAACCTCCTCCTTCTCCTCATCACTGACCTTGTTCAGATCAAGCTCGTAGCCAAAGCTTCCCGCCATGGCAACGACCGCTCTGGTGTTGAAAGGAGTTGTTCTTCCTGTCTGGTGATTCGGAACCGCTGATACGTGTGAGCCAACCACCGATATAGGGTAGCCAAATGAAGTTCCATACTGTATGTCTAGTCTGCAGATCGCATCCGTATCATCACTGCACCAGATCTGTGGTGTGTAATACATCATTCCGGCGTCAAATCTTCCGCCTCCGCCGCTGCAGCCCTCAATAAACATCTTTGGATATCTCGCCTGAAGTCTCTCCATGAAATCATATACACCGAGAACATACTTGTAGAGGATAGTTCCATTGTTCTGGATTCCCTCTGTCATGGAGTATACATTGAGGATACTTCTGTTCATATCCATCTTTATATAATCAACATCAATCTTGTCCAGCACCGCAGTCATCTGATCAAATATGCAGTTTACAACCTCTTTTCTTGAGAAGTCCAGATTGAGCTGGCTTCTTCCCATGACAGGCTTTCTTCCAGGGATCACAAATGCATAATCCGGATGCTCCTTGAACAGGTTACTCTTCTCGGATACCATCTCAGGCTCGATCCAGATACCGAACTTCATGCCGAGATCCTTAACCCTCTTGACAACATCAGCCATAGGGCCGCCCATCTTATCCTCATTTACAAACCAGTCGCCGAGACCTGACTTGTCATCATTTCTCACACCGAACCAGCCGTCATCCAGAACCAGCATCTCAACGCCAAGCTCTGAAGCCTGTTTTGCTATGTTTACAATATCATCGCCATTGAAATCGAAGTATACTGCCTCCCAACTGTTGATGAGAATAGGTCTCCTCTTTGTCTTGTACTCGCCGCGACAGATATTGTATCTCACAACGTCATGCATCTTATGTGACATGTCAGCAAATCCATCAGGTGAATAAACCATAACTACCTCAGGTGCCACAAACTCGCTCTCAGGATAGAGCACATACTCAAACATCTCATCCTGAACACCCATATTGAGTCTCACCTGATCTGTCTGATCCTTCTCAACCTCACAGTTGAAGCTTCCGCTATAGAGAAATGAGATTCCGTAGCAGTCGCCCGCATCTTCATTTGCATCCTTGCCTGCTATAACCACAAATGGGCTGTGCTGATGGCTTGATGTACCCCTTGTGCTTCCGATCTTCTTCACACCATGATTTATAGCTTCTCTCTCATACATGCGCTCCATAGCATGTCTTCCGTGGAAGTGGATGAGATCATAATCACCTGTCACAAAATCCAGGCTCACACTTGATGCCTTTGCCACAAATATATCCGCATCGCTTATATTTCTGACTATAGCTGATCTTGTGATCAGATCCTTATCCTCTATAATTCCATACAGAAGATCAACCTCCACTCCCACCTGAGGATCCTGAAGAACAATCTTAAGGGTCTCACCCTTCTCGCCGTCATTTGTGTAAGCAGCAGGAAGTCCCTTGAGACTATACTTACTGTCCATCACCTCATATGAAACATATCTGAGATCACATCCATGTATTCCCTCTATGTCCTTTATGTTGAATGCCGGAGTCCTGAAATCTCCGTTGCCGTAGCAGCTATATTCCAGTGGAATGTTGTCCAGAGAGAATTCTCTGTGCTCCTGTGCTTCATAAGGATTGCCTGAGAATCCTCTATCGTAATGAGTTATGACATATGACATATCCCCGTCCATTTTCTTGCCATAATACAGATGAGCCAGATACCCATAGTCAATCACCTTCATCTGATATGTAGTATTTTTGGTGTTCAATGTGAAAAGCTTTTTCTCTTCATTTATCAATATTGCCATGCCCAAGTCCTCCTTTTCGTGATCTCCAGTTTCTCTACAGCCAAATTTCATTTGACTGGTCTTTCCTCATAATTTATCTACAACCGGCTCCGCCGGATTGTATTCCAAGTTCCACCATGTAGTCCACAAATTTCTCCACATATCCATAATCCGCCGCATATGCTGACAATCCAATATATGCCTTGCCATCTGTGTACTCAGTAAGTCCTGCCGCCTTGTATCCTTCAGATACATCTATTCCGACAGGTATCTTCTTCCCCTCTTCATCCTCATAATAAATTATCCTATCCTTATACTTATCATATATATCGCCGACCTTATCATCCGACAGGTCTGCAAGTCTGCCGCTCTTCGCCAGACCTATGAGATTGTCATACTGGCACAAGACTGCCTGAGCAGTGTCCGCCTCAAGGTATGCCAGCACCTTCATATAGTAACTGTTCTTATAATCTGAGTTATTTGCCAGATTAAAAAATGCATTGTTGTCAAATGTAACCCTTCCCGGGAGATTTTCTTCCCCTACATACGACACAAATCCCTGTGTCAGCCTGCAGTCCTCTGAAACATCATCGTAGTTGTTCACAAGGACGACATCCAGTATCGGCTTGTCCTCCCTCGTTGCAAACACAACAGCAAAATACACTACAAGTCCCACGAGAACGACAGCACCGATTATCCAAAGCTTGTAATAATCCCAGATATATCCTATTTTTTTGCGTGTGGAGTCCATCTCTTTGATCTTCTGTTTTTCTTCTTCCGTGATTATCGGCTTTTTCATAGACGTCCTCCTTTTGTTTCGCACTTACGATATACTTTGGAGTGGACGCATTAGAGGCGCTCCGCGCGGCGTCCACGGCATCGTAAATACTTCGTATTTACGATATATTTTGGAACAGACGCATGAGAGGCGCTTCGCGCGGCGTCTGCAGCATCGTAAATACTTCGTATTTACGATATATTTCACAAGGGTGGCGTCATTAAGTGACGTCACCCTGTGAGCATATATAATATCTTCTTTAACTTTCTTTAGAGCTTTCCACCTGATGTTGCAATACCTTCTACGAACTGCTTCTGGAATATCAGGTATATAACGATCATTGGTATACATGATATAAGAGATGCAGCCATCAGCTGTGGATAATTGGACTGATACTGTCCCTGCATTGTTGCAAGAGCTGCTGAGAGCGGCATCTTGTTTGCACTGCTGTTTACAACCAGTGGCCACATCAGATCCTTGAATGCGAACACTGCTGTGAATATACCGAGGGCAACCATCGATGATCTTGCAAGCGGAGCCATGACGAACACGAATGTCTTTGGAATGTTACATCCGTCAAGTCTCGCTGCCTCCTCGAGATCTCCAGGAAGTCCCATGTAAGCCTGCTTGAGCAGGAAAGTACCGAACGCTGTTACAATTCCCGGGAATACCAGAGCGAACATTGTATTTGTCATGCCCATCTTACTGATCATCAGGAACTGTGGGATGATGAATATCTGTGAAGGAATCATCATCTGGAAAAGTATCAGAGAGAACATAAAGTCTCTGCCCTTGAACTTAAGTCTTGCAAATGCATATCCTGCAAGTGTTGCTGTGAGACATGCACATACAACTCTGAAGAATATGAGCAGTAATGTGTTCTTGTAGAGAACAAGGAAGTTCATGTTATTCCAAACAGTAGTGAACGCGTCTGTACGCCACTGTGATGGGAATATTACGAATGGACTTACCGAAGTTGCCTCTGTTACTGTCTTAAATGCTGTGAGTGTCATCCATACAAATGGCACTATCATAATAATTGAGAATATGATCAGAATGAGGTGAATCAATAATCTCTGCATTCTTCTCTTAAACTGTACTCCTCTTGTCATATCGATTCCCCCTTCCTAGTTATAATGAACCCACTTCTTCTGACCTATCATCTGGAATACTGTGAGTACCATGATGACTGCGAGAAGAAGAACTACTATTGCCGATCCATAACCCTTGTTACCATTCTGGAACGAATACTGGTAGAACAGATATACGATGGACTCTGTCTTCTTGAGGGCCGGATTGGAAATATCCATTACCATGTATACAAGGTCGAATACCTGAAGTGCTCCGATTACTCTTGTTACGAGTACGAAGAATACTGTAGGGGAGAGAAGTGGAAGAGTAATCTTGAAGAATGCTCTTACTCCTGATGCTCCGTCAATATCCGCTGCCTCGTAGTAATCCTTAGGTATCTCCTGAAGTCCTGCAAGGAACAGAACCATGTTGTAACCAATGATCGACCATACACCGATGATTGCAACTGAGATCCATGCGATCTTTGGATTGGATATCCACTCGATCTTTGTACCGAGGATGTGGTTTAACAGACCGAACTGTGAATTGTATAACCATCTCCATACCATGGCTACAGCTGCAGGTGCAACTACCATTGGCAGGAAGAATATTGCTCTGTATATTGTTCTTCCGTGCATCTTGCGATTCAGGAATACCGCAAGTATAAGTGCGATGGCGATTGAGAATGGAACCTCAATGATCGCATACTTGAATGTATTGAGAAGTGACTGCCATACCTCAGGGTCAGCAAACATCTTCTTGTAATTTGCAAATCCTGCAAATGATGAATCTCCGAATGATCCAACCTTACAGAATGACTGATATATCGTCTGTACTATAGGCCATAAGTTAAGTACGATGATTCCTATCATTGTTGGGAGGATGAATGCCCAGCCCCATTTGCGCTGGTTTCTTTCCCATGTTGTTGACTTCTTTTTCTTGAACTCTTTATCTTCTGCTGCTGCCGGCTTAACTGTCTGTGTCTCTGTAGCCTGAATTATCTCAGCCGCTTTTTCTTCAACTTTCTTGTTGTTATCTGACATAAAATCCCTCCTCTTATTCATTTATATTGTAATTAACACCCCGCCTGTTTCTGGTAAGCAGTGGGTAGGACCTCCATCCTACCCACTGTTATGTTATCTTATAAATGCTCTGTAGGATTACTTGTCTTCCTCTGCGATATACTCGTTCATCTGTGTTGCGAAGTCCTTACATGACTGCTCCATCTTTGATGGGTCTGCCCATGCATCTGCGAAGAAGGTCTGTGCAGCCTGTGACCAAACTGTTGAATTGTATGTGTAAGGTCTGAGTATAAGCTCATTTGTTACGCCTGAAACTGTTGACTCCTTTGTGATATCAAGGTAAGCGTTGAGGTTGAACTTGTCTGTGCAGTTAACCCACTTGTCTGATGTGTTGTTGTAAGCTGACATTGTCACGCCGAGCTCTGCCTGCTTCTCCTGCATCTCCTTTGAACCGAGCCACTCGATAAGCTTCCAGCAGTCATCCGGTCTCTTTGTGTCTGCTGATGCAGCCCATCCAAGTCCGTTACAGATAGAAGTTCTCATACCTGTTGTCTTGTCGTATGGAAGAATTGCTACGTCACAGTTCTCAACGAGATACTCGTTGTCAAGGAATCCTGCTGTCATCCATGAACCCTGTGTGATCATTGCTACTGTACCTGACTGGAACATAACGTCTGTACCTGTCTCTGACATTGTTGTTGCCGGTGGACAGCAATCCTTGAGGAGCTTTCCTACATAATCCATAGCCTTGATAGTGTTGGCATCATCGTATCCTGACTTTGTGTGATCATCATTTACGATGTAACCGCCCATTGAGTAAACCATGTTGTAGTAAGTATCCTGATCGTTTGATGTGTTCATACAGAAACCGTACTGATCGCCATTAGTAAGCTTCTTAGCTGCATCATAGAGGTCATCCCATGTCCAGTTCTCATTTGGATACTCAAGTCCTGCATCATCGAACATCTTCTTGTTATACCAGAGAGCTATTGTATCGTAATCCTTTGGTACTGCGTAATATGAGCCATCATATGTGTAGAGCTCTGTGATCTCTGACATGTAGTTGCTCATATCAACCTTATCACTCTTATCGATGTAGTCATCGAGCTTTAAGAGCTTGTTGTTCTTCATGTACATCTGTGAGTTGTTGGAGTGCATCCAGAATACATCCGGCATATCTCCACCTGATGCACCGGCCTCAAGAAGTGTCCAGTATGAATCCCACTCCTTAACCTGTACATCAACCTTGATTCCTGTCTCTTCTGTGAAGAGATCACATATCTGCTGCAGACCCTTCTGCTGATTGTTATCCCAGATAACTACCTCAAGTGCATCCTTGCTGCTACCCTTGCTTCCATCACCGCCACCACATGCGCACAGTGAAAATGCTGTTGCTGCTGCAAGTCCTACTGCTACTGCTTTCTTCATTGTTCTTCTCATAAAACCTTCCTCCTTAAAAAACGTTCTGTGTGCTTTCTATGGTTGAATTATAAAATTTTGGTGAAGTTTTTTACATGGTAAAATGTCAAAATATCATGGTTTTTTAGCAAAAATGTATAAAAACTAGGCTTTATAACGGTTGTTTTTGTGCTATTTTATGGTAAAATGTAGAATGCATATGGTAATTTGTAAAATTCGCTATATATTGACATACCTTTTTGTGCTATAGTTAAACAAACGATATTATCACTTTTACATCAGGAGGAATTTTATGAACATTTTCAGCAGTGACGGCTGGTTTTCCAGATTTTTTGGAACGCTCGGCGATATTATAATAGTGAACATTCTATTTATATTGTGTAGTATTCCCATAGTCACCATGGGAGCTTCCATGAGCGCAATGTATTTCACTCTGTTAAAGAAGCAGAGGACAGGCGAAAATGGAGGTGTAGTGAAATTATTCTTCAAAGGCTTCAAGGATAATTTCAAACAGTCAACGATTTCATGGCTGCTATTCCTTCTTATATCATTTATATTCACTCTGGATTTCAACCTTTTTGGCAAGGGTGGTCCACAGGAGAACAAGCTCATGTACTACACCAGTGTCGTGCTTATGATATTGACTTGCTTCATCGCAATTTACCTGTTCCCTGTCATAAGTGCCTTTAAGAACACATTGAAGAACCTTCTCTTGCAGTCCATTTACCTGGCAGCCAAGAACTTCATATTTACAATAGTGATCATGGTTCTCTACACTCTGCCTGCATATGTTCTGCTATCCAGCACTCAGGTATTTATGGTAGGTATATTCGTGTTCATAGTCTGTGGCTTTGGCCTTATAGCATATGTATCATCATTCATGTTTTTGAAGGCATTCACCCCATATCTGGATGAGGTTACAAAGAAGTACACGGACGATGATCCTGCTTCATGGATGCACAGCGATGACCAGACATCTGAATCAGATGAGGATAATCCTGAATCCACAAAGGTTACCAAGAAGCTTATCGTTGACAATTCATATCATGGCAGACAGTAGTTTTTACCGTATATCGTAAATACAGCAAAGGCGGATGTGCGACAAATCGCACACCCGCCTTTTGCTTAATTCAAATTTTTTGATTCAATTATATCTTACAGCTTCGAAGCCTCATGTCCAAACTTGGCATCATTCGTCTCAAGCTCAACCTCAAGATTCCTGAATGACTTAGGACTCATTCCAAACTTCTGCTTGAATGCTTTGGAGAAAGAAAGAGAATCCTCATAACCACACTGATATGCGATTATATTGATCTGCTCCTTTGAAGATCTAAGCAGACTTGCAGCTTTCTCCAATCGGAAATTAATCAGATATTCCTGTGGTGATACACCCATCTCCTTCTTGAAGCTTCCTGTCAGATGACTTCTGCTTATTCCTATGAAATCAGCAATATCATCTATCTTGATCTTGTTCATGTACTTCTCTGTTATGAAGTCGACAGCAGCCTTTACATATATCTTACTTGGATACTCAATGTTATCAGATTCCTGCGCATCGGAGGCATTATCCTCCATAATGGTTGCGAAGAGAAGCATCAGTGCACTCATTCTCTTCACCTCGTTTATACGTGTGATCTGGGAATATTCGAGCATCTTGTTGATACATTCTGCACACATATCCATCTGCTCTATCTTGATGATAGGTGAGCCCTTTACATACCCCATCGCCTCAATAAAATCTTCAGCTCTGTAGCCATGAAATCCAACCCACATGTAGCTCCATGGATCATCATCGTCAGCCCTGTAAGTAGTTTCCTCACCAGGTCTGATGATAAACGCCTGTCCAGGTCCCAGTTCATAAGTCTTCCCCGCAATTGTAAATGTACCCTTGCCCTTCTTTACCATATGGATAACATATGATTCTCTGACGTATGGACCAAACTTCCAGCCTTTTATACAATCCTCTCTGCCACAATAGTCCAGACTGATTGCGGTACCCCACATATAGGAGTTCGACAACTGTAGATCTTCCAGACAAGCAAAACCAACACTGTCAGTTAAACCAACCTTTCTTACCATAACCCGTCCTTTCCTTTACTATATCTTTGCCACCCTTTTATATAAGTTAACACCAAAACACCTTTATATTTTAACAAAAGCAGACAAACCTGTCAATTTTCAGATCTGTCTGCTTCCTGTAAAATATCTATAAATTATGTCTTACCAGTGACGGTAACCAAATACTGTTGCAGCGTTCTTGAAGTAGCTGAGTACCTGCTCTGCACATGTTGCGCTGTCACTGAATATCTTTTCTGCGATGTTATCTATAACAGTGATGAGGAATACTGAGATAACTATAGCAGCGATAACTGCAAATATCTTTGAGTTGTCATTTGTCTCAAGGTTATCGAATAACGCATGAGCTGCGATCACGATTCCGCAAAGGCTTATTCCGAGGAAGAGTATGTATCCAAAGCCTCCGATGATTCCGCTGAGGAAATCAACCTTGTGGAAGAGTGCTGAGATGATCTCAAATATGATTCCTGCAACCATTGCTATTGCCTCATAAAGTGCAAATACACCAACGGCGTTAAGTGCTTTTCCAAATGTGATTCCACCCTTGAATATAATTCCTCCGGCGATAAATACCGCTGCTGTCATGATGACTGCTGCGATTATAGTGAAGAAGAACATGTAGAAGCCCTTTGCTATTGAATCGCCAAAGTCAAATCCCATTATGAGGAATCCGACAGTTACAAATATAAGTGAGAGGATGGCATTTACTCCTGCAAGTATTCCGCCAGGAACCATGTTGTCACTCTGAACCATCTCACCCGCTGTATCTGCAGGGCTCTTGAAAAGACCTATCACATTCTTGAGAAGATCATTTATCATATTGCCCGCTGCTGATGGCTTCTTCGGCTGTGGCTGTGCATAGCCCTGCTGGCCGTACATCTGCTGGTTCATCTGTGGCTGGCCGTAGCCCTGCTGACCATACATCTGCTGGTTCATCTGCTGACCGTAGCCCTGCTGATTGTATGCTCCCTGGTTCATCTGCTGGCCATAACCCTGCTGATTATACATCTGCTGGTTCATCTGCTGACCGTAGCCCTGCTGGTTGTATGCACCCTGCTGGTTCATCTGCTGGCCGTAACCCTGTTGATTGTATGCACCCTGCTGGTTCATCTGCTGGCCATAGCCTTGCTGATTGTACACTCCCTGCTGACTCATCTGCGGCTGGCTGTAAGCCGCTGCCTGCTGATCTGCCTGTGGCTGGCTGTTCTCCGCCGCCTGCTGATTTGTCTGTGCCTGATCTGCCACCTGCTGTTCTCCCTGTGGCTGACCAAACTGCTGATCCTGATTCTCGTTCATTCCTGTTACCTCCAATTCCTTTCCCTATGTGAAAATATATCAAAAATATGATACCAAATCCCCCTGGTTTTGTCATCATATCATTGCTCTATAAACTTCTGTGCGATATCGAAGGATCTGACTCAATCCTTATAATATCCATCGAAATAGTTAATCGGGCTGTGGCTGTCATACTTTGCATGATACACAAATGTAGTATAATCAACGTATTCCGCTTTCTTCTCCTCATTCTGTCCAATATTGTTGGATCTTACAAGAGCAGAAATCACTATGGATACCGTTAAGCATATCCCGCACACGATACCTATTGCAACATACAAAAATACTATCGAACCCATGTCTTATCCTGCCTTTCCTTAACGTATTCTATAGTGCCATAGCTTCTGAATCTGTGAATATCTATTCTAGATCTGTGAAGCTTGTTGATCGCACGCCAGAAACTCACCAAACTATATATAACTCCGGCCACATACGCGGAAAATACCATAAAAGCTCCACTTGAATCACCCACATCTGCACTTATCCTATACAGATCCGTCATAAGTCCCCCAACAAATACAGATACATATGTACACAGCACAACCATCACTGTCATAAGTATTGCTATGGATGCCCCAACCTTAAATCTGTTGGATGGGACATTTCCCACGACCTTGCCGGTCTGCCCATTCACCGCCACGGTATAGAGTATTCCCTGATAACGAAAAGTCATGAACCACGCTGGCAGCAATGCATACTCGATATCTGTCATCTTTATATCCGTTTTTTCCTCAGTAATCCGGGCGTTTTTCGGAACATCGCTCATCATCTCTTCCTTCACCGCATCATTGCTCTTTCTCTTTGCAACGGCTGCGATCTCGGCAGCTGGTACATCGTACCTGTCCGTGTAAAATCCGGACAGATATTCTGGAGAAAACGTCAAAGCCTTCTCTAAATCATAAGGCTCCAGTCTTGCCGAAATGTGATCATTCAATCTTCTTGTTGCATCACCAGGTACCCTTGGAACTGTACACTCACAATCTCTCATACAATTGTGTGTGACTGTTTTGTCTGCAGTTTTCTGTGCAACTGCTGCTATAGAACCAAAGCATTTTTCATAATTACTAACGCGCTCGCCTTTTTCATTCTCCTGAAATACATACTTGAGCTTTTTTCTAACATGATAAGATGCCAGCCAATATGGTATATATATTCCTCGTATCTTATCAATCTCAAATTTCTTTATCTCATCCGGAACAAACCACCCCTTACAGAACCTGTCACGTATAAGCTGTTCTGCTCTCTTCTGAGAAATTCCAAATGGAATAATAAGGTCCGGCTCCAGTTCATCCTTAACTCTGTCAACCAATATCATCGGCTGCCCACAATACGCACAGAAACTGGAAGTTTCCGTGGATTTCACCATAAGTCTTGCACCACAGGATGTACATTCATATAGATTCATATCCATATACCTTGGTGATTCATCATCCTTTCCAATATTGATCTCATCCAATGTGTATATCGTATCCGTGGCATCAGTTATGTATCTTTTTATTCTGGCAATCTTCTGAATTGCCTTATAGCTTCTCTTATCTACAAGCTCTCCATCCTCATTCCTGGTCATGGCAGAGTTTTCTTCTCCTATGCCTCTGCTGATCACCGAATCACACTGCGTACACTGCAGCTGCCTCGTCTTAGGATTCAGTACCACAACACCGCCGCAGGATGGACATTTTACTGTAAGATTCATTGCATGTTACCCCCATGTCTACCAAACATAAGCCCCATTTGACTAAAACAGTATCATCTAAATTATAAGCTATCAAGTAGTCAAATTACAACTATATGTACCTGTAACGGATGTAAATATTACATAAAACGTCTTATCATCCAAATAAAGCTGTATCATAACCATTCCATCACAATACAGCTTCATAATGTTATCAATTTATCTTATTCACGTCGTCTTTATTGGTATCAGATATTATATAATGCGGCCTGCTCTTTGTCTCCATATATGTCTTGGCGATATATTTACCCATTATTCCTATGCACAGGAACTGGAGTCCTGATATAAACAGTATGATGCACACAAGTGACGGCCATCCCGCAACAGGGTCTCCCCACACCAGCTTTCTTATGAAGAAGAACAGCATCATGACAAATGAGACAAATGTACAAAATATTCCAAATCCTGAAGCTATACTCATCGGCGCCTCGGAGAAGTTGATTATTCCGTCCAGTGCGTATTTGAAAAGCTTCCAGAAGTTCCACTTCGTCTCGCCCGCAACTCTCTCCACATTCTCGTATTCCAGCCACTTTGTCCTGAACCCGATCCAGCCAAATATTCCCTTGGAGAATCTGTTGTACTCGCACATCGACACGATGGCATCCTTCATCTCTGCCTTCATAAGCCTGAAATCCCTGGCGCCATCCACGACATCGGAGTCGGATATCTTATTGATGATCTTGTAGAACATCCGCGCAAACCATGATCTTATCGGCGGCTCGCCCTTTCTGGTGACTCTTCTGGTCGCCACACTGTCATATTCTCCCTGCTCAAGTATACCGAGCATCTCCGGGAGCAGACTTGGCGGATCCTGCATGTCGGCATCCATCACCGCCACGTAATCCCCATCTGCATTGCAGAAGCCCGCATACATTGCAGCCTCCTTACCAAAGTTTCTGGAAAATGACAAATACTTGAAATAATCGTATTCCTCTGAGATCTTTTTCATGGTCTCAAGAGTCTTATCCGACGAACCATCATTAACCATAAGAACCTCAAAATCATACTGCCTGAGTTCCTGTCTCACCTTGTCCAGCTCCCCTGCAAATATCGGAAGAGCCTGCTCTTCGTTATAGCATGGAATTATCAAGCTAACTTTTTTCATTTTGTTTCACCTGCTTTAAATTTATAAATTCGTATTCCTGAAAATCTGTATTCTATAGATTTCTTTGTATACTTTGTTATCTCTGCTATTTTCTCAGTCATCTTGTGTATCTTTTTCTTTTCAAATTTTGGATCATTGATGACCGCCACATATATCTCATCGCCACAGTCCTCCACCAGGTCTGCGATGCTGTCTATATCATCCTCATACACATACCTGCATCTTCCCATACTGGAAAATACGTTCATTCCCGCGTACACGTTGTTCCATTTGCCATCTCCGTGACACAGTATGATACAGTCCTGTCCCTTCATCTCCTCCAAGGCTGTGCTCCAGTCGCTGTAGCCCCTGTACTGCCAGTCTACACCCTTTACAGCTATACTGCCTGCACATAATGCCAGGCATATGACAGCGGTTACAACTGCACATCTCTTCCTGGTTATTACTGGAACCAGCTTCATCATACACCATATCATAAACACAGCCACTATAGGAAGTGCCGAGTAGATATATCTTGCATTTACAAGCTCGGACCCCTGTATTCCCACAAATGCAAGAACGGCGTCGGCCACGATAACCCCCGCCAATAACAGTGAGCGTGACTCTATCCTTCCTGTTCTGTCCGCATCTATATCTCTCCTGTGTGTACATACTCTGTAGGATAATCCATCATTTTTCCTGACCAAGGATATCCTTATATCCACAAATGAAAGCACTATCCTTGCCACGATGAGCACCAGTGCCACAAGCACAATCAGCGGAAGCAGTCCTGCAAAATACGACCTGTTTATATAACTGATATAATATAAGAATTTGTGACCGGAAAGTCCTATCAGATTATCGGTAGCATAGCTTCCCCTGTAACCAAATATGTGCTTTATCGTCGCGGGAAATACCGCTATTGCCGCACCAAGTCCAGCAACAAGACTAAAGCCATACGCAAACATCTGCTTTACCTTTCGCATATACAGCAGGTATATACATACACACAATCCAAGTCCGGCAACATAGAAGTAGAAATAATAGTGTGTGAGTCCGCCGAACATGACCGCCAGTGCCAGCAATATAAAATACGGCACGGTCATCTTCTTTTTATGTCTCAGTATATATACATGAACCGCCGTCAGCAGCAATACATTCAATGTCTGAAGAAGATACATCCGTATGAGCATACAGTTGCTTATGCCCACCGATGATACGCCCCACAGAGCTGTCGCCATCAGTCCATACCATCTGTTTCCAAGCAGATATGCCGCCACATACAACAGAAGAATATCCACAAATATCAGGAGTATGAGGTTGAGCACTATTCCCGGAACTGCACTGTATCCCGCTCCTTTGAAAAAGTAGCACACCGTATGCAGCAGCATATAATATACCGGCGGGTGGACATCATTTTCCTGATTTCTGTATGCCGCACTGTAGTTGAATGAATCATCGTTATAATTCATATAGTTCTCAAAATATGACCCCGTCACCCACTCATCAAGTGGCGTGTTGTCCTCTCCCGGATGGAGAAAAGTCTTGTCCGTGGAGTTTGCAAGGCCATAGCTGTACACCTCATCGCAAAACAGATACTGTCTCTTAAGCCCGTAGTGGATGCACAGTCCATACTGCAGTAACACCAGCACTATGCATGCGATCCAGAAATACCGATTTGTCCTGATTTCTTTATTTTTCTTTACACTCTCTGTCATAATCTATTCTCCCACTGTCTTTGCCCATATAATAAGAGCAGTTTACCTCCTTTGTATACTTAATTTATTTTAAAATAAAAAACGGACTGCTACATTGTGACCGTATATTATACGTCACTGTAACAATCCGTTTGTTTATGATTATTTTTCTTTATTACTTTTCAAGTATATCATAGATAAGATCCATGACCTTGTCACCAAATGCTGCTGACTCCTTCTGTGCCTCATCGTATGATGAACCCTTTACTCCGTAGTAGAACTTGATCTTTGGCTCAGTTCCTGAAGGTCTTACCGCAAGCCATGCATCGTTCTCAAGCTCATAGTAGAGTACATTTGCATTAGGGAAACCGGTAGGCTTAACCTCACCTGTCTCGATGTTTCTTATATACTCAAGACGATAGTCACGAACTACCTTTGTCTTGTAGCCTGCAACATCCTCAGGTACATTTGCACGGAGGATATTCATGATGTGTCCGATCTTCTTAGATCCCTCAACACCCTTGAGTGTTACGGTCTTGATGTCATCTACATAATATCCGTACTTCTCGTACATATCCATCATTGCATCCCAAAGAGTCTTGCCCTGACCCTTGTAGTAAGCTGCTGCCTCGCAGAGAGCCATAGTTGCAACAACGGCATCCTTGTCTCTTGCGTGGGTTCCGATCAGGCATCCGTAGCTCTCCTCGAATCCGAAGAGGTATGTTCCCTTGCCTGTCTGCTCAAATCTGAGGATCTCACGGCCAATGTTCTTGAAACCTGTGAAACACTCGATGAGATCTGTTCCATAATACTTTGCTATAGCATCTACCATGTTGGTAGTAACGATAGTCTTGATGATTGCTCCGTCTGCCGGAAGGCTGCCATTCTTCTCCTTCATCTGGCTTACCTCATACTCGCAGAGTAAGCTTCCTGACATGTTTCCTGTGAATACCTTGTACTCACCTGTCTTGGAATCCTTGGCGTAGCATCCGAGTCTGTCGGCATCAGGGTCTGTTGCCAGAACAAGATCTGCATCGACCTCCTTTGCCAGCTTGAGTGCCAGTGCAAATGCTTCCTTTGCCTCTGGGTTTGGATACTCAACTGTTGGGAAATCTCCATCCGGAAGCTCCTGCTCAGGAACCACGTACACATTCTCAAATCCGATCTCCTTGAGAATCCTTCTTACAGGGATGTTGCCTGTTCCGTGAAGTGGTGTGTACACGATCTTGATATCCTTGCCATACTTGTCAATTGCATCCTGATTGAGGATGAGCTTCTTGAGCTCGCCCATGTATGCGTCATCAACCTCTGAACCGATAGTTACAAGAAGCCCCTTCTTCTTTGCCTCTACCATGTCCATGGTCTTTGTATCTGCGAAATCTGTGATGGCCTTTACCTCGGCCATGATTCCCTGGTCATGAGGTGGTGTGATCTGTGCGCCATCCTCCCAGTATACCTTATATCCATTGTACTCTGGTGGGTTGTGTGATGCTGTTACATTGATACCAGCTACACAGTCCAGATATCTCACTGCAAATGAGAGCTCAGGTGTCGGTCTAAGTGACTCGAATCTGTAAGCCTTTATACCATTTGCTGCCAGGCAGAGAGCTGCCTCCATAGAGAACTCAGGTGACATTCTTCTTGAATCATAAGCTATTGCCACACCTTTGTCCTGCTTGCCCGCCTTGATGATGTAGTTTGCAAGTCCCTGTGTAGCCTTGCGCACTACATATATGTTCATTCTGTTAGTACCAGCTCCGATGATGCCTCGAAGTCCGGCTGTTCCAAATACAAGATCACAATAGAATCTTTCTTCTATCTCTTTCTCGTCGTCCTTGATCGCTAAGAGCTCATCCTTGGTTTCCTGACCAAACAAAGGATTGTTCACCCACTGCTCATACACGTCCTTGTAATTATAATCGCTCATCATTTTGCCTCCTGTGAAATCTATTGCTTTATGTTACCCATAGAGCATCCTACAAATGGAAAACACACACACGAAAAAACCATCTGTAAAATACATCACAATTCAGTATCACGTGTCTAACTCAATTATTATCCACGCCCCAACATTATACTCTTAATTTGTCAGCTTGTGAAGTCCATAGGTATCGTTAATTTCACTCAAAATTTTGAGCTTTTCTTGGTCATCTTCGATAACTTTTTGGAGTTTTTCCATCAAAACCGGGGATATGTAGCTCTTTCTGGTGTTCATATACCGGTTACTTATCTTCCAGAACTTCTCCGGGAAACTGTACATAAGATATATGAATTCATAATCCTCATGTTCAAGATAATTGATCTGACTGTACGCACTCAGAATGTCCTTCGCCATGGTGATATCATACCTGTTCTTCTCCATGGCTTTGCGGAGAAACTGGTACAGATCCATGAGCTGGTATCCCACATGGAACCGGTCAAAATTTATGGTTGCTATGTATCCATCACAGAACATCACGCTGTGATAATTATACGAGCCGTGACAATAGCCTAGCCATTTGTCGTTGTATGTGAAATTATCCTGAAACAGCGACAGGCACTTCTCTGCCTGGCTGTAAAAATAATCAAATGTCTTTATGTACATCATCTCAAAGTCATTCTTCAGGGTTCTCCTGCTGACAAAATTTCTTATCCTGCGAAGCTCATTTACCTTTCTATCCAGATTTCCCGGAGTTTTTTTTGTGTATGACGTATTCTCCTCCATGTACAGTTCCCTTCCGGCTCTGTGAAACCACGCCAGATTTATAACTGCTTTCTCAAGATCCCTTATGCTTGATGCATTACACTCCCGCCCTTGGAAATATTCCCTGCACACAAATGGATTTCCATACCTGTCGCAGGTCACCAGCTCGTCTTCTCTGTTGGCCACGACCCGGTCTATATTACAGAAGCCCTTTTCATATATCTTATCCTTGAATTCCTTCTCCTGCTGAAGCCTCTCGTCAGTTCCATTCAGGGATGACACCTGTCTGACCCCCTTGTCCGTCATCAGGATCACAGCACCTCTTCCTCTGCCCGTTCCCTGTACTTCCATATCGTATGCTTCATACACTTCACCCATTTTTTCAGCCAAATAAAAACCCCCTCCTACAACTGTCGCTCACTTTATAGCAATAATAACCTGCTAAATTATTGTATGAGGGGCTGTTAAGATTCATTCTTAAGTTATTATATTTTACCGGATTTTTTTACGACTGTTATCGCATCATCCAATAATTCTTTTTTATATGATATGGGAAATACATACTCCTTACATCATTTTGACCTGTTCAATAAGATATTCCCTGTCGTTCTTCTCCGGGTCTTCTATAACCATATCCAGCAGTTTCTGAAGTATCTCGCCCATCTGAGGTCCCGGCTTTATTCCCATCTTTATGAGGTCTCCGCCATTTACCTTGAGGTCCTTGATCCTGACGCAGTCAGCATCTGCCACGATCTCTTCATATTTCTTCTCAAGCTCCGCAAGCTGGCTCTGTCTCTCCTCCAGCTTGTAATCGCTCTGGGCAGCCATATCGGCTTTCTTGATCTCGATTATATATGGGAAGAAATCCTTTCCAACCTCTCCGAGAAGCTTCCTGATGGTATTCTTCTTCGGAACGCAGCCCATGCCAAAGTCATGCCATCTCACCAGCTTGCACACGTCCTTGATGGTATTGTTGTCAAACTTCAGTCTTCTGAGAACCGCCTCCGCCAGTGGAACTCCCGCGATCTGGTGGTCGTAAAAGTGATCTGTTCCATTCTCGTCCACAGTGTGTGTGGATGGCTTGCCTATATCGTGGAGAAGTGCCGCCCATCTCATGGTTACATCAGCTCTTATATTCTTAACCGCCTCAATGGAGTGTACACCCACATTGTATCTGTGATACTGGTTGTTCTGTGGCTGCTCCATCATCTTGTCAAATTCAGGAAGGATATATGCAGTGATCCCTGTAACATAGGCCTCGAGCAGCTTGTCCGGGTGATCTGATACAAGGAGCTTTGTGAGCTCCACCCTGATCCTCTCCGCACTTATATCCTTGAGGTACTGTGCCTGGATGATCATGGCCTTTCGGGTATCCCTCTCTATGTCAAATCCAAGCTGTCCCGCAAATCTTATGGCTCTGAGTATCCTAAGTGCATCCTCATCGAATCTGTCCCTTGCCACACCGACAGCCCTTATAACCTTGTCATTCAGATCCTGCACACCGCCAAACATATCTATTATGCCCTTGCTGTGGCTGTACGCCATGGCATTTATGGTGAAGTCTCTTCTCTTCAGATCCTCCTCAAGGCTGGCTGTGAACTCCACCTGATCCGGTCTCCTGTGATCACTGTACTCTCCATCTATCCTGTACGTCGTGACCTCATAGCCTTCCTTGCCCATCATGACTGTTACGGTTCCATGCTCTATTCCTGTATCTACGGTTCGCCTGAATATCTCCTTGACCTGCTCAGGTCTGGCAGATGTGGTGATATCCCAGTCCCCCGGCTCTCTTCCGAGTATGCTGTCTCTCACGCAGCCGCCGACTATATAGGCCTCATAGCCTGCTGCCTCAAGACCCTCTATAACTTTATTTGCTCCCTCTGGAATGTCTATTCTCATATATCTTCTCTCCGCATCTTTATATCTGTAAAATAATAACTTCTCCAGCAAAATGCTGAAGAAGTTATTATACATGATTATTATCTATATTTTAGTATGCTCTTCCGAAGTATACCATCTTCTTGGCCGGCTTGCCGCAGTGTACACATACATCTGAAAGATGCTCCTGTGCAAATGGCATACATCTTGTGGATGCTCCTGTCTCATCCTTGATAGCCTCCTCACAAGCTGTCTCGCCGCACCACATAGCCTTTACAAAGCCCTGCTCGTTGTCGATGATATTCTTGAACTCATCCCAGTTAAGAGCTGCATGTGTATGTGAATCTCTGTGAGCCTTTGCTCTCTCGAACATATCCTTCTGGATAGTCTCAAGAAGCTCTCCAACCTTTGTATCTATCTCATCAAGTGATACTGTGATCTTCTCTCTTGTGTCACGGCGTACCAGAACTGCCTGATTGGCCTCGATATCCTTTGGTCCGATCTCAACTCTGATAGGAATACCTCTCATCTCCTGCTCTGAGAACTTCCAGCCTGGGCTCTTGTCGCTGTCATCGACCTTTACTCTGAATGCTCCAAGCTTCTCACGGAGCTCTGCTGCCTTCTCAAGCACTCCTGCTTTCTTCTGCATGATAGGAATGATCATGACCTGAGTTGGAGCAACCTTTGGAGGAAGTACAAGACCTGAATTGTCTCCGTGAACCATGATGATGGCTCCGATAAGTCTTGTTGTCATACCCCATGATGTCTGATGAACATACTTGAGCTTGTTGTCCTTGTCTGTAAACTGTATTCCAAATGCCTTGGCAAATCCGTCTCCGAAGTTATGGCTTGTTCCTGACTGGAGCGCCTTGCCATCGTGCATAAGTGCCTCTATTGTGTATGTTGCCTCTGCTCCTGCGAACTTCTCCTTCTCTGTCTTCTGTCCACGGATAACAGGCATAGCCAGTACATCCTCACAGAAGTCTGCATACAGATTCAGCATCTGTATTGTTCTTGCCTCAGCCTCCTCGGCTGTTGCATGTGCAGTGTGTCCCTCCTGCCACAGGAACTCTCTTGAACGAAGGAATGGTCTTGTCTCCTTCTCCCAACGCATAACTGAACACCACTGATTATATACCCTTGGCAGATCACGATATGACTGGATATCATTCTTGTAGAAATCACAGAACAGAGTCTCTGATGTAGGTCTTACACACATACGCTCTGTGAGTGGATTGAGTCCGCCATAAGTAACCCATGCTACCTCAGGTGCAAATCCCTCAACGTGATCCTTCTCCTTCTCAAGAAGGCTCTCTGGAATAAGCATAGGCATGTACACATTCTCCACACCTGTAGCCTTGAATCTCTCATCAAGCTGCTTCTGTATAAGCTCCCAGATTGCATATCCTGCGGGCTTGATAGCCATACATCCCTTCACGTTGGTATATGCGATAAGTCCTGCCTTGAGGACAACGTCAGTATACCACTGTGCAAAATCTTCATCCATGGAAGTAATAGCTTCAACCATCTTCTTATCGTTTGCCATCTTATTTATCTCCTTAATTCTAAAACATTCTATATCTGCTGCATAGCTGAACTACCTAATGCATACACTCTTTAATCTACAAAATTTCAGGACGTATGTCAACACGAAACATGCCAACATCCGCCCTGTAAATACCATTTTAACTAAAACTCATCCAGATCCAGAATGGCAAATGCTCCGCCCTCCGGCTCATGCTTGAACACCATGTGTTCCCCTGTTGTCGGATGGTCAAATTCCAATCTGGACGCGTGAAGTCCTATTTCTTTATATTTCTTCTTCGTCTTCTGGAACTTAGGGTTGTACTTCGTGTCACCCCATATTCCGCACTTTCTCTTCGCAAACTGAGCCCTGATCTGATGATGTCTTCCAGTTATGAGTTCAACAAGTATATATGACAGAACTCCCTCGTCCGTATCCATGACATCCAGCACCTCATATTCCAACTCGGAATACTTTGCTCCAGGTGTGTCCTTGTCCACGACCTTTGTCACATTGTCCTTAGTATCGTGAAGAAGATAATCCTTCAAAACTCCCTGGTCATTTGGAAGCTCACCAGTGAGGATCGCCTGATAATACTTCATCATAGAACCATCCTCGCTCTGCTTTGAGAGATTTGCAGCCGCCTCAGGAGTCTTGGCAAATACCATAACTCCGCCTACAGGCCTGTCCAGTCTGTGTATAGGCACAAGATATGGCTCCTCTTTTCTGTTCTCCTTCTCGTATATCCTGAGCTTGAGCATACTCACCATGCTCTCTGAATTGGTCTTGTCTGGCTGAGTTGGCACACCACATGGCTTTACAGCCACGATTATATCATTATCCTCATGTAAAATGTTTAATTTCATTTGTTTTCTCCTCATTCGCCATCTGGGGCTTATTATAATTGTGATAAGAAAGCCTTACGATTACTTCGCCACTTCGTGGCTCTCGTAATCGCACATTCATTCGCATTCCTGCCTATCGGCATACATGCTCATGAATATCTGCCCATCCGATGAACATGCAGCGTTTCATGCAAGCATGAACGCTGCATGTTCGCCGTCTGGGGCTTTCTTATCACATCCTAAATCTATAGCCCACGCCCCACACAGTCTCTATGTACTGTGGATTCGATGTGTCAAATTCAATCTTCTCTCTGATCTTCTTGATATGAACAGTAACCGTGGCTATATCTCCTATGCTGTCCATATTCCATATCTTGCTGAACAGCTCATCCTTGGAAAATACCTTGTTTGGGTTGCTGGCAAGGAAGCACAGTATATCGAACTCCTTATTCGTAAATACCTTCTCCTCGTTATCAACATACACTCTTCTGTCCGTCTTGTCTATCTTAAGACCTCTGATCTCGATGACGTCATTCTTGAGTGCCGTTGAACCAACAAGTCTCTCGTATCTGGATATGTGCGCCTTGACTCTTGCCACCAGCTCACTTGGACTGAATGGCTTTGTGACATAGTCGTCAACTCCCAGACCAAGACCTCTGATCTTGTCTATATCATTCTTCTTGGCTGTTACCATGATGATCGGAATATCCTTCTTCTCCCTTATCTGTCGGCATATCTCAAATCCATCCACCTCAGGGAGCATGAGATCCAGAAGGATAAGACTATATTCCTCATCCAATGCCTTCTCAAGACCCTTAAGTCCATTTGTCTCTATCTCTACCTCGAAATCATTGAGCTCCAGATAATCTCTCTCAAGCTCTGCAATACTAAGCTCATCTTCTATGATCAATATCTTACTCATCTGTATCTCTCCTTTTCTTTAGTGAATTTATGATCTGCAATGATCCTTTTCTCTGACCATCCTTTTTCTGATTGTCTTTTCTCTGATCATCTTTTTTCTGTGTATCCTTTTTTACATTTGCCTGCTGTTCACCGCTGGCGTCAGAAGTATCACCCCCGATCTCCTCAACCTTTGGAATATACTTCTTCAGGGTAAATACTATCGTTGTTCCAACACCAAGCTGGCTTGTGGCATATATGTTGCCGCCGTGCTCCTCAACGATCTTCTTGCATATAGCAAGTCCAAGACCACTTCCGCCTCTTGACTGTCTTGCGCTGTCAGCTCTGTACATTCTGTCAAATATATGAGGCAGACTCTCTGAATCTATTCCACGGCCATTGTCGCTTATGGATACCTTAACCTCCGCGTCATTGTCATATATGTTGATATCTATCTGTCCATATTCCTTATCGGTATACTTGATAGCATTTGTAATTATGTTGTTGATGACCCTCTTGAGCTGGTCAGGATCAACTATGACCTTCACATCGTCATCACAATAGTTCTTGTATGTGAGCGTCATGTTCTTGGAAAGGAGCGTCGTATATACCTCCTCCATACAGTCATCAAAATAATCCTTCACCGATACCCTGTGGAACTCATATGGTATGGCGTTGTTGTTGATATTCGTATACAGTGAAAGCTCATTGATGAGGCTGTCCATCTCATTTGCCTTGCTGTATATCATCTTCAGATATCTCTCCTGCTTCTCAGGGGTATCTGCAACTCCATCCATGATTCCCTCCACATAACCCTTGATGGTCGTGATAGGAGTACGGAGATCGTGTGATATATTGCTTATGAGCTGCCTGTTCTCTTCCTCATATCTCATCTTCGCCTTGGTAAAGTCTGACAGTTTCTGTCTCATATCCTCAAATGACTCACAGAGCTCACCAACCTCATCGACTCTGTTATCGCCAAAGTCTATCTTCTCGTCAAGGTTGCCTGAGCCCATACGCTCTGCTGCCTCCTTGAGCTTGACAAGAGGATTCACAAACTGCTGGTATACAAGGAATGCCACGACACCGCTCAGGAGCATCATCATTAGAACCATCAGTATGGAATAACCCATGATGGTTCCCCTGAACTTCGCCATATAATTACCATAGTATGTGAGCATGTAAATATCTACCTGACTTCCATCCAGCACATATGATACCTGGTTGCACAGATAGAATGACGGCTGGGTTATGAGATATTCCTGAACCTTTATATCACTGTTATTTCCGGTATCAATCGAATCACCATCTATCGCATTGATATTCGAACTGTTATCATTTCTCTTTAACTGCTCCTTCAGGCTCTCAGAAAAAGGATCAACGGAACTATATATGTACTCTCCATCCTTCTTCACTGCTATATGAGTATTTAATACCGAGCTCTTTTCATCCAGTGCATCTGCATTATCCTGGGTTGTATAGTATGAAGGATTCTTCTTCACCTTGCTTATAACTTCCTCACGCAATGTGGACAGAGATTTGTACACATCATTGACCGGATCGTCCTCCGAATATAAAAGCTGCAGTGAGTGATTTCGGCCATAAGTTCCAGTGATAAAATATCGCCCTATGATAGCCGTACCTATAACCATGGACAATATCGCTGCTATCCATATAAAAATTATCGCTATCTTAACTTTCTTAGTAATCTTCATTCGTGTTAACTCCCATCTTACTAGCGCTAATTATAGCATTAATCCCCATTGTTAGTGTGTGAAGTTTTTATAAACTCTCTCTCTGTTTTCTTCTAAAAATGCCCTTTTTCTTCATCTTTATCTCCGTTGCCGCAACCTCCTGTCTGGTCTTCTGAAGTTCTCTTATGGTGGCGTCAAGCTTTCTGTATCTCGCTTCCTCCTGATCCTCCTTCTCCTTCATCAGCACATCCATCTGTTTTACCACGTCATCGGACACCGCAGCGGACACTGACTGTGTTATCACCTTAAGGTTGTCCTTTATGGAGTTGCTGATTATCTTGTCCATGATATTCTGGAATTGTGCCATCTTGAAATCAACTATTCTTGAATCATCCCCCACATCGCTGCTCACCCTTATGGTTTCTATGGTCTTCTTCTCTGTATTTTCACTCTCTGCGATAAGCTCCGTCACCGCATCATCCGCATTTTTTTCCTCTGTGCTCTCTCCCTCGTCAAGAAGTTCATACATTCTGTGAACCATATCCTTTATCGCCTTGAGCTGTATCCCCTTATCCTTCAAAGTCTTAACCCTCTGAAGTATCTTTACATCCTTCTCACTGTAGCACCTGTGACCCATGTCATTTCTCTTGATATCGATCTCAAGCTCTTCCTCCCAATACCTAAGCACATGTGACTCAACCTCAACCTTGGCTGCTGCCTCACTTATACTGTAAACTCTCTCTGTCATCGTGTATATCTCCTCCTTGTCTCAGATCAGGTCCTGTCTTAAGTTATTTCCTGTCCTGATACAATTCTAAGGACTTTAATACACAGTCTCAACGCGAATCGTCCTCTAAATTTTCTCACTATATCTGTTTATTCCACCATACTTATCACATTCTGAACTTATTCGTGGCAAATAGAACATTTTCAGTATTTTAAGCACAAAAATCCCCTACACATATCAGTTGCCCTTATGTGCAGGGGGGTAAATATCAGTTATTTATTTTTGTGATGACAAACTGTCCGTCGTCGTTCAGTCTGAAATGTACATTTTTATAGTTTGTTCCAATTACATATTCGGAGCCGTCGTTGGTTTTTCTCAGATTATCCAGTGCATTCTCATCGTTCAGAGCCTTCATAAGAATGTCAGTGAACAGCGCCTTCTTATCAACATTCAACAGCTCATTTTCATTTGCTATGGACTGTCCACCACTTGTCTCCTGAGGATATAAAACCATATCCTTCATGGTCTCAAGATCTTCATCATTGAACACCTTCACGATCTTCTCAGCAAATGCTCTGCTGTCCGTCTCTATCTGCTGCTGGACATCAGCCCTGTCCGTATATCTGTTCTCAAATACTATATGTGACAGCACTTCATTGAGTACCTCATCACTGGCTGTGACGTATATATATAGCGAATAGTTAATTGTTCCATCGCTCCAGAAAGCTATACGTCCGGGAGTCAGAGTGTAATAAGTAGCACTGTATCCCTGGATGTTGCCGGTTATCATGTCACCATTGCTGGTGTTCTCAACGCCCGCCAGATCGTACATCTCGTATTTGCAGGAGCCTCTGAGTTCAACCTTCACTCCGCTGTACCTGAAACTCACGATACCTATGTCACCGGATATCTTGTACTTCACATCCGTTATCTCGGAACTGTTCTTATCCACATCGAGATACACTCCTATCTGAGTCATATCCTCCGCGGATTCAACATCACCGCTCTTTATCTGGATACCGGTACTCTCCTCCTGACCGTCATCCACCTTCCCGCATCCCATGCAGATACCTGCAAAACAGATGACCGCAATCATAAATAATATATATTTTCTGCCCATGTCCATCCACGACGCTTTTTTCATATATCTATTCTCTCCACATTGAACACGATATTACCACGCTATTCCCTTATGACATCCGTTCTCTCTACACTTGTATGCCATGGTTGGATCTGTAGGATCCCATGTATGGCTGTAATCAAGCTGAACTGATGTAGGCTTAGGGAACGGACCGCTCTTATCGCTCTCGAATATAGTTACCTTTGTTCCAAGATCGCAGTTGTCATATATCCACTTTGCATCTCCTGCCTTAAGTCTTATACATCCGTGTGAGCATGTCGTTCCCAGCATGTTATAAGCGCTGACTGATAATGTGGTAGGATCCTCCTCTCCGTAATACACAGAGTGGAAAAGTATATCACCTGTTATAAGTGTATCCCACTGTCCATAGCATGGCCCCATCAGTGTCCACCATCTTCCCTTTGCCGGGGTACAGAATGTTCCAAGAGGTGTTGTGTCACCGCCTGAACATACAAATGCCTTTACCGGAATGATATATCCCTTGTTGCCATCCTTTGCATATACAGTCACAACATTTGTGGTCTTGTTGACCTTTATCTCATAGGAATCCTGTTTTCCGAGGATCTTATCAACATCTGTGAGTCTCTTGCCACCTCTGTTGAAATAGAACTTATATCCATTCGCATATGCCCACTTGCTTCTGTACATGGCACCGCTCTTACTGAAGTAATAGTATGCTCCATCCACATATCTGTATCCGGTGAGTAATGTTCCCTTAACGCTTACGAAGTAACGCTTGCCGTTGTAATATTTCCAGCCTCTGCCCTTCACCAGTGCACCATTCTTGTCGAACAGATACAACTTGCCATTTACCTTCTTAGGTCCTTTGTATGCAACACCTGAAGCGCTGTAATACTGTCTGTTTCCAAGCTTTGTAGTATACCATCCTGTATATGGCTTTCCATTGGAACCAAATCTGTATGTCACGCCATTTATCTTTCTGACACCCTCCGCAAGATAACCATTACTTGAGAAATTATAGTAATACTTGCTATTCTTTACCTTATGTGCACCCTTATAGGCTTTTCCATCAGAACCAAAGTAATACTTCTTACCCTTTATTTTCTTCCATGTATTCATCAGTGCCTTGCCGTTTGTTCTGAAGTAATAGTAATTATTCTGGATCTTGTTAAGTCCTCTCACCATGCGGCCATATCTGTTAAAATAATATTTGTCGCCCTTGTATGTAAGGAACTTGCTCTTTAACGCCTTGCCGTTCTCATCGTAATAATATGTCTTACCGTTCTTGGTATACCAGCCCTTCTTATTCTTCACAGTGGCAGTTGCATCCGTCAATGTCGCAACACTCTCTCCGGCATCAGCCTGAGCCTCCGCAGCGTACACCGTGTACTGTCCGCCGACCCTGCTTTCTGACAGATTTGAGATTCCTGTCGCACAAGTTGACAACAATACTGCTGCCATTGTCAAAAACGCAATTTTTCTAAACTTTACCATATACTACCTCTCTTATTCCTCACATGGATTTTATTCATTCAAATGCTTCTGATACACTCTTCTCGTCTGCTGCCTTCTGATTCCTATACACATACCACACTCGACCATGGTCATGAGAAGTGCGGAACCTCCCGAGCTTATGAAAGGAAGAGTGACACCTGTATTCGGAATTACATTTGTCGCAACGCTTACGTTGATCACTATCTGGCATACAAGATGTACCATTACACCTATGACCATCATGCTTCCAAATACGTTCGATGACTCTTTAACTATAACATACATCTGGTATAACAGATAGCCATACAGAAGAAATAACATGATTGCTCCTGCCACACCAAGTTCCTCGCAGATTATCGCGAAGATCATATCATTCTGGGCCTCCGGTATAGCCGAAAGCTTCTGTGTTCCATTTCCAAGTCCCTTGCCGAAGAAAGATCCGCTTCCTATGGCATACAGCGACTGTATGACCTGATATCCTGCACTCTTCTCATATTTTTCTGTGTACAGCCATCCCAGGATTCGCTTTGCACGGAAGTTGTCATTTGACAGAAGTTCTTCCTCCGTAGGCAGGTAGCTCGTGGCTACCTTCACATAGACCACCGCCACCACCACAGCTATCAGCAATATTCCCAAATGCAGTTTCCAGTTCTTGCTGGCTATAAATGTTGAACAGTAACATATTCCAAGAACGACCAGACACGAACTCAGGTTTGTGGATATGACGAGCAAAAGTCCCGCCTGGAGTCCCACAAGCACCCACAGTATTATGACAGTCTGCCACTTATGCATCTCTCTCCATTTGCTGCTTATAAATGAAGCTATGAATATGATCATGAGAGTCTTCACTATATCAGCGATCTGGATTCTGAATGGTATGTGAGGGATCTGGATCCATCTCGTCGCACCATTTACATTTACTCCCAATGGCGTGAGAAGCAAAAATGTCAGTATCAATGACAGAAAATATGCAGGCCATGTAAGCTTCTTATACAGACCGTATGGGAAAAACGCCAATCCCCATATTGCCAATGCTCCGAAAACGATAAACACCAACTGGCTTCTGAAATTGCTGGCAGCCGTGCCGTAACTGGATGCGCTGAATATCATTATCAGTCCAAATGCCAGAAGGAACGTTATAGCAATTATCATCTTATATATGGTTCCCGATGTATATCTGCTTTTTTCTTTGCCCGTGGAGTTATCCACAACTGATGTATCACTCATATACAAATCTCCATCTATCTGTTCATTATCTCTTTTATAAATTTATACGCACTTATCACATCTGTGTCAAATATATCCAGGCTGTCCCTGTATTCCGGTTTCTCTATCGCTCCTGAATCACAGCCGATATGCATGCTTCCATCACTGTCCCCGCTCCACGCAAGATCAATGCTGTTACCCTTATCATATCCGGTGATCTCCGCATTTTTTCTGAACACGGCATCTCCAACCTGTATACCAAGAATTGCATCACTTCCAGACAATCTAAGCTCCAGCGATGCACTTATACTGACAGGCTTCATGGAATCCATGAGATCGGCTGCCGATATATCCACATCAAACACCACTCCTGTCTCTCCGTCACTGCTCACATCCCTCTTTTTTATCACAAGATGGTTGTCAGAATTGTCAGTAACAGTGAACTCATACGACTGTGCTGTATATTTGTCTCCGTAAAATGTCAGCGACATGCTCATATTCCTGTCGGACACATGATCCGCATACAGCTTGACCAGCTCATTTTTACTGTTCACAGCAAAATAGAGCGTGATATCCCTGCCGTCTAACATTTCATCCACAAATTGCTTTATATCATGTACCAATTCTGCCGTATTGTCAATGGTATCTATCTCCGGTATGTATTTGCCAAACATGTCATACACTTCCTGAAGATCTATATCATGTGTGCCAAAACATTCATCCAGATAACTATAGAAATCATCCACATTGAAGATGACCGAGTACACCTTGCAGTCCTGTGTACTATCCCCAGTAACCACAGTCTGTTTTCCCTCACTCGTACCCTCCATATTGAAGAAATACTTAAGTGTCTTCTGGATAATATCTGTCTGGATATCGTCACCGTTGATGTCCGCATAATTATTTGCAGCCATCCTCATACAGTTCTCATAGGCAGTGCCAAATGAGTACACTGTGTCGCTGTCTATCCCAAGCAGTGATACCACCTGAGAATTGCTCATGTTCGTGATGAGATTGTCAGCGTACTGTATTCTGATTGCCATATCATCTATATATATGAGAGAAGTCCTCTTATTTGCATAGAGCTTGAATGTCTTGTCATCAACTCCTGCCTCCGCAAGAAAATTGTGATTCGAAGCACTTCTCTTCAGCGATATGTCAACGCTGTGATCAGAATTATCCTCAAATGAAAAGCTCTGACTGCCATTTATCATGTTCATACCCATGTCAAATGTGCCATACTGCTGATTCATCTCCGACTCTCTGGAAGAATTGATGGTATTTACCATGGCCTCCACAAGCTTTATCTGAGGTTTTCTCATAAGATGAAAAAAAATAATTGCAACAACTGCTGCCACCAGAATGATGACAGTCGCTGTTATTCCAATTATTCTTTTAAGTAGTTTATTATTGTTTTTTTTGTGCATATGCATCATGATTTTCATTCAACCAGGCTATGGCCTCACACAATCCTTCCTCGGAAAAATCAAACTGCTTCGATCCCTTCTGTTCATCCGGTGTGACCTCAAAACAGAATGGCTCCGGCCATATAAATGCCGTGAGTACAGTCTTTGTCTCCTTCGGTGCATCTTCCTCTGTCTGATCTTTTTCACCCTCCGGCTCAATCTCCACAACATCCTTCTGTATCATGTAACGGATACCCTTGTCACTGCCCTTAAAAGGCCGCAACTTGTAGAATTCCAGAGCCAGCAATTCAGGTCTGTTTATCACATATATCACCCTGTCTCTTTACTTTATTGTGAACGGATATACCTCTATGATCTTCTTGGTCGTCTCGTTCTGAAGATACAGATATGTTACACCCTTAGGTGCGCTGTCACCTGATATCTTGACCCATGTTGACCAGCCGTCAACCACAGGATCTGAGAATGTTATGACGTCAGACTTGTTTCCATCCGCATACACAACGTATCCCGATATCTTCATAGAGTCATCACCGTCAAATCCAAATGACGTATGAATATATATATCTGATCCATCCTTTGTCTTGATGCTGTTAGATCCCTTATCAAGATCTTTTTCACTGCTGTTTACAAATGATTCTATATTCCACTTCACAAGCTCTGAATACAGCTTCTGAGCCTTCTCGTTGCCGTCGTATCTGAGTTCTCCGAGATACGTCATTGTAGTCTCATTGGCTGCGTTCTTATTTGCATTTGCAAATGCAAGCTTTCCGTTTGCTATCTTCTTGGACACATCAGTCTTGACTACCTTCTCATAGTAATCAACTGACTTCTTGTATTCCTTGTCCTTGTATGCCTGGGCTCCAAGTGCCTGATAACACTTGTCTTTCTCAGCTACACAGTCCTTGTAATCCTTGTCCACCTTATCATAGCTCTTGATAGCATTCTCGTAATCCTTGTTCTTGTAATACTGCTCTGCCTTCTTGTATGTACACTCACTGGCCTTGTTCTTGTAGTCATCAAATTCTGACTTCATGTACATATCATACGCATCGTCATATTTGCCGCTGTCGAGCAGCTCTGATGCCTTGTTGTAATAGCACTTTGCAAGAAGAGTCTGGGAATCGCTGTACTCCTCTATGGTTGACAGAATACTGATGGCGTCATCGTACTTCTTGGCTGTTATAAGTGCCTCCGCTTTCTTATATGTACACTCGATAACCTTGTCCGATGCATCCTTGTATGAGCCTGCATTGTTGAACGCATCTATGGCTGCATCGTAGGATGCCGCATTCATCTGATCCATTCCCGCATTGTAATAACACTGATAAGCCTTATCAAATGCGTCATCGCTGCTGAAACTCTCCTCGTCACCGTCAGATGACTTGCTGTAGTTCTCTGCAGCCTTTCTGCTGTTGCCTGACTTCTTATAATATTCAGCCGCCTCAAGGTTCTTGCCTTCTTTTTCAAGACCCTCGGCATACTCATAATAAGCGTCTCCGTTTGCCTTTGTATAGGAATCCTTGAATTTTCCAAGATCCTTATACAGTGTCACGGCCTCTTCAACCTTTCCCTGGTCCATGAGGTCGTTGGCCTCGTTATACTTTCTAAACTTTGGAACAAATATAAATGCAAAGACGCCTATAGCGATGACGATAGCCACTGGTATAGCTATGAGTGCGGCCTTTGCACCCTTGCTCATACCCTTCTTCTCGCCCTTTTTCTTTATCATTATATCGGCGCCTTCCTGTGGCATTATCTGAGGTTGTGGCATTCCCATCTGAGGCTGCTGCGGTGGCACAGGATTACCCTGTGGCTGCTGCATCATCTGAGGCATGCCCTGTGTTCCGCCTGTCAGGACAGTTGTGCTGTCATCGTCCTCATCGACGTCCGGCTCACTTGTAAGCACAGTTGTGCTGTCGTCAACTTCCGGCTCTATCAAAGGAAATTCTTTTCCACAGACAGGACACTTTCTTACGTTCTCCCCCAATTCACAACCACAATTATCACAATACATATCTCTTCCTCCATCTTGAACTCCAGCCATGCAAAATTTGCCTTCGGCAAATGGCTGGAGCTACATGTCAAGTTTTCATAGAAAACTTGACACATCCCTTACGGATCAACCTGATTTATTACATTTATCGAACTTCATATTTAAGAATTTATCCTGAATATGAACTCCTCATTTGAAAGCCTTATCACACTGTTATCAGGGATAGCCACATCAACATTGCTGTACACCTGAGTTCCGTTCAGGAATGTATGGTTTGTTGAGTTGTTATCTCTCAGATAATGTGTTCCATTGATACTGGTGATATAGGCATGTCTTCTACTTATAGACTTGTTTCCTGTTACCTTATAGTCAACACCCTGATCAGCCTTGCCAATACAGAATACCTGTTTATTAATCTGAACGCTCTCACCCGTAGTCTTTCTGGTGAGGGTCGGCTTGCTGCCTGTGACAAGTGTTCTGTTGCTGAACAGTGTTGTAGGTGGCTCCTCATCCGGCTGCTCGCTGAGTCTCTTGGCTTCCTCCGCCTTGAGCTTTGCAAGGTCTGCCTGTCTCTTAGCCTCCTCAGCATTCTTGCGGGCTGCAAATTCTGCCTGCATTCTAGCCTCCTCAGCATGCATCTCCTGCTCTCTGGCACGTCTTATCTCATCTGCATACTGCGATGAAACCTTCTCTGCCCTGATTCGCTCCTCCTCGGCATTCCTGAACATTTCTTCAGCCTTAAGCCTCTCACTGTCATCGGAATTGCCCTGATATGAGTACATATCCTGAGCTGTGAGTACCGCTGTCTGCTCATAATCCTTTGCCTCAGCAGTGACCTTCTGTCTCCATATCTCGGCTTCGACCCTTGCCGCCTCGGCCTTCATACGGGTCTCCTCTGCCTGTCTGGCAACTTCCGCCTGATACTTTGCTTCCTCTATCTGTCTCTTTACCTCATTCTCGGCCTGCATTCTTGCCTCTTCAGCCTTTCTGGCTGCCTCCTCGGCTTTGTGGATTGCAAACTCTTTATTATTGTCATTTGAAGTGAGTACCTTACTCTTGCCCTTTTCACCCTGTATTATAAGGAGCTGACTTGATGCTCTGAGATCTGACACGAATTCATTGAAATGAAATGCATCAAACTCCCTGTGATCGTTGAAATAATCAACTATCTGGTTAGCACATTCTATGGCTGGTGTGTGTGCATAGACAAATCCTGACAAGATGCTCTTCACGAACTCCCCAATGTCCTTCTTGTCAAATTTGCTTTCAAATGGAAGATACAGAAGCTGTATGGAGAAGTCACTAAATCTCACATACATATAATTCGTATCCCACACTACCTTCTCGGGTGCTAGTCCATTCTGTATGACTGACACAAGCTGCTTGCTTATGCTGAATATGTATTCCACCAGTTCATCCCTGAAAACCGGTTTCTGCATTATCTGACTAAGACTCATATCCCCATCTATTGAGAATTCAAGTTTTCTTTCCCCCTTAACAAACACTTCCCTGCACATGCTTGTGTTGCCTGCAAAAGGCACATTATAGGCATTCATTTCATATTTGCTAATAGGAGTAACCTGATCAAGTTTGTATTCAATTTTTATTGAATCTTTTAAAATTTGAGTCATACCCCACCTCCTACTATTTCAATAGCCAATATACCTCTACAGTATAACAGACAAAAAAAGCATATTCAAGGTTACAAAAAAAGGAAGATATATATTACATATATCTTCCGCTTGAGAGGTGCGAGCCGGATTTGAACCGGCGATGACGGTGTTGCAGACCGGGGCCTTACCACTTGGCTATCGCACCATATTATTTAATTAAAGCTCCCCGAGTAGGGCTCGAACCTACAACCCCTCGGTTAACAGCCGAGTGCTCTACCATTGAGCTATCGAGGAATAACGTCATAAGCATCTCCCAAAAAGGAAACGCAGAAGGAGGGATTTGAACCCTCGCGCCGCGCAAACGGCCTACACCCTTAGCAGGGGCGCCTCTTCAGCCACTTGAGTACTTCTGCAAAATGCCTAAATAAAAATCTCCTACCAAAGAGTATTTAATTTTTGACGCTTGTTTATAATACCAAACCTGGCAGTGAATGTCAAGGAGTTTTTACAAGAAAATAATAAGCCAAAAAACGACAAAAAGGCGGATACTTTTTTGTATCCGCCCTCTCTTACTATATAACCATATTTTAATAGTATACTGTTCTTATGTATGCTGCGTAACGCTCACACTGAGAACCTCTGTATGTCTTACCGCCTACCTTGACAACAGGAATTGTATATACCTCGAATGTCTGGTACTTCTTAAGACCTCTTATTACATATGATGTAGTCTTAGCGCTTACTTTCTTCTTTGTCCACTTTGATGATCTTGTATTCTTTCTGTAGTATACAACATAGTACTTGGCATTTGCTACCTTCTTCCAGTAAACCTTTGCGGCTGAATTGCTTACTGCCTTACCGGTCTTGATACATGCCTGAGGTACTATTGTCTTAAATGCTGACCAGTCACTCCAGCACTTTACACCGCCATTAGCCTCCTGGTATGAACGAATTCTAACCTTAAATCCTCTGTTGTTGATTGCCTTACGAAGCTTGGCATTGTTGATTGTTATCTCTCTCTTTGTTGTAACCTTTGTTGTATATAATCTCTTCTTACCATCGATAGAATAAATCTGAACCTGATATCCTGATGGACGATCATAGTTTGGATTTGGCTTCCATCCGATTGTTATTACATTTCCTTTCGTAGCAGGCTTCCATACAAGTGTTCCCGCCTTTGCATCTGCAAGATACTGTGGATTTACAGCCGCAGCATAGAGTGTACCTGTTGATGCATAATAATCAGATAATGCAACATAACCTGACTCTGATATTTTATATGTAATTATCCTATATCCATTATAATGATTTCCAGCCTGAGCTGATATAGTTGCTTTATTAGTCTTAACAGTAAATGATGCTTTTTCGTTTAATTTAGTTCCATCATATTTAGCAACTAAATATCCTGATACTCCTGATACACTATTCCATGATAAACCAATCTTGTTCTTTGTACCTGAAGTCTGCTTTATCGACTTGTAATCAACATAATTAGGGCTTGTAACTACCTGAATTGGACTCGTCTCTGCAGCAACTTTATTACCCACCATTGTCTGAACCTTTACATAGTATGTACAACCAGTCTGAAGTCCATAAATTCTTAATTTTGTATCACTTGTAGTGTATGTAGTATTACTGAAACTACCTGTTCTTGATGTATCATAGGCCAATCTGTATCTTTCACCTATAGAATTATTAGCATTCCATTTTACTTCTACACTTGTGTTACTATCACCTGACTGTTCAAGTCCTGTAACTGCACTTGCAGCCGATGCTGTTATTGTCATCGCAAAGAGCATGATTGACATGATTGCAAGGATCAATAACGATCTGTTGAAAACTTTTTCTCTTTTCATTAAATCTCTCCTTTTTCTTCTTTCCCTTGTTAATACAACAATTAATTTAATATGAGACTAACTCATATTAAAAGTTTACAAGTTTAATATATTTTAGTCAACATTATTGTGACTGTAATATTCAACAATTATTTTGTGCATTTTTGCTAATTCATTGTTGAGATTCTGTATACTTTTTATTTTATTCCTGTATTATTTATTCTGCTCAAGATAATCCTTTACCGCTGTTTCATACAGGTTGTGTCCCTCTGAATCTATAACCACAATAGCTGGGAAATTCTCCACTGTCATCTTCCTTATAGCCTCTGTTCCGAGATCATCGTATGCGATCACCTCGGATTTCTTGATACATTTGGAGAGAAGCGCTCCTGCACCGCCAACGGCTGCCAGATACACAGCCTTGTTGTCGATTATTGCCTGTATAACCTCCGGGCTTCTCTTTCCCTTTCCTATCATTCCACACAGACCCTTGCTGAGAATGAGTGGAGTGTATTTGTCCATTCTGCTGCTGGTTGTCGGTCCCGCCGATCCTATGACCTGTCCAGGCTTTGCCGGTGTCGGTCCGAGATAATATATCACATTGCCGTTAAGGTCTATAGGAACTATGCCCTTCTCGTATAACTCAGTTCCACTGGCGTCCACGCATCCTGATTCCATGATGGCATCATACATTCTCTTGTGTGCGGCATCCCTGGCACTGTACACTATTCCATCTATATATACATAATCCCCTGCCTTGAGGGTCTTTACCTCTTCTCTGTCAAATGGTGCCTTTATATGTCTATCCATGATGAACCTAACCTCCTCCTATAATACTCTCGTAACGTGTCTGTTCACATGACAGCACATATTAACTGCCAATGGCATTCCGGCTATGTGAGTGGCATATGTCTCTATGTTCACAGCCAGTGCCGTGGTCTTTCCTCCAAGACCGCCAGGTCCTATTCCAGTGTTGTTGATCATCTCCAGAAGCTCACTCTCTATCCTTGCTATATGCTCTCTGTCTGAGTGAACTCCGACCTTTCTTGTAAGAGCCTTCTTTGCAAGCTTCGCAGCGAGCTCAAAGTCTCCTCCAAGACCCACACCTACAAATACGGGAGGACATGCATTTGGTCCTGCATCCTTTACAGCCTGAAGAACAGCAGCTTTCACACCCTCTTCTCCATCTGCCGGCTTGAGCATGTACACCTTGCTCATATTCTCGCTTCCAAATCCCTTTGGAGCTATAGTTATCTCTATTTTATCTCCCGGAACTATATCATAATGTATGATCGCCGGGGTATTGTCCTTTGTATTTTCTCTGATAAGAGGATCCTTTACCACTGATTTTCTCAGGTATCCGTCAGTGTATCCCTGTCTCACACCTTCGTTTATGGCATCAGTTATGTTCATTCCTTCTATATGTACATCCTGTCCAACATTCACAAAGAAAACAGCCATTCCCGTATCCTGACAGATAGGAATATCATTCTCCTTTGCTATATCCAGATTCTCACATAACTGTCCAAGTATCTGTTTTCCGAGCGGACTGTCCTCAGATTCTACTGAATCCCTGACCGCCTTCTCCATATCCTCAGACAGATTTACATTTGCTTCGATGCACATCTCCCTTACATTTCTGGTAATCTCTTCTGCTGCAATAACTCTCATCTCTTCACCGCCATTTTATAAATTTGTTTTAATCATCCAGGAACGTATCATCGTTCTTTTTGTAGTTTGGATCTCTCCTGTTCATGATGAATTTGTATATGTATAACACCACTGTAAATATCGCAACAACTATGATCATCGCCGCCAATATATATATGATGTTCATTATACTGTAAGAAAGTTCAGACGCCTTCTCGGAGCTCTGGAATATCTTGTCCAGTTTTCCTTCCGTTGTTGCCTCTGTAACCGTAGATGCAGCCGTTGTAGCTGCCGATGCCACCACCTGTATCACATTCGCCGTCATGCCTTTTACCCCCAATAATTTTATTGTATTTTCCCATAATTCCAATCTCTTTATAATAACCTTCAAAATCCTGCGTTCAGGATTATTTTCTCCCAATGTGTAATCCAAGATAAGTATATCATAACGGCTATTTGCACACAATCTGTAAACATCCATGGACATAAAAAAAGATGTACTGTCTTGCATATTACAACACAGTACATCTATCTTTATTTGTAATTATAATTACTCCTCTGAATTACTCTCGGCATCATTCTCCGTATCGTTCTCTACATTCTCTGATACTTCATTTTCTGCTGATTCTGGATTCTCTGAGTCCTCTGCCTCTTCATCTTCATCACTTCTTGCAAGCTTTGCAACAGATGCCACAAATGTGTTGCCATCCTTGCCTATATTCATAAGCTTGACACCTGAGGTTATTCTTCCTATTACAGTTATATCTGAACAATGCATTCTGATCATGATTCCCTCATTGGTCATCATCATAATGTCATGGTCATTTGTCACGGCCTTTGCGCTGACGATGTCACCGGTCTTCTCGGTTATCCTGTAACATTTGACACCCTTACCGCCTCTCATCTGAGGGGCAAATTCTGACAGTTCAGTTCTCTTACCCATACCCTTTGTGGTTACGAAGAGCATCTCGTCGCCCTGAACATCAAGCTGCATTGCTATAACTTCATCGCCCTTGTCGCATCTTATTCCACGTACACCCATGGATGTACGTCCTGTATCACGGACACATTCCTCATTGAATCTGATACACATACCCTTGGCAGTTACAAGAAATACATCATTCTCACCGCTCGTTGCCTTAACCTCTATGAGTTCATCTCCCTCATTCAGTGTTATGGCTGCCAGACCGGTCTTTCTTATATTCTCAAATGCCTCTATCTTGGTCTTCTTTACAATACCATTCTTTGTAGCCATCATGAGATACTTCTTGTCAAATCCGGCTATAGGAATTATGGCTGTTACCTTCTCACCAGGAAGAAGCTGAAGAAGGTTGACTATCGCAACGCCCCTTGCATTACGTCCCGACTCAGGTATCTCGTATCCCTTCATTCTGTATACTCTTCCCATATTGGTGAAGAACATTATGAAGTTGTGGGTATTAGTAAGGAATATCTCATCGATTATATCGTTGTCGATGGTGTTCATTCCCTTGATACCCTTGCCGCCTCTGTTCTGTACCTTGAAGGTATCCTTTGGCATTCTCTTGATATATCCGAGCTTTGTCATGGAGATAACTATCTCTTCTCTCTTGATAAGCTCCTCATCTGTTATATCATCTGAATATGCAGTTATGGATGTTCTTCTCTCATCACCGTACTTGTCAGCTATCGCTGCAAGCTCAGTCTTGATAACTCCGAGAAGCTTATTCTCATCTGCAAGTATCTCCTTGTACTCAGCTATCTTCGCAATAAGCTCATTGTACTCGTTCTCGATCTTCTCTCTTTCCAGACCTGTCAGAGCACGGAGTCTCATATCAACGATTGCTCCGGCCTGTGCCTCGGAAAGTCCAAATCTTTCGATCAGCTTTGCCTTAGCCTCTCCAACATTCTTTGAATTTCTGATGATCGTGATGACCTCATCTATGTTGTCCAGTGCTATGAGATAACCCTGTAATATGTGGGCTCTCTCCTCAGCCTTGTTCAGATCATACTTTGTTCTTCTTGTGACAACATCCTCCTGATGCTTCAGGTAGTATGTGAGCATGTCCTTGATGTTGAGTATCTTAGGTACTCCATCCACCAGAGCCAGCATGATACATCCAAATGTATCCTGGAGCTGTGTGTGCTTGAAGAGCTGGTTGAGTATTACGTTGGCATTGACATCCTTTCTAAGCTCAATGACAACTCTCATTCCCTCTCTTGAAGACTCATCTCTTATATCTGTGATTCCATCGATTCTCTTGTTCTTGACAAGATCGACCATATTCTTTATAAGAAGTGATTTATTTACCATATATGGCAGTTCGGTTACAACAATGCGGTGCTTTCCGTTGTTCATTGTTTCGATTTCTGTGATTGCACGTACTTTTATCTTGCCTCGACCTGTTCTATATGCATCGTTTATTCCCTGTCTGCCCAGTATCTGTGCGCCTGTAGGGAAATCCGGACCCTTTACTATGTCCATGATCTCATCTATCTCTGTCTCACGTCCTTCTTCCACTCTGTTATCGATGATCTTTATGGCTGCATCGATAGTTTCCTTTAAATTATGTGGTGGAATATTGGTAGCCATACCTACTGCGATACCTGATGTACCATTCACCAATAGGTTAGGATAACGTGATGGTAGTACCACAGGTTCTTTCTCTGTACCATCAAAGTTAGGTGTGAAATCAACTGTATCTTTGTTGATATCTGCCATCATTTCCATGGATATCTTGGAAAGTCTTGCCTCTGTATATCGCATGGCAGCGGCATGGTCACCGTCGACCGATCCAAAGTTTCCATGTCCATCCACAAGTGGATATCTGGTATTCCACTCCTGAGCCAGCTTTACAAGTGCCTCGTATATTGAACTGTCTCCATGTGGATGATATTTACCCATTGTATCACCGACGATACGGGCACATTTACGGTGTGGCTTATCAGGTCCATTGTTAAGTTCTATCATAGAATGAAGTATTCTTCGCTGAACAGGTTTAAGACCATCTCTTACATCAGGAAGAGCTCTGGCAGCGATAACGCTCATGGCATAATCTATATATGAACGCTCCATTGTTTTTTTCAGACCAACTTCATCTATTTTATCAAAAATCTTATCATCATCCATTTTTTGATTTCCTTTCTCTCGATATTGGTTATGTTTTATCACATTTATTTAATCAATATACTATATATCGAGATTCTTTACATACTTGGCATTTGTCTCTATAAACTCACGACGTGGTTCAACCTTATCTCCCATAAGTACATTGAATGTCATATCGATCTCTGACTCATCGTCATCATCAATTGCCACTCTGAGAAGAATTCGTTTTTCTGGATCCATGGTTGTCTCCCAGAGCTGTTCTGCATCCATCTCTCCAAGTCCCTTGTATCGCTGTATCTTGTTGTTCTGATCTCTTCCGACTTCATCAAGTATACTGTTCAGCTCATCATCACTGTACGCATACCATACCTTCTTGTTCTTCTCCAGCTTGTAAAGTGGTGGCTGTGCCAGATATACATGTCCCTTTCTGATAAGATCAGGCATGAATCTGTAGAAGAATGTGAGGAGAAGAGTTGCTATATGAGCTCCATCCACATCGGCATCGGTCATGATGATGATCTTGTTATATCTGAGCTTCTCTATATTGAAGTTCTCATGGATACCTGTTCCAAATGCGGTGATCATGGCTTTGATCTCTTCATTTCCAAGGATTCTGTCTATTCTTGCCTTCTCAACATTAAGGATCTTACCTCTGAGTGGAAGTATGGCCTGTGTTGCTCTTGATCTCGCTGTCTTAGCTGAACCACCGGCGGAATCTCCCTCGACTATGTAGATCTCACAGTTCTTTGGATCCTTGTCTGAACAATCCGCAAGCTTTCCAGGAAGTGCCATGTTGTCTGAAAGATTTGCCTTCCTTGCAACATCCCTTGCCTTTCTTGCAGCTATTCTGGCTCTCTGTGCAACAGCCGCTTTATTCACAATTATCTTAGCAATCTGCGGATTCTGCTCAAGATAATATGTAAGCTGCTCAGTTACAACACTCTCAACTGCAGGTCTTGCCTCTGAATTACCAAGCTTCTGCTTTGTCTGACCCTCGAACTGAGGATCACTTATCTTGATAGATACGATGGCTGCAAGTCCCTCTCTCAGATCATCACCCGAGAGATTGTCATCCTTATCCTTGATAATATTATTCTTTCTTGCATAATCATTGAACACCTTTGTTATGGCTGACTTAAATCCTGTCAGATGTGTTCCACCCTCAGGTGTGTTGATGTTATTTACAAAGCTGTATGTGGATTCATTATATGAATCATTGTGCTGAAGTGCCACCTCAACACTTATTCCATCTCTGACTCCCTCACAGTAGATTACCTCATTGTACAGAGGATCTCTGTGTCTGTTCAGATATGTTACAAACTCCTTTATACCTCCCTCATAATGGAATGATCTCACCTTCTCAGGAGTAAGTCTCTTGTCTGTAAGACTTATCTTCAATCCCTTTGTAAGGAATGCCATCTCACGAAGTCTGTTTCTCAGTATATCGTAATCGTATATGTTATCTTCAAATATTGTATGATCCGGCAGGAATGTAACCTTTGTTCCTGATACTCCCTCAGGTGCTTCACCTATAACCTGAAGCTTGTACATAACCTTGCCCTTCTCATATCTCTGCTTGTACACCTTGCCATCTCTGGTAATCTCGACTTCAAGCCATGTTGAAAGTGCATTTACAACTGATGCACCAACACCGTGAAGTCCTCCGGATACCTTATATCCTCCACCGCCGAACTTTCCGCCGGCATGAAGTATGGTAAATACCACCTCAACAGCAGGTATTCCCTGCTTTTTATGTATTCCAACAGGAATTCCTCGTCCATCATCCACTACGGTGATGGAGTTATCCTCATTTATATACACCTGAATGTGGGTACAATATCCTGCCAGAGCCTCATCTACAGAATTATCAACTATCTCGTATACAAGATGGTGAAGTCCAGTGGAGGATGTACTTCCTATGTACATACCAGGTCTCTTTCTGACTGCTTCCAGTCCCTCCAGAACCTGTATCTGTTCAGCTCCATAATTATCATTTTCCATTGTCATGCTTCCTCCGTTCTTACTCTGGTGGCCGTTCCCTCCACCACGCTATAAACATTGTTGATTATTACCTGCTCTTTAACAAAATCATCATATCCCGTACAGGTTATGATAGTCTGTATATCTTTTATCTCTTCTATCAATGCATCACGTCTGCTGGTGTCCAGCTCGCTCATGACATCGTCCAGAAGCAATATCGGATTATCATTGATTATCCTTTTTACAAGTTTTATCTCCGCCATCTTGAGTGACAGGGCAACTGTTCTCTGCTGTCCCTGTGAACCATATTTTCTGGCGTCTATTCCATTTATGAGAAAACTTATATCATCTCTGTGTGGACCAGACTGTGTACTTGAATATCTGATATCCATCTCAGTCTTTTCCTGAAGTGTCTCATCGAATTTATCTTCATCGACATTGCACTCATACACTATCTCCAGCTTTTCCTTGCCCGATGTGAGATGACTGTGGATCTCCCCAATTATCTCATTCATCATGTTGATGAAATTTTTTCTCTCTTTTATTATCCTCGACCCATAGTCCACAAGCTGCATATTCCACACATCCAGTGTATCCATGAGACTTCTGTTATGATAAATCTGCTTTAACAGATTATTTCGCTGATTGAGTATCCTGTTATATGATGCCAGATTCTGATAATACAATCTGCTTATCTGACACAATTCAAGATCCATGAACCTTCTCCTCTCGGCTGGTCCATTTTTAATGATAGTCAGATCTTCAGGTGAAAAGAATATGACATTGAGAAGACCATATAATTCCGTGGCCCTCCTTATGGGTATGCCATCGATCGCCACTCCCTTATTTTTGCTCTTTCGAAGATGCATATCTATCTTGTGCGATATGTCTTTCTTGTTGACAAATAATCTTATATGGCTCTCATCTTCACCTATCTTTATGATATCTTTATCCTGCGTATTTTTTCTGTGTGACTTCGTAGTCGCTGCCATGTATATGGATTCAAGTATATTTGTCTTGCCCTGGGCGTTATCGCCGTACAGGATATTCGTATTTTTTCCAAATTCTACTTTCACATTACTGTAATTTCTGTAATTACTCAGCTCTATCGACTCTATATACATAACCTTCACCATCTGCAAGATGGCGACCACAATTATTTCTGAATACTTATCTTATCACCATCAAATTCTACTTCATCACCATCATAAAGCTTTCTTCCACGTCTGGTCTCTATCTCACCGTTAACCACAACCAGTCCCTGAACTATGACCTCCTTTGCGTCAACTCCTGACTCCACCAGACCGGCAGCCTTAAGCGCCTGTCCAAGCTTTATGAACTCATCTCTTAACTTGATTATCTCCATATTCTCACCCCTTCTTACTCTTCGTTGATTCCCATAGGAAGGATAAGGTAGATATATGTCTCTGCATCATCCTTGATAACACATGGAGATTTTGTATTGTTGAAATAAATAGTTACATTCTCATCGTCAATTACTCTGAGTGCATCTATTATAAGCTTTGGATTAAATCCAATGACAAGATTGTTACCTTCCTTCTCGATATCTATCTCCTCATTCAGAGAACCGATGAGAGAACTGATCTTGAGACCGAGAGTTCTGTCATCAATGCTGAGTCTGATAGGCTTCTTGTCTGAATCCTTTATAAGAAGAGTTGCTCTGTCCAAACTGTCAAGGAACTCTCTCTTGTTTATCTTCATCTTGATCTGATAATCAACTGAGAGCATATGGCTTATTCTGAAATACTCGCCCTCTATCAGTCTTGAAACAACCTTTGTATTGTCAAACTCAAATAATATATTGTTGTCAGTGAAATAAATATTTACAGGATCATCAACTCCACCGTTCATGATCTTGCTTATGTCGCTGAGGGATTTTCCTGGAACTACAACCTTAATGTCTGAATTATCTCCCTTGAGCTCTATATATCTGATGGATATTCTGTGTCCATCCAGAGAAACCACGCTGAGCTTATTGTTTGATACCTCAAATAACTCACCGGTCATAAGCTTATTGTTCTCATTATCTGATATAGAGAATATTGTCTGATTGATAACCTCTCTCAGCGCAAACTGGGATATGGTTATGAACTTATCCTTTGATACAACAGGAAGATTGGAGAAATCCTCTCCTGACTTTCCAGGTATGTTGAACTCAAGTCTCTCACACTTGATAAGTGTCTTGCTGTCCTTATCACTCTCTATAGTTATGTCGCTGTCAGGAAGCTTTCTTATGAAATCTGAGAAAAGCTTTGCCTCGAGTGCAACCTTTCCATCCTCTATAACAGTACCGTCAACATAACTTTCTATTCCTATCTCCATGTCATTAGCTGTGAGCTTGATAACACCGCCTGCAGCTTCAACCAGGATACAAGACAGTATCGGATGGGTCGTCTTGTTGGAGACAGCCTTTGATACGATATTTATACCCTGAAGTAAGTTAGATTTTCTTATGGAAATTTTCATTTTAAGTGTGATCTCCTTTCATGTCCAAATTTAATGATCATCAAAATATGATATGTGTGTATAACTTCAAATAACAACAAACAGCGCGAGCGCTTAACTATAAATATATTAAGATAATTAGTAGTATCAGTAGTAGTGATTTTGATAATGTTGAAAGTGTATCAAGCCCTTACAAATCAAGGCTTTGAGAATTATGTGTCCATGTTACTAATCAATTTTAACCTGTTCATAAACTGACCATTTACCAACATGTCAAAATCAGGTTAATTTGACGTAAGAACAATTCTCAAACACATAACAACATGTAACAAACATCAAATAACAATATACAATCACGTTATGTTTGTAAGGTTATAAACAAATTAGTGAGTTTATAAGATAAAAATGTGGATAACTTGCTATTTTTGTGGATTAAGCTTCTTTATTATGACGTCAACCATCTCGGCAAATTCAGGATCCTTCTCAATCTTATCTTCAACCTTCTGTATATTGCTGTGCACGGTGGAGTGATCCTTTCCTCCAAATGCATCTCCTATACTCTTCAGACCCTTGTCCGTGTACTTTCTGCACAGGTACATGGATATCTGACGGGCAGTGGCTATATCCTGGCTTCTCTTCGTGGATACGATGTCACTGACTGATATATTCGTATGCTCTGAAACCGTGTTGATAATGAGCTCAGGTGTTATGGTCACCTTGGAATCCTTGGATATGAAATCCTTGAGGACGTTCTTGGCAAGTTCCTCAGTGATCTTGATATCTCCGAGCTCTGAATATACGCTGAGCTTGTTGAGCGCACCCTCAAGCTCACGTACGTTGTAGGTTATATTGTTGGCGATATACTCAAATATCTCCTCGCTGATGATATCGGTAAGTCCCTTTATCTCAGCCTTGTTCTTGAGGATAGCCATACGTGTCTCGTAATCAGGAGCGTGGATGTCGATAGGAACACCCCACTCAAATCTTGATCTGAATCTCTCATCCAGAGTCTTGATCTCCTTTGGTGGCTTATCCGACGACAGGATTATCTGCTTACCTTCGTCATGAAGAGCGTTGAAGGTGTCAAAGAATTCCTGCTGCGTACTTGCCTTACCGATCAGGTACTGGATATCATCGATCAGAAGAACATCCACTGTTCTGTATTTGTTCCTGAATTCTTCAGTTTTATTCTTGGAGATTGCTTCTATGATCTCATTTGTGAATTTGTTCGATGGCACATAGAGAACCTTCATATTACTATTGTGCTGGAGTATATAGTGGGCTATGGACTGCATAAGATGAGTCTTGCCCAGTCCTGATCCTCCATACAGGAAAAGTGGATTGAACTTGTCCTGTCCAGGTGAATCGGCAACTGCCAGACATGTTGCGTGAGCGTGCTTGTTACTCTCACCAACAATAAAGTTCTCAAATGTGTAGTCAGGTCTGAGATTGCTCTTGGCAATGGCATCGTTGTAGTCCTCTGAATATGTAGGGGACTTTTCATCCTTTCTCATCTGACTCTCGAGTGTGAATATAACCTGAATTGAATCGTCCTGAAAGAGCTCTCTGAGAACTGTTTCAAGATATATATCAAATAATTTTCTCTTGAGAAATTCTACGCCTCTCTGTCCGTAATCCTCGTCCAGAGTGAAATAGACCTTGTTATCCTCAACTGAATATATCTTGAGAGGTTCGATCCATGTATGGATCATGATATGGGAAATTCCATGTTCATTTTCAAGTATATTCAAAATGTCATTCCACTTGGCTAATATTAAGTCCTTCATCGTAAAAAACCTTCCTCAAAAAAATAATTCTTCCTATTATTAATAACACTATTACATTTTATAATAAATGCACCCCTATTTCAAGCATATTAAGGTTAAAAACAAGATAAATTGCCTTTATTTTGATTTTACATGCTTATACGGTTAGGTACACGTATTTGGGGGTAAAATCAAAATAAACGAGAATAAGGGGCAAAAAAATAAAAAAGTTAATAAAAAATCTTATTTGTGTATAATCCACATGGAATGTTGATAACTTTGTTACATAAGTTTCATAATAATTATTATTTTCAAACTTATGTAAATATAAAAAAATGACTGTTTTATATTTGTGAACATCACAAACAGCGATAAATACTGGGTTTTTTAGAATTAAACCCACAAAAGTAAAAAGTTATCAACAAGTTACCAACAAATTGTGGATAACATTATGTAAAGCGACTGGTAACAAAAATTAAATGCTTACAAAAATGTGATTAATCTATGAAACCACAACATTTTGTGATTAATATTAATGTATCCACCTAATTAATCCAGAACGATTCGTCACCTTTATCAAATAGTGGCTGAAATCCTTATAAAATATAGGAAAAACGGCAAAAAAGGCTTGACTCACATTACCTATTTATTTATAATAGGCAAGTAAATTTGTAAAGAAGGAGGTGTTTTGTAATGAAGATGACATTCCAGCCTAAGAAGAGACAGAGATCTAAGGTTCATGGCTTTAGAAAGAGAATGAGTACTGCTAATGGCAGAAAGGTACTGGCCGCTAGAAGAGCTAAGGGAAGAAAGAAATTATCAGCGTAAGGTCACATGGTTGTGACCTTTTTTTATAGGGTCACAGCAACAGTTTTTCTAATAATCAAAGTTTCGGTGGTTACACAATGAGTAAGATGATTACATTAAAAAACAGCAGAGAGTTTGGCAGTGTGTACAGCACAAAGAATTCGGTAGCCAATAAATATTTAGTTATGTATCTGAGAAGCAACGGCTTGGATTACAACAGACTCGGAATCTCTGTTAGTAAGAAAGTTGGTAACAGTGTGGTAAGACACAGGGTAACCAGATTGATTAGAGAAGCTTACCGATTAAACAGAGCAAATATTGATGTTGGCTATGACATAGTGATAGTAGCCAGACCGTCATCAAAGGACAAGAAATGTCAGGACATTGAGAGTGCTTTGATGCATTTGTGTGGGTTAAAGAAGATAAGCCACATAGGGTAAAGAAATGAAAAAAATATTTATTGGTTTAATCAAATTTTATAGGAAGTATTTGTCACCGCTTAAGGGACATGCTACCTGCAAGTATTTTCCTACTTGTTCGCAGTATGCAATTGAGGCTATCGAAAAGTATGGAGTTTTAAAAGGTGGTCTCCTTGCAGTATGGAGGATACTTAGATGCAATCCTTTTTCAAAAGGAGGATATGATCCAGTTCCATAAAGGAGAAAATTATGTTTCTAACAAGAGAAGATGGTATGATACTCGGACCAGTTTGTTGGCTGCTCGGTAAGATATTCAATTGGATTTACATGTTCGTTGGATTTATTGGAAGCCATATGGGATTCACATACGTCAATCTCAGTGTGTGCGTTATTTTGTTCACATTTGTACTGAGAGGAGCGCTGTTCCCATTATATTTCAAGCAGCAGAGATCAAGTAAGATCATGAGTTTCATCCAGCCTGAGATTGCCAAGGCAACAAAGAAATATAAAGGCAAGACTGATCAGGAATCAATGATGAGGCAGCAGCAGGAAACTCAGAAGATCCAGAAGAAATATGGTGTCAGCATGGCATCAGGATGTCTGACTTCACTTATACAGTTACCTATATTTTACGGTCTGTACAGAGTTATCCAGAATATACCTGCGTATGTTCCATCAATGACAAAGACCTACGGAAAGATTGTAGAGATACTGAGTACCAAGACAGATTATGTCAAGGCTATAAGTGATGTAGCAGGTGAATCGAAGGTAAGCACAGTTACAATGGCATTGAAACAGATGGGTGATGACCCTACAAAGAATCAGATCATTGATGTGCTTGATAAGTTTTCTAAGAGTGATTGGGATAAGCTGATAGCTAATCTTGATCTTACAGGTAATGCTACTCTCACAAGCTATGTTGATCAGTTCCACAATATGAACCAGTTCCTGTTTGGACTGAATATTGCAGATGCACCGGGATGGAAGCTTTCAATAGCTTTGGTGGTTCCTATCGTTTCTGCTCTCATGCAGTTCTTACAGACAAAGATATCCATGAAGTCATCACAGAATAGCAACATGGATAGCAATCAGCAGACAGCCAACAACATGATGAAGGGTATGATGTACTACATGCCTATCATGTCACTTATATTCTGTATAACTCTTCCTATAGCTATCGGTCTTTACTGGATAGTTGGTTCTGTTATTATGATAATATCTCAGCTTATAGTTGATGCTTATTATAATCATCAGGACAAGGATGAGCTGCTTGCAAAGTGTGCCGAGAAGGCTGCCAAGAAGCAGGCAAAGAAGAAGAACCCTGATAAGAAATCTTTCTATGAGAGAATGATGGATGCTCAGAATGGTAACGTTCCAACAGAGAACAGTCAGTCAGAGAATATAAATAAGATGGCTTCTTCAAGACTTAAGAGTTATGTTAATCCTGCACATTCAGTGAATGTTGACAGTGATGATGTAACCCGCAGAGAAAATGTAAACTATAAACCAGGCAGTATAGGAGCTAAGGCGAATATAATGCTTAAGTACCAGAACAATAGCAACGATAAGGGAGGAAATAAATAATGGAATTCTTAGAATTCAAAGGTAAGACCAAAGATGAAGCCCTTATGCAGGCCAGTGTTGAACTTGGAGTCCCTAGTACAGATCTTGAGTATGAAGTTATCAGCGAAGAGACAAAGGGATTTCTTGGTATAGGTTCAAAGCCTTGTATCATAAAGGCAAGAAAAAAGAAGACATTCCTGGACGATGTTAAGGAGTACCTTGACAGCCTGTTCAAGGCTATGGATATCCAGACAGAGATCCAGATGGATTTTGATGAGGAAGAGAATGTTCTGTCTATCAATCTTGAGGGACCAGAGATGGGAATTTTGATTGGAAAGCGTGGACAGACTCTAGATGCTCTTCAGTATATTATAACACTTGCTATCAATAAGAAGAGCGAGTCACGTATCAGAGTTAAGCTCGATACAGAGAACTACAGAGCAAGAAGAAAAGAGACACTTGAGAATCTTGCCAAGAATATAGCATTCAAGGTTAAGAGATCAAAGAGATCATTTGCTCTTGAGCCAATGAATCCTTATGAGAGAAGAATAATCCATGCTACTCTTCAGAACGACAAGTATGTAGCAACCAGAAGCGAGGGCGAGGAGCCATATCGTAAGGTTATTGTATATCTCAAGAAGAAATAATAGTCACGCTGATGCGTGTAAAGATCATCGCAATATTTTATGGTGACAGGAAAGAGATCATTTGAGAAAATGGTCTCTTTTTTGTTGCAGTTTAGTCTTTTTATATGGAAAATGAATTGGTAATGTTGTACACTACATAGATAGGTTGTTTAATCACGGTGAAAGGAAAAGTGTAAGACAGATATGTTCAAGGAAGATACCATTGCAGCTATAACCACCGGTATGAGTAATGCCGGAGTTGGAATAATAAGGATCAGCGGAGACAGGGCATGTGAGATAACAGACATGTTGTTCCGCGCTGCAAATAAAAACAAAAAAGCGGTAAATATGAAATCTTACACTGCTGCATTTGGTGGTGTGTATGAGGATGACAGAATGATAGATGAGGCTATACTTCTGGTCATGAAGGCTCCCCATACGTACACATGTGAGGATGTGTGTGAACTTCAGTGTCACGGAGGTATAGTAGTTCTCCGAAAGATACTTGATCTGGTAATAAAATGTGGTGCAAGGGCAGCCGAACCTGGAGAATTTACAAAGAGAGCATTCCTCGGTGGAAGGATAGATCTGTCACAGGCAGAATCCGTCATGGATTTAATAAATGCAAAAAATGAATTTGCAGCCAGAACGTCTGTGGAGCAGCTTCAGGGAAGACTTAGGGATAAGATCATTGATATGAGAGAACAGATTCTGTACAATGTGGCGTTTATTGAATCTGCTTTGGATGATCCTGAACACTACAGTCTGGATGGTTTTCCACAAAAGTTAGAAATAATTGTGGATAACCTTGTAGATAGTGTGGATAACCTTTTGACAACATTTGACAATGGAAAAGTGTTGTCTGAAGGAATAAATACGGTTATTGTTGGTAAACCGAATGCGGGTAAGTCTTCGCTGATGAATATGTTTGTGGGCGAAGAAAGGGCGATTGTAACAGATATGGCCGGCACAACCAGGGATACGCTCAGTGAAGTGATAAATGTAAGAGGTATAACTCTGAACATAGTTGACACTGCGGGAATAAGAGATACAGATGATGTAGTTGAGAAGATAGGTGTGGATAAGGCATTAGAGTCTGTGGATAAAGCTGATCTTGTGCTCTATGTGGTAGACAGTTCAATTGACCTGGATGAGAACGATCACAGGATCATGTCCAGAATACAGGATAAGAATGTTGTTGTGATACTCAACAAATCTGATCTGGAAAAGAAGATAGACGAATCGGATATTAAGAAATATATAGATGCAGATATAATTCAGTTGTCAGCACTGACCGGTGATGGCAGTGAAGAATTGTATGAGCTTCTGAACAGGATGTTTTTTGAGGGTACACTGACATATAATGATCAGCTTTATATCACTAATACCCGACACAAAAATGAACTTGTGTGCACCAAAAATGCACTGTTAAAGGTTAAAGAAAGCATAGATATGGGAATGGAGGAAGACTTTTTCTCCATTGATCTCATGGATGCGTATGAACATCTCGGTTTGATAATAGGTGAAACTGCCAGAGATGATCTGGCTGATAAGATATTTAAGGAATTCTGTATGGGAAAATAGATTGCAGGATATAAGGTACTGGAAGGAGGACATTTGTATGCCTGTTTTGAATGAAGAATATGATGTGGTAGTTGTGGGGGCAGGACATGCAGGATGTGAGGCAGCTCTTGCAAGTGCAAGACTTGGTCTGAATACTATTATTTTTACGGTGAGTATGGACAGTGTGGCCATGATGCCATGTAATCCGAATGTAGGAGGAAGCTCTAAGGGACATCTGGTAAGGGAAATAGATGCACTTGGCGGAGAGATGGGCAAGAATATAGACAAGACGTATATTCAGTCAAAGATGCTTAATGCGTCTAAGGGTCCGGCGGTTCACTCTCTTCGTGCCCAGGCAGACAAGGCAAATTATTCCAGAACCATGAAGCACACCCTTGAGAATACAGATAATCTCACATTGAGACAGGCAGAGGTGTCGGAAATTATCATCGAGGATAATGTGGTTAAGGGTGTAAAGACATATTCGGGAGCAGCTTATTTTGCAAAGGCTGTGGTTTTGTGTACAGGAACATACCTCAAGGCTAGATGTATATACGGAGATGTCGTATATCACACCGGACCTAATGGACTTATGGCAGCTAATTATTTGTCAGATTCCATGAAGAATGCAGGGATAGAGATAAGAAGATTCAAGACGGGAACCCCTGCCAGACTGGATAAAAGAACGATAGATTTTTCTCAGATGGAGGAACAGAAGGGCGATGAGAAGATAGTTCCATTCTCATTTACAAATACTGAGGCGGATATAAGACGTGATCAAATATCATGCTGGCTCTGTTACACAAATGAGAAGACACATGAGATAATCAGAGATAATATAGACAGATCACCTCTGTTTTCAGGCGTGATCGAGGGTACAGGACCAAGATACTGCCCTTCTATTGAGGATAAGGTTACGAAATTCCCTGATAAGACCAGACATCAGATATTTATTGAGCCTGAGGGTGAATATACGAATGAGATGTATATGGGTGGAATGAGCAGCTCTCTTCCTGAGGATGTTCAGTATGAGATGATACACAGCATGAAGGGACTGGAGAATGCAAAGATAATAAGGAATGCTTATGCCATCGAGTATGATTGTATAAATGCCATTAACTTAAAACCTTCTCTGGAGTTTAAGAGTGTATCAGGACTTTTTGGTGCCGGCCAGATAAATGGAAGTTCAGGATATGAGGAGGCTGCAGCCCAGGGGATAATGGCAGGAATCAATGCTGCCAGAAAAGTACAGGGCAAGGAAGCGGTGGTTCTTGACAGATCACAGGCATATATAGGAGTTCTTATAGATGATCTTGTCACAAAAGAGACATCGGAGCCATACAGAATGATGACATCCAGAGCTGAGTACAGACTTCTTCTCAGACAGGATAACGCTGATCTGAGACTCACGGAGATCGGACATGAGATCGGTCTTATAGATGACAAGAGATATGCTGCATTTACAAAGAAGAGACAACAGATAATGGATGAGATACAGAGACTTGAGAGCACCATGGTTGGAGCAAATTCAACCATACAGAAGTTCCTTGAGGATCTTGGAAGTACAGGGCTTAAGACTGCTGCATCTCTTGCAGAACTTATAAGAAGACCGGAACTGTCATATGAGGCGATTGAACCAATAGATGAGGGAAGAACCAAACTTCCGGATGATGTTATAGAACAGATAAATATAACCATAAAATATCAGGGATATATAGACAGACAGAATCAGCAGGTAAATCAGTTTAAGAAGCTGGAGAAGAAAAAGCTGCCGGCAGATATTGACTATAATGATATATCAAATCTCAGAATCGAGGCCAGACAGAAGCTGTCTCTCATCAGACCTGAAAATATTGGACAGGCGTCAAGAATATCAGGAGTTTCTCCGGCTGATATATCAGTATTGCTGGTGTATCTCAAGATGAAGGGTAGAGACTAAACTGGTATAGAAGTTATTCAGAATAATTTGTTGAAGGAGAACAATATGGACAGATTAAATTCCATAACAAAACAGTTTGGTCTGGAATTGAGTGATAAGCAGATAGAACAATTTTCAAAATATTATGATATTCTGGTTGAGTGGAATAAGGTAATGAATCTTACAGCCATAACTGAGAAGGAAGATGTAATAATAAAGCATTTTGCTGACAGTCTGCTTCTTTCAAAGTATAAAGATCTTCATGAGAATATTGACGTTATAGATGTTGGTACAGGTGCAGGATTTCCGGGAATTCCTCTGAAGATTGCTTTTCCAGAGCTGAATATAACACTTATGGATTCGTTGAATAAGAGATTAAAGTTCCTCGATGAAGTTATAGATGAACTTGGACTGCAGGATATCCACACTGTTCATTCAAGAGCAGAGGATGGAGGTAGAGATGAGATGCATAGAGAAAAATATGATCTGGCTGTATCCAGGGCAGTTGCCAATCTTGCAACTCTGTCGGAATGGTGTATTCCATTTGTCAAGCCGGGTGGATATTTTGTATCTTATAAGTCAAATGCTTTGCCGGAAGAGATGCGGGATGGAAAGAAAGCAATCAGGATTCTTGGGGGACAGGTCGAGAACATATTTAATACGAATATACCGGAGACCAATAACCAGAGAAGCTTTGTGTTTGTAAAGAAGATTGCAAATACAGACAACAAGTACCCGAGAAAAGCGGGAGCTGCTAAAAAGCCAATAGCATAAAAAAATAAAACAGCCTCAAATGGCTGTTTTATTTTTTAGTTTGAAGATTTCATATGTCTTTTTTCTTTTCTTTTTTCACGAATATCTTCCTGTTTTTGTTTAATTGCCTCTATACCCTGTTTGTCGATAGGTTTTATTGTCTTGTGAACATAATAGTTATTGTTTACAGATTTGAATTTTATCTTGCCACAAAAATAACCATGCATCCAGCATTTTCCAACACACATGTACGATGATGGACTATTTGCAAACCAGTCAATATGTGTCTTGACCTTCTTGCTGCATTTGTAACAACGAATCTGAGTTACTTTTTCATCGTCCAGTGCTGCATGTTTATTTCTGAAACCCCTTGAGATATATTCGTACTGGTTATTATGAGATACTTCAATCTCTTCTTCTTTATTCTTAGGTGTTATATAGAGATCAAAGCTGTAAAGCTGATTTATATTCTTGGCTTTCATCTCTTTCATAACAAGTGCGGTGTATCTTGCATCGTTGAGAGCTGTGTGAAATGGTTCATTTTCCGGAATATTCATCTCACTGACCGCTTTTTCAAGTTTACTCATACTCTGAGGTATTCCTGAGGTATTCGTAACGCTTGCATATATACTTTGGAGATTCAGAAACTTAAGTGGCCTAGGAAGCTTGTCCATATAATAAAAGTCCATATTAGTCTGAAGCTCTGTGAGGTCCATAGGTCCCCATGTGCAGAATATGTAATCTTTTCCACACCAGTCAAGAAATTCTGAACAGACTTCCTTGAATCCTCTTCCGAGACTCAGGTCATCCTCATCATAGTTCAGAATTGTTCTGATCTTTGAATGTAATTTCTTATAAATTTTTGGTTTGATAAGACTTGAGTATTCGTCAATGATGTTGAGATTCTTATCTACCTTAACGGCACCAATCTCTATAATTTCAAAAGGCATACGTGGATGCTCACCCATATGCCCATTGTAGCTTTGATTCCATTCAAGATCCATAACAATATAATTCATAGTCATGTCCCTTTAGAAAATTTATTAGTGAAAAATAGTGCACCTGACGGGATTCGAACCCACGACCTTCCGCTTAGGAGGCGGACGCTCTATCCTGCTGAGCTACAGATGCACATCAATTATAAGTGTAACATTTATAGAGTTTATAGTCAAGGATTAACTATATGCCCCTGAAGCCACACATCACCCTTGAATCTTCTTCCCGGAGCAGGTTCACCCAGAAGATGGTTTTTGTTGATCGCTACGGTAAATGTCAGATCATTGCTTTCTACATCAATCAGATATATCGATTCATTTGTATAGCTGTTGGTTGTCTCGATATATGATGTGATAGTTCCTATAACTGCGTAGTGATCAGTCTCAATACCGACAGGCATGAAGCTTGATTTCACTATGGACAGAACATCCTCTTTGTGAGTCCTTCTTCCAATGGTGTTATAGGTGTCCATATCTTCGAGAGTAAGACTTTCTATTGCGTCCGGATCACCCTTCTTTGCAGCCTCGATGAGTTTACTTCTCTTTGCATTGCCATAGGATGTATTTTTATCACTGTGATCATCCACATCAAGAATGATCATACCATTTACTGACAGACCGGAAAAATACGCCTTTGAAAAGTACTTGTTTGATCTGTTCATCCACAATGATTTTTCATAGTCTGCTATGTTGGTTATGAAGAAAATAAGAGTCATTCCAAGACTGAAATCACTGCTAACACCGGCATATGCTCTCTTGTCAGAATATTTCTCAACGTATATATTTTCGTCATCGGTCAAAAGCTTTGATGTGACGTAAGGAAAGTAATACTCAATGGATATTGAGCCATCCTTTGACATTTCACCTACAAGCGATATTCCAAATCTCTCCCCAAAGTCTTTGCTGAATTGTACAAGACAGGTGTCAGCACTTATAGTTGATATAAATTTCCTGTCAGGCGATTCAAGGATCTGCCTGTATATAGGTTCAAGCTGCTGTCTGTTTTTTATGTTAGTAAAGCCTATAGATGGAAGAAAACTATGCATTCCGACACCTCCCTTGTTGTATGTTTTTATTTATATTATTACTTTTCTGTCTTCTCAAGATACTCTTTTCCACCCATGTATGGACGAAGCTTCTCTGGAATTCTGACTCTTCCGTCAGCCTGGAGATTGTTCTCAAGGAAAGCGATAAGCATTCTTGGTGGGGCAACAACTGTATTGTTGAGTGTATGAGCGAGATACTTCTTGCCATCCTCGCCCTTTACTCTGATCTGAAGTCTTCTTGCCTGTGCATCGCCAAGGTTTGAGCAGCTTCCAACCTCGAAGTATTTCTTCTGACGAGGTGACCATGCCTCAACATCTACAGACTTAACCTTGAGATCTGCAAGATCTCCAGAACAACACTCAAGTGTTCTTACAGGGATATCCATTGATCTGAAGAGATCAACTGTGTTCTGCCACAGCTTGTCAAACCACATCTTGCTGTCCTCAGGCTTACATACAACGATCATTTCCTGCTTCTCAAACTGATGGATTCTGTATACACCTCTCTCCTCAATTCCGTGAGCACCCTTCTCTTTTCTGAAGCAAGGTGAGTAGCTTGTAAGAGTCTTTGGAAGCTCATCCTCAGGAATGATTGTGTCGATGAACTTACCGATCATTGAGTGCTCTGAAGTTCCGATGAGATACAGATCCTCACCCTCAATCTTATACATCATGGCATCCATCTCAGCAAAGCTCATAACACCTGTGACAACGTTGCTTCTGATCATGAAAGGTGGAATACAATATGTGAATCCTCTGTCTATCATGAAATCTCTTGCGTATGAGATAATAGCAGAGTGAAGTCTTGCTATGTCGCCCATGAGATAGTAGAAGCCGTTTCCTGCAACTTTTCTTGCTGAATCGAGGTCAATTCCTCCAAGTGCCTCCATGATATCTGCATGATAAGGAATCTCAAAGTCAGGAACAACAGGCTCACCATACTTCTGAACCTCTACATTCTCTGAGTCATCCTTTCCTATAGGAACTGATGGATCAATGATGTTAGGAATTATCATCATGATCTTCTTAACCTTCTCCTTGAGCTCAGGCTCTAAAGCTTCAAGCTCCTTGAGTCTTGCTGATGTCTCAGCAACCTGCTTCTTAACTTCCTCAGCCTCTTCCTTCTTTCCCTGAGCCATAAGAGCACCGATCTGCTTTGCTATTGCATTCTTGTTTGCTCTGAGTGTATCAGCTTCCTGCTGAGCAGCACGAGCCTGTTTGTCAAGCTCTATTACTTCATCGACAAGTGGAAGTTTGTCATTCTGGAATTTATTCTTTATATTCTGTTTTACTACGTCTGGGTTTTCTCTTAAGAATTTAATATCAATCATGATATCCTCCTATTAAATATATAAATTTATTTGAAAATATATTATAATAATGTAGCTACATAATATATTTTCATGTTTTTGTTCCTTTTTATTTTCTTGTTTATTTTATAAATCTTGTTCTTATCGTTTTAGCGATTTTACGTTTTATACGCTTTTGTGTTTTATATACTTTTGTGCTTTATACGCTTTTCTATTTTATGTGTTTCATACACATTTGTACGTTGCATGTTTTGTATAATAATTTTTTGAAATATGGTTATTTTAGTTTGTTTTCAGCTATTTCATCCTCGAGGGTTTTAGCTCGTTCAATAGCCTCTTTTTCCTCTTCTGACAGTGCAACATATGCTTCACCACCTATGATCTCTTTTGCATAGTTAAAACAGCCTTCTCTGGTATGCATACAGTTGAGTACGACACCATTGTTCTCTGTATCCAGAAGAGCAAGTGCAAAACTTAGATTACCACCCATTCCTTCAAATGCATTATACTTTACAAGACCAATTTTACTGACACATGCTGAAAGATGACTCTGTATTTCCTTATGTTCCTTTGTGAGTCGCTTGGAATTGTTTTTTACAGCATCCATCTCAGCGAATCTTTTCATGATAATATCTTCAAGATCACCTGCCTGAGTTCCGCTCAACAGCCTTTTTATCTGTTTGTTTCTATTTTTAATATTGCCCATCAATATGAATAATAGTACAAACAAGGCTATTATGAGAACCAGCATACCAATTAGTATGTAGGCAGGATCAATACCTATTTTTTGTAATATGGAACTTTCCATTATAATATTGTCCTTCCTTGATTGTGCATATGTATGATGCAGATGGTTACTACATCATTTCTTTATTGATTGAGTAAAGCATCTCTGTTATTCGGTCAAGCTCGTCCTGAGAATAGTAGTTTATCTCAATTTTGCCTTTGTCGTTATTAGATGCCTTGATAGCTATCTTTGCACCTAAAATTGACTTTAATTTGTTCTCTATATCAGAATAGAAGACGGATAAATCCTTTTGAGGCTTCTGTTTTTCCTCTTTTTCCGGCTTTTTCTCCAGAATTGCCTTTACATATGCCTCTGTTTCTCTAACACTGAGCTTCTGATCGTATACAATTGCAGCCGTTTCGTACTGTAATTTAGGATCTTCTATAGGAATAAGTGCTCTGGCATGTCCTGTTGATATCATATTATACATGACCATCTGTCTTACATCCTCGCAAAGCTTCAGAAGTCGGAGAGAATTGGTTATTGTTGATCTGCTTTTTGATACTCTCTCTGCAACTTCTTCCTGCTTGAGATTATATTCCGATATAAGAGCTTCGTAAGCCTCAGCTTCTTCAATTGGATTCAGATCTTCTCTCTGAATATTCTCTATAAGAGAAATCTCCATTATTTCTTTGTCAGTATAATCACGTATAACTACAGGAACTTCCTTTATTCCTGCCATTCTGGCAGCTCTCCAACGTCTTTCACCTGCAATTATCTCATAATAATCGCCTTTTTTAGTGACAATCAGAGGCTCAAGAACACCATATTTCTTAATGGAATCAGATAATTCCTGTAATGCTTCTTCATCAAACTGCTTTCTTGGCTGTGACTTATTTGGCTCAATGAGATTGATCTTAATCTTCTGTTCAACCTCTTTTACAACTTCCTTCACAACCTCTTTGGTTACTGTTTTTACCTCTTTACTTGTGTTTTCAGATGAGTTTTGCTGATTATTTCTACTTCGGGACGGCTTTGAAGCCTCTGAAGTGCCTAAAAGGTCGTTCAAACCTCTTCCTAAACCTTTTTTCTGTGCCATATTAGCCCTCCATTATCTATAGTAGTCATTTTCTATAACTTCATCTGCCAACATCATATAATGCTCAGCTCCGGCTGATCTTGGATCATACTCAATTATTGGCATTCCGTAACTTGGCGCTTCAGCAAGTCTGACATTTCTCGGTATAACTGTGTTGTATATGTGTTGTTTGAGGTTTTCTTTTACATTTTCAACAACCTGAACTGATAAATTGGTTCTTGAGTCAAACATTGTAAATACAACACCTTCTATAGTAAGAAGTCTGTTCAGATTTTTTCTTATCAGTTCGATAGTGTATACCAACTGTGAGAGACCATCCAGTGCGAAAAATTCACATTGAATAGGTACAAGTACCGTATTTGCTGCTGTAAGAGCATTTACAGTAAGCATTCCAAGTGCAGGAGGACAATCAATGATAACGTAATCAAATTTGTTCTTTACCTTCTTGATATGTGTCTTAAGAATGTGCTGCATATCCTCCATTCCGACAAATTCAACCTCAGCACCTGCCAGTTCTCTGTTGGCAGGAATGAGATTAAGACCAGGATATACGTTTATGAGCATACATTCTCCTATGTTGCACTCATTTCTCAACATATCATAGACTGTGTATTCAAGAGAATCCCTGTCTACACCTAATCCACTTGTCATATTGCCCTGTGGATCCATATCAACGGCCAGAACCTTTTTACCCTTTGCTGCCAGACATGCGGCAAGGTTTATGGCTGTTGTTGTCTTGCCAACGCCACCTTTCTGGTTAGCAATCGCTATAATTCTGCCCATTTTGTCTCCTTTTCATTCAAAAAAAGAATGTTTCACGTGAAACATTGTTGTTTGCTTATTTAATATAGATAAAATATGATGATATTTTATATTATAAATAGTGCTTGTCTATTATAGCACTTATAAAGTGCTAATTCTACAAAATACAGAAAAAATATGATGTTTAATAAAATGTTTCACGTGAAACATTCTATTATCTAATGAATGGATAATATCGTATACAAAGTGGCAATTAAACTGTGTAAAATCTGATAAATAGTGTGTGCATGTTTTGTATTCGTTATATGGGTAAAGTTTCACGTGAAACATTTTATAATTGAATTAATGGTTAAAAAGGTAAGTAAAGTATTGACTATGCTTGAAAGTTCTGGAAATTCTTTGAAAAAATCAGAATAATAGACAAGAAAGTACAATTATTATATGTGGATTACTTAGATATATAAATATTATATGTAATGATGAAAATGTTTCACGTGAAACATGAATATTATCAAATAAATCAGAAAAGTAGTTCATGGAGTGATAATTGAGTCGTAAAATACTTTGTAATAATGTAAATGAATAATAAGGTAGAAGAAACGACAAACAAGATGTAAAAGATTTATAAGTGTAGAAAACAAATGCATGCGATATCTGAAGTTTGAGTTGAAATACATTTATCATAAAGTTTCACGTGAAACATTCAAATATATATAATATTAAAGCAAAATTAAATATACAAATGATCTATTTATTGAAATTAATTAAATCACCATATAATTTATTATTTAACAGCTTTAAAGAGTCTGTATTCATAAAAACGCAATGTAGAATATAGAAGTATATAAAGGAATAGAATAGAAGAGATTATATAATACGTAATATGGTTAGAAATATGATTTTGTTATTGCAATAAACAATATCTTCACAAAGAGAACTGTAAAACTTAGAAAAACAAGAGAAGAATACCTAAAAATATTCTGATATAAGAAAAAATACCTGAAGTAAAGATATTCAGAACAAAATTATCTAGGATAATAATTTCGAAACAATGATGTCTGGAAGATAGTGTTTAGAAGATAATATTCAGAACAGAAATATCATGAGTAATATTATTCAGAGAAAAGTATCAAAAACAATAATATCTATGACAATATAATTTAAAATGGTTCCTGGAGATATATGAGAAAAAGAGAATGTTTCACGTGAAACATTCTCTTTTTCTTTAACCAGGTTATATGGTCATATATTAATATAGAAGAAACACTGATTACATTGCCTCTGGAGCTTCGATTCCAAGGAGGTTAAGTGCCTCAGATATTGTATTCTTAGTGAGATATGTGAGCATAACTCTTGCATTCTTGAGCTCAACATCATCTACATTGATTCTTGTTGAGTTATAGAACTTGTTAAATGCCTGAGCAACATCAACTGCATATCTTGCTACAACAGATGGCTCATACTTATCAGCAGCATCCTTGATCACAGATGGGAATCTGTTGATCTCTTTTAATAACTCTATGGCATCCTGCTCTGTAATGAGACTGTAGTTAACCGGTTTTGATGGATCGAATGACTCAGCAAGTCTTACAACGCTGCAGCATCTTGCATGTGTATACTGAACATAAGGACCTGTCTCACCATCAAAGTTGAGAACCTTATCCCAGCTAAATGATACATCCTTGATTCTCTGGTTATATAAGTCATTGAAAAGAACAGCACCAACACCAACTTTCTTGGCTACATCCTCCTTGTTTGGAAGATTTGGGCTCTTTTCGGTGATTATCTCAAGACTCTTTGCAATGGCATCCTTCAGAATATCCTCTGCGTATATGATATTACCGCTTCTGGTAGAAAGCTTTGCTCCCTCAAGACTTACAAGACCATAAGGAATGTGAACAAGCTGATCCTTTGCCCATTCGTTTCCAAGAAGCTCAACTACCTTGAATACCTGTGCAAAATGAAGTTTCTGCTCCTGACCGGTTACATATAAGCACTTTGAGAAGTGATATGTGTCTTTTCTATAGAATATAGCAGCAAGATCTCTTGTTGCGTATATTGAGCTTCCGTCTTTCTTGGTTATGATACATGGAGCCATATCGTAATCTGAGAGATCAACGATCATAGCACCTTCGCTCTCCTTCAGAAGACCGGCAGCCTTAACCTTGTCCACAACAGCCTGGCACTTGTCTCTATAGAAACTCTCTCCAAGATAGTAGTCGAAATCCATTCCGAGGAGGTTGTATGTTCTCTTGTATTCAACAAGACTTATATCCTTGAACCACTGCCATATGCTGAGTGCTTCCTCGTCTCCATTTTCCATCTTGTTGAACCATGCTCTTGCCTCGTCAACAAGCTCTGGATTCTTGTCAGCCTCTTCATGGAACTTCACATACAGCTTCATGAGCTCTGAGATTCCATCCTTCTCAACAGCTTCCTTTGAACCCCATGCCTTGTAAGCTACGATAAGCTTACCAAACTGTGTGCCCCAATCGCCAAGGTGATTTATTCTTACAACATTGTATCCAAGCTTGGAATAAATCTTGTAAAGAGAGTTACCAATTATTGTAGTTCTGAGATGGCCAACGTGGAAATTCTTTGCAACGTTAGGAGATGAGTAGTCAATACATATGGTCTGTCCCTCGCCTATATCGGATTTGCCGAAGTCATCTGTGTTGGCTGCCTCTATCATTGTCTTTACAAATACATCTTTCTTGATATAGAAGTTCAGGTATGCACCTGCTACATCGATCTTCTCGATGAAATCTACATCTCCTATGGCTTCCTTTATATCGGCTGCAATCATATTTGGGGCTTTTCTGAGCACCTTTGCCAGTCTGAAGCAAGGAAATGCAAAATCACCCATATCAGGGCGTGGTGGGATCTCGATTGAAGCCATGATATCTGACATTTCGATTCCTTCTACGTTATTTGAGATAAGCTGTGCAATTTTTTCTTTCATGATAATGTTCCTTTTATGTTTATTTTATTCGAAATATATATGTGTTGATAAAACAACATATACACAATATAACACTTTGCTACTTTAAGATATCCAAACTGTAAACTAAGTAATATATGTCTTTCAACAGATACGTTATTATTCAAGTGGAATAGTAAATCTTACATTTGTTCCGGTTTTTGAATCTCCATCGATCTTCAGAGTTCCATTTAACAGATATATGATCTCCTTGATTCTGTGGAGACTGCTGTACCATGGACTGTTGGTATCATAATTGTTGTCTATACCCACGCCATTGTCGTTGATATATACATCTATGAGCTTACTGCTCAGATATATCTTGATTGAAACCTTGTTGGCATTTGAATGAACAAATATGTTGTCCATAATATCTTTAGTTATTGATAAAAGATATGTAGCTACAATACCTGAAATATTCATGGCATAATCAGCACAGTTGATGTCGTATGATATGCCACATTCAGGATGTTCATCCCTGTAACCCTGGAAAAGTTTCTCAAGATGATTCCATACAGGCTCTTCGCTGTCTGATTCTCCAGAGAGAGAATTGGCAAGTTCATCTACATGGTCGGCAAGTTTTGCCGTTGACGAGGTGAGCTCTTCGAGTGTGACCTTAGCTCTGTTGATATCTGATCTTATAAGCCAGGACAGTACATCCAGCTTGTGTGAATTGGAGTCAAGAACATCTGTGATGTCAGATTGAATCCTGTCCGCAAGCTGTTTTTTCTCATATTGGTACAATCTGAGGATATTTTTTCCGTGATCCGCTGCTGTCAGGGAATCAGTATCTGGTCCGTCTGTTTCTGTTGTATCTTCATTATTAATAGTAGATACTTCCTCAGTCACCTCCGTCAGAAGATCATCTATATGTCTGTTGGAGGTGGATAGATCAGTTATACGCTTCTTAAGCAATGCGGTTTCTTCTTCGTCCTCTTTGATCTGAAGATGAAGAGTCTGCTGCATATCCTGAAGCTCCTTTAACTGAAGCTCTATCTGAGTAGCCTTTTCCTGCTGTGAGGTGGTGTCTACTGAGAATGGTGAAAATACATTGTGACCAGTGCTTGTCTTGAAGGAGTATACATCTAATGTCTTTATAAGCTGGTCTATCTTTGCCTTGAGTTCAAAATCTTCAGTTTTGAGTGACTGAACCTGCTCAAGCTTGCTGATATATGAATCATTAAAGAAATTCAACAGATCCTGATTGGTCTTGCGCACCAATTTGAGACTTTCTATAGAAGATGTATCCATGATGAAACTCCTTTCCATAAATTTGCTGTAATCTTCATTGTAGTATACCAAAAACTGTGTGTCAACAAATGCAAAATCAACGTTTATTTCTTTTCCCTGTATGCGACGAGTCTGTTGATAGGTGTTCCCATTGCTGAGAATTTGGTCTCATACTCGGTCATGATGTTGCCTTCGTTGTATTCTGAATTGTGAAGGTCATATGTGTAGTTCTCAAGGATCCATCCTGCCTCGGGAACCTGTTCCAGAGAGAAATCAAAGAGTCCTCTGTTATCAGTCTTAAATATAACTCTTCCCTCAGGGGCGAGGAACTGATCATACAGACCAAGAAAATGTGTAGATGTGAGACGTCTCTTGGCATGCCTGTCCTTTGGCCATGGGTCCGAGAAATTGAGATATATTCTATCTACTTCATTTGTATCGAATACGTCAGTTATATATTCGGCATCCATTCTTATAAAGTAGAGATTCGTCATCTCAGGTTCAAGCTCTCTTTTCTCAAGGGCACGCACCAGGACACTTGAATACTTCTCTATGCCTATGTAATTGATATCAGGATTGCGTCTTGCAAGCTCCATGATAAACTGTCCCTTGCCCATGCCTATCTCAATATGTATAGGGTTATCGTTGTCAAATAACTCATGCCAATGTCCCTTCATGCCTGTTTCATTGTGCACTACATAGTCATTTGCTGCGATAGTCTCTCTTGATCCTTTTACATTTCTCAGTCTCATAGTAATCTCCATCTATTTATTGTAAAAATCTTCTTTTTATTGAAAAAGTCATACCTTATAATAATAACATAGGCGAAAATGATATTCAAACAATATATATAACTGGTAATTTTGATATGGGATAGGAGCAGAGTAATACCGAACAAATAAAAATGAAAAAAGTTGAAAAAAACACTTGCATTATAAAAAGAACTAATGTATACTCTAATCTGTTGTGACGAACACAACATGATAAATACGGGCCGCTAGCTCATTTGGTAGAGCACCTGACTCTTAATCAGGGTGTGCGGGGTTCGAGCCCCCGGCGGCCCACTACAAGGTGGATTGACTGCAATATAATTGTGGCTGGTCCATTTTTTTGTCACTCAGTTTGAAATCATTTGCTGGATGTCAGAAAAGTTGAAAAAAATGAGAAAAACACTTGCATTATTCTCAGAACTGATATATAATCTACTCTGTTGTGACGAACATAATAAATAAATACGGGCCGCTAGCTCATTTGGTAGAGCACCTGACTCTTAATCAGGGTGTGCGGGGTTCGAGCCCCCGGCGGCCCACTACAAGATGGATTGACTGCAATATGTTGTGGCTGGTCCATTTTTTTGTGCAAAAATCCATGGCCTTTTATTTATTTCCTTATTTGAAGATGTGTGGGTTACACGCCTTCGTTATCGAATGCTGGAATGAAGCTCTCTTTTGCTGTCTCACCCTCCTGTATAAATCCATTTTCAACGCCGATATCAATGGCATAATCCACAAGCTCATCGTATTCAGAAGGAGTTATAGTTCTGCCAAGCTCTGGAAATCTATTCTCAATTCCCGGCATAGGGGTGTACTGGTTCATGATGCTTATATATATTGAATCTTTGTATGTGTTATATAGATATGTGATTATTGACTTGGAATCATCCAGATGATCAGGAAGCTGCAGATGACGGACGATAACACCTCTCTGCATAATTCCGTCGTCATCAAAGCGGGTCTGGTCTCCGCCGCATTGTCTGACCATCTCAGATATGGAGGTTTTGGCATGTTCAGGATAGTCTGGAGCATTACTGTATTTTGCGGACAGATCCGGTGACATGAATTTGAAATCTGGAAGATACACGTCTATATAGCCATCAAGTAGCTGTATCATCTCGGCCGTTTCATAACCACTGCAGTTATATACAAATGGAAGCTTGAAGTTCCGTGATCTCGCCATGTCTATAGCTGATATGATCTGTGGTATATAGTGATCCGGTGTGACAAGATTGATGTTGTTGGCACCCTTATCCTGAAGTTCAAAGAAAATGTTGCACAGCCTTGATATGGATATATCCTTGCCAGCCTTGCCTCCGGATATGGCTTTATTCTGGCAGAAGCAGCATCCAAGTGCACATCCGGAGAAGAATACGGCACCTGAACCGTTCTCTCCGGATATACATGGCTCTTCCCACATGTGTAGCGCTGCACGGCTCACCCTGACTGTGTCTGTCATATGGCAGGCACCTGTGTGACCGGATGTACGGTCTACACCGCATTTTCTTGGACACAATATGCAGTTGTTCAGGATGTGCCGGATATCCATATTATTTACCTCCAAAATAGATGATAATTGTTATTAACTGACAGGTGAATTAGTATTTGTCAGGGTCAAATGTGCTTATGAGATCAGCAAATTCCTGAAGATCAGCATTTGCTTCCATGTGCTCTATCTCACCCCTATCCATAAGCCCCGCAAGGGAAGGATTGATAGGCAGACGGATCGCGTGCCCTATATACAGGTCTCTTATGACCTGCTCAAGCTGGCTCTTGCCAAATATATAGTGCTTGTTATTGCAGTCAGGACAAATGAAATATGACATATTCTCTATCATACCAATGACAGGGATATTCATGCTGTCTGCCATGTGAACAGCCTTTCCAACGATGACAGATACGAGATCCTGAGGGGTGGTAACTACCACAACTCCATCTATAGGGATGGACTGGAATATGGTAAGTGGCACGTCGCCGGTTCCAGGAGGACAGTCGATGAACATATAGTCTATGTCTCCCCAGATGATGTCTGAGTAGAACTGCTTGACTGTTCCCGCTATGATAGGTCCTCTCCAGAGGACAGGTGTTGTCTCGTCGTCCAGAAGAAGATTCACAGACATGATCTTGATTCCTGTTTCCGTCTCATCGGGATACAGGAAATCTCCTTCTGCCTCTGGTGTCTTATGTACGCCAAATGCCTTTGGAATAGAAGGTCCTGTGATATCTGCGTCAAGTATGGCTGTCTTGTAACCCATGCGCTGCATGAGAACGGCGAGCTGACAGGTTACTGAGGATTTGCCGACTCCTCCTTTGCCGCTGACCACGGCAATAATATGCTTTATATGCGAACCTGGATGTGGCTCTATGATAAGACTCTGTGGTTCTGTTCTGCTGGAACAGCTCTGGCCACAGGTACTGCAGTTGTGTGTACAATTCTCTGACATGATACTCTCCAATCTACTGCACATGGATGTCTGTGCAATCTGTGTTGTATGCTAAGTTACGCATTTGATTAATATATATCATTAAGAGGTTACAAAGTCAACGAATGCAGGTACTATGAAATTTGAGAGGTGAGTTGAAATTGACGGGTGTCAAATATATAATCAGAGACATGATAGTATACGGATTGTAGAGTTGAAATGAAATACCTGATAGAAAGTATTCTAATAAAGTAATTGGGCATGAAAAATACTATAAAAAGGAGAATATAGCATGGGAGTTTTATCAAATATCGAGCCATATGGAGTTTTTCGTTTCTTTGAGGAGATATGCGGGATTCCACACGGATCGTCGGATACAAAGAAGATAAGTGATTATCTGGTGAAGTTTGCCATAGACAAAAATCTGAGATATATACAGGATGAGAGCAACAATGTGATCATATTCAAGGACGGAACTGCCGGGTATGAGGACAGTGCCCCTGTCATGCTACAGGGACATATGGATATGGTCTGTGAGAAAGATGTTGACTGTGATATTGATTTTGAGCGGGACGGACTGAGACTAGTGCTTGAGGACGGAGTGATATCCGCTGATGGAACCACCCTTGGCGGAGATGACGGGATAGCTGTGGCATTTGCACTGGCTATACTGGATGCCGACGATATACCACATCCACCGATTGAGTGCGTATTTACGGTTGATGAGGAGATAGGAATGCTGGGAGCTGCGGCGATTGACTGTAGTCCACTTAAGTCACGGATCATGCTCAATCTGGATTCTGAGGATGAGGGGTATCTGTTGGTGTCATGTGCCGGAGGTGCGTGTGCTACGTGCCATATTCCGGTTGAATATGAGAATGCAGAAGATGATCATTCAGTTGTGAGAATTATTGTAGAGGGTCTTACCGGTGGACATTCCGGCGTGGAGATCATAAAACAGAGGGCAAATGCCGACAAGCAGCTTGCAAGACTTCTATATAATATAGGAAGGGATGTTCCATACAGACTGATATCTATACAGGGCGGTCTTAAGGACAATGCAATACCTAACAAGGCGAAGGCATATGTGGGTATTGATCCGGAGGATGTGGATAACTTTGTAAAATCTGCGGAAAAGAATGAGAATATTCTGAGGCATGAATTTGGAAATACTGATCCAGAGCTTATAGTGAAAGTAGAAACGGATCTGTCAGATGATCTGGGTTCATATAATAACGCGGATGATGTGCAGAACGATATGTATGGTAGAACCATGATCAACAGAGTTATGACAGAAAAGTCATCGGATATAGTTATCAGGAGTCTTATGATGATGCCAAATGGAATTCAGAAGATGAGCAATGATATAGAAGGGCTTGTGCAGACATCGCTGAATCTTGGAATATTGAATACAACTGAGGATGAGGTCACAGCAAGCTTTTCAGTAAGAAGCAGTGTACAGTCTGAAAAGGAAAATCTGATAGATCAGCTCCGATGTGTATCTGTCTCGGCTGGTGGAAGTCTGGAAGTGCAGGGGGATTATCCTGCATGGGAGTACAGACATGATTCTCCTCTCAGAGATATTATGGTGGATGTGTTTGAAGAGCAGTATGGAAGAAAGCCTGTTATACAGGCGATTCACGCCGGAGTGGAGTGTGGCCTTTTCGCTGGCAAGATGCCGGGTCTGGACTGTGTATCATTTGGCCCGGATATGAAAAATATCCATACCAGCAGAGAGTCTATGGATGTTGCCAGTGTACAGAGAACATGGAGGTATACACTGGGTATACTTGAGAAATTGAAGTAATTGACAGCAATATAATTCCAATAAGGAGAAGAATGATGGAAAAGGTAAAAGGATTCTTGAAGAAGAAAGACATTGTGTTCAGTGTCAAGAGATACGGAATAGATGCTCTCGGTGCCATGGCACAGGGATTGTTCTGTACTCTGCTTATCGGAACTATCCTGAACACACTTGGCAATCAGTTTGGTGTGCCATTTCTTAAAGCGGTTGTTGCGACCGTGAATGGAACAGATTATACAGTTGGAGGTCTCGCATCTGCTATGGCAGGACCTGCGATGGCGGTGGCTATAGGATATGCTCTTAAGGCACCACAGCTCGTATTGTTCTCACTGATAACAGTTGGATTTGCGGCAAATGCCTTGGGCGGCGCAGGAGGCCCGCTGGCAGTTTATTTTATTGCAGTTATTGCAACTGAACTTGGAAAGGTTGTCTCAAAGGAGACAAAGATTGACATACTGGTGACACCTCTGGTTACCATCGGAAGTGGTGTGGCTGTGTCTGCACTTCTTGCACCTACACTCGGTGCCATAGCCATGAAGGTCGGAGATCTCATCATGCTGGCTACAAACCTTCAGCCGTTCTGGATGGGTATTGCGGTATCAGTTCTCGTCGGTGTGGCACTTACACTTCCGATATCATCCGCTGCGATATGTGCGGCATTCGGACTTACAGGTCTGGCCGGCGGTGCTGCTGTGGCGGGATGTTGTGCGCAGATGGTTGGATTTGCAGTTATGTCATTCAGAGAGAATAAATGGGGTGGCCTTGTTTCACAGGGAATCGGAACATCAATGCTCCAGATGGGTAACATCATCAAGAATCCGAGAATCTGGATCGCACCTATAGTTACCTCTGCGATCACAGGTCCTCTTGCAACATGTCTGTTCAAGCTTCAGATGAATGGAACTCCTGTATCATCAGGTATGGGTACATGTGGTCTGGTTGGACAGATCGGAGTATACACAGGCTGGATGAATGATATCGAGGCGGGAAGCAAGACAGCGGTCACAGCTATGGACTGGGTTGGTCTGATCCTAATCTCATTTGTACTTCCTGCAGTTCTCTGCCCGCTCATCAACATGGTGGTGAGAAAACTCGGCTGGGTTAAGGATGGAGATATGACTTTATCATAAAGATTGGCTGAAATCCGGTGGAAGAAAATTATCTCAAAATTGTTTCCATCAGGCAGATTACAACAGAAAAGATACAATATTTTCGCAAATAAGATTGAAATTGGCTCGAAAGATACAAATTTACAGATTTTGTGTCTTTCGGGCCTTTTTATATGGAAAAGGAGATAATATTTTCCTAAAATGGGTGATTCAGAAGGAAAAAGATACAAAATATATGGTGCTTGATTTGTGGAGTGAAAATACAGCAAAAATGAGCAGACGATAGAAAAATCAAGAATACAAAAAAGTCCTTGCCTTGAAGTGAACTCCAAAGAGTATTATTAGATATGTCAGAGAAACAGTTCCTGACGTTTTTCGAAAATATGGTAGTTAAAACAGACAGGAGGACGCTTTAATGAAGAAATTAGGAGCATTTTTAGTGTGTGCTGTTATGGCTTTTGGACTTGTTGGATGCGGAAGTGGTGACAGCACAGAAAGTAAAAGTACCACACAGGCAGAAACCCAGACAGAGGTTGTTACGGATGCGGTCAATGAGGCCGATACAAGCAACGACAACGCTGACTCTACGGTATCAGAGGAACAGATCAGCGAGGAAAGCAGCGCTGATGAGACAGACAATGTTGACACAGAGACAGGTAAGACTCTGGTGATCTATTTTTCAGCAACTGGAAATACAAAAGATGCTGCAGAATATATAGCGGCAGAGACAGGAGCAGATATATTTGAGATCACCCCGGCCCAGGAGTATACATCGGATGATCTGAACTACAATGATGACAGCAGCAGGGTATCAAAGGAACACAATGACGAAAGCCTCAGGGATGTGGAGCTTACCACCACTGAAGTTCCTGGCTGGGAATCGTATGATACGGTATTTGTAGGTTATCCTATATGGTGGGGAACGTCTGCATGGCCGGTAGATTCATTTGTCAAGGCAAATGACTTCACTGGCAAGACTGTATATCCGTTCTGCACATCGGCGAGCTCAGGACTGGGAAGCAGTGCAGATGATCTGGCTTCTGAGGCAGGAAGCGGAGACTGGAAGGATGGTCAGAGATTCTCGTCGGGTGTGACACAGCAGGATGTGGCCGACTGGATAAGCGGGCTCGGCCTTGGACAGTAATGTGTCAGATAAGTAACTGAACAGATGTAATAAACATAGCTGGAAATAATTTGAAATTGAAATAAAAAGAAACAGGAGGATATAAAAATGTTAAAAGAAACTTACACACTTAACAATGGAGTAGCAATTCCAAAGCTTGGACTTGGAACATGGTTCATCGACGATGACAAGGTAGCAGATGCCGTGAGGGAGGCCGTAAAGATAGGTTACAGACATATTGACACTGCACAGGCATACGGCAATGAGCGCGGAGTAGGCGAAGGAGTTAGAACCTGTGGTATTCCAAGAGAAGAACTGTTCGTAGTCTCAAAGGTTGCGGCTGAGCACAAGACATATGAGGAGGCCAAGGCGGGAATCGATGGAACGCTTGAGAAGATGGGACTTGACTATCTCGATATGATGATCATTCACAGCCCACAGCCTTGGGTAAAGGTAAATCAGAGCGATGACAGATACGTGGAGGGCAACAGAGCAGCATGGAGAGCACTTGAGGAGGCATACAAGGAAGGCAAGCTCAAGGCTATTGGTATATCCAATTTCCAGATCGGTGATATCGAGAGCCTTATGGAGACTGCTGAGATCAAGCCTATGGTCAACCAGATACTTCTTCACATCAGCAATACTCCGATAGAACTGGTGGATTACTGTCAGAAGAACGATATACTTGTTGAGGCTTATTCACCTATCGCACATGGTGAGATACTCAATCAGCCTGAGATCAAGGCTATGGCGGACAAGTATGGTGTGACTGTTCCACAGCTCTGCATCAGATATACTATCCAGCTCGGAACAATTTCACTGCCAAAGACGGCCAATCCAGAGCACATGAAGAGCAATACAGAGGTCGATTTCGAGATAAGTGCAGAGGATATGGAGGCTCTTAAGAATTTCAAGAAGATCGAGAGCTATGGAGCGAGCAGTGGTTTTCCTGTATATGGTGGACGTATATAATAAAGAAAAGTTCATAGCTATAGTGGACAGCCGTCAGGTTTGTATAGTTTGCAATCATAAATATCTTGCATAATATAATAGTTACCTTATAATAGAGATGTTGCTAATTTTATACATTTAGGAGGAAATGAACAATATGAAAAAGGGAACAAGTTATATTGTAGTGGCTGCAATGATGATGGGATTGATGCTGACAGGCTGTGGGGGCAATGACAATTCTGTAACTAAGGCTACAACTGAAGCTGAGACAGAAGCAGCAACAGAGGAGCAGGATACTGAAACACAGGACACTGCAGATGATACTGAGGACAGTTCGGTCGCCATTGATGAGGAGGACACAGAGGAAGATACAGAGGACAGTGAAGAGGCAGAAGCTGATCCTTCAATAGTAGGTGTATACACCAAGAATGGTTATGAGAATTCGTATTTTGGATTTAAGATCAACCTTGAAGGAAGCTATGGAATTCAGACAAGAGGTTCATTACTGACTGCCACCGATATCTCTGAGGTTGTGGAGGATTCCAATAGCGATGAGACTGTACAGAGGGCATTGGATAATCTGGACAATAGCTTTACGGTAGGAAACGATTATGCATTCTGTGCAAATGATGGTACACACTATATTCTGCTCAAAATAAAGTCCCCTAAGGGTGGTGGAAATTACGGTTATGATGTGTGGGCTGATGAGAATACAGTAGCAAAGGCAACTGTTGCTCAGATGGATACTGTTATTACATCTACAGCAAGTAGAATTGGCGCTGAAGCAAGCAATATTGAGACTGATTATTCCAAGTGTACAGTATTTGGCGAAGAGCACTACATATGTACAGCAACGGCTGATATGTCTGGAACTGAGTACTCTCTGACAAATGTAATAGTAAGATCAGATGACGGAAAGTATACGATGATAATAGCTATAGAGACACTTGGTGACAGAAATTATCAGGATATTCTGGATAACATGTTCAGTCCATTATAAATTTTACAACTTTACTTTTTCAAAAACAAAAAGTATAATACACATCGAAAGCGAGTGGCAAAGATTGCGTAAATCCAGTTTTGTCACTCGCTTTTTATGTGTATATATAATAATTTTCTAGTGTGTAGCTATTCAGCGTAAGTCCAACTAACTTAGGCGGTAGCTGCTTTTTTTGTTCAGGGAAAGGAGTTTGAAGAGTGGAAGAAATGGATAAGAACAAAGAGGAAAACAGAGAGAGAAATAAGATGAAAGATATGCCAGTTGGAAAGCTGATGATCCAGATGGGAATTCCTATGATTCTTTCCATGGCGCTTCAGGCGGTGTACAACATCGTAGACAGCGCATTTGTGGGAAATATGAAGGTGGGAAGTGAGGCCGCGTTAAATGCCCTCACGCTGGTATTTCCGGTGCAGATGCTCATGGTTGCTCTGGGCATAGGCACGGGAGTCGGCACAAATGCGTTTATTGCCAGAACCCTTGGTCAGGGTGATAAGGAAAGAGCTGCCAAGGTGGCTGGCAACAGTCTGTTTCTCGGTGCTGTAATATATGTGGTGTGTTTGTTATTTGGAATATTGGGAGTGAGGACTTATATAGTCTCACAGACTATGGACACGCAGGTCACAGAGATGGCTGTGGATTATCTAAGAATATGCTGTGTGTATTCATTTGGAATAATATTTTTCTCGCTTTTTGAGAAATTGCTTCAGGCAACTGGCAGATCCATGTATTCAACGATAGGTCAGGTGATGGGAGCTGTCATAAACATCATACTTGATCCGCTTCTCATATACGGAGTAGGACCATTTCCTGAGATGGGAGTCAGAGGAGCCGCCTATGCGACTATTATAGGTCAGATAGCGTCTGCGGTTCTGCTGTGTGTGTTCCATCTGAGACTTAATAAGGAATTTGAACATGGATGTGCATACATGAAGCCTGACTGGAGAATCATCCGGGGAATATATGCCATAGGACTCCCGGCCATCATAGCCCAGGCACTTATGTCCATCATGGTATACGCCCTGAATCTCATTCTCAAGTTTAACCAGTCGGTGCAGACTGCATATGGTCTGTTCTACAAGGTTCAGCAGTTTGTGCTGTTTCTCGCATTTGGACTCAGGGATGCGATCACCCCGATCACGGCATACAGCTATGGAATGGGTGACAGAAAGAGGATAAATGATGCGATTAAGTATGGAATAATCTACACAATAGTGCTGATGGTGTTTGGAATGGCTGTGACAGAGCTGTTTCCAGCTGCATTTGCCGGACTTTTCAATGCGGGACAGTCCAGAGTGTATTTTATAGACGCCATGAGGATAATCTCCCTAAGTTTCGTATTTGCCGGGGTAAATGTTGCATTTCAGGGAATATATCAGGCCCTTGAAGGCGGTGTGGAATCGCTTGTGATATCGCTGCTTAGACAGTTGATAATCATCCTGCCGCTTGCCGGAGCATTTGCGGCTCTGGTCAGAGGCGGTCAGGCGGATGTATCACTGATATGGTGGGCATTCCCGATCACGGAGATCGTGTCGTGCGTGGTGGGCATGGTGTTGCTGAGAAGGAAAATGAGGAGGGTTACTTCTTCCCTGCACCTTTCATCATTGACTTAAATGTCAGCATGAATGTTGCGCCGCATGAGAATGCGGACACTATGTCGCTGATAGGCTCGGCGTAGTAAATACTCATGACTGAGTGCGTGCAGTATGGCAGGATGATCGCGAGTGGGATTATCAGTATGACCTTTCTCAGCAGTGCAAATATAAGGGATTTGCCTGCTTGTCCCATGGATATGAAGGACTGCTGACATCCGTTCTGTATGCCAAAGAACATCATTCCGAATATGTATATCGGAAGAACTTTTGCACAGAGTGCTTTGAGGGATTCATCCGAGGTAAATATTCCGGCTGCCACGGACGGAAACAGGAATGCGGCCCCAGCCAGGACAAATGACACTATGATGGACATGGTTATCAGTATGGTACATGTCTTCTTCACTCTGTCCACGTTGCCCTTGCCGTAGTTGTAGCTGATGATGGGCTGGACTCCCTGGGAGAAACCGCTCATCGGGATAAATATAATCTGCATGATACTTTGGAGTATGGTGAATGATCCCACGTACAGGTCATCGCCGTACTTCTGGAGCCCGTGAGTGAACACGATGGTTATAAGGCTCTCCGTGACCTGCATGATAAATGGTGACACACCGAGAGCTGCAATTGACAGGATCAGCTTGCCTTGTGGACGCATCATCTGCGCTGATATGCGAAGACTAGCCTTGTCGGATGTCAGAAATCTGATAACCCATGCCGCACTTATCGCCTGGGATATGACGGTCGCTATGGCCGCACCCTTGATTCCGAGGTTCAGTGCAAATATGAATATCGGATCGAGGATGATGTTGAATATGGCTCCTATGAGCACAGAAAACATGGCGGTCTTTGACTGTCCCTGGGCTGTGATAAATGTGTTCAGTCCGGTGGTGATCATGACAAATATAGTGCCTATAAGGTAAATGCTCAGATAGTCATCGGCATGTGGATAGGTGGCATCGCTGGCACCGAAGAAATACAGAAGCGGTTTCTTCAATGCGTAGATGACAGCCATAACAATAATTGTAAATATGATGAGCAGGATTACGCCATTTGACAGGATGCGCTGTGCCTTGTCCCTGTCGCCTTTACCGAGAGCAATGGAAGCCAGAGGTGCTCCGCCCGCGCCCACGAACACGCTGAATGCACTTACAAGGGTGATGATCGGGAGACACAGTCCGATTCCGGTGAGGGATGCTGCGCCTACCTCGGGGATATGTCCTATGTATATTCTGTCCACTATGTTGTATAAGAGATTGATTAGCTGCGCCACAAATGTTGGAATGCCCATGGAGAGCATAAGTTTAAATATCGGCGCCGTGCCCATTCTCTCTTCAGAATTTGAAGAAATTGTACTTGTGTTCATAACTACTCCTTAATGTTGATAACTTTATAAAATCCGCTGAAAACTTTATCGTTAATCGTGGGGATGGAGGTACATGCCCCTCCGTCCTCAAGTCTAATGTATAGGATATTTCAGTTGGGGGGTGTAGTCAATCTGCAAATAATTAAGAAAGTATAAAATAAATGATAAGTGGAAAAAGTCCAGCAAATATGCGGGAAACAGTAAAAAACGAGTGAAAATATAGCAAAAACTTGAAAAATTATTCTTGACAAATTTACTAGGAAAGCGCATTATGGTTACAGATATAAGATAAACCGTTGATCAAGAGGAGTAGCGGCATATAACATGTTCAGAGAGTTGCAGGTGGTGTGATTGCAGCGATGGGAGTGCAGGTGAATGGACTTGTGAGGGCAAACCGAAAGATTTGAGATTCAAGTAGGGGAGACGGAGACCTACCGTTATAGAAGGTACATATATGATTGTATATGGTCGAGGGCATCGATATATATAAATATATATAAATTATTTATATATATTTTTTTTTATTTATTGATGAAATTAGGTGGCACCGCAGGAGATTAGATTTCTTGTCCTAATGTTTGTAGGATAAGGAATTTTTTTTATGTCCTGTGGTTTTTTTTATATTAATTGGCAAGGAGGATGAGACATGATAAGACCAGAACTTAACGAGGCAAAGAAATATGCGGCAGACGGATATAGGATGGTTCCGGTGTGCTGTGAGATGTTATCGGATGTGATCACACCTATCAACTTACTCAGAAAGCTGAAAGCGGCAAATGAGCACTGTTACATACTTGAGAGCGTGGAGAATCAGGAGGTGTGGGGACGGTACACATTTCTTGGTTACAATCCGAAGCTTGATGTCACATGCATGAATGGGCACATACAGCTCAAGGATATAGATGGAAATGTGATAAAGAAAGCGGATGACATTCATCCTGAGGGATTCATAAGAGAGATACTTAAGGATTACAAGAGTCCGAAGATAGAAGGACTTCCAACATTTACAGGCGGGTTTGTCGGTTACTTCTCATATGATTATATAAAGTACAGTGAGAAGAAGCTTGTGATCGATGCCGATGACGATGAGGGATTTCAGGATCTGGATCTGATGTTATTTGACAAGGTCATAGCATTTGACAATTTCAAGTCAAAGCTGATCCTCATTGCAAATGCTGACACGTCCGATATAGAAACCGGATATGCAAAGGCACTTGCTGACATAGAAGATATGAAGAAGCTAATCCTCGATGGAGAGATGGCTGAGATAGAGCCGGTTAAGATGAAGAGTGATTTCAAGCCTCTGTTCAATAAAGAAAAATATTGCAGCATGGTCGAGAGGGCAAAGAAGTACATATTCGAGGGAGATATCTTCCAGGTGGTTCTGTCCAACAGACTTGAGGCTGAGATGGAGGGTTCACTGTTCAATACATACAGGGTTCTCAGAAGCACAAATCCTTCTCCGTATATGTTCTACTTCAGCGGCGACCAGATAGAGGTTGCGGGCGCATCACCTGAGACACTGGTAAAGCTTGAGAATGGCGTGCTCCACACATTTCCTCTTGCTGGAACGAGACCGAGGGGAAAGACAAAGGAAGAGGATATGAGACTTGAGGCCGGACTTATGGCGGATGAGAAGGAGCTGGCGGAGCACAACATGCTGGTGGATCTCGGAAGAAATGATCTTGGTAAGATAAGCAAGTTCGGAACTGTTGAGGTTGAGCAGTACATGAAGGTTCAGAGGTACTCACATGTAATGCATATCGGGTCAACGGTCAAAGGAGAGATCGATGACAGCAGGTATGATGAGCTGTCAGCCGTGGATGCGGTACTTCCAGCAGGAACCCTCTCGGGAGCACCGAAGATCAGAGCGTGTCAGATCATCAACGAGCTGGAGAACAACAAGAGAGGAATATATGGTGGAGCCATAGGATACATAGATTTCACAGGGAATCTTGATACATGTATAGCCATAAGGATCGCATACAAAAAGGGTGACAAGGTATTTGTCAGATCCGGAGCGGGAATCGTGGCGGACAGTGTTCCGGCAAATGAGTTCCAGGAATGTATCAACAAGGCAAAGGCAGTTACAACAGCACTCACAATGAGCGCTTTTCATGCGCATGCACAATAAATACAAGGAGGACAAAACAAATGACAATACTTATAGATAATTATGACAGCTTCTCCTACAACCTGTATCAGCTTGTGGGGGCAATAAATCCGGATATAAAGGTTATAAGAAATGATGAGTTCACCTGTGAGGAGATCGAGGCGATGAATCCGGATCACATAATCATCTCACCGGGACCCGGAAGACCTTCGGATGCGGGAATGTGTGAGGAAGCGGTGAGATATTTTGCAGGAAAAGTACCAATCCTCGGCGTGTGTCTCGGACATCAGGCGATTTGTGAGACATATGGTGCGACAGTCACATATGCAAAGAAACTTATGCATGGAAAGATGTCGCTGGTTGATGTGGATCTGAACTGCAGATTGTTCAGAGGACTTCAGAGCAAGATACAGGTTGCCAGATATCATTCACTGGCAGCAGCCGATGAGAATTTTCCGGAATGCCTGGAGGTCACAGCCAGGACGGAGGATGGAGAGATCATGGCAGTAAAACACAGGAATTATGAGGTATATGGAGTTCAGTTCCATCCGGAGTCGATATTGACACCGAAGGGCAAGATAATGCTCAGGAATTTTTTAGAGATATAAAATGATATAAAATAAGGAGGATATGGCGATGATACAGGAAACTCTTAAGAAGGTAGTAACAGGACAGGATCTTACATACGATGAGGCATATGCCAGCATGGATGAAATATTCAGCGGCCAGGTGCCGGGAGAGACAACGGCTGGATATCTCACAGCGCTTCACATGAAGGGCGAGACACTTGATGAGATAACAGCCAGTGCAAATGGAATGAGAGACCATGCGGAGTCTCTTCCACATGACGGAATAGATGTTCTTGAGATCGTGGGAACAGGTGGGGATTGTGCGAATTCATTTAACATATCGACAACGAGTGGTATAGTTGCAGCGGCGGCCGGAGTACCGATCGCAAAGCACGGCAACAGAAGCGTATCGAGCAAGAGTGGAGCAGCGGATGTACTTGAGGCTCTTGGTGTAAATATCTCCATATCACCTGAAAAGATGGGCAAGGTTCTTGCTGAGTGCAACATGAGCTTTATGTTTGCCCAGGTATATCACAAGGCGATGAAATATGCAGGCCCGGTCAGAAAGGCACTTGGAATACCGACAGTATTCAATATCCTTGGACCTCTCACTAACCCAGCAAAGGCTCAGATGCAGATCATGGGAGTATACAAGGAGGAGCTTGTTGATCAGATGGCTCCTGTACTTGTTGGTCTTGGCGTAAAACGGGGACTTGTCGTATACGGACAGGATTGTCTGGATGAGATCTCCATGAGCGCACCTACAACTGTAGCAGAGATCAAAGATGGCGAGATCACAAAGTATGAGATCAAGCCAGAGGATTTCGGATTTGAGAGGTGCAGTAAGGAGGATCTGGTGGGCGGCGATCCTGAGGAAAATGCACAGATCACCCGCGATATCCTGTCAGGTAAGATTACTGGAGCCAAGAGAAATGCAGTTGTACTGAACGCAGCAGCTTGTATCTACATCGCAGGCAAGGCAGATTCCATAGCGGATGGAATCAAGGTTGCAGAGGACGTGATCGACAGTGACAAGGCTGCTGAGACGCTTGATGCATTTGTAAGACTGACAAATGAGTAGATAAGTTTTATCGCAGACTATGATAGAAAGTTGTATAGAGAGGTAAGAGATGATATTAGATGAGATAGCTGCAAAGACAAAGGAACGTGTGGCGGAGCAGAAGAAAAAAGTTCCTCTTGAGGAGATGAAGAGACAGGCACTTGATATAGTTGCCAGAGAGACGGATAACGGCAGCAGCCCATATAGTAAGTTCCCATTTAGGGATAATCTGGCAGCGGATGGAATATCGTTTATCTGTGAGGTCAAGAAGGCATCGCCTTCCAAGGGGCTTATCGCACCGGACTTTCCTTATGTTGAGATCGCAAAGGAATATGAGGCGGCTGGTGCTTCAGCCATATCGGTGCTCACTGAGCCGTTTTATTTCCAGGGAAGCAATCAGTTCCTGATGGATATAAAGAAGGAGGTAAATATACCGCTGCTGAGGAAGGATTTTACAGTTGACGAGTATATGATATATGAGGCAAAGGTCATAGGAGCCTCGGCGGTGCTTTTGATTTGCGCCATACTGGATGACGAGCAGCTTGCCTCATATCTTCGGCTTGCGCATGAACTTGGGATGTCGGCTCTGGTTGAGGCTCACGATGAGGATGAGGTCAGACGGGCGATAGCCTGCGGAGCCGGCATCATCGGGGTGAACAACAGAGACCTCAGAACATTTACGGTGGACATCATGAACAGTGTTCGTCTTAGAAAGCTGATACCGGATACGGTGCCAGCCACCCATATGGGGACGGAGGTACCTGTCACTGGTACAGGAGCTGCGGCTGACACTTTAGTACCCCAGAAGATGGTGTATGTGTCTGAGAGTGGAATCAAGGCAAAAGAGGACATAGACAGGCTCAAGGCAAATGGAACTGATGCGGTGCTCATAGGTGAGACATTTATGAGAAGTCCCGACAAGAAGAAGTTGTTTGCGGAACTTAGAGGCGAGTAACATATTATATAGAAGAAACACAATACAAAAGTGTAGAAATTACATTTGAAAATATATCTGAGAAGACAAAAACAGGAGGAAGAACATATGTCAAAAGGCAGATTTGGCGTTCACGGCGGCCAGTACATTCCAGAGACTCTGATGAATGCGATGCTGGAGCTGGAGGAGGCTTACAAGAAATATAAAGATGATCCGGAGTTCAACAGAGAACTCACAGAGATGCTCAACGAGTATGCGGGAAGACCTAGCAGACTTTACTATGCGGAGAGAATGACAAAGGATCTGGGCGGTGCAAAGATCTACCTTAAGAGAGAGGATCTGAACCACACAGGAGCGCACAAGATCAACAACGTAATCGGACAGATGCTCCTTGCCAAGAGAATGGGCAAGACAAGAGTTATCGCGGAGACCGGTGCCGGACAGCACGGTGTTGCAACAGCTACAGTTGCAGCCATGATGGGCATGGAGTGTGAGATATACATGGGCGAGGAGGACACGATCAGACAGGCTCTCAACGTGTACAGAATGAGACTTCTGGGTGCAAAGGTTCATCCGGTAAAGACTGGAACAGCAACACTGAAGGATGCGGTATCTGAGGCATTCCGTGAGTGGACAAGCAGGATCGATGACACACACTATGTACTCGGCTCAGTCATGGGACCGTATCCTTTCCCTGAGATCGTCCGTGATTTCCAGGCTGTGATCAGTAAAGAGATCAAGGCACAGCTCATGGAGAAGGAGGGAAGACTTCCTGATGTCGTCATGGCATGTGTGGGCGGCGGTTCAAATGCCATCGGAGCTTTCTATGATTTCATACCTGACGAGAGCGTCAGACTGATCGGCTGTGAGGCAGCAGGCAGAGGTGTTGATACATTTGAGACAGCGGCAACTATTGCGACTGGAAAGCTTGGTATATTCCATGGCATGAAGTCATACTTCTGTCAGGATGAATATGGCCAGATCGCACCTGTATATTCGATCTCAGCGGGACTTGATTATCCGGGAATCGGACCTGAGCACGCGTACCTTCACGACATAGGACGTGCAGAGTATGTGGCGATCACAGATGACGAGGCAGTTGATGCATTTGAGTATCTGTCAAGGATCGAGGGAATCATCCCTGCGATAGAGAGCGCCCACGCTGTGGCTTACGCCATGAAGCTGGCACCTACAATGGATAAGGATAAAATAATAGTGATCAATGTATCAGGACGTGGCGACAAGGACGTTGCAGCCATCGCAAGATACAGAGGGGAGGATCTTCATGAGTAATATATCAAAAGCATTTGAGCATGGAAAAGCATTTATACCATTTGTGACATGTGGCGATCCGTCGCTGGATGTGACAGAGGAGGTAGTATACGCAATGGTGGAGGCCGGTGCAGACCTCATCGAGTTGGGAATTCCATTCTCAGACCCGACAGCCGAGGGCCCGGTCATCCAGGGCGCAAATATAAGAGCGCTGGCAGGCGGTGTGACGACAGACAAGGTATTTGACCTTGTGAGAAAGCTCCGCAAGAAAGTGACAATACCTATGGTGTTCATGACATATGCAAATGTCGTGTTCTCGTACGGTTCGGAGAGATTCATCAGCACATGCAGGGAGATCGGCATAGATGGACTGATCCTTCCTGACATTCCTTACGAGGAGAAGGATGAGTTTGACGGAATCTGCAAGCAGTATGATGTGGATCTCATTTCACTCATCGCACCGACATCCCATGAGAGAATATCCATGATCGCAAATGATGCGAGTGGATTTGTGTATTGTGTGTCATCACTCGGTGTAACTGGAACAAGAACCAAGATCACCACCGACATAGGAGCAATGGTCGATCTGGTGAAGAAGGCGAAGGACATCCCTTGCGCTGTAGGTTTCGGAATATCCACACCTGAGCAGGCGAAGCAGATGGCGGAGAAGTCAGACGGTGTCATCGTCGGTTCAGCCATCGTTAAGCTGTGCGCCCAGTACGGCAAGGACTGTGTGCCTTATGTGAGAGATTATGTGAAGAGCATGAAGGATGCGATGCGATAAGGTAGGAAATTATAGATACTAATTGGGGTATGCATTTGTGGATGCATATTTAAGAGAGTCGGAGAAATCTGGCTCTCTTGTGTTTTATAGATATATTTATAAATATGTTGACACCACAATTAGTTTTTGATATAACATATACATCAGCGATTGCTGATATCCATAATGAAAATTGAATAAATCATATTTTAAGTAGAAGAGTTTGAAAACATGATGAGTAGCAAGTGCTACAAGTCTGCGATCATGACTCTTTTTTTGTTGCCTTTCGGGCATGGGCAGATTTCAAATGAAAACTGAATATGCATCTGCCTGGTATCCGAGGCAGCAAAAACTATTTTATTTTTTCATTATGGAGGTAACGATTATGAGATATTCATTTACAGAAAAGACATCACACAGACAGCAGGAGACAGCATACATGCTTTATATGATCATCGGCAGCTATTTTCACAGATGCAGCTGCAGATCAAAGGCGTTGGAGGAGAATCTCTTCCTTTATTATAAGGAGCTTCAGGAGAAGAGACAGGTGGAGAAGGAGAGACAGATCATCAGAGTCAGCGAGGGTGTGTTGAAAGACAATATGACAGATCTTGCGGAGATGAATGCTGAGGTGGTTATCTCAAGGGCAGATGATCTGTATATATTAAGATTTTACACAGGATTTGAGAGGGTCGTGGTGACTGTAGATGAGAAAGGCTGCTATGAGATAAGCCTGGGTAGGGATGAACTAGCGGTATAGAAGGTGTTGTGAGCAAACAGATGAAGTATAGTGGCAGTTGTTCAGGGGATAAATAAACTTGAGCAACTGCCGTGTTTTTACTTGATATGGGAACTAATGTTCGATATAATAGATGCAGGTTTTAGCCTAGAGTAGGAGACTTTTATGGATCATTTTGAATTGGTATCGGAATACAAGCCCACCGGAGATCAGCCGGAGGCAATAGAAAAATTGGTAAAGGGTTTTCAGGAAGGTAATCAGTTTGAGACGCTGCTGGGTGTAACCGGATCTGGTAAGACTTTTACCATGGCGAATGTCATACAGCAGCTTAATAAGCCAACACTGATACTTGCACATAACAAGACTCTGGCGGCGCAGCTTTATGGGGAGATGAAAGAATTTTTCCCGAACAATGCGGTGGAGTATTTTGTATCATACTACGATTATTATCAGCCGGAAGCATATGTGGCGTCTACGGATACTTATATTGCAAAGGATTCGTCTATTAATGACGATATTGACCGGATGAGACATAGTGCAACAGCTGCGCTCATAGACAGAAAGGACGTAATCGTGGTCGCGTCTGTGTCGTGCATATATGGTATCGGTGATCCGGACGAGTACAGGAATCAGATGCTGTCATTCAGAGTCGGAATGATAAAGGACAGAGATCAGGTCATCGATGAACTGACAGATATACAGTATGACAGGAATGACATGGATCTGCAGAGAGGCACGTTCAGAGTGCGCGGGGATGTACTTGAGATAATACCTGTGTCAACATTTGACGATGGAATAAGGATAGAGTTTTTTGGTGATGAGATAGACAGGATCACAGAGTTTGATCCGCTCACTGGAGAGGGAAAGAGGGATCTGACATATACCTGTCTGTTCCCGGCGTCCCACTATGTGGTTGGACAGGAGAAGATGGAGAAGGCACTGAAGAGGATAGAGGCGGAGCTCAAGGACAGAGTTGCTTACTTCAAGTCAAAGGATAAACTCATCGAGGCACAGCGTATCGAGGAGAGAACTAACTTTGATATGGAGATGATGAGAGAGACTGGATTTTGCTCTGGTATAGAGAACTATTCCGGTCCGCTGGCTGGAAGATCAGCCGGAGAGACGCCGAGCACACTGCTGGATTTCTTTGATGATGACTTTCTTCTTATTATAGATGAGTCACATATGACTGTGCCTCAGGTTGGCGCGATGTATTCGGGAGACCGATCCCGTAAGATGAATTTGGTTGACTATGGATTCAGGCTTCCATCGGCACTTGACAACAGACCACTCAACTTCTCGGAATTTGAGCAGAAGCTTGATCAGGTCATGTTTGTATCAGCCACACCGGGCAAATACGAGGAGGAGCACCAGATGCTTATGGCTGAACAAATCATCAGACCTACAGGACTTCTTGATCCGCCGGTTGAGGTCAGACCGGTGGAGGGACAGATAGATGATCTGCTGAAAGAGGTTCGCAAGGAGACCGAGCAGGGACACAAGGTACTTGTGACAACACTTACCAAGCGTATGGCTGAAGATCTCACCAGCTATATGAGGGACAATGATATAAAGGTAAAATATCTGCACTCGGATATAGACACCATGGAGAGAGTTGAGATAGTGAGAGATCTCCGCCTTGGAGTATTTGATGTGCTTGTTGGAATCAACCTTCTGAGAGAGGGTCTTGATATACCGGAGATCACTCTGGTGGCAATACTTGACGCTGATAAGGAAGGTTTCCTGCGATCGGAGACATCACTCATCCAGACCATAGGAAGAGCAGCCCGAAATGTGGATGGACATGTCATCATGTATGCGGATACTATCACGGGTTCTATGAAGTATGCCCTCGATGAGACGAGCAGACGTCGTGAGATACAGCAGAAGTATAATGAGGAACATGGAATAACCCCTAAGACTATAGAGAAGAGCATAAGGGATCTCATAACCATAGAGGTGAAGAAGGAGGAACTTCCAGAGGAGGATAAGGACGCTGAGTCCATGACGAAGAAGGAGCTTCAGAAGGTTATCGCCAAGCTGACCAAGAAGATGAATATGGCGGCAGCAGACCTCAACTTTGAGGTGGCGGCAGAGATCAGGGATCAGCTCAAGGTGTATAAGGCGGCACTGAGAGATTATGATAAAGAATAGATGGATGCAGGGTAGATAATTAAGATATAACAAATATAAATAATAAAGAGAAAAGGTTAGATCAAGATGGAAGACAATAAGAATTATGAACGTGGTGAGCATTTGGAGAATATAACGGATGCGAGCATGAAAGATGATGATTATTTCAACGCCAGCAGGAATATTGACAGGAAGTATATTACTATTGAGGGCGCACGTGAAAATAATCTGAAAAATATCAATGTCAAGATTCCAAGGGACAAATTTGTTGTCGTGACAGGACTTTCGGGATCAGGTAAGTCTTCACTGGCATTTGACACGATATATGCGGAGGGACAGAGACGATACATGGAGTCGCTGTCCTCCTATGCGAGACAGTTCCTTGGACAGGCTGAGAAGCCGGACGTGGATAAGATAGAGGGACTTTCCCCTGCAATCTCCATAGATCAGAAGTCAACAAACAGAAATCCCCGATCCACAGTTGGCACTGTCACTGAGATATACGACTATTTCAGACTTCTCTATGCCAGAGTGGGAATACCACACTGCCCGAACTGTGGTAAGGTCATAAGCAGACAGACGGTTGACCAGATGGTGGATGAGATCATGAAGCTACCTGAGAGGACAAAGTTCATGGTGCTTGCGCCTGTGGTCAGAGGCCGAAAGGGAGAGCATGTAAAGCTGCTGGAGAAGGCAAAGAAGAGCGGATTTGTCAGAGTGGTAGTCGATGGCAGCATGTATGAGCTGTCGGAGGAGATAAAGCTCGATAAGAACAAGAAGCACAGTATAGATATAGTTGTCGATCGTCTGGTTGTAAGACAGGATGTGGAGAGGCGACTCACAGATTCCATAGAGACCGCACTTCAGCTTGCAGAGGGGCTTATGAAGATTGAGGTGATCGGGGAGAGGGATGAGAATGGTGTTCAGAAGGAGAATACCATTATCAATTTCTCAGACAGCTTTTCATGCCCGGATTGCGGAATCAGCATAGATGAGATAGAGCCGAGAAGCTTTTCGTTCAACAATCCATTTGGCGCATGCCCGACATGTGCAGGTCTTGGCTTCAAGATGGAATTTGATCCGGATCTTATGATACCCGATCAGAGTTTGTCGATAAATGATGGAGCCATAGTGGTTCTGGGATGGCAGTCGTGCAATGATGGCAAGAGCTATTCAAATGCAATACTCAGGGCACTCAGTGCGGAGTATGGATTCTCTCTTGATACACCATTTCAGGAATATCCACAGGATATCAAGGATCTCTTATTATATGGAAAGAACTCACGACCGGTTAAGGTGCATTATAAAGGACAGCGCGGGGAGGGAGTGTATGATATAACATTTGAGGGACTCATAAAGAGTGTTGCCAGAAGATACAGGGAGACATCTGCGGAGTCCACAAAGGCCGAGTATGAGACATTCATGACTGTAACTCCGTGTGAGGTCTGTGGTGGTAAGAGACTTAAGCCGACAGCCCTTGCTGTTACAGTTGGAGATAAGAATATTGCCGAACTTACAGAACTACCTATCACAGAACTTGCAAAGTTCATGAAAGATCTGGAGCTCACTGACAGACAGAAGATGATAGGTGCGGCCATACTCAAGGAGATAAGGTCGAGACTGCATTTTCTTATTGATGTGGGACTTGACTATCTGTGTCTGAGTAGAGGTACAAGCACGCTCTCAGGTGGAGAGGCACAGAGAATAAGACTTGCCACGCAGATAGGTTCAGGTCTGGTCGGAGTTGCATATATTCTGGATGAGCCAAGTATCGGACTTCACCAGAGGGACAATGACAAGCTGATAGCAGCGCTCAAGAATCTGAGAGACCTTGGAAATACGCTTATCGTTGTAGAGCACGACGAGGACACTATGAGGGCGGCGGATCACATTATAGATATAGGACCGGGAGCCGGTGCAAATGGTGGATATGTGGTAGCTGAGGGTACGGCTGAAGACATTATGAAATGTGAGAATTCTATCACCGGTGACTACTTAAGCGGCAGGAAGAAGATAGAGGTTCCGGATGTGAGGAGAAAGCCAACCGGATGGCTCACAGTCAAGAATGCTTATGAGAATAATCTTAAACATATAGATGTGGATATACCACTTGGAGTCATGACATGCGTTACAGGTGTATCAGGTTCGGGAAAGAGTTCTCTGGTAAATGAGATCCTGTACAAGAAACTTGCGAGAAGACTCAATAAAAGCAGGGTTAAGGCAGGAAAGCATGACCATATCATCGGTTATGATGCTTTGGACAAGATCATAAATATAGACCAGTCACCTATAGGAAGAACTCCGAGATCCAATCCGGCTACCTACACAGGTACGTTTGACCTGATAAGAGACCTGTTTGCCGGTACAAAGGATGCCAAGGCAAGAGGTTACGGCAAGGGAAGATTCAGCTTCAATGTATCTGGTGGACGATGTGAGGCGTGTCGTGGAGATGGAATAATCAAGATAGAGATGCACTTCCTGCCAGATATATATGTGCCATGTGAGGTGTGCGGAGGAAAGAGATACAACAGGGAGACCCTGGAGGTCAAATACAAGGGTAAGAGTATCAATGAAGTTCTCGATATGACTGTTGATGAGGCATGTGAGTTCTTTGCAAATGTTCCGAGAATACTCAGGAAGATAGAAACGTTGCGAGATGTGGGACTAGGATATATCAGGCTTGGACAGCCATCCACCACTCTGTCAGGCGGAGAGGCACAGAGAATCAAGCTTGCAACAGAGCTTTCGAGACGAGGAACAGGAAAGACAATATATGTGCTTGATGAGCCTACCACGGGACTTCATTTTGCTGATGTGCACAGACTTGTGGATATACTCAGAAGGCTCAGCGAGGGCGGCAACACAGTTGTGGTTATCGAACATAATCTTGACGTTATCAAGACCGCAGATTATATTATTGACATGGGACCTGAAGGAGGTGCTGGCGGTGGAACGGTTATTGCCAGAGGAACTCCAGAGGAAGTTGCGAAGATACCTCAGTCCTATACAGGACAGTATCTGAAGAGGTATCTCGATATGTAAGGGATGTGTCGAATAATTACATCGGAGGTAGATGACGAACATGGATGAACAGAATAGAGTAGAAGATATTGACAGAGTTGATGGCAGGTCGACTTCTGAGCAGAAAAAGGCTATGATGGCTGAGAATAGTCAGGCACAGAATGGTCAGGGTGTGCAGTCAGTTCAAGCACCATATAGTCAGGTAGCACAGCCAGCTCAGTCACTGTATCAGCATATGCCACAGTATGGCCAGCCGGTGCAGCATCCATACCAGCCACAGTCGCAGTACGGTCAGCCAGCCCAGCAGCCATATCAGCCACAGTCACAGTATATCCAGGGAGCACAGCCAATGCAGACACCATACCAGCAGATGCCGCAGTATGGCCAGCCAACCCAGCAGCCATACCAGCCACAGTCGCAGTATGGCCAGCCAACCCAGCAGCCATACCAGCCACAGTCGCAGTACGGCCAGCCGGTACAGCCAACGCCATACAACAACCCTATGGGTTATATGGGATATGAGAACAGGCAGAACATACCTGATGATGTGAAGAAGGGATCCACACATGTACCTAATATGTTAAACCTGATCGGCATTATCATGGCTGTTGTATCAGTATTTATTCCTTATGCTTATATGGGGACAGATGCCAGAAGTATAGTTGGAGTGTTTGGGATAAATGTACTGTCAATGCTTGTTGTGGCGGTAGTTATTATAGCAGACGTGATCTGTGCATTTATCAACAAGGCAGGCTGTTATATAGCAGACCTTGTTATATCTATAGTTGTTGGCGGAATATTGATATTTGAATTTGTTCTGTCATTGATAGATCTTGGAAAGCTAGATGCAGCGGCAAATGCAAGACTCGGAGTCGGTGCATGGATCAGCGTGGCAGCGGCACTTTTCATGCTGATATCAGTTCCTATATGGTGGACAATCAGCAGAAAAAAGGATAAGGCAGAGAAGCAAGATTAGAATTTAGAAATTTATATTAGTGAAGAAAAAAAATAATATAAAAGAAAAATAAGTAAGAATAAGAACCCCATCATGGCTTGTGCAAGCTGTGATGGGGTTCCTTTAAGTTTACGTGAGCGATACTTGTCCGAAAGCTGTCGAACAGTTTATCGTTACATTTGTTAATTGTTCTGTTAAAGATCTGTTAATTAGTCGTTAGCCTTACCAACTGATCCGAAGAGTTCCATCTTCTCCTTAACAGTAGCCTTGATAGCCTCGAAACCAGGAGCGAGAAGCTTTCTAGGATCAAATCCCTTGCCCTCAAGATCCTTACCAGCCTCGATGTACTTTCTTGTAGCATCTGCGAATGATAACTGGCACTCTGTGTTAACGTTGATCTTTGAAACGCCAAGTGAAATAGCCTTCTTGATCATGTCAGCTGGGATACCTGTACCACCGTGAAGAACTAATGGCATAACGCCTGTCTTCTGCTGGATAGCATCAAGTGTCTCAAAGCTAAGTCCCTTCCAGTTAGCTGGGTACTTACCATGGATGTTACCGATACCAGCAGCAAGCATATCAACGCCGAGATCAGCGATAGTCTTGCACTCCGCTGGATCAGCGCACTCGCCCATACCAATAACTCCGTCTTCCTCACCACCGATAGAACCAACCTCACACTCGATTGAGAGGCCAAGCTGATGAGCTACGTTAACGAGCTCTGTTGACTTAGCAAGGTTCTCCTCGAATGGATAGTGTGAACCATCGAACATGATTGAAGTAAATCCAGCCTTAACACACTTGTAGCATCCTTCGTATGTTCCGTGATCAAGGTGAAGAGCTACAGGAACTGTGATTCCAAGTGACTCATCCATAGCCTTAACCATTGCTGCAACTGTCTCAAATCCTGTCATATACTTTCCAGCGCCCTCTGAAACACCAAGGATAACAGGTGACTGAAGCTCCTGAGCTGTGAGGAGAACAGCCTTTGTCCACTCAAGGTTGTTGATGTTGAACTGACCTACTGCGTAGTGACCAGCCTTAGCTTTCTTTAACATTTCTGTTGCTGAAACTAACATTTGTAAAATCCTCCGTAAAATTATATTTGGATACAATGTACCCACTTACGCTGATTATACCCCATATAATAAGAAAATAAAAGAATTTTTAGCCAAAAGTTCAACATATAGTTAGTTTGAACTTATCGATAGAAATGAAAAAAATAAAACATTTATAAAGAATAGTCCGCCTTAATTGCATTGAAAAAAATTAAATGCTATGATTTGCCAGTAATACTGACAAATATATAAAAGAGTAATGCATATAGAACATAATACGTTATGTGTATGCACACAGACGTGGCGCAAAGCACCTTACTATGCTTTTGCACAATATAATCTTAAAAAGGGAGGACAGAATGCTTCAGCTTAAGAATATCGTGAAGGATTATCACACTGGTGATGAAGTTGTTCAGGCACTTAAGGGTGTATCTGTGAACTTTAGGAGAAATGAGTTTGTGTCCATACTTGGTCAGTCGGGTTGTGGAAAGACAACGCTTCTGAACATAGTGGGCGGACTGGATCAGTACACCAGTGGAGATCTGGTTATCAATGGCAAGTCGACAAAGGATTTCAAGTCAAGAGACTGGGATTCATATAGAAACAATTCAGTCGGATTTGTATTCCAGAGCTACAATCTGATACCGCATCAGTCGGTACTGTCAAATGTAGAGCTTGCGCTTACTTTGTCTGGAGTATCAAAGGCAGAGAGAAGAAAGAGAGCGAAGGAGGTTTTGGAGAGGGTTGGTCTGGGAAATCAGATTCACAAGAAACCAAACCAGATGTCCGGTGGACAGATGCAGAGAGTTGCCATCGCCAGAGCACTCATAAACGATCCGGATATTCTGTTGGCGGATGAGCCAACGGGTGCACTTGACACAGAGACAAGTGTTCAGATCATGGAACTGCTCAAGGAGATAGCCAAGGACAAGCTGGTTATTATGGTCACGCACAACCCGGAGTTGGCACAGCAGTATTCAACAAGAATCGTAAAGCTCCTCGATGGAAATATAATAGATGACTCCAATCCATTCTCAGATGAGGATGAAGCAAAGGAGGATGACGGAAGTTATGAACCTAGAAAGACATCCATGAGTATGTTCACAGCGTTCTCGCTGAGTCTGAACAACCTCATGACCAAGAAAGGAAGGACATTCTTAACAGCATTTGCCGGAAGTATAGGAATCATAGGAATAGCACTTATATTGTCGCTATCGTCTGGATTCCAGAAGTACATAAACGATGTACAGGAGGAGACACTTGCCACATATCCAGTGCAGATAACGAAGAAAGCGATGGATTACAATGAGCTGCTCTCAAAGATGGTAGGTAACAACGAGGAGAATTCAGATCACAATCACGCTGGCGAGGACAAGATATATTCGGGAGATATCATGGGAGACATGCTCGTGTCCATGGTGTCAGATGTGAAGGAGAACGACCTTGAGTCATTTAAGAATTATATAGAAGACGATGCAAACGGCTTCACCAAGTATACAAGTGATATAACATACACATATGATACACCATTATATGTGTTTAACGAGAACAGTGCAAATGGCGGTGTTGCCCAGGTAAATCCAAGCACCACAATGGCAGATATGGGATTTGGAGGTATGGCGGAGGCACAGGAGTCAACGGCAGATTTCATGTCGGCGTTTAGTTACGGCTCATCATCAATGGACATGTGGACACAGATGCTTGACAATGACACTCTGCTCAAGCAGCAGTACGATGTACTGGCAGGACACTGGCCTGAGAACAAGAACGAGGTTGTACTTGTCGTCGACAAGAACAATGAGATAAGTGATTTTACACTGTATACTCTTGGACTTAGGGATTCAAAGGAACTGAGCGATATGGTTTCAACCATACTTGCTGGCGGAGAGGCACCGGAGCTTGAGCAGATGGTGTTTACATACGATGACCTTCTTAATCTCAAGTTTAAGGTTGTGCTTCCGGGCGATCTGTACAAGAAGAATGATGATGGAACATACACAGATATGAGTTCTGATGCTGATTTTCTGAAGTCTGCAGTGGCCGGGGGCCTTGAAGTAAAGGTGTCGGCAGTAATCAGGGCTTCGGATAAAGCGTATGCAACTACCATGCAGCCGGGATATATAGGTTACACATCGGAGCTTGCCAATTACATAGTTTCAGAGAACGAGAAGACAGATGTACTCAAGGCTCAGATGGATAATCCTGATACTGACATATTTACAGGAATGCCATTTTCAGATGGCAAGGAACTGACAGCGGATGATGTGGATATGGATTCTGTTATGCAGCAGCTTATGGCTTCAGGTCAGGTTACTGAGGACATGCAGGCACAGATGGCGTCCATGACCAAGGAACAGCTCTTCGATATGCTCAAGGGTTACGGTTTCTTCCAGGAGTCAACATCTACTTATGAGGATAACATGTCAAAGCTTGGATATGCAGAGCTTGCAAAGCCGGCTTCCATCAACCTCTACTGTGCAGAATTTGCGGATAAGGACGAGATAACAAAGCTTATAGACAAGTACAACGAGGATTATCCTGACAAGGAGATCACATACACTGATTACATCGGAATCATGCTGTCATCGGTGACCAAGATCATCAACGCGATAACCTATGTACTCATTGCATTTGTGGCAATTTCATTGATAGTTTCATCCATCATGATCGGAATAATCACATATATCTCAGTTCTTGAGAGAACAAAGGAGATTGGTATTCTGCGAAGCATAGGAGCTTCAAAGAAGGATATCTCAAGAGTGTTCAATGCGGAGACATTTATAATAGGTCTCTTCTCAGGACTCATAGGAATCGGCGTGACGGTGCTGATCAATATACCGATCAGTAAGGTGATAGAGAGTTATATCAACGTTGCCGGTGTATCGGCGCTTCCTTGGAAGGGTGGAGTGATGCTGGTAATCATCAGCGTTATACTGACATTGATCGGAGGACTTATCCCATCGAGACTTGCAGCTAAGAAGGATCCTGTTATAGCGCTCAGAAGTGAGTAATTATAAATTATCTGAATACAAAAAGAAAAGGCTGCCATCTCTGGCAGCCTCTTCTTTTTGTATTAAAAGGGAGTGACTGCAACTACATTATGTGAGGGGAGGGTGTTGCAGTCGTTTATGAAAAAGGGGATGTAAACAACTCGCTTACGCTCTCGCTGTTTACAGTTAATAATATACCGAGAAAATGTGTTCTAATTTTGGAGAAGTTGTGTAGAAAATGTGTTTTTCGGGTAAAAATATGAAGATGCTGTAAGAAATTTAAAGGATATGAAAACAGCATAAGGCAGACATGGTTAGAAATTAGAAAGGTAAGTAAAGGTATGAGACAAAATGTGTATTGTCTTGTTTATTTTTGCTGATCATATAATGTATAATGGTAGAAATGTATTTAGGAGGATAAACAGATGGCAGGAAGTCATATAGCAATACCAACCATTCTTAAGATCGGAAAGGGAACCCTGAATGATCTGGGCAAATATATAAGTGCTTCCGGGATGAAGAATGCTGTTATTTATTTTGGAAATGGACTCATAGACATGTTTGGACAGCAGGTCATGGATTCTCTGAAGAAAGAAAATGTGACAGTTGTGGAGTACAGAGAGCTGGATTCCACCAATATAGAGGATATAATCAAGCTGGCATTTGATATAGATGCGAAGGCCCAGGTGATCGTGGGTATCGGCGGAGGAAAGGTTATTGATGTGGCAAAGTATGCGGCATATCTCAGAAAGCTTCCTTTTATAAGTATTCCGACATCGGCGTCATCGGACGGATTCTCAAGTGCCAGCGCATCACTTATGGTAAATGGACGCCGTACCTCGGTGCCTGCAAGGATGGCATACGGAATCATAGCGGATACGGAGATTATTAAGTCTGCACCGGAGAGATTCCTTTACTCGGGAATCGGAGATATGGTATCCAAGATCACATCCCTCTATGACTGGCTCTTCGAGTCTGAACTGGGATACTCTGAGATGAACGATTTTGCAGTTATGATAGCGAAGAAGGCAGTGAACAGTTTCGTCAGAACACCATTTGAGACGATCAAGGATGACCTCTTCCTGAAGGAGCTTCTCGATTCCCTTGCCATGAGCGGTGTTGCTAATGAGATTGCAGGCGGAAGCACACCGACATCCGGAAGTGAACACCTGATCTCACATGCACTTGACAAGATGCTTGAACAGCCACAGCTCCATGGAATCCAGGTGGGAATTGCCACATATATCTTGGCTGTTGTCCAGGATCACAGATATGTCAGGGTAAATGCAATATTTGAAAAGACTGGTTTCTGGGATTATGTAGCCACACTTGACCTCAAGAGAGAGGATTTTGCAAAGGCGATAGACATGGCTCCTCAGATCAAGCCTCACAGACACACATACCTTCACGAGGAGAACTACAGAGAACTTGCCAAGAAGGTTCTGTATGAGGACGAGGTACTTAAGAGAGTATTCGACTAAGAAAAAAGGTGTGAAGAATGGTACTGCAAGGTGGAAAAACAGTGTATCGTGTAAAACAATGAACAGTATGTGGATGCCAGCCGTGGAGGGCATTGTCAGGAGAGTATTATATGGAAGAAAACAATTTCGGCTATGGCTTTGAACATGATGACTATGGGAGATTTGAGCAGGATATTGACCAGGACACAGCATATGTGATCAGACCTGAGCAGATGGGCGGTGGAGCTTCCCCACAGCCACAGATAAAGAGGACGATCCCTATAGTTACGATTGCATTGATAGTGGCAAATGTCATAGCTGGCATCATGTGCATCGGTGTGGACAATTACTCCAGAACCGGTGGACTCAACTATCAGTACGTGAAGCTGAATGGCGAGTATGGACGACTTATATCGGCGATGTTCCTGCATTCTGGCTTTGATCATCTCTTTGGCAATATGTTTGCACTATATATGTTTGGCTCCACGGTGGAGAGAAAACTTGGCTCCCTGAGGACGACTATCATATACTTTGTATCAGGAATTGTTGCCGGGATCATATCCATGAATGTGTATCATATGACTGATCCTGACAGAATGCATTTCTCTATAGGAGCATCAGGGGCGGTGTTCGGAATCATATGTGCTGCTGTGTTCCTGACATTCATGGGCAACAGGAAAGCAAGCAGAAAAGATATGATGATATCCATAGTTGTTGTGGTCATATATGCTCTGTATACAAATGAGAAGAATATAGATATCTATGCGCATGTGGGTGGTGCGATCGTGGGAGGAATCCTTGCATTTGCACTGAATATCAAGCGGTGGGAGAAGTTTAGGGAGAACAAATTCTGCAAGCTTTTGGCAGTCATACTCACATTGTCCATGTGCGTGACAGGTATCGGTGAGGCGGGGATCGGCAAAGATGCAGCCGATATTCCGGATAAGAGGATAGATTATATAAAGGAACAGAAGATATTCCCGGATGGAGACACAACCTATGGGAATGGTCTGGATGCCTATTGCAGCGATGAACACTGGCAGGCATTTGTCGCGACGGACGGAAGTCAGATAGTGCAGTTTGAAGGGAATGCCACATATAAGGGGCAGCAGGTGACGGTCACAGTCCAGTTTCAGATAGAGGGTGACTGCGAGGGCTATCAGCCGGGATATGTCGGGCTGAATGATGTGGGACAGAACAGTGAGAGTGCCACGGAATTCATGTTGACAGTGTGTGGAAGATCGATAAATGAGCTGAAGTACGGAAGATAAATATCGTTGTGTGAACAAAAGTGTCATGGTATACTAAATCTGTGTGTCCATATGCGGATAGAGAAGATATGTGTCTCAGAATATGGGCAGATATATCAGGAAAAGTATATGGTATAAGATCTATTATAATCAGGAAAGTACAGAGATAGAGAAAACATGGCACTCAAATACGTGATGATAAATGACATAATTGAAGAACATAATGCAAGAATGCAGAATCTGAGGAAATATTACCCGTTTTTTGTTCTGGCTGAGACCACATTTGCGCAGTATAAGGAAGGTCGTTATGCACAGCTGGACATGGGTTATATAACCATGGCGATTCTGCGTTTTTTTATTCAGGAGAACAGCTTCAATGAGCGTGAAGTGTCATACGATGAATATGAGGAATTCATGGGGCAGCTCCTTGACCGTGATTTCGATGTGGAGATCGCGGGAGATGACAGGGCTGACCTGATAATGTATATATTTGACAAGATCAAGAACGACGGAAGAGCATTTGAATTCACGTTCTATGATCCAGGAAAGAAGCAGCGCAAGACGGGACGAGTGAAGCTGATAGACAGCCATATAGTGGATGGCAAGGTCCTGTATTTCATCACTGCGGATGGAATCGAATTCTATCTGGACACCAAGGAGATCAAGGACGAGAGCAAGATCAACGTGCAGCAGCTTCTTCTGGAAAAGATGATCGTTGGAGAGAACTTCCGTGGCGGTATCGAGGTCGTGCGCAGGATCAATAGCGAGGTGAACAGGCTGATCCGCGAGAAGGATGAGATAGTAAATCTTCTGTCCATCGACGTGTTCAAGGGCGCGGAGGAGTACGAGAATTATATGAAGACCGTCGGCAAATGGTTCGCTGACGAGCAGAAGCTCTTTGCCAAGAACAAAGCTCTGGTGGACAAAGCGATCACTAAGGCGAGCTATGATAATATGGGCAAGGGCAACCTGAAAGCTATGGAGGAGATAAGCCAGCTTGAGCTTGAACTCAAGAGGACCATCATCAAGCACGGAAGTCTGATAAGCAGCACAATGGAGCTGCAGAACATATCGGACAATATCATACACAAGGCGAAGCTTCAGAAGCTTAGACCTGCATTTGACTTTGCAGGACAGCTTCAGAGTATCATAAAAGAGGACAGACCGGATAAGATACTCACCATACTTGCGCCTCTCTTCGCTCCGAGGATCGTGAAAACGTTCAGCATGACATCCATAGATCACATGCTCACGCTGAAGTCCGAGGACAATGCGAAGACAACAAAGGTGAAGAAGGAACAGCTAGATCCGAACTTCCGTTACGAAGATGAACTGCTCGATGAGCAGATAAGTGCCAACTTCACAAAACTGTTCCATGAACTCCTTGACCAGTTGAGCAAATGGGGACACCTGAGTCTCAAGGAATTTAATGGAATCCTGGAGGTGAAGTTTGGCAAGGAGATATATGACAACAAGGATTACTATTCCTTCCTCACACACCTGGCACAGAAGGACAGGTACAGTGTGGATGAGATACTGGCAAAGCCGGACACTATGCTGGAGGGAATGCTGGTAGATCACATAGAGAGAATAAAAACTGGCAAAGGTATTGCTATTTTGCAGAATCAGACCGATGGTGATATGGGGCATGGCGGTTCTGGTCTCTCCCGTGAGATGTATGCACCGGAACTCACACTGGATGCGTTCAGAGGCATGACATTTACACTGGAATTCCATCCAGATGAAGAAATACAGATTGGCGAGGACATGTACGTTACGGGAATTCAGTTTAACAAAACCAGCTGAGAGTGATTGTACGGAGAATAGGAGAAAAAGATGGAAAGTAAGAATCTGGACAAGGCGATAGAGATATATTCCAAGTTAATATCAGGTGAGGAGATCTGCAAGAAGCATCCCGACAACGGCCCGCTGTACGATGAATTCTACGGCAATGCCGAGGTGTACGACATCGTCATGAATATGATGAAGAAGATGAACCTGTCACTGTACGAGTACAATGACAGCTTGTATATAACAGCCGGAGAGGGCAACAGGGTATTTGGCTATACGAATGACGACATGAAGAAGCTTCTGGGACTTCGTCTGAACAAGGAGCTCTATCTGTGTTACTTCATTATGTATATGACACTTCTCTATTTTTACAAGGATTCCTCCAGCTATCAGTTCAGGGAGTATGTGAAGTCAGAGAACATTATAGATGAGACAAGCAAATATCTTGCGGACATAACGAAGAAGCTTGATGTTCTGTCAACTGATGAGGTGGAGCAGGACAGCTTCAAGGCGATAGCGCTCCTGTGGGATGAGCTCCCGGCGGTGACGGGCAATCAGGAGGGCGACAGCGCCAGGGCGTCCAAGGCATCCCGGGCGGGTTATGTGAAGCTGGTGTTCAACTTCATGTCGGCCCAGCGGTTATTTGTGGAGAATGCGGACAGGTACTATCCGACAGACAGGATGAAAGCTTTGTCGGAGAACTATTTTGAGGAATACAGAGGACGGTTGTATCAGCTGCTTGGAGGTGAAGAAGAGGATGCCTAGTATCAACAGGATAAGGGTCAACAATGTAAAATATAACTTTGGTACACAGCAGTACGATGACTTCACCATGAGAATGTATGGCAAGAACACGCTGTATGATCTGGCAAATGGAGGAGGAAAGAGTATTCTCATGCTTCTGCTCCTTCAGAACCTGATACCGAACTGTACTCTGGATGAGAAGCAGCCTGTGGAGAAGCTTTTCCGTGCGGGTGGCGGCAACACAGTCATCCATTCGCTGATCGAGTGGAAGCTTGACGAGGCGGATATAAAGGATGGCTACAGATACATGACCACCGGATTCTGTGCCAGAAAGGCGAAGGATGCTGCGGATGCCGGGGAGGTACAGAAGGACACTGCATCCATAGAGTATTTTAATTACTGCATTTTCTACAGGGAATATAACAAGAATGACATAGTGAACATTCCTTTGTCGGAGGGTAATGAGAGGATCACATTCAACGGTTTAAAGACATATCTTAAGGATCTCGGACACAGGGATATGAGTCTGGAGGTCAGGGTATTTGACAAGAAGGGCGAGTACCAGAGATTTATAAGCGGCTATGGTCTCCACGAGAGCCACTGGGAAATCATACGTGGAATCAACAAGACAGAGGGGCACGTAAGAACGTATTTTGAAACAAATTACAGGACCACAAGGAAGGTAGTGGAGGATCTGCTCATAGAGGAGATCATAGAGAAGGCATTTGCCACAAAGACAGGACGAAACGGTGAGGAAGACACCATGGCAGAGACTCTTCTCGACATCAAGGATAAGCTGAACGTTCTGGCACAGAGAAAGCGTGACATAGCCAACTATGACCACCAGATAGAATTGATAAATGTGCTCGAGGGCAAGGTGAACTCATGCATAGGTCTCTACGAGGACAACGACAGGATATGTAAGGGCCTGGCCGATGTGTATGCCACAGGAAGGGCGTGTACACAGGAGGGCGACACCCATATGGAGGAGCTGGCGAAGGCAAAGGCTGACGCCGGGGAGCAGATGGAACAGCAGAACAAGCGTCTGGCAAATCTCAGGGTCACCAGGGATTATCTGCGCCTTGAGGACATGAACCGCAAGATGGATGACACTGTCACGCAGATAGAGGACAATGAGAAGAAGCTTGCGGAGCTGAAAAACCAGATCGGCTACAAGGAGAGTGTAAATGACTACCTTGTATACAGGGAGAACAAGCGACAGTACGAAGAGAGCAGACTGATAGTCGACAATATAAGAAACAACATCGGATCATCCAGTGAGAAGATGGCGGTGTATGCGTACAACAGACGCATCCGTGATGAGAAGAAGCTTGCAGAGCTCATGGCGGCAAGGGAAGAGGCCCAGACCAGCTATGATCACGCACTTGAGGAGGCGGAGTACTGCAGAAAGGTCATGAGGGAGGGCGAGATCGCCCAGGCGGTGGCGGAGAACAATATCGCTGATGCCACAGCCAAGATTGATGAGATAAGTGCCCGCATAAGTGAGCTGGCTGCATCGGTCAACCTGCTCGTAGTGGGTGATGTGAAGGATATGATGAACAAGGCTCAGGAGGAGTCTGACAGGATACTTGCTGAGATGACAGAGTTGGAGATAGCCATAGCAGATGGCAGGACAAAGCTGTACGATGACAGATACAGACTGACGACTGTGCAGGCTGAGTATGATGCGCTGGAGAGAAGCTGCGAGGATGCAAGGCTTGACGCCGAGGCGTACAGGCAGTCGGGAAGCCAGCTCGACAGCATCATGGCAGTATACTCTGTGGAGAATCCACAGGATATAACAGGTGTTATAAATGACAGGATTAGGGGCACCATAACAGAGACGATCAAGCGCCAGCAGGAGATCGACAGACTGACAAAGCTTGCGAAATGCTATGAGGATGGCAGACCATTTCCGCCGTCGGAGGGTGCTGAGACTGTGATAAACTACATCTCCACCAGACATGGGCTCATGGCCATGCATGGTGCGGATTATCTGTCGGCACTCCCGGGTGATACAAAGGAGGAGCTGCTTCAGGCAAATCCATACCTGCCGTACAGTGTTGTGACAAAGGGATTTGATAGTCTGGAGGACGATATAAATCTCGGTTCGATAGACACCGGCAGCGAATGTGTAATGGTGTACGATATGGATAAGCTTTCAGACTCAGCGATAGTTCCCGCCGAGAACATGCTTATCATAGGAAGAGACAGGAAATATTTCATGTCTAAGGACTCCATAGAGGACGCCAGAAAGGCAAATGCTGATAAGATAGCAGGTCTCACGGAGGAGATCAGTTTGATAAATGAGAAGCTTGCGACTTATCAGGAGGATCTTGCATTTGTCACAAGGCTTGTGGATGCGAGATATACAGGTGCCGAGGACAGGGAGAGAGAGCTGAACCAGGCACTGCTCGATAAGAAGGATGAGCTTGAGGAGCTTAAGACATCGATCAAGGTTACAGAGACGGAGCTTAAGAATAACACCGAGAGATATGGAGACCTGCAGCAGAGTCAGCAGAAGGAATCTGACAGAAGACAGACATTTGTCATGATAGAGCAGCTGTCGGATCTTGCAAGACCGGAGGAGCAGAGACTTGCCGAGTATAAGCAGAGGAAGTCTGACCTTGTGGCAAAGCTGTCAGGACTTCAGAGCGATGTGCTGAAGTGGTCGACGACGGTTGGAGAGACTGAGTCAAAGCTTGCGGGGCTTACAAGGAATATAGAGGATATCCAGTACAAGTGGACGGAGTATTTCGAACCGTATCTGCCGAAGTCTGAGAATGCGGGAGTTGCTGAAAATACAGATGGTGCAGGCGTGGCTGCTGCGGCATGGCAGGACGGAATACCGGAGGAATACAAGGAGACTTTGGACATTTCAGATCAACGGCTTGAACAGGAATTTATGGCTATGCTGGCGGTTTCAAAGGAGCATGCGCCGGATCTTGAGGACAAGAAGAAGCTCATGGATGCGCTGAAGAAGTCAATGGACAGAATACAGAAGACCATAGAGAAGAGAGGCTTTGACATGGCGGTATTTGCCGGGGCAGGAGAGCTCTATCCGACGTCTGAGGACAATCTCAGGGAGATGGACGATGAGCTGGCAAGGCTCACGTTGATAGAGGCGTCGCTGATGCAGCAGCAGAAGGCTGACCAGAAGGCGTATAGCAAGCTTGAGGGAAGCATAGAGTATGCGATAGAGAACATCAACCGCACATACGGCGATGGCAGCTATGTACGTGAGGAGATATCTGCAGCCGATGCAGATACAGCCATAGCCAATGGAGATGCGGTGCTTGCGGATATGAACCGCATATTCAAAGAAGCTGAGAAGGCGTACAGCGATTACTATAAGCAGTATGGTTTCATGGTGGATCTGTACAAGGATGTAAAGAGAATAGTCGATACAAATGACATAGATGTGTCCGGTGGAAATGTACTGGATGAAGACATGGATACCCTCAGACAGTTATTTGAGACAAGTCTCATGAAGTACGACAGGAGCATGAAAGCCCTTGACCGTGCGAAGAATGAGATCATGAGATTCAAGGGACAGACGGCGGATACACTAGTGGAGATGGGTGTATTCGAGATGGCCAATACGATCAGACAGGATGTGCAGGTTCCGGATACCTACAGTCAGGCAAAGGAACTTCTGGCAAATCTTCTTCAGATTATTGAGTTCATCAAGCTGGAGAAGGAGCGCGTTGAGAAGGGTATCGAGGATATGGTTGCCATCAAGGAGAACTTCGAGAATCAGTGTGTACAGAGATGTATGGATGTGAAGACTGAGCTTGAGAAGCTTCCAAAGCTGTCACGTATCACGGTGGGCGATGATGTGATCAAGATGGTCGATCTAACTATACCTTATGTGAAGGATGAATTTGTGAAGCAAAGGATGTCTGACTATATAGATGACATAGTGAAGGGTGCGGATGCCTACGAAGACGAGAGAAAGAGGATCAAGTACATCCGTGACTGTCTGGGGCTCAAGAAGCTGTTCGGAGTCATGGTCACAGATATGAATGCGATCAGACTTAACCTCTACAAGAGAGAGAGGATAAAGGAACAGAGCCGTTACCTCAGATATGAGGAGGCTGTTGGAAGTACAGGACAGTCGCAGGGTATCTACATCCAGTTCCTGGTTGCTGTCATCAACTACATTGCCGGAATGTACAGCCTGGCACCTGAGGAGTCGGTACAGTCCAAGACTATATTTATCGATAACCCATTTGGTGCTGCAAAAGATATATATATTTGGGAGCCTATATTTGCCATGCTTGCGGCTAACCATGTGCAGCTCATTGTACCTGCCCGTGGCGCGACACCTGCCATCACAGGACGATTTGATGTGAACTACATTCTGGGACAGCAGATGGTGGGCGGAAAGCAGCAGACGGTAGTGGTGGACTACACCAGCAAGACGGATCAGGAGGAGCTTGAATATCAGGAACTTTCCTATGAACAGGCGACCTTCGACTTCATCTAGGGGGGCTGTGGAATGGCTTGACCGGTTTCATATTCCCCTGATAGGCAATATGAAACCATCAAGCCATAATTCAGGTTACGGGTTTTGCAGATATATGTTGTTGAATTACTTTAAATATTAGCTTGGGAGGAACTATAGATGGATTGGAACAGGAAACAGCTTAGAAAGGGAGCGTGGAACACGGTATTTAAGCGGGGACTTTTGGCCTGGATGGCCATGGTCGCTGTGTGTTTTGTATTCTCTTATCTTGGGGTAGATGATTCTTCACAGACAAAGTTCGTGAAGGGTATAGATCAGGTGCTCGGGCAGGAGACAGAGCATGAGGCGGACAATGTGACCATACTCAAGGAATATGTGAAGAATATGCCGATGGTTGAGCATATGTCGGAGGAAAAAGCAGAGACAGTTGCCCGGATGATAGATTCGGTGACGGTGAAACAGACCTGGATCATCAAGCTTTTAGGCGCCAATACGGCATACGTGAAGAGAAATCCCGGTGAGGTCATAGTGATGCTTCTCATATCCGCACTTATCATGGCGGTACTGCATTTCTTCATACAGAGTGCAGCAATAGTCGGCAAATGCCGTTATGCCATGGAGTGCAGATACAGTGATAAGGTATCCATCAACCGAATGTTTGCACCTTTCCACAGACATTATTTACTCAGACTTATGTGGGTCATGTTCTGTTACAATGTTGTTATGACACTCTGGTGGCTCACGATAATCGGTGGTGTGTACAAGTATTATCAGTATAGGATGGTTCCATATCTCCTGGCGGAGAATCCAAGACTCAAGTGGAGAGATGCGAAGAACATGTCAAGGGAGATGACGAGAGGCTATAAGTGGAAAATGTTCCTGACGGATCTGTCATGCATCCACGTGTGGATGATCAAGGCTATACCGGTTGCAGGACTTCTGGTAGCATTACCGTTCCAGATGGAGCTTGATGTGGAGATGTACTTCTGGTTCAGACAGAATATAGGTGTGGAAAATTTTGTCGAGGAAGCATTCAATGCTGCACCATATAACAAAAAGGTTATCGAGGCTGCTTATCAGTCGGCAGGAGACGCGGGAGTTGCTGAGGTATGGACCAAGCCGGTCTATATTCTCCAGGATGTCGCGGTTGAGGTTCCTGAGGGAATGAAGGTGAAGAGTGAATACGGTCTTAGGGATTTCATTTTCTTCTTCTTTGTGTTCTGTTTTATAGGATGGCTGTGGGAGGTCTTGCTCTATATAGTTATGGATCATGTTCTTGTAAACCGCGGAACCATGTATGGACCATGGCTGCCCGTGTACGGAGTCGGTGGCGTTGCTATCATATTCCTGCTTGACCGCTTCAAGGCAGATAAAGCAAAGCTGTTTGCTATGGCGATGGTGGTATGTGGAATCATAGAATTTATAGCGAGCTGGGCACTGGATTTCTTCTTTAACTCACAGTATTGGGACTACAAGAACGAGTTTCTTAATGTAAATGGAAGAATATGTCTGGTGGGACTCCTTGCGTTTGGCATGGGAAGTCTGTTTGGAGTGTATATAGCGGCACCGAAGCTCAGTGAATTTCTGAATTCCAAGAGCAAAAAAGTGCAGAACATTATATGTATCACATTGTCGGCATTGTTTATCATAGATCTGATATGCTGCGCCATATTCGGATTTAACAAGGGCGAAGGAGTTGGCGGCACATTATAAAGAGAAGGAACCAATATGACGAAGTCATATAAAAAGGAGGAACCAATATGACGGATATACAGAATGGTAAAATGATTGATCCGGGGAAACAGTCCTGGAATATAAAGGCAGGAGTATTCAGCTCCTGTATGCTGCATATCATTGCGATGGCATGCATGCTCAGTGATCACATGTGGGCAACGTTGTTTCCGTATGTGGATATACTTACGTGCATAGGAAGAATAGCATTTCCGATATTTGCGTTCATGATAGTTGAGGGATTTTACCATACCAGTAATTTCCGCAGATATCTGTGCAGAATGCTGATATTTGCGGTGATATCTGAAGTTCCATTTGATCTTGTGTCCGGAGACAGTGTCCTGTATCTGTTTCATCAGAATGTACTTTGGACATTTCTCATAGGATTACTGCTGATAGCATTGATAGACAAGGTAAGGAAAACGGGCAAGGTATGGCTGTGGATCCCGGTTGCGGTTGTTGTGACACTTGTGGGATATGTGATAGGAACGATCACCATGGTTGATTTCTATGGAGCGGGAGTTGTCATGGTTATAATGTTCTATCTGTTCCGGGGCAAGGAACCATGGAAATTGATAGCACAGCTCGTGTGTATGTATTATATCAATGCACAGCTGCTTAGTGGATATTGTTATACGTTTAGTATAGCGGGACATAGCTTTGAATTCCCGCAGCAGGCGTTTGCGCTAATCGCATTGCCGGTGATATGGCTATACAATGGAAAATTGGGATACCATAAGAAGTGGTTTAAATACTTCTGTTATGCATTTTATCCGGGACACTTGCTTGTATTGTACATAATCTGGCAGATGGTGATGTAGACATTGTATGAGCAGAGAATCGGTGGTTTTTGCAGATATTGGGGAAAAGGAGAAATAAGATGAATGCAGCTCATAAGATAGTGGTTTTGGTTGGCAGTATATTCCTTGCTGTCGGTGTTTTCGTGGGAATTATATTTGCAATTGTGGCGGAGCCTGGCAAATTCCCCCTGGCTATGCTGAGCCTTCCGGGAAGTTTCTTACTGATCGGTGGGGGAATGGACATAGTGGTGGCGATATTGGTTCACAACAAGAAGATGATAGTGAAAAAGGGCGTGAGGTATCCTGCAAAGATATATGGATACACGGAGAATACTTCTGTCAGGGTGAACAATACATATATGATGGACACAATCGTGCATTATTTTGACAGCTACCATGTTGAGCGGGAGGCTATAATACCAACGGGATTCACAAGGGGTGCCGGCATGTACCCGATAGGTCTGACGATAGATATATTTGAGTACAACGGCAAATACGGCTATGATCCGGATTCAGTAAGGGATGAGAGGCTTCCTGGTGAGGAAGAGCTCATGGACGACAAGCCGGTGGCACCGGATAAGCTGAGACTTGTGGCGGTCAGATGCCCGAATTGTGGTTCGAGTTTCCGTGCAGCGACTGGATATTCCAGCAAATGTCCTTATTGTGGAAATTACTTGAATGTGAATATGTAAGCCTGAAAAAGAGCGTGGGTGAGTCGAACCCACGCTCTTTTTTGCTTGCGTGGATTACTGTACATGACCATGTTTTAGCATGAATTGCTCATCGCCATAAATGTGCAGTGATGCGAGAGGCATGTGCTATGTGAGGAAGGCAGCTTGCTTTTATGACTATGCGCAAAACAGATGGAAAACAACCAAAAGATAAAAACAAGCTGTTATAGGAAGTGCCACTAAAACGCCGCTAAGCCACCGTATAGAATATGTCATCACAGACCATCCCGCCCTCCAAACTTGCCGGTGACAGGTGAAAATTGCCCAGTAAAGCAAGCTAAACCATCACTATTAAGTCAAAAATATCCTAATATATAACTATTAAACAACCGCTATTGTTAAAAATATCTATAAAAATTTCAATAAATCGCAAAATTTTGCTAATTAATCCAAAAATATTCTATTCTTTCAAAACCCCTGTCAAATTATAATGAATACAGTCAATGAGGCAAGACGAAAAAATAAAACACACAAAGCCAAAGGATGTGTTAAGTTTCAGAAAACTTAACATGCAGCATCAGCCCTTGCCGAAGGCAATTACAAATGGGCTGATGTTCAAAGAACAGGAGGGAACGTAATATGAGAAAAAGAAGAATTTTAGCTGTAGCAGCAGCTGCAACACTTGCATTATCAATGGTAGGATGTGGATCAGGCGGAAGCTCAAGTGGCGGAAGTTCAAGCAGCGGAGTAGCAAACAAGGACAAGCCACTTTGCTGGTTCAACCGTCAGCCATCCAACAGCTCAACAGGAGAGCTTGACAAGGATGCCCTTAGCTACAACAAGGACACATATTATGTAGGATTTGATGCTAATCAGGGTGCTGAGCTTCAGGGACAGATGGTTCTTGATTACATCAAGGCAAACGCAGCAACGATCGATCGTAACGGTGATGGAGTCATCGGATATGTACTTGCAATCGGTGATATCGGACACAATGATTCAATCGCGCGTACAAGAGGTGTTCGTTCAGCACTTGGCACAGGAGTTGATGCAAGCGGAGCAGTTGATTCAACACCAGCCGGAACAAACGTAGATGGTAAGGCAACAGTAGTACAGGATGCTAAGCTTGATGTAGATGGCAAGACATATACGATCAGAGAGCTTGCATCACAGGAGATGAAGAACTCAGCAGGAGCTACATGGGATGCAGCTACAGCTGGTAATGCAATAGGAACATGGACAGCTTCATTTGGTGATCAGATCGATGTAGTTGTTTCAAATAACGATGGTATGGGAATGTCAATGTTCAATGCCTGGGCAAAGGACGCAAAGGTTCCTACATTTGGATACGATGCTAACAGCGATGCAGTTGCAGCAATTGCAGAGGGCTACGGCGGAACAATTTCACAGCATGCAGATGTTCAGGCTTACCTGACACTGAGAGTTCTCCGTAACGCACTTGATGGTGTAGATGTTGATACTGGTATCGGTACAGCAGACGAGGCTGGAAACCAGCTTGAGGAAGGTGTTGACTACAGATACAGCGCAGACGAGAGATCATACTACGCACTGAATGTGGCAGTAACAGCAGACAACTATCAGGATTTCACAGATTCAACAAAGGTTTATGACAAGGTTTCAAAGCAGCTTGACTCAAGCAAGAGCCCAAGCAAGAAGGTATGGCTTGATATCTACAACGCTTCAGATAACTTCCTGAGCTCAACATACCAGCCACTTCTTCAGAACTACGATGACCTTCTTAACCTGAATGTAGATTACATCGGTGGTGATGGACAGACAGAGTCTAACATCACAAACCGTCTTGGTAACCCAGGCGAGTATGATGCATTTGCAATCAACATGGTTAAGACAGACAATGCAGCATCATACACATCAATTCTCTCTAAGTAATATAAGTTACCTGGATGATTGATCAATAGGAAATGATTTAACTCAGAGGGGTGTCAGACTAAACATTTGATACCCTTCTTTTACTAAGAGCATGTATCAAGTTTTCTATGAAAACTTGATATGTAGCATCAGTCCTCGCCGAAGGCGACTATTAATGGGCTGATGTTCAATGAAAGGAAGTAGAGATATGGCAGAAGATAAGAATAAATACATCTTATCGATTCAAGGCATGAGCAAATCATTCGGCAGAAACAAGGTCCTTAACCATATTAATTTGAATGTTAAACCTGGTTCGATCATGGGACTTATGGGTGAGAATGGTGCCGGTAAATCGACAATGATGAAGTGTCTCTTCGGAACCTATCAGAAGGACGAAGGCACAATAATATTAGATGGAAAAGAAGTAAATTTTTCTGGCCCTAAGGATGCACTCGAGAATGGAGTTGCGATGGTTCATCAGGAATTAAATCAGTGTCTTGAGAGAAGCGTTGTTGACAACCTGTTCCTTGGACGTTATCCAAAGAACTCTCTTGGAGTCATCGATGAGGGCCGTATGAAGAAGGAAGCTTCAGACTTGTTCAGAAAGCTGGGTATAACGGTCAATCTTACACAGCCGATGAAGAGAATGTCAGTTTCCCAGAGACAGATGTGTGAGATCGCAAAGGCTATCTCGTACAATTCCAAGGTAATCGTACTTGATGAGCCTACATCATCGCTGACAGCACCTGAGGTTGCAAAGCTTTTCAAGATGATGAGACAGCTCAAGGAGCAGGGAATTTCCCTGATCTACATCTCACATAAGATGGATGAGATATTTGAGATCTGTGATCAGATATCAGTTCTCCGAGACGGTAGTCTGGTCATGACAAAGGACAGCAAGGACACCAACATGAACGAGCTTATATCAGCCATGGTTGGTCGTTCACTTGATAACAGATTCCCACCGGTCGACAATACGCCGGGTGAGACGATCCTCTCAGTACAGGGACTCTCCACAAAGTATGCACCGAAGCTCCAGAACATCACATTTGATGTGAAGAAGGGTGAGATATTCGGTCTATATGGTCTGGTTGGTGCAGGCCGTACAGAGCTCCTGGAAACAATTTTTGGTATTCGTACAAGAGCAGCAGGAAATGTAATGTATGGTGGCAAGATCATGAACTTCACCGGTCCAAAGGATGCTATGGATCACGGATTTGCCCTTATCACTGAGGAGAGAAAGGCAAATGGCCTTTTCCTCAAGGCAGATATCACCTTCAATACCACCATTGCAAATATGAACCACTACAAGAGCGGCGTGGCACTGTCACATGACAGCATGGTTCGTGCCACAGCTGAGGAGATCAAGGTCATGCACACCAAGTGTATGGGACCTGACGATATGATCGCCAACCTGTCCGGTGGTAATCAGCAGAAGGTTATCTTCGGAAAATGGCTTGAGCGTTCACCAAATGTATTCATGATGGATGATCCTACAAGAGGTATCGATGTAGGAGCCAAGTATGAAATATATGAACTTATAATCAACATGGCAAAGCAGGGCAAGACTATCATAGTTGTCTCCTCTGAGATGCCGGAGATCCTGGGTATCACAAACCGTATAGGTGTTATGTCAAATGGACACCTTGCCGGAATTGTAAATACCAAGGAGACTAATCAGGAAGAATTGTTAAGACTTAGTGCTAAATATTTGTAATAGAGAGGAGCATGGATATGGCAGATAAAAATATGATCCTTTCGGCTGATGCAGAGGAAAAACTCCTCAAGCCGATTGATGAATATGTTGGAAAGATACAGGCTCAGATCGATGAACTTCGAGTTGATGGATCTGACAAGGTTCGTAGTTTGAAGAACCATATAGCTATCGCAAAGGAAGATAAGAATTTATCAAAGGATGAAAAGGATAGCATAATCGCAAAGGATAAGGCAGCCCTGGAGAAGGCAAAGGCAGTTGAGGCAGCCAACAAAGATAAGGTTGCAAAGCTCATCGCCGATGCAGAGGGATACCTTAAGGAGCACTATGACAGCGAGTACTACAGCAAGGTAGTGGCAAGCTGCGAGGCTGAGAAGGCAGCAGAAAATGAGTCCTATGAGAGAGTAAAGGCGACACTCAAGACAGAGCATGAGCAGACACTTGCAAAGCTCTCTGATTCGGAAGAGATCAAGGACGAGAAATATGTATACAAGAACAAGCTCTTTGATGCACAGATGACACATGAGTCAAGACTTCAGGAGATCAAGGACAGAAAGCATGATGCATTTTCACACAAGTATCATCTGATAGATCTTCTTAGAATGTCCAAGTACACATTCATGCAGAGCAGAGCACAGAAATTTGAGAATTACAAGTACACATTCAATACAACACAGTTCCTTTACAAGAATGGTCTGTATATAGTAATCGTGTTGATATTCATTGCACTTTGTATCATCACTCCGATTGTGAAGAACACACAGCTCCTCACAGTTACCAATATACTGAATATACTTCAGCAGGCATCACCTAGAATGTTCCTGGCACTCGGTGTTGCGGGACTTATCCTCCTGACTGGTACCGATCTTTCGATTGGACGTATGGTTGGTATGGGTATGGTTACAGCTACCATTATCATGCACAACGGTGCAAATACAGGTGGTGTGTTCGGACACATATTTGATTTCTCAAGTATGCCGGTTGTAGGAAAAGCATTATTTGCACTTGTTGCATGTATTATCCTCACAACAGTATTCTCAAGTATTGCAGGTTTCTTCATGGCGAAGTACAAGATGCATCCGTTCATCTCAACAATGGCGAACATGCTGATAATCTTCGGACTTGTAACATATGCGACAAAGGGTGTTTCATTTGGTGCTATTGATTCAGCAATACCAAATATGTTCATCCCAACAATAGGAAACTTCCCAACTATTATCATTTGGGCAATAGTTGCTGTAGTTGTAGTATGGTTCATCTGGAACAAGACTACATTTGGTAAGAATCTGTACGCTGTAGGTGGAAACCCAGAGGCAGCAGCAGTTTCAGGTATATCAGTTTTCAAGGTAACACTTGGCGCATTCATCCTTGCCGGTATCCTTTACGGATTCGGATCATGGCTTGAGTGTAACAGAATGGTTGGTTCAGGTAGTGCAGCTTATGGACAGGGCTGGGATATGGACGCCATAGCAGCCTGCGTTGTTGGTGGTGTTTCATTCACAGGTGGTATCGGTAAGATCTCCGGTGTTGTAACTGGTGTTCTTATCTTCACATCACTTACCTACTCACTTACTATTCTTGGTATTGATACAAACCTTCAGTTCATATTTGAAGGTATCATCATCCTTGCCGCTGTAACTCTTGACTGTCTCAAGTATGTACAGAAGAAGTAAGGAACAACAAATTTAACTCTCACAAAACCTTTATATAAAAAGCCGCTCGGATCGTCTACAGGATGGATTGAGCGGCTTTTTTCATAAGGAGGGGCCCGCATAAGCGGGAGGATTCCTTGTGAAGTGCACGAAGTGCACGCATGACGCAAGGCATGTGGATTGGCGGACGCCTTCTGTGCATCTATGCCACTTTTTTATGCATGCCACCTAATCACGCAGCCGCTTCCTTCGCTCCAATGATTTTATCTGCATGCGGCGCCGCGCGCGATAAGGGCGTTTGCGCGCTCTGCCTTAGCAAAAATCATTGAAGCTCAGTCGCGTCTAGCTATCGATTAGGTGGCATGCATAAAAGTGGCAGGCGCATGCAAGGAAGGCTGGCCTGAGGAGATATTTATATATTGTGAATTTCTGGACGAGTGTTCCCTTTCCCTCACTTCAGCTTGCTTTTATCTGCACACTGCTTTGACCGCGATAAGGGCAATGCGGTCTCTGCAGTGGCAAAAAGCGCTGAAGCTCAGTCGTGTTCACTATCGATGTCGCAGTATATAAATGCAGCCATGCATGCAGCCGGAAACAAGCTGGATCCTCAGCTGGAAACAGGCAAGGCTTCGAGTCACGGACAGGTGAGGAAAATTCCTTGACGGTATAGATGAAGAAATAATGAAATAATAATAAAAGTACAGATATTCTCTGCGGTATTTGATATAATTACATTGCTGGAAAAGACCGGTGAACCGGGTGGCATTTGATATATAGAAAGGATTTCTGTTAGATGGATAAATACAAGGTTATCCTTGTCGATGACGAGGAAGAGGTTATAGATGTTATAGAGAGAAAGATTCACTGGGATATGCTCGGGTTTGATGTTGTGGGAAGTGCCAACAATGGTGTGAAGGCTCTTGAACTGGTGGAGAAGCTGCAGCCGGATGTGGTCATAACGGATATTAAGATGCCATATATGGACGGTCTTGAGCTGTCCAGACGACTCAACAATGATTATCAGAATATACACATCATCATATTCACAGGGTTTGATGAGTTTGAGTATGCCAAGGAGGCGGTGCACCTTGAGATAGAGGAGTACATGCTCAAGCCTATAAATGCATTAGAACTCTCGGATTGTCTGAAGAGGGTCAAGAACTCTCTGGACAAGGAGAGGGAGGAAAAGCTGAATGTAGAGAAGCTTGCAAATTATTTCAATGCATCTCTGCCTGTTCTTCAGACAAATCTGTTTGTATCACTGATAGAGGGCAGAGTGAGCGAGTCGGATTATGAGAAATTCCTTGCAGCATACCAGATCGATATGAAGGGACCGCTTTATTGCTGCGCGGTTTTTCATACATCGGAGCATCACGTTCCAGATGGAATGAACCCGCTTCTGTTGTCAATGTCAGTGGAACAGCAGATCAAGGACAGAATTGCTGATACATGGAAATGCAAGGTATTTACATATCTGGGCAACACAGTGCTCATCATCGAGATAGTCTCAGAGGATGCCATGGCAGAGCTGACGGATGCCTGCGACAGATTCTGCAGATGGGCTTACCGGGTCATGGGGGCCGTGGTGACTGCCGGTATTGGCAGAGTGTGCGACAGTCTTCTGAATATCAACAACTCATATGAGGGTGCCAGAGAAGCTGTATCATACAGGGTTCTATACGGAACCCAGAGGGCTATAAATATTGCTGAGATCGCACCGAAGGAGCAGAAGGCAGCAGTACAGTATGAAGATGCAAATATGCATGAGCTTATCAAGTCAATATATCTTGGCAAAAGAGATGCCATTGAGGGCGCAGTACATGATGAGATAGAGAAGCTGCACAGATCTGCACAGACCATGAACAGGTACAAGCTGACGCTCATGGAGATGGTAGGAACATTCTACAGATTCTGTGCAAATAATTTTATAGATTTTGATAATTTTTCAGGTGGGATCAGCAACCCATACGAGAAGGTTCCTGAGATGGATGAAGTTACCCTCACAGCATGGCTCATAGACACATCGATGGCGATCGGCGAGGAATTGAAAAATGCCAGAAATAACACGTCCAGAAGAATGGTAACGGATGCCCAGAATATGGTAGTTGACAGGTATATGGAGCCCGATCTGTCGCTGGATACGGTGTGCTCAGAGCTTGGTGTGTCCAATTCGTATTTTTCATCGGTGTTCAAGAAGGAGACAGGCAAGGCATTTATCTCGTATCTGACGGATTACAGGATGGATCACGCAGCCAATCTCATACTTGAGACAAATGAGAAGAGCTATAAGATAGCAGAGCAGGTGGGATATCAGGATGCAAATTATTTCAGCTATGTGTTCAAGAAGAGATTTGGAATGTCGCCATCAAAGTACAGAACTGAACATGCGGGGAATAAGTAGAGCAGAGAAAGTATAAGGGGAGTAGAATTGTTTTGAAGATTAGAGAGAAAAAGGATGCTCAGGGCAAAAAGCAGAAAAATAAATATTCTCTGCGCGCGAGGCTGCGAGGCTGGTTTCATCATGGCAGATTTATAGGATTTGACATACAGTCAATAATCATGGCGGTGCTCACAGGACTGACGATAACCACAACTGTTGTTATGGGGTTTCTTATTTACAATAGATTCAAGCTTGCGATAAAGCAGACTGCAGTGTCAAATGCAGAAAGCATGATAGAGAGTACTGTGGATAAAGTGGATACAGACCTGGCAGGTATCAGACAGATATCTAATGGAGTGAATTATAACATTATCCAGGAATATGACATCTCCAGTCAGGAGTTCAGCAGACAGTTCAGCCTTTTATATGAGGTGAATGTTGACAAAGTGCAGAGTATGGCGTTGTACGACAATTCCGGGAAGCTTATTGCTGCGGAGCCGGTTGCAGTGCAGAAGGATAAGGTTAATGTGGAGGAACAGGAATGGTACAAGAATGCATCTGAAGATATAGAGAATATGCACTTTTCTACACCTCATATACAAGATCTGTTTCAAGATGGCGCCAACAGGTATTATTGGGTCATATCCCTCAGCCGTTCTGTTGATATCAATGATGGAGATAAGCCGGTAAACGGCGTGCTTCTGATAGATATGAAGTATTCCGTGATCGAGGAGGCTCTTTCAAGGATCAATGATTCTTCAAGTGAGACTTATTATTATCTGTGCAATCGTGACGGAGATATCATATACCATCCGCGAAGAGCAGAGATAGACAGAGGCTTTTTCACAGAGGAAAGTACAGAGGCAGCGGTATACGATGACGGTACATATGAGATCAAGATGACGGGTGGCACAGAAAATGTTGTTGTCAGCAGTATAGCCTACACTGGATGGAAGATCATAGGAGTTGTCCCGGAAAGTGTTCAGACTGCCAGCATCAATCAGTACAGATATTACATCATAACTACGGTTGTGATATTGCTTATGATGCTCTTGTGGGTGAACAGGATCATAACAAAGAAAATCTCAAAGCCTATACTTAAGCTGAATGAATCAGTAAAGTCATATGAGACAGGTGGAACCACGGATATATATATTGGAGGATCTTCCGAGATAAGACATCTGGGATATTCGGTCAAGAAATCCTATGAGCAGATAGAGGTTCTGATGCAGGAGATAATCAGACAGCAGAATGAGCGGAGAAAGAGTGAGATGGATGCGCTCCAGAGTCAGATCAATCCGCATTTCCTGTATAATACACTGGAGTCCATAACATGGATGGTGGAGGCGAACAGAAATACAGATGCAGTATTTATGATATCTGAGCTTGCAAAGCTGCTGAGGATAAGTCTGTCAAAAGGCAGAACTGTCATAAGGATAGCGGACGAGATCCAGCACAGCACGAGTTACATGAACATACAGAAGGTAAGATATAAAGAAAGATTTGCTACAGAATTTATCATAGACGAAGAGATAAATGACTATTGTACAGTTAAACTTATCGTGCAGCCAATCCTGGAAAATGCAATATACTACGGTGTGGGCAACATGGATGAGGACGATGGCGGCAAGATAACTGTCCGCGGTGAGAAGAAGGGCAATGACATCTACATTTCAGTTGAGGATAATGGCATGGGTATGTCGGAGGATGTTGTCCGGAACATCCTTGTGGACAACAATAAGGTGCCAAAGCATGGCTCCGGAGTGGGTGTTATCAATGTTCACTCCAGGATAAAGCTGATGTTTGGCAGCGAATATGGATTAAAGGTGTACAGTGAGCCGGACGAGGGAACAAAGGTTGTCATTCACATTCCAGCCATTCCTTACACGGAGGAGAACAGAGAGAGACTTGAGAGGCAGGATTTTGGAAGGGGGATGGCGACAGATGAAGAAGAGTAAGATAACATTCCTGATCGCGGAGCTGTTTTTGGTTGTAATAGCCGGATTCTTTATACACCAGATATTCCGGGAAAATGTACCTCAGAAAAGAGTAGCGGTCATACTTTCAAATTCCGGTGATAAGAGGTGGGATGGACTTATAAATGGACTTAAACAATCAGCAAATGTCAATGATGTACATCTTATCATATGCAACACCGATGATATCGAGTCAGCCCAGGATGAGAAGGAGCTAATAGATGAACAGCTTGAAAATGATGTAGATGCATTCATAATTTGTCCTGCACCGGGCGAGGATACATCGGATATGCTGGGACAGCTTGGCGATGTACCATTTGTACTTATAACCCAGGATGCATACAGTGAAGATGGCGCCTCGGGATTTGTCACGATAAAACCTGATAACTACAAGATAGGATATACCCTTGGAGAACAGATCAGGGCAAATGATGCGGACGGACTCCGTGGCAAAAGCATAGGCATTATAACCGGATATTCCCAGACAGAGGGAAGTGTGAGCGGAAAAGCAGGACTTATGGATGCGATAGAAGGAACCGGATGCGAGGTGAGCTGGGTGTACAGCCGATGTGGCAATCAGAACATATGTGACATTGTGGATATTCTGGGAAAGGTGGACTACATGGTTGTGATGGACACATATGCGATCGATGAGATAGGAGAGAATGCGGATAACGGTATGTACAATGGCGCCCAGATATATGGAATGGGGACCAGCGTAAAATCTGTGGCGCTGCTTGATGCGGGCAAGATAAAGTGCCTTGTTATTCCGGATGGATACGGTGTTGGCTATGCCAGTGTGACAGAGGTAGTAAAGGGTCTGAACAGCAGGTTGTATACGATGAAGAGTCGGGAGGAGGGCATAAAGATAATATACAGTGACGATTTGTTCTCCGATGATGTAGAGAGGTTTTTATATTCATATGAGTAGACAGAAACGAAGAAAAATATATGTGCTTTTGCTGGCAGCTGCGATGATAGTCTCGCTTATGGGCTGCGGCAGCAGCAATAAAAAATCAAACAAAACCATGAGAGTCGGGGTGGTCACTTATACAGCAGATGATCCATTCATAAATGCCATGATTGAAAAGGTGAAATCTCAGCTTAAGACTATGGAGACCACAAACATGAATGTGATAGTATCGGTGAGAAGTGGTGATAATGATCAGCGTGAGCAGGATGAGATAGTTGATGAGATGATAGATGCAGGCTGCGATGTGCTGTGTGTAAATCTTGTAGACAGAACCGCACCGGCAAATATTATCAAGTCAGCAAGGCAGAGTGATATACCAGTGATCTTTTTCAACAGAGAGCCGGTGCGTGATGACCTGATGCAGTGGGAAAAGCTCTACTATGTTGGCTGTGACGCAAAAGAATCCGGTGATATGCAGGGTGAGATTGCGGCAAATTATATAAAGAAGCACAGCGAAGTGGATCGCAACGGTGATGGCAAGATACAGTATGTTCTTCTGGAGGGGGAGGCCGGACATCAGGATGCCATAAGCAGAACCGACTGTTCGGTGAAGACCATCATGGATAAGGGAGTGGATCTTGAGAAGCTCAGTTATCAGTTTGCAGACTGGAACAGAGGTCAGGCGGAGAACAGAATGACTCAGCTTATAAGTCAGTATGGCAGTCAGATAGAGCTTGTCATATCCAACAATGATGAGATGGCACTGGGCGCAGTTGAGGCGTACGATAACTCAAGTATAAGCCGGGACAAATGGCCTGTGATCTTTGGAATAGACGGACTTGATGATGCTCTCCAGGCGATAAAGCAGGGAAATATGCAGGGAACAGTTTATAATGACAAGGAGGCCCAGGCGGGAGAGATAGCGCGGTTGGCAGTTGATCTCTTCAAGGGAAACAGCATTGATGGTCATAATCTTGAAGAGGGCAAATATTACGTGTCGCCTTATTGGAAGGTCGATGTTGACAGCGTGGATGATTTCCTGCACAGATAAGGGTAACCGACTGATACGTGAATAAAAAATTGTGAATTAAATATTCGGGAAGGATGCATATGGGAAATAGCTGGATAGAAGAATTTTACGGAGAGACGGATGCAGATAAGAGACTTGAACTGCTGGAAAATAACAGCACGGATATGGATGGTGACAGCGCCGGTTCGTCTACTGCCTTCCGTCAGAGATTGTGGACGGCGAGATATGGCAAGAGAAAGCCGAAGAATGATGCATTTGTGGGCTGCCTTATGGAGCTCAAATACATATCGGAGGGCGGTTCTGTTGACATCGGAGGTCAGAAAAAGAAACAGGCAGTGGAGATTATAAGCAAGCTCTGCCTGTTCGATGCAGACAGAAGAAGTGTCGAGGAACAGGAGATACTGCTATATGAACTCAAGAATGCGTTTCTCAAGTTCATCGAGGTGAGCAGAGGCGGCAGAGGTTTCACATCCATAGCATTTGGCATGGGGCAGCTCTCGGATGAGGGCGTGGCGAAGAAGATCGCAGATCAGATAAGCTCCATCGCATTTGACGCGCCGCACATGCTGCACATGGACAAGGAATTTGCCATACTTCAGAGCGCAGCACTGGCGGCGTTCAGGCAGGAGTATCCTAACAGGGAGCATTTCTTAAGAAAATGATAGCATAGACGGAATGGCTATGTGTGAACAGATCAAAAGACCATCATGTATTTAGTGTTAAAATGCATGATGGTCTTATCTATTGTGCCTGTTTTGGCGTTATCTCATGAATGTATGGATTCGAAGATAGAATAAGTATCATCAGAATCCTTGGTGTTCATAAATATCACTTCATCCCTTGTCTTTATCATGATGATGGGATAACTGTCTGCGTATACATACAGCCCACATTTGCCGTAGGTGCTGCTCTTGAAATGGCCGATCAGGTATTCATCGGTGGCACCTCCGTTTGTGCGAATAAAATCATCGTCTGGCAGTTCATCCAGAAGCTGAACCTCCTCGATGTCATCAAAATATATCTCCGATGAGTATATGGCAGCAGACACTGTGAGTTTGTTGGAGTCAAGATGAGTGTCGATATGCACGTTTATGAATGGCACAAGCACGCCTATCGTCCAGACAATGCAGGCGGTGATAAGGATATATGTAAGTCCTGTAAAAATCTTTGCGCTCCTGGTGGCATAGTTAAATGTATAATTTCCACTCTGCAATCTGTTCTGAACCAGCACATGCGGGTCGGAAGGATTGTAGTAATATCCGGTTTTCCAGTATTCGTCGTCATCCACGTAGAGAGGCTGGGTGTCGGCTGCCAAGAGTTCACGTTTTCTGCTTTGTGCCATGAGGAGAGGTGCAAACAATCCGATGGCTGCGAGAGTCTGGATAAATATATAGACATAGAGTGCGGAGCTGCACAGCGAGACATCTACAAGCGTACCCTTGAAATTTTGGATATCAGAAAGCGAAATTTGCCGGGACTTACTGGCTGATGATATGCAATGAATCAGGGTGTCAATAGTGATATATACCCATGCGACAGCATTTGTTGCCGAAAGAATCAGCATTGCTAGTCCCTTGTATATCTTCATGGTTCTGTTGACGGTCTGGTTGAGCTGGGTATCCGAGCTGTACACAGTTCGCTCGTGCCGGTTTACATATATGTGGAATATCATGGATGTAAGTGACATCAGGACGGAGCAGAGTCCCATTATTATCATTGTGGTTGATATGACCGCACTTTTCCCTATCACAAATGGCACTAGGCAAATGAGCTCTACAAGGATTATTATTCCATGATAATTGAAACTGATCTCACTTTTGCCGATCTGGGTTGACACATTTGTATCAATGTAGCGTTTTCTTTTCTGAGCAGGGATTATCCAGTCATTTTTCATCTTAAGGGCATACATTTTCCTGTGCGCGGAGTTGTTTGCATATGTTATAAGGAAACAGAATGCGATCATCCAGACAGTGTATGCCAGTACGAATATAATGATCTCCCAGAACACGACAAAGCACAGGGCTGTTCCAAGGATGAGATTTATCCAGATAATCCGGTTCATCTTACGTCTGGCAGCAGCAACAATATTCAGGACGGTTTCGTCTTCACTGTGTTCCTTTGGAATGTGGACACCCAGTAGCATTCCTTCGGTATACGAATAATTACTTGTATATACGAACTTCATTATGAGCAGTATGAAGAAGTTCATAAACAGGAAGATGATAAATAATGCTATGCTCATAAGCGGCTCCTTTCTGTTATTTTAGTGGATATTTGTTGTATAAAGATTCTTTCTCCCAGTTATGATAATGCTTATTCATAATTGGTATTATTTTCATGCAAATTGGTTACACCATATCGCCTAACGGCTCATTGTATCATATTTGGATTGGAGAAGACTTCATTTTGGAATATACTTTATCGCACAACTTGAGAAAATCTTCCCGGTTCATCCCGGTTATGCTTGCCTCGGCAGACAGAAGTTCCAACTCTGACTCCAGCTTGTCACGGAACTCGGCGTCCATATTGATATTTTCTGATACAAATGCTCCAAGCCTTCTGTCAGTTCTGATATATCCCTCGTTTTTGAGTATCTGGTATGTCTTATTCACAGTCATTGTGTTCACGCCGGCATCCGCCGCAAGCTGTCTTACAGTGGGAAGCTTTTCACCTGACTGTATCTCGCCTTTGCCGATTCCCTTTACTATCTGATTGCGCAGCTGTACGTATATGGGTGTGTCACTGCTCATGTCAAGCTCTATGATCATGTGGTGTCCCTCCTTTTTTGTATTATCTGTATTATAATATATAATACAGATTCCGCAATAAGTCAACTATGAAAAACCGCCGTATAAATAAAAATCATCCGTGAGTAAGTTGATTACCCACAGATGATCATTATATAATTCATTATATCCAAAAGTTCTTCCGGTGACAATTCATTTGAGTGTATTGACGCAGGACGAAAGATTTGAACAGGCGCAGGCTAACGGAAATAAAGGAGGTTTAAAAAATATGTGTGAAGTACTTGATAGGGCGGAAGCCAGAGGAGAAGAAAGAGGGATATCTATAGGCGAGGCGCGAGGAGAATTAAAGGGTGCAGTGAGGGCATATTTGGATGTGAAGGTTCCTATAGAAGAGATAGCGAAGAAACTGAACATATCAGTGGAGAAAGTCCAGAAGATAGCCGACACACTATAGGAGATGAAAAACATGCAGATACACACACTTATATCTTCGGAAAATGGTCCGATCATCCTCTGGGTCATGTACCCACACAGGGGAGATGAACTGGAGCACACAGCGGATTCTATCAGAGAACTGGTGGGAGAAGAACATTTTACACTTGTTGCGATACAGATAGATGACTGGAACAGGAATCTCTCACCGTGGAGATCGGATGAGGTCGATGGATCATTTGCCGGGGAGGCAGGACGGACACTGGATTATATAGAACAGCAGGTCGTACCGCAGTTGGATATTCAAAGCCAGGCGAACAGACCTCTTTATATCATGGGATATTCGCTTGCCGGGCTTTTTGCACTTTGGGCAATGTATCAGACGGATATATTTGCCGGGTGTGCCACATGTTCAGGTTCAATGTGGTATCCGGGATTTGTGGAATATGTAAACAGCCAGCCGACACTTGCGAATAAACATATATACATCAGCCTCGGCGGTAAGGAATCGAGAACGTCAGACAGACTTATGGCAACTGTGGCGGATCGGACAAAGGAGATTTGCGAACTTCTCAAAAAAGACAACGATGTGATATATGAGATAAATCCAGGTGGGCATTTTGCCGATTCCGGGAAGAGGCTGGCAAAGGCTGTGAAGTGGATAGAGAAGGCAAAAGGATAACAAAAAGCACAGGAGAGCACATATATACAATCGTTCACTGGCAGAACGATACGAGGCATAACATATACCGGATAGATATATATTTTTATCGGAATAGATGATAATATATGGGGCAGACATATGGAGTAGATAGATTAATGGCAGACACGATCCGGTAAGTATATGCAGCGAAAAATCAGATCGTGGTAAGCCGGAAAGAAGGGCAACATGGGTAAACAGACAAAGAAAAAGAAAAGCACAGGAGCGGCAAAGGAGATATTTGCAAAGCCCCCAGGAAGGCTCGGCAAATGGAATGTGATAGCATTTGTCGTGCTGGTCATAGGAGAGCTTATATACTATTATGCGGCAACACCGGCGATCAACATACAGAGTACAAGTTTCTGGGTGTGGATGGTCATTTCAGTTGCGCTTGTTGGCTTTTGTACGCTTGATTTCACGGTGGAGAGTAATGATACCAGAAGTGTCGCAACGAAAGCAACGAAACCGGCAGCATGGATAGTAGTAATAATGATAGTGGTCGGACTCATTATGGTGGCGGCGTCATCCAAGCTGTTTTGTGCATCAAAGTATGCAAGTCTCATCAATATAGAGGATGGGGACTTCCAGACGGATATCCCGGAGAGCAGGCAGATAAATGACATTGCACTGATGGATACAAGCACAGCGAGGATCATAGGTGAGAGAGCCGTCGGTTCACTCTCGGATGTGGTCAGCCAGTATGAGGTCAGCGGCAATTACAGCACTATAGATTACAATGGCGCGCCGATGAAGGTCGCAGCACTCAACTATGCGGGATTCATCAAATATATGAACAACAGGAAGAACGGAATCCCGGGTTATGTTCTTGTGGATCCTGTAAAGAATGAGGCACACTATATACAGACTGAAAAGCCTATAGTGTATTCACCTTCAGCGTATTTCAACAAGAACCTGTACAGACATGTCCAGATGGCTTATCCGACATATATATTTGAAGGTTTCTATCTGGAGCTCAATGACGATGGCAATCCATATTACATCTGTCCGGTTCTTGAGTCGCATGCAGGACTCTTCGGTGCAAAGGATGTAAAGGGCGTGGTTATATGCGATCCGTGTACGGGCGATACAGAGTACCATGAAGTCAGTGATGTTCCACACTGGGTGGACCGTGTATATGATGGCGACCTGGTGTGCCAGAAATACGACTGGTACGGCGAGCTCTCAGGCGGCTACTGGAACAGCGTATTTGGCAATAAGGGCTGCAAGAGGACTACGGATGATTATGGTTACAAGGTTATGGACGGCGATGTGTGGGTATATACAGGTGTCACATCGGTAAATGGTGACGAGTCCAACATAGGATTTGCTCTGATGAATCTCCGGACAGGAGAGAGCAAATATTATAAGGTGGCAGGTGCAGAGGAATACTCAGCCATGTCATCGGCAGAGGGACAGGTACAGCATCTTGGTTATAAGGCATCCTTCCCATCACTCATCAATATCAGCGGAATACCAACCTACATCATGGTCTTAAAGGACAACGGTGGCCTGGTAAAGATGTATGCGCTTGTCGATGTGGAGAAGTACAATATTGTAGCTACAGGCACTACCCAGAAGGACGCACTTGCGGCATACAACAAGCTGCTGGCAGAGAACGGACTTAAGAGTACGCAGAGCATGACGGATGATATACCAAACAGACAGATCACGGTAGCTGATATCAAATATATCAACATGGATGAGACGACATATGTGTATATCACGGATGAAAATGGCAATGTATACAAGCAGGATTTCTCAGAGAACGAGGAACTGATATTTATACAGAGCGGGGATAAAATAAAAGTATTTTATCAGGAATCAGCCAACGGAATAAATGACATAATATCTGTTGAGAGATAGATTTATTCGCTAAATAAAGGCTCTCCCTGTGATAAACAGGGGGAGCTTTTTGCATGATAATGTGGTATTATAGAAATATCTTATTGAGAATAAATCTATATAACTGATTAATTATGATTGACAAGGAGGTTATTATCATGGATAAAAAGGCGATCTACAGTTTATCATACGGGATTTTCATGTTGTCCACAAAGCTGGGCGACAAGACAAATGGCTGCATCATCAACACCTGTATACAGGTGGCGAACAATCCAACGCGGGTTGCGATATCGGTTCTCAACACGAATTACACATGTGATCTGCTCAAGGAGAGTGGTGTGTTTGCCCTCAGTGTACTTGACGAGCAGTGTACATTTGACTCGATAAAGCACTTCGGTTTCCAGTCGGGAAGAGATGTGGACAAGTTCGAGAGCATAAAGATGCCGGAGGATATCAATGGAATTCCATACATGGGTTGGTATGCATGTGCGGTAATCAGCGGCAAGGTAGTTGAGAGCCATGATCTCGGAACGCACACGTTGTTCATCGCGGAGGTGGTTGATGCAAAGATGCTGTCAGACAAGGCTCCTCTCACATATGCTGATTATCAGGCACATGTAAAGCCAAAGGCAGACAAGCCTCCTAAGACAGATAAGAAGATAGTGGGATGGCGATGCAAGATATGTAACTATGTATATGAGGGAAGTGAGCTCCCGGCAGATTATGTATGTCCTCTGTGTGGACACGGAGCAGACGACTTTGAACCTATATATGAGTAATGTAAGATATGCCGTTATCGGCAAGAAATGAACGGTTTCAAATCTTGAAAAAGTTGATTTCTTGCCGGTAACGGCATATACTATCTATATACAAAACACTGTGCAGATGATAAAAGCCCATTGCGTAAAAGGAGGGATTTTCATGGGTTATATTTCAGTTGCAGAGACTGCAAAAAAATGGAATGTGTCAGAACGAACCGTTAGAAATTACTGCGCTCATGATAAGATTCCTGGGGCTTTTCTGACGGGAAAGACGTGGAATATACCGGATTCTGCGCAGAAACCAATGCGTCAATCTGCGGGAGAAGAGAACCGGGATCTGCTGACTGTGCTGAGAGAAGAGAAAAAAAATGGAATTAAAGGTGGCATTTATCATAAGATACAGGTGGATCTCACTTACAATTCCAATCATATAGAGGGCAGCAGGCTCAGTCATGATCAGACACGGTATATATATGAGACAAATACTATAGGCGTGAGTGATCAGGCGATAAATGTTGACGATATAGTCGAGACGACCAATCATTTCAGGTGTATAGATCTGGTGATCGATGATGCAAAGAACTTATTAAGTGAGAAAATGATAAAGGAGCTGCATTTGATTCTAAAGAATGGAACTCAGGACTCACGAAAAGAATGGTTTGCGGTGGGAGATTACAAGAAAGTTCCGAATGAGGTGGGCGGTCATGATACGGCTTTGCCGGAAGAAGTTCCAGAGAAAATGAAAAATCTCCTTGCAAGATACCGCAAGCTCAATGAAAAGACACTAGATGATATTCTGGATTTTCACCATGAATTTGAAAGTATTCATCCGTTTCAAGATGGCAATGGCAGGGTTGGCAGGCTGATATTGTTCAAGGAGTGTCTGAAATATGATATAGTTCCATTTATCATAGATGAAGATCTCAAATGGTATTACTATAGAGGACTTTCAGAATGGAATAGAGAAAGAGGATATCTGCGGGATACCTGCCTTACTGCGCAGGATAAGTTTAAAAAGTACCTGGACTATTTCAGGATACAGCACAGAGATTAAAATAATGGAGACCAGCTATGAAAAGTCAACCATAGATTAGCTGGAAATTATTAAATCAT